>CANCAY010000012.1 GCA_947374225.1 Chitinophagaceae bacterium | reverse complement strand
TTTCCACTTCCTGTATTTGAAAGAAGTGTATGATTTCCAATTGCTGTATTATTACTTCCATTACCTAATTGAAACATAGTCTCTGCGCCAATTGATGTGTTTGCAAGTCCTGTGGTAAGTCCAAACATATTATCATAACCAACACTTGTGTTATATCCAATGCCAGTTCCAACATAATATGGTATTGAATTATATCCAACTGCAGTATTTCTTTCACCATTATTTGTTGAACTCATTAAAGCATTTGTACCCAGCGCCGTATTATTATCAATAGCAATATTTGCACCTCGCCCTATTGTCAATCCGTTTACTTTTAAATCATAAGCACCTAAATCCACAGATTCAGTTGCACCACTATATGGAACCAAACCAGATGAACTAAGCACTCCATTACCATCTATACTTAAATTATTACCAACTTTAATTGCACCAATTGTTGAAGCATTTGCAATTGGCAAATTACTAGAAATTGATTGCCAAGAAATAATTCCACTTCCATTTGTTGATAAAAATTGACCATCAGAACCATCTGTATTTGGATAAGTCACTGAACCAGTAGTAATTTGTCCGCTAGTTAATAAATTTCCTAATATCGATTTATTACCAGAAAATATTTGATCTCCGGTTGAAACTATGCCACCATTATTTGCATCAGCAGGTGTTAAAATTAATTGACCAGTTCCACTTATTGTAGCAGCATTAATATTTGATATTGTAGAAATTGGACCAATTGAACTTAACCCTAATGGAATATTTACTAAAGCCGCTTTTACAAATTCTGTTGTTGCTAATTTCGATGAACTATCATTAATATTTTGCGTAAAAGCTATACTTTCAGATGGGAAATTAGGGGCACCAGTAAAGATAGGTGAATATATATTTGCTTTATTATTTATGGCTTCTATATTATTAGTTATACTAATAGTATTAGATGCAATTTTGTCAGATAATGATACTAATTCAACATTTGAAACTTTGGAATTAATTCTATTTGACAAACTAGTGGAATCAAAAGAAAACCCATTTAAGCCTAATGAAATTTTACTTAATTGAAAAGGAGTAATAAAAACCTTATTACTATCTATTAAATTTACTTTATTGTTAAGTTCTTCAGATTTATCAGAATATAATGCATATGGTACTGTGCCAAATGGTGTCGTTCCGATATCAATTAATTCTTTTGTATAATCCCAGTTTGGATCAGTATCAGTAGGTTGAATAGATATTTTCAAATTGAGAAAAAAAGGACCTTTTGACCATGGAATGCTAGACAAGTTAGTTTCAATACCTCCAATCCTGTTACCTTGACCAACACTAATATTAAAAATCCCAATCGAATCAGTCATTGTCTTAAATTCCTCTTTTAATGAAACTATTCCATCGACAGATGACTGCAAAATACTAGATTGAACATAAATTAATCTATTTTTTGAAGGATTTGAATACCTATCTCTTGTTAATGCTTGTATATAAATACCATTTTTACTTGTTTGAGCATAAGTAGTGTGCAACAAAAAAAAAGTTAATAAAAAAGCAAATAGTTTATATATTTTCATGTTATTCAGAATCAATATGTTTTAATAAATTTTATTGTGTCAAAATATCTTGCTGACTCGATATTTAGTATATAGCTACCAGGGGCAAGTTTATATAAATTAAGTTCTATACCATTATATAAATTATGTCCTATCTCTTTTTGTAGCATTAATAAATTTCCTTGAATAGACCATATACTTAAATTAAACGTTTCATCAGGTGGGGGTTGTTTAATAAATTTAACCGTAGAAATTATTCTTGCAGGATTTGGATAAAAATTTATGCCTAGCGTATTGAATTCATAATTAACATAACAAGTCATTTCGAATTTACCATTATTTTTTTTTGATTCAAACAATGCAATTCCCGAAGAAACGTTTAAGCAATTAGCGTCATTAGCAATAATTATTGAGTTTGAGTTGGCATTTGCACCATTTAGTTTTCCTATGCTACTCACTAATATATTTTGAGCATTTGCATGACAAACTAAAAGAAAGTTGAATAAAATAAGTATCAATTTCAACATTTATAAAAAATTTTGACTAATTCCATTTGAAAAAGAATTGAAAATTAAATATCTTACCATCTCGAACCCATTTTATATTTTATTGATAAACTAAAAATATTTTTGTAAATATTTGATATGTTATTTGTAGGAATGATATATGCAATATCTATGTTGAAATTGTCAAGTTCTTTTATATATTCATAACCTGCGCCTAATGTAAAAAAATTTCTATTTCCAACTTTAATATTTTCATAGCTATATCCGGTTCTTAATGAAAATTGGGGTAATAAATTGATTTCAGAATATAATTGCACTCTCCATTTTGCTAGATTTTTTCCATATGGATCATCAAAAAATGAGTTTGTAATGGACTTAATTCCTGTTAGACTATTGGGATCAGTTCCTTTTATTATACTACCATCGCTATTATATATTGGCAAAGAGGGCACTAATAATTTCGAGAATTCAATACCAATTAAATAAGAGACACTAGTATTTGTTTTATCATTGTAACCTTGCATAAAAGTACTTCCAGCAGAAAAAGTTGTAGGAAGAAAATATCCATCCTTAGAAAGTGCACCCAAATTTTCTATAGCTATACCACTTAATAATTCCTGATCATTTATACTAGATAACGTTGTCTTATTTATTACCCCAATACCTCCCATTACATTTGAAATCGCTGGGACATTACTATATAAAAGTTGAGGCTTATTTAAGTAATCTATGCTTATACCAATACTCGTATTATTGGATAAGTTTATGGCATCAGCTATTGAAATTTTGTATTCATCTGGTAAGGAAATTTTTGAAATTTCTCCAGATTCAGAAACTTGGTTAATGTCACCTAAACTATATGAATTTAATCCAATGCCAATAGAATTATATTCTTTATTATAAACATACTTCAAACTTGTAAACTTACTAAGATTGCCATTCGAAAAAGCCGGAATAATATAAGAATCTAGTGAAATATTTATTTTATCATCTAATATACTTAACCTGGCTGGGTTTAGATTTATAGCAGACGCGTCAGGACTTAAGGCTGTACCTGCCCCTCCCAATCCAATTGACCGAGTTGATTGCGGAAAAGTGAAACTAGTAAAAGCTATGGGAGCATATTTGGCTTGACTATACCCAAGAATACTAATTAAAGAAAGTGTTATTATAAATATATTTTTCAAACTTAATTTTAATTAATTTTTAACCCCGTAAAATAATTGTTGAAAATATATTGTAGGCGAATTGCAAATAAATAAATAAATCTTATCTTTTTGTATTCTCCATATTTCAGGAATTTCAATTTGATGATAACCTTTTAAAAGTTGTACCTTGATTTCATATAAAGGAAATCCACCTGTATCAAAAAACGAAAAAGTAGCAGTTTGGTCTTTATCAGCATGATATCTAAAACTTAAATGATCATTAAAAGGGACAGGTAACAATGTATTTTGCCATTTAATTGAATCTAACGAATTCATTGGAATTGTATCTGCAACACCAATGATTTTTATTGTTTTATCAAAAACATTATAACAGCCATACCTATTATTAACAACTAATCTTATAGTATTAGTTGTATCCGATGTAGAATGATAGCTTATCGTGTAATTATCATTTTTAGAATTTATTAAAGGAATGTTGAACCCCAAATTCCATAAATATGTTTTGGAAATAGTATCAGGACTTGTGAATGAAAATGAATCTAATTGTCCACTTTTGATTATGCTTTTTGTTGCATTTAAAATACCAAATGGATTTGGAACTACATTAACATAAAGTGTATCATTATTGGCGCACCCAAGAGAATTTACTGTTCCAGCAAATTTAATTTTTTTGATATTATTAGAACTATTCTGAAGCCTTGATATAATGGATCCGCTTGTTGGAGAATTCGATAAATTTGTACTATCATCTTTTATAACATTCCATAAAATATTAAAAGTTGAACTTAGATTAATTTTTGGTACTAATTGAAAGTATGCCCCATCACATATATTAAACACCTTTTCATTAGTTAAATATGGGGTAGGATTCATAATTGTTTTGAAATTATAGGCTGGCCCAATACAACCATTTGAAGTTGGAATTACACTAAAATTAATAGTAATAACATTATTTGAATTATTCGATACTTGAAATGAAGAAATTTTATCAATACCTGTTGATTGAATCCCGATATATGAATTATCGCTTGACCATTTGAATGTAGTACCTGTTATAGGACCTGAGAATTCGATTGTTGGTGCAACTGTGTTGTTGCAATAAGTTAAGCTATTTGAATCATTTATTGCATTAACCGAAGGAACAGGGTAATTTTTAAGATAAATATCAGCCGTCTCCACTTTATAATTTGAAGAATATAATACCGATCCAGTATGAGAACCTGGCTTCATGGTTGTAATAGATTGTGTATTTTCGCCACTATCCCAATAATATGCATTACCTGGCGTTAAAGTTAAGATGGTAGTATCGCCTGTACAAAAGTTAGCCCCTAATGTTGAGGTTATAAAAGTTGTTGCAGCATTTGGAACAGCGTCGACAATAAATGTTTTAGATGTAGAGCATCCCAAAGAATCTGTACCTCTAACAGAATAAATACCAGAAAGATTCAAAGGTTTTTGAATTTGTGCAGTTAATTCACCAGAAGACCATTTATATTGCAATGTTCCAATACCAACCAATTCAACTTTCGAACCAATTATTTTGGAAGAAATATTTACAACAGGGAGAGTATCAATATTTATATTTAAAATATTACTAGATATACTAGTTCCACATGAATTAGTTTCAGTTACAGAATAAGTTCCTGCTTTACTTACATTTATTGTTGTTCCATTAGTAGAATTAGACCAATTATAAGTACCGCCTAAACCATTAGCAGTTAATTGAATACTATCTCCTTTACAAATTATAAAACTACTTGCACTCATAATTGGCGCTGGTGGAGTAGTTCCTGTAGTTAAATTTATAAAATTTGAAATAGGAGAAGTCCCACACCTATTTGACTCTTTTACACTATAACTTCCCGCTAATGTTACATCCAAGAATAAAAAACTTCCGGATTGTATCAGTGTATTTGAGTTGTACCATGTAAATGTATTTTCAGGATCTCCAGACAATCCTATTGTAACTGGGATACCATCACATATTTGATTACTAGCTGAAGTGATTTCTGGAGCTAGTGATGGTGTAGTATAAGCTATTATCCTATTAACTGGCACAGAACGAGAATTATTAAACCCTACATAACTACCAGTTCCTACAATGTTTACAATTATAACATCACTTAATGAAACATTAGCTCCAGAAACCAATATTTCTTTAGTGCCTATATTAGAACCAGAAAATTTTAAAACTCCATTAACGGTTATGCGCCAATTATAGGTTAAACTACTAGTATTTGTAACCACATTGAATCCAATATTATTATTTGAAGAACCATCACAATTATAGACAAATATGCTTAAAACATTTAAAGTTTGAGAAAATGCTTGAATGGAAATAAAAAGGAAAAATATTGCAGTAATTAACTTACGCATTTTTATAAAATTTTATAAAAAAATGTTTCAATTCATAATTTTCGTATCTCATATTAAAAAAAATATACCTATAAAGATAAGATTTTTTTCTAGTATTTATTAGAAGAAATGTTAAAATAAGTATTAATAATCAACTACAATTATTAAACAATTCTGATAGAATTCTAATTTTATTTTAAGTTATATATTCAAAATATAACCAATCTGATTTTTAATTAAACTTTGAAATAAAAAAGTTTTTTCGATTTAAGACCACTTCAGAAAAGGTTTTCAGTCAGTCAATGTTCGCCGTCAATTTGTTTTAAACTCCTAGATAGCTACCTAAAGACTTCCACTCCAGGATGGCCGTCACTTCGTTCCGGCATCCTGGAGTGGGCGGTGCAAAATGCGTCAGAAATTTGAATAGCGGCTTTTTAAATAATGAATTGTTCTTAGTTGAACATGATTTCATTGCTTCGCAATGATTAACGCAGTTTAATAATTTATATAACATCAAGCTAGCTTGTGTTTATAAATTATTAAACTGCGCTATGCCTTCGGCAAATCATATTCACCTATGGGCATAAAAAAAGCCAGTATTGCTACTGACTTTTTTGTCGGGAAGACAGGATTCGAACCTGCGACCCCTTGGTCCCAAACCAAGTGCGCTACCGGCCTGCGCTACTTCCCGAACTTTTACAATTTGCATTGTAAAATATGTTTAACCGGTAATGAATCCAAAAATAAGAACTTTAAGAGCGGAGAGGAAGGGATTCGAACCCTTGGTACAGTTTAACCCGTACGGCAGTTTAGCAAACTACTGATTTCAGCCACTCATCCACCTCTCCTCCGAAACCCCTTTCGAGGGTTGCAAAAATAAGCACTCCTTAGTTAAATTCCTAAAAAAAGTCCGGAATAAACTCAAATAAAGTTCGTTCCGGACAAATATTTTTTAAACTAAGTGATGTTTTAGTGGTTTGAGTCCCAATTACATAGCAGCTAGTTGCACTTTCTGAGTCAACTCCATTACGTTTTCACGGAACATAGAGTCAGTATCCATCAAATCCTTCACCGTTTGGCAAGAGTGAATTACGGTAGTATGGTCACGTCCTCCAAAATGCTCTCCAATTGTCTTCAAAGAATTCTTTGTAAAAGCCTTCGCTAAGTACATAGTAATTTGTCTTGCTTGTACAATCTCACGCTTACGTGTTTTTTGTAACAATTTGTCATAAGGAACTTCGAAGAACTCACATACCATTTTCTGGATAGCGTCAATCGTAATTTCCTTACTACTTGTCTTAACAAAGTTGCGTAATACTTTCTTAGCTAATTCAACATCAATCTCCTTCTTATTCAAAGAAGACTGCGCTAATAATGATATTAATGCACCTTCTAATTCTCTTACGTTTGTGTTAATATTATAAGCTACATACTTCACTACTTCCTTAGGCATTTCTAAACCATCTGCCTTCATCTTTTTCTCTAAAATCTCAATACGTGTTTCGTAGTCTGGAACTTGAATATCGGCACTCAATCCCCATCTGAAACGGCTTAATAATCTTTCTTGTAATCCTTCTAAATCTTTAGGCGCTTTGTCTGAAGTCAATACCAACTGCTTTCCACTTTGGTGTAAGTGATTAAAGATGGCAAAGAATGCATCCTGAGACTTTTCTGCTCTGTTAAAGAACTGAACGTCGTCAATGATTAATACGTCTATTAATTGGTAGAAATGAATGAAATCGTTGATAGCGTTGTTACGGCTATGGTCTTGGAACTGATTGATGAACTTCTCAGAACTTACATATAAAACCACTTTATTTGGATGAATGCGTTTAACGTCATTCCCAATTGCTTGTGCCAAATGTGTTTTACCTAAACCTACTCCACCATAAATTACTAAAGGATTGAAAGAATTTGCTCCAGGTTTTTCGGCTACTGTTTTACCAGCACGACGTGCAACCCTGTTACAATCTCCCTCTATATAAGAATCAAATGTGTAATTATGATTTAACTGCGGGTCAATCTGCATTTTCTTCAAACCTGGAATCACAAATGGATTCTTAACAGGATTGTCTATCACCAACGGGAAATTCATCTCGTTGTTATTGTATGTCTTCATGCCACTTGCAGGAACGTCCATTGAACCTTTTTTGTTGTTACCGCTGTCTACCATGATGCGATACTCAAGTCTAGCTTCCTTCCCTAGTTCACGCTTTAAAGTTTTTGCTAATAAGTTAACATAGTGCTCCTCGATATACTCATAAAAAAATTGGCTCGGAACTTGAATCATTAAAACGTTGTCTTTTAGTTCCACAGGTTGAATAGGCTCAAACCATGTCTTAAAATGTTGCCATTCTACGATGTCCTTGATTATTTTTAAACAATTACTCCAAACGATATCAACACTTTTAGCCATAATACTTACTAACCCTTTATATAATGAACAAGATAATTCTAGTTGTTTTACCCTTTTAAGAGATTCTTAATTTCTTATTGGGACTGCGAATATTCAAAACAATTGTTGAAAAAAAAAGTTTTTTATTTGGTTTTTTTTACATGTACCAATTCACTTGATTTCGGCATTGGGGGGATGCCTATAAACGCCTTTCAAGATAGCCTAATTTCTAATAAAACAAGAGTTTATCCACTTTTTTTTAAACTATTTTTTTTAACGGAAAATTCTCCTTGTTTACTTAAATTGATAGCCCCTTTAGTTATGACCTTTTATTGCTATCTTTATTCCCTTAATAACATCTATGAGCTACGAATTAACAGGCAAATTACTTGCAAAATACGAGACAATTCAAAGGAAAGAGACCTTTAAAACAAGAGAATTTGTGATTGAGAAGTCTGACGACATTAACGGTAAAATCATCACTAATTACGTGAAGTTTCAATGTGTTCAAGACAGAACTACCATGCCAGATCGTTTCAACCTAGGAGATACCGTAAAAGTACTTTTTAATATCAAGGGTTCTAAGTGGAATAAGGACGGAAAAGACAACTACATTACCAATTTAGATGCTTGGAGAATGGAGGCTGTTGCTTTAGGTGGAGAAGCAGCTCCTACTGAAACTTCTTATTTCGATATTCCAGTAAACGACGCGAACGAGTCAGGCGACGATTTGCCATTCTAACTATATCTAAGGCATTTTTTTAGGATAAATACCTAACCCCATGCAAAAAACTATTCAGCTGCGCCTTAAACCGGCAGAAGCAGCCCATACCCCCTCCCTTTTATTAGCGCTAGCACAAAGTCTAGGCGAGCCCAAAGAGTCAATTCTAGGCTACCATACGCTTAAACAATCTATAGACGCAAGAAACAGACAACAAGTTTGGGTCAACCTAAGCTTATTGGTCTTTATAAACGAGCCTCCCAAACCTAGATTCGACAGTCCAATTGAATTCAAAGCATTACCTATTAATGCTAAAGAAGTCATCATTATTGGTGCAGGACCTGCAGGATTATTTGCTGCATTAGAGTGTATAGAACAAGGACTTAGACCTATTGTTTTAGAAAGAGGCAAGGATGTTCGTTCTCGTCGTCGTGATTTAGCTAGCTTAAACAAGGAAGGAATAGTGAATCCCGAGAGTAATTATTGTTTTGGGGAAGGAGGTGCCGGAACCTACAGTGATGGCAAATTATACACCCGTAGCAATAAGCGTGGCAACATTGATAAAATCTTGAGGCTGTTTTATCAGTTTGGGGCAGACGAAAATATATTGTATGAAGCGCACCCACATATAGGTACCAATAAGCTTCCACATATTATTACAGCCATGCGAGAGCAGATTGAAGCAGTTGGAGGAAAAGTTTTATTTGGAAAAAAATTGACAGGCTTAGTTATAGAAAACGGAGTATTAGCATCCATAACTACAGCAGACGGAGATAGTTTTAAAACGGAAGCCTTAATATTAGCTACTGGGCATTCTGCTCGTGATATATTTCATTTACTACATGACAATGGAGTTACTATAGAAGCTAAGCCTTTTGCATTAGGCGTTCGTGTGGAGCATCCACAGGCTGCCATAGACGCTATCCAATATCACTGTGCATTAAGAGACCCTAATTTACCTCCCGCTTCTTATAGTTTGGTAGAACAAGTTCAAGATAGAGGTGTGTTTAGTTTTTGTATGTGCCCTGGAGGTATTATTGCACCGGCAGCCACTGCGCCTGGAGAAATTGTGGTAAATGGATGGAGCCCAAGTAAAAGAAATAATCCCTATGCCAACAGTGGCATGGTGGTTCAAATAGATATTCCTACTGCTTATGATTTTTTAAAGTTACATAAGCACGAGGCAGCACAATTAGATAATCCATTTTTATTATTAGCTTTTCAACAATGGGTAGAACAATCCGCTTTTGAACAAGGAGGCGGCTTACAAGTGGCTCCAGCAGCAAGATTGGTGGATTTTTGCACTAATAAAATTTCTACAAATTTGCCTGATGCAAGTTATTTACCAGGACTACACAGTGCCGACATGAAAAATATATTACCTCCTTTTGTACACAGAACATTACAAGAAGGATTTAAGGCATTTGGTAAAAAAATGCGCGGCTATTATTCCAATGACGCCATTGTAGTTGCTACAGAAAGTAGAACCTCCTCCCCTGTTCGTATCCCTAGAGATGAAGTCACATTAGCACATCCTCAAGTTAAAAATTTATACCCTTGTGGGGAAGGTGCAGGATATGCTGGAGGTATTGTGAGTGCTGCTATGGACGGACAAAGACTTGCAGTAATGATTGCGCAAACATTAGGAAAATAAAAATGGCGCTGAATTTTATTTCAACACCATTTCTACTAAAATAATATTTTAAAAATCTTATACGTTCAAAACTAATCTTCTGGTTTTGATTTTTTACTGATTAATAAACCATCTTGGATTAGTTTATTCGCCTTAAAAGATTTTAATTCTTCTTCCAAACTTGTATTTAAATCTCTTGATGTAGCTAATACGGGCTTACCTGCATTCACCCAAGCAGTATACCAAAAATCAGAAATCATATTAGCAGACGCAATTAACTGTCCATTCACTGTTGGGCCTAATCCTTTTGCATAGGCTTCTGCAAATTCTTTGGTATATGACTTAGTCTCTTTACCATATCTCATTTGCATGCGATATTTAGTTTCAGGTGTAAACTGGATAGAAACTTCTTTTTCAATAGCCAACATAGAAGGTAGTAATCCAGCCGCTTTACGAATATCCACCCAAAGTGCTGTTGCAGGATCTTTCAAGTAAACTGCTTTATGTGGATTATATAATTGGTATTGATTAATAGTAAGCTCCGGGATCATTGATTCCCATAAAGCATGTAACCCTTTTTGATTTGTCAACTGACCGTCATAATTGATAGTGGTATGCAATGGAACATGTAAGTCGCCAATATAATGACCAATATCTGCAGCATAAAATAAAATAGAATCTTGGTTACCTGATTTAAAAGCAGCTGTTAATTTATCTAATTGAATCATTACATTATAAGGACCCCAACCATATTCTTTTAAAGTGTCCGCAGAATATTTTTTTACAGCACTTGCCCAATCCATTGGCATATTGTTTGCTGCATTCGGACCGTACTTTTCTAAATCGATAAAATGCTTAGTAGCTTCAGACTTATCTGAATTTCTTCTGATGTCTGGACGAGGCGCATTATATACTAAATAGTCTTTGTCTTTATGGAAGAAAGAACGCATAGGTTCTGGTAAATTATATATGGCTATTTGATTAATAGTACGATGTACTAAAAAACCCCAACTACTTAAACTTACCAAGCATACTAAAAGTACCCCCAAAATCATCCTTCTTTTTATGAACATATTCTAAAATTTGCAACGAATATATACTTTTATCATAGTATTTATACCTAATGACCGCTGCTATTTCCTCTTATCAAAATTGAGGCCTTAGTTTAATTAAAATGCAATTACATTTGAATATAAATATTACACAATATGAATCCAATATTGAGTCTCCAACATCTTAAGAAATATTATTCCGACCAAAAAGCGGTTGACGATATAAGTTTTGACATTAAGGAAGGAAGCATTTTTGGCTTGCTTGGACCCAATGGAGCTGGTAAAACCACTTTGTTAAGAATGATTACTGGAATTTTTTATCCGGACGGAGGTGATATTATTTTAGACGGCCAAAAGTTCAACCCTATCGATGATATTCAAAAAATTGGATATATGCCTGAAGAGCGAGGCATGTATAAGAAGATGAAAATTGGAG
This sequence comes from Chitinophagaceae bacterium, assembly GCA_947374225.1. GTDB lineage: Bacteria > Bacteroidota > Bacteroidia > Chitinophagales > Chitinophagaceae > Sediminibacterium. Next base: position 50,339 of record CANCAY010000012.1, on the reverse strand, counting down.
AACAGGCCCTATACCTTGCACAGCTTAAAGGTCTATCAAAGTCCGACGCCACTGAGAAAATAAAATACTGGTTTAAGAAATTTGAAATGGAAAGTTGGTGGAACAAAAAGGTTGAAGATTTGAGTAAGGGTATGAGTCAAAAATTGCAATTCGTTGTTACCGTTTTACATGAACCAAAATTAATTATCCTAGACGAACCATTCAGTGGTCTAGATCCAGTAAATGCAAACCTAATAAAAGACGAAATTTTCAATTTAGCCAAAAAAGGATCCACTATTATTTTCAGTACGCACCGCATGGAACAAGTTGAAGAAATATGCGACCATATTGTTTTAGTAAACCTAGGTAAAAAAATATTAGACGGCACAGTTGCAGAAGTTAAACAACAATTTAAAGAAAATATATTTTCCATTCAAACTAGTGAACCATTCACAGTGCAAGACAATTCCATTTTCAATATTGTTAAAACAGAAAATAATAAAATTCATGTTAAAATTCAGGAAGGCTACCAAAGCAATGATGTACTCTCATATTTATTAAAAGAAAAAGTAAATATCATTGGTTACAATGAACTTTTACCGTCGTTGAATGAAATATTTATTCAGTTGGTAGAAGGCACACATGCTAGTACCAGAGCCTTTCATGCCGAAAATTAAACTAGATTGAAAGAAAACCCAATTAAAAAATTAATTTAAAACATATACAGATGCATAAAATCTGGCTAATCATACAAAGAGAATATACTACAAGAGTTAAAAACAAACGTTTTATTCTTGTTACTTTTTTAATGCCTGTATTAATTATAGGATTCGGTTTTGGATTTGGTTATTTATCCACTACTGGAACAGAACACCGTAAAATTGCAGTAATAGACCCAAATGGATTTATCAAGACATCCCTTAAGAATACCAATCAAATTGAATTTAGTTTTCCATTAGAAGTGGATACCTTAAACTACAATAAGAAAGGATTTACGGACATTTTAATTATTCCAAAATTCGATGGCGTAAAAAAGACAGATTATATTTTAAGATCTAAGAAGTCTATGGGTCTAATGTTGCAAAACAGCATCACTGACAAAATAAATGGGGCGATTGAGGATAAAATGCTACAAGAATCTGGCATCCAACAAAGCACTTTGGACTCTATTCATAAAGCATCTCAATTCGCTGAATTAAAGGCCTACGAGGACAAAGGCAGTTCAAGCAAAGAAAGTAATGCAGGTTTGGCAATGGGCATTGGATATGCAAGTGGATTTTTAATTTACATCACTTTGTTTATATACGGATCTATGGTAATGCGAGGTGTAATGGAAGAGAAAACCAATCGTATTGCCGAAGTAATTATTAGCAGTGTAAAGCCATTTGAATTAATGATGGGAAAGATCATTGGCATTGGGGCAGTAGGCCTAACCCAATTCATTATGTGGATTGTACTCATATTGACATTGTCAAGTGTTGCTATGGGATTTTTACCTGCTGACGTTCAACACCAAGTAGCGAGTTTGCAACAAAGCAATGGTCAAATGGGTGCTGGCATGATGCAAGCTAGTGATGCAGCAAAAAATATTTATACTTTTCAGCACACTATTCAAACTGCCAATTGGCCATTAATTTTAAGTTGTTTTGTGTTTTATTTTCTAGGAGGCTATTTATTCTATTCAGCATTATTTGCTGCTGTGGGTAGCGTTGTAAACGAAGACCCGCAAGACGCACAGAGCTTAATGTTTCCTATTACTATGCCAATCATATTTTCTTATTTAATAACCAATATGGTAACTCAAAATCCCAATACTCCATTGGCATTTTGGGCTAGTATTATTCCATTTAGTTCCCCTATGGTAATGATGGCTAGAATTGCATACGGTGTGCCAAGTGCAGTTAGTTATTGGGAATTAGCATTGAGTATGTCTATTCTAATTGGAGGATTCTTATTTACAACCTGGTTAAGTGGTAAAATATATCGAACAGGAATATTGCTTTATGGTAAAAAAGTGAATTGGAAAACGATGATTAAATGGGCTTTTAAAAAGCAATAATCTCCAAACCTTGTAACAGTGTTCCTATAATGCTATTCTTATATTCACTCCTGCCCTAGTATTGGTAACTGGCGGTGAAGATGAAATATAGGGAGTCGACTTGCGTTGATCAAAGTAAAACTTCAAATTGATTTTACTATTTAATACATAATCTACAGAAGGTTGTAAGGTGAGTTCCTTTTGTCCACCAGTTCCGTAGGCATTGGTTTGATCCAATCGGCTATTACTATTAAATACATCACGCATAGAAACGTCTAATCTAAAAGTTAAGTCGTTAGCTAATTTATTGTTATTTAATCCCGGTATATTGAAAGGCAATTTTAAACCACGCTTACGATAGCTGGTTCCAAAAATCCATTCTGTGGCATTGTTCTCACTCAATTGATAATCTACCAAACTCATTGCGAGCATTCTACTCTTCTTATACTCAAAACGTAATGACCATTGTGTAACAGTAGTAATATTTAAACCAATTAGTGGCTCCATTCTTTCACTGATCGTAATATTAGGTATCAAGAAATAAGGCACGTAATTACCACTTACCGTATCCATAAAAGTAGGTGTGCTTCGTCCATTTCTATTTTCTGCAGCATACAATAAAGAACTCATGAAACTATTCATGGATAGATTACTATTATAACCGTGGGTTAGTGTAATGCTAGAAAAGAATTGAGCAAGCAATGGAACTTTGGACAAACCGGTATACGTTAAATTCCAGTTTGGCTTAGGGAACATTCCCGAAAATGGATTGGACCTTATATTTGAATTGCTCTGGTTCAACAAACTCATTTTCTTTGGATCTTGACCTGTATAAGCTGCAATAAAGGACGGAATTAAAACGTCTTGTGCATATTTGCCATATCCCTTAGCATACCCGCCAGCATTGGTTTCCTGGCCATAGCTAGCAGCAACTCTATTGGATATAATAGTTCTATAATTTTGGAAAGCTTTAAACTGAGTTGAAATTACATTAGGGTCATGTGTATCAAAGAAGGTATTCAACGCCATATAGCTAATATTGAATCCTCCAGCAGAAAGTGGATTCAAATGTGTTTTAATGCCATTTAAATTAGCACTCGTGTCTTTGAATAATTCAGAATATTCTTTAGTAAATGTCTTCTCTAATTTTAAATCAATAATTAAACTATTAATGGGCTCTAACATAAACCTTGCAGACAATTTTTGATCAAAGCCCTGTCTGAAAAGCATATTAAATGCAGCATCTCTGGATAATAAATTTTTCTTCTCTTGTTTATTTAACCATGCAGAGTCTGGCTGCATTCCTAAGGTATATTCAATACCAGGAGCAAAACCGTTCCAATCCTTATCTACAAACTGAACGCCCGACATATACCCCGGCAGCCTACTGTTATAATTTTCTGCATAGTCTACCGACGCCGTCTGCAACATAGTTATAAAGTGAGCTATAGGCTTAATACTTTCTGGCACGCGCATCATTTCGTTTGCCTTAATAACACGTTGTGCAACACGCTCCTGTCTTCTAGCTTCCTTCCATTTTTTCAAGGCCAATGCTCTTTCTTTACCCGTTTTCTCTCCTAATGCTTCTTCTTTTGTAATTAATATTTTACTAGATAAGGGATTGTTTCTTGGTGCATTATATCCACCCGTTGACAATGCCGACTTAAAGAATTTAGATTTTTTATACAGACTGTTAAAATTAAATTGCGCATTTAATTGATGCGAAAATGTATTTTCAATGGTATTCCCCAAAGCCAATGCTAGCCTACTTGCACCAATCCAATTGTAATTGGTAGATACACTATAGCTTGACAATATCCAGTCTGTTAATGGAAACTTACTAGTTGGCAAGTCATATCTTAAGCCTATCTTCTGGTTGTACAAAGTGTTTCTACCTCCTCTTATCAACATACGCATTAAGGAATCCTTTTTTTGCTGGCTGTCAATACGACCATCTGGCTCGTCGATTCTAGAATTCAAATTCGCGCCAAAATCAAAATTCAATGATCTTGTCATTGGCCAACGCATATTGAACAATCTACTCATGGTGAAATACTTGTCAAAAGTAGTTTCCGCCTTGTCGGTTGTACCATCAAAAGAATTTATTACTCTTGGCGTAAATTCTCCAAGCTGTCTATCAAACACCGTTCTGTAACTAATTAAACTTGGTGAAGGATTAAAATTAACGTCCTTAATTAAGTTAAACCAAGGGGACGCATTTCTTAATAATTTTTTAAAAGGTTCAATTGACTTACCAGTATGATTATAAGTATACCCAATAGCTCCTCTTTGTTTCACCATTTTATTTTGCTCAATTACCGGACTAGTTTGTAATAATTGAGAATAGGAATAGCTAAAATCTAAATTAGAAATACTAATTAAAGAAGTTTTCTTCCCTGGCATTACACGCACATTGGTAAAGTTCAATGTCTTAATGGTAGTTTGATCTGCGGATGCATTGCGCACGGAATCTCTTGCAGCACCGCTTAGCGACTTCATTTTGTCCGCGTATAATATATCCTTATTAAATGGATCAAATTCGGGATTCTCTAATGTTTTATTAATGCTAGCAAAAACTGGCAAGGAAATTTTAACCTGCTTTGGCAATAATTTTCCAGCTTCAATATTAGTAGCTACGTCAAATTGTGTTAAACCCGTTTTGGCACGCTCATTCATCTTCTGCTCAATACTTCCAAAACCTGCACTTCTATTATTTACGGACACTGCTACATTACCTAAATCTGCTAATACCAAGTCCATTCTTCCCAATGCTGCCCAAGATCCTTTCTCGTCTAAATCAGATAACCTTAATTCATTTACCCAAACTTCCGCATTCATGTTTTGACTAGTACTCGTATTTTCTATTGCAATTAAGATACCTCTAATCTCCCCTAAGTTTGGATTACCCATCACTCCATAGTACTGACCATTGCTTTGTTTGACAGAATGCATATTACTATAAGAAACATGTTTTTTGTCCCTATCTAATTTCAATTGAACCAAATCATTTAAACTTAAATTCATTTCATTTTCAGCAGGCCAAACCAAATTGGCTTCGGAATTTGAATATGTTTTACGTCTTGTGGTGGTTAATGGAATACGTATTTCGTAATAGTTGTTTTGAAAGTCCTGCCCCATCCTTATTACAGCCGTCATACTACCAGACTCTACGGCATCAATATTATTTTTATTTTCAGCGTGCAAGAACATGGACATTTTACCATAACGACGAACGTCAATATTCATGGTTTTAAATACTCCTCTTGGGCTCTTTAATGGCAGGTTATTTAGCTGTATACTTAATGCTTGCTCATTCTGCAACAAATTCACTCCGTTATTACTTAATAACTGCACACGCTCAATTCCAGGAGGTATCACATAGTTTACAGGCGTTCTACTTCCGTTTTCTTCTACATTCACTGCTAGTGTATTAACCGTTGTATTATTGCTTACTGGTAAAGCTTTATAATCACCTGCCGTATCTATCTCGTAAGCAAATTGTCTCCATTGATTCCTAACTAAATCTAATTTAGCAAAACGTAAAGTTACAGAGTCTTCAAACCCTGTTAAATACATTCTTAAAAAACGAATGGATTTAAAATCTCTAATGCCACCATAACTATTTGAATAAGATTTAATAGGCACTCTAAACAAATACCAATTTTCTTGTATTTTAGAACCATCTGCCAAGGTAGCGTTTACAGTTTTGGAGTCTGTTACATAACGTGTAGTTCCTACGCCTAGTTTGTTTTTTTGTAAATCAATTTCATATTCAAAATAGGCTTCTGTTTCATTTAAAGTATTATCTCTGTTCAAATCCTCATTATCTGGCAGCAAAGTTGCAGCACTACTAAATAAACTAGTACCCGCTAATGCAGAGTTGCCTTGAGGATTGTTGAAATATTTGTAACGCTCTAGAATACCAGCCCCTCTTGCATCATAACCTGCATCACGATACCATACATAGTTATCTGCAGAAGGATCTTTTAATATTTGTTGCGCTAAATTTGAATTTGTGATATTCTTAATGAGGTAGTCTTTTTTAATACGCTCTGCATTATCATCCATTCCATCAAATCCAACGTCCTGATATTTTCTGTCTTCCGGATTATTACTAAATGCATTGGTTACTTGAATTGGATTTACTGGAACGTATCCCCAAGTAGAACTGTCAATGCTTGCAGGAATTGTTGGTGTAGGCATTCCGTTCTCGTAAAAACGACGGCCGTCCCTTAATATATCCTCACTTACATTACCCAAGTTTAATACCAATTTACCTTTACTAGCAGGCGATTTAATAAATGGATCCTGTACCCAGAATTCAACATATTCAATGACGCTTGTTTCAAAATCGGTTTGATCTAATGAACGCATAATACCACCCCATTTTGCTGCGGGATTAGTTAGTTTGCCATTCGCGTCTAATGCTTTAAAATTATAGTTATAGGGGCCTCTGTCCTTAGGGTAATAACTCAAATCAAAAGTTGGTAATTGAACGTCGGTAATATTGGTTGTCTTTTGAGGGAACAATTCATTTGTAAATACCTGACGTACTCTTGAATCACTTAATGCTGCTGCATTATCCCCTAATGGATTATTATAGCCATTCCTGTCTTGCAATGTTGGTTCAATCGTATACCAAGAAAGTCTAGACCTACTAAAATTATAATTAATAGAATCTGAAACAGCGTCTGCAGGAAACCTGTCCATTGGAGTTGAAGCCAATGCCCAAGCAGTGAATGGAAAGCGTAAATCAATATTAGTTCTTGCTGCTTCAAAATCATCTAAATAAACAACACCACTACCTCCTTTACCAATTTGTTGTGCATGACCAGGTTGTAAAAAAGCAGCTTCTCCATAGGCTGTTAAATAAGATTTTGCTTTCGTACTATAAAAAGGAAGCTTATCTAATGTTCTTGTTAATGCAGGTAATTCAGTTTTGTAATTAAAATCAAAACCATACATGGAGTTCTTAATAGGGTCAGAACCAAAATTAGTTTTAGTAAAGAAAGGTCGCTCACTTAAACGGGTAGAAGAAAAACCAAAATTAAAATTCTTACTTGCTACATAGTCTAATCGCAACGCTCTAAATCCTCGTTCTTGAAATCCAAAACCAATATTATTTTCAAAGGAAACATTCACAGGAATATTAGAACTTAAAATACCTGGATTGATAATACGTACCGTACCTGAGCCATAGTCCACCACGTAATCCAAACCTTCTTTCAAAATTTGTCCGCCTGCTCTCACACTTACGGAACCTGGAGGTACATTAAATGCATTTAAACTAATCTCAGCGCCGCCTGAACTTCCTTTCACCTGCCCTTCCATAACAAATCGATTCAGATTTGCAAAAGTTTGTGCCTCCGATTTAATATTGCGATATAGTTGAGGATATAAATATTTTTTGGACACATTCGAATCGATACCCTTAAATGCAATCGCTTTTAAGTCATCTCCAAAAGGTTCCAATAATGGAAATACAATACGACCCATTTTAGATAATACGGTAAAGCCTTCCACATAGTCAAATACCCCGTCAGGTTGAGGGTCATTACGATTGTTTAATCTATCTAGTTGTAATAATTTGATTAGAGACTGTCCTTCAACTGCTTTACTTGTAACCGGCATGTATCTTTTCAAGCCTGCACTTGGTTCTTCATATAAAAGGTTCAATTGAAAATCTTGTTGTTGAATAGCACCAAATAAATCTAGCGAGTAAACGTTCTTCATCATCAAATCCCAAATAGGTAAATCTGTTCTTTGAGTAGTAGCTTTCAATAACTTTAAAAACAATATTTGCTGAACTCCTTTATTAGGATCAAGCGCAATATTTTCAGAAAATTCACCTACTTGGAATACTTTACCATTTACTGTATACTGAAATGCTACGCCTAATACCTCGTCTGGTTGTAAAGGAATATTCAACGAAAGGAATCCAATTTGAGGGTTGAAAAAATATTCATTCTCCGTTAATTTACGCGCAAAAGTTCTTTCATAGTCTTCTGCCGACCTTAATCCTTCCATTGTCAATACACTAGAGACAGAAGCTGGATTTCTTGCAGCAGTATTATTAATTAATTTTGCATACAAAGCATTCGCTCCGTTGTCTGGGTATTGGTCATTCGGATTTTTAGAATTCAAAGGCCTAGTTTGATATGCCGCTTTACTAGGATTGGATTCTCCAATATCCATTAAGCCCACTACATCTCTCGCATTAGTTGTTTGACCGTTTCTATTGGTTACCCAAACTTCAATTCTTTTAATTTGTGCTTGTGAATTTACCAAAGGCAATGAAGCCATGGACTTATTATAGTTATTTCTAAAATACTGTGCTAACAAGAAGTGTCTATTTTCCTCATAATCATCCAAACGTTTTTGAAAACGTTGTGTAGACGCTCCACCTTGCAATGCCATGGATTGTCTTTGAGATTTTTGATTCGCTATTGCGGCAGTAATAAAAAATCTACCAAACTGTAATTGTGTTTTTACGCCAAACAAGTTCTGCGTACTTGGAATTAAAGTACTTCTAGAAATATAATTAATATTACCTGCTTCAATGCTTTTAATGATTTCATCCTTCTTTCCTTTATAGCTCAATTTGATTTGATTGTCAAAACCTAAATTAGATAAGGAGTTTAAATTGATTGGAAATTTTAATTTATCACCAATACTTGCATTCATGCTAAAATTAGTACTTGCATCAAAATCAAAACCTCCATTTTTTCTAGCACGTTCTGGCAAAGTTGGGTTGTCTACTTTTTGACCTTGATAACCTGCTTTAATATTAATTTCTCCAACTGGTTTTAAATCCACTTTTAAATCAGAACCTGTCTTACCAAACAAGCGATCAAAATAACTATCAAACACTTTAGTTTTAGGTCTACTAATTTTTCTATTTAGGACACCTAGGGAATTAGCCCTTTGCATAAAGTAAGCTTGTTCGTCCTTAGTGGTTTTTAATTTCCAAAATTCATTAAAAGACAAAGTACTTGGAGATTTTTGATATTTGCCTCCCACCATTTCCGTAATGACATACCCTTTAGTTAGTGGATCATAGTCCACTTTACGTTTAACCAAACTGGTATCTCTTAAATCGAATGGGTTATTACTGGGCTGAGATAAAAAATCACCACGTCTATCTTTTATAGCATAGCGCACTGAATCTCGCGCCAAATTCTTTTTGCTTGTGTCTGCATTCTTTTTCCCAATAGTATCATTAAAAGGCAATTTCAAGCCTGAACTTACTTGCGCATTCAAATATAGCCCAGTGGGCAACATCAAAATGGACAATAAGCTAGTGTGAAAAAACTTCAAAACAATTCAATTAATAATTTACAATTAGCAATTCTTTAATGCTAGTTTAATTAAGGCTTCTAAACTTAATTCAGCACCTTCCAATTTAATAGCTTTGTCAATTGCTTTTTCCGCTATTGCTTTTTGAATACCGAGCGATATTAAAGCCTGAATAGCGTCTTGATGTGGAGACGATTTACTAAATGTAGAACCAGCAGCTAAGGAACCTGCACCCATTGATATTTTAGAAAGTTTGTCGCGGAGTTCTAAAACCAAACGCTCAGCAGACTTTTTACCAATACCTTTTATTTGTTCCAACTTAACAGCTTCTCCGTTTACAATAGCTCTAATGATTTCTTCAGGCATCATTCCAGACAACATCATTCTAGCTGTACCAGCACCAACACCAGACACACTAATTAAATGAAGAAATAATTCCTTCTCTTGTTGCTCATGAAAACCAAAAAGTACTTGCGAATTTTCGGTGATATGTAAGTAGGTATGTAGTAGCCCTTTCTCCTTTTTAGAGATAGATTCATAAGTGTGTAAACTAATATTTACCTCATACCCAACACCCCCAACGTCCACTATGAGTTTAGCAGGGGTAACCTGAACAAAATTTCCTTGTAAAAATGCGATCATATATCCTGTAAAAATAACACATACGAGACGAAAAATGGCCATTTACACCGATTCTTAGTCAAATTTTAAGATATTTGCAGACCAAACTAAACCAACCCCTATGTCGCAAACAATGAAAGCTGCAATAACCGCAGTTGGAGGCTATGTACCAGAAACCAAATTGACAAATTTCGACTTGGAAAAAATGGTAGATACGAATGACGAATGGATCAAATCAAGAACTGGTATTGAAGAAAGAAGAATTTTAAGAGAACCGGGCAAAGCAAGTTCTGATATGGCTGTAAAAGCAATAGAGGAAATACTACGAACAAAAAACTTAGACCCTTTAGAAATAGATTGTATTATTTGTGCAACAGTAACTCCAGACATGGTGTTTCCTGCCACTGCAAATATTATTGGAGATAAAGTGGGAGCCAAAAATGCATTTGGATTTGACCTAGGTGCTGCCTGTAGTGGATTTTTATTTGCCTTAAATACGGGAGCTGCATTTATCGAAACTGGCAAGTATAAGAAAATTATTGTTGTAGGTGTTGACAAAATGAGTTCTATTATTGACTACACAGACCGAGCTACTTGTATCATTTTTGGGGACGGAGCAGGTGCTGTTTTATTAGAACCTAATTTTGAAGGTATGGGCTTACAAGATGCCATATTGAAAAGTGATGGAAGTGGTAGAGATTTTCTACACATAAAAGCAGGCGGAAGTTTAAAACCAGCGTCTGTGGAAACGGTAATGGCAAGAGAACATTTTGCATTTCAGGACGGACAACCGGTGTTTAAGTTTGCCGTAAAAGGAATGGCAGATGTGAGCGCAGAATTACTAGAAAGAAACAACTTAACTGGGGATGATATTGCATGGCTAGTGCCACACCAAGCTAATTTAAGAATCATTGATGCTACTGCAAACCGTATGGGATTGCCAAAAGAAAAAGTAATGATCAATATTCAAAAATTCGGAAACACAACAGCAGCAACCATTCCATTGTGTTTATGGGAATGGCAAACTAAATTAAACAAAGGAGACAATTTAGTTTTAGCAGCTTTTGGAGGCGGATTTACTTGGGGTGCTGCATGGATCAAATGGGCTATTTAAAAAACAAATAAAGACAAATTAAAAAAGGAATTATGAGCAAGAAAAAATTTAAAGGAATCAGTACATTAACATTGCATACTGCAGGACATGAAAATGATAATTTCTCTCATACCACTCCTATTTATGCCACTTCTACTTTTACATTTGATTCTACAGACGAGGGTATAGAAAGATTTAAAGGAGAAGACAAGTCAAGACTCTACACTCGTTGGGGAAATCCTACTTTCAATGCTGCACAGGACGTGATTGCCGCTTTAGAGTCGCACGGATTGAGTAATGAAAAAGGAGAACCCTTAGAACTCATTGCTTATTTGCATTCAAGTGGGCAAGCTGCAATGAGTACAATGTTCTTAAGCAATTTAAGCGCGGGTGACACATTAATATCACATTATTCTTTATACGGAGGTACACAGGAATTAATGCAAAAAATATTAGTTGCAACAGGTGTTAAAATAGTATTAATTGACATTAATGATTTAGCGTTATTGGAAACTACTATTCAAGAAAATCCAACTGCAAAATTCATACACCTTGAAACTCCTGCTAATCCTACTTTACAGTGTGTTGACATTGAAGCAATTTGTACAGTAGCACATAAACATGGATTAAAAGTATCGGTTGACAATACCGTTGCTACACCTTATTTACAACAACCCTTTGCATTAGGTGCCGACTTTGTATTCCACTCCGCTACAAAATTTTTAAACGGTCATGGCTCTGCATTGCATGGCGTATTATTAGGAAAGGATTTAGAATTCATGAAAAATAAAGTTTGGAAATGGCATGTATTATTAGGAGGTAACGCGAATGCCTTTGATAGTTATTTACTAATTCAGGGTATGAAGACTTTGGAAATAAGAATGGAAAAACATTGTAGCAATACTGCAAAAGTTGCTGCCTTTTTAAACGCACATCCAGCAATTGCACAAGTGAATTACACTGGACTAGAAAGTCATCCGCATCATGCCATTGCAAAGAAGCAAATGAAACAACATCCTCCCTTAATTAGTTTTGAATTAAAAGGAGGTATTGAAGCAGGTAAGAAATTTATTGACGCTGTAGAAGTATGTACAAGAGCTGTTTCCTTAGGCACTGTAGACACCCTAGTTTCTCACCCAGCAAGTATGACGCATATGTCTATTCCAAAAGAGGAAAGGATTAAATATGGCATTACAGATGGATTAATAAGAATGAGTGTAGGGATTGAGAATTTTGAGGACTTGGAAGCCGATTTAGCTCAGGCTTTAGCAAAAGCAGGAATATAAAAGTAACTATATAAAACTAACAAAGTCATTATGGAAATAACTATACGCCCAGCAAAAAAAGCAGACTGCCCAAGATTAATGGAATTAATACATGAATTGGCCGTTTACGAAAAAGCGCCAGAACAAGTAGTAGTTTCACTAGAACATTTTGAAGCAAGTGGATTTGGCTCCAACCCTGTTTGGTGGTGCTTGGTTGCAGAAGTGCAAGGTATTGTTGTAGGCATGGCTTTATATTATATTAGATACTCTACCTGGAAAGGACAAAGAATGTACTTAGAGGACTTGATTGTTTCAGAAGATATGCGTGGCAATAAAATAGGATCCCTATTATTTGATGCGTTGATTGAAGAAGCAAAATCAAAACAATTTAAAGGGATGAACTGGCAGGCTTTAGACTGGAATGAACCTGCATTAAATTTTTACAGAAAATACAATAGCAATTTTGACCCAGAATGGGTGAACTGCAGTATTGATTTTCAGGGCTAATCAAAAATGGTTCTAAATAATTGTCTTCTCTTATACCCAAATGACTTGGAGAAGGAAATTTCAAATACATTCTTAATGATTTGACTACTTGTTGCTTTTTTGGCATCAAAGTCATAACTAAATCCAAATGCAACTTTGTCTGATAGTATTGAAACATTGGGAATGTATACTTCCGCATCCCTTGTAAAGCAACCAATGTAAAGTCTTTTAATTTGCTCCCAATTATTTGTAATTGGAAAACTAAAAGCTATTCCATAGTTATAGTTACTCAGGCTGTCTCTTTTTATAAACTCCCCGTGGAATAAAATGGTATTGTCATAAAATATTTGCGTCTCTGCATTTAATAAACCAGACAATTTCATACCAGCAGACTCTTTTAAATAATTATAAGTCACGGCTGGCTTATTGGCGAAATTCACCCCCACCCCAGCCTGCAAAAAACTATTTTCTCTATGATTAGTATAAAGTACACCCGCATTTAATGCTGCCGACGACGGAGATGCTATCAAACTTTCCATGGAACCTGTATTAGTAAGTCCACCAGCACTGTTATATTGATCACCAAAGAAAATTTTAGATCTATCAAAAGTAGTTTGTGCATAGGAGCCCCCAAGGCCAAAAGCAATATTTTGATTTAAATTTTTATCTACGAATATGTGATATGCTAAATTTAAAGTAAGATAGTTATTTTGTATCACCCCAGACATCAATCTGTCAGAGATAACCTGAACCCCAATACCCATGAAATTATTTACCTCTGAATTCTTTCTTGATATTTTACTATCCCACCCAATGGCAACAGTACTAAAAACATTATTTCCATCAAAAAACTGCGATCTTAATTCAGATTTTATTCTTTGATTATACATACCTGTACCAACAAAAGCGGGGTTAGACAATTGCGATGTATTGTAGGGCTGCGAGAATGTTACGTCTTGAGCATTTAGCTTAAGAACATAAAATAATGTAGAAAATAATATTATATAAAATTTCTTCAAGTAACTCTTTGTTAATTAATTAATATAAAACTGCCCTTAACCTGGTACACTTTATTGTCCCAAGTATTATACTCAGCTAACCAATAATAAGCGTCCGATTCCGCAACCGAGCCATTCAACTTGCCATCCCAACCTTCCTCAATATTCTTTGTTTCAAAAATTAATTTCCCTGCTCTATTATAAATTTTAAAATAATTCAATGAAAAAATAGTTGAATTATGAATCACTTTAATTACATCGTTTAATCCATCCCCATTCGGAGTAAAGGCATTAGGAACCACTATAACTCTTTCAATGGTCAGAATCTCCAAGTCAGCAGGAATATAATTGATATCGTAATTATTATTAATTGAAACTGTTCCTTGTAAAATTTTATAGAAACCTGGTTCTTCACCACCCTCTCTAGACAAATCACCAGTTAAACTATCTCCTACTATCAACTGTTTAGAAATTGTGTAAGTAAATGCAGGGTCAACTTGTAATTTTCGTTTTGACTTCGAATCGGCAATTAAATTAATCTTGAATTTTTCTACAATTAAATCACCAGGCAATAGGACAATTTCATAATTACTCAACAATGCAGTGCCACCAATAGGATTACTTGTCAATACGGCATTAGTATAATTGCCAGCATTGTCTTTCATACTATTTCCTCCACCCACATTTGAAGGAAGTGTCAATGTAACACTTGCAATTAACTCATTGTTTTTTAAGCCATTCACTAATATGTCTGAACTACTAAATACTAAATTAAGTGGCAAATCACCATACGTTCTTTTAACTGGATTGGGTTTAATCACAATGGGTGCCATAGTGATTTTTAAAATATTAGAAGTAAATGTGATTGTATAATTGGACCCTAAACTTAAATTGCCCGGTTTAATTGCATAGTTGCCTACATTTTCCCCTAAGTCTCTTGACAAATTACCAGTAAAATTATCACCAACCACTACCGGGTCATTTATATATGTAAATACAGGATCTATATCCCCATATACTTTAGTTTGTGAATTTGCATTTAAATTAATATTAAGGGGCGTAATTACAGAAGCGTCATCGGATTGATAAACCAGCGCATAATTTGAAGCTTCATTCCCAGACAAAATCAAGTTGCTATATTTAACTGAAGAAGCATTGTCTACGTCTTTGCTATTATAGTTACCAATTGGTGTTCCAGTAATAATAACATCGTCTCCAATATATGGATTTCCGTCAAGTACCGTTCCCGTTAAGCTACTTTCTGCGATATGTAAACTTGCCGTTCCGTTTACGATAGAACTTGTGTTTCCGTCATACACTTTTGAAGCAGGTACACTTAGTCCAAACATAGTTAATGATTTCGGCGTAATGGTTGAATTATACGCAGCTTGAATTGTTAAAGAATAATTATTTGCATTGGTGCCAATTAAACTTAATCCACTAAAGCTAACATTACTCGCAGTTAATACGTTTTTACTATTATAAACACCCACCACATTACCAGTTATAGAAACTTGATCTATATTATATGGAATACCATCAATTGTAGTTCCAGCACCCGCAGCTTCCGCACTTGCCAATATTGGAGTTCCAGCAACAATAGCAGAAGTAGTGCCATCATATATTTTAGGCGCATTAATGCTTAATCCAGACATGGATAATGCTTTAGCAGTAATATTTCTTGCTATTAAAATAGGTTGTGTTAAATCATAATTAGTATTATCTGAACCAGACAAGTTACTATTTGAAATAATTCCAATATTAGATGCAACGTCTTTTGATACAAAATTGGCTACTTCATTTAATATTACATTATCTAGTGGGACAAGCCCTTGCAACTGTCCACCAGCAATGGGTGCAACCAATGTTCCATCATATATTTTATTAGATGTAATTGAACCAGTGACAGTCAGATTTTTAGTAATTATACTTGCTGAAGAACTTGGCTGCATGGTTAAATTATAATTACTTGCCTGAGCTCCGGACAAACTTAATCCACTAAAATTAACTAAACTTGCAGTTAATACATTTTTAGAATTATAAGTACCAATTGGTGAACCTAGAAAACTAATCACATCCCCAGTATATGCTTTCCCATCCCCTGCATTTCCAGTACCTGGATTTATTTTAGTTTGCAAAACTGGCGTTCCAGTTAAATTCGCATTCGTATTACCGTCATACACTTTAGGACTAGTTACAATAAGTCCTGACATGGTTAATGACTTTGTAGTAATAGTAGCTGGCGAAGGTGATTGAATAGTTAAAGTATAATTACCAGCCTGTGCACCTGTAAGAAAAACATCACTATAAGTTACTGTATTAGCAGTTAATACATCTTTAGTATTATAGATGCCAACTGGAGTACCCACTAAAGAAACCACATCACTAATATAAGCTTTACCGTCAAGCACATTTCCTTGACCAGGATTTTCAAATGCTTGTAATATTTTATTATCAGTTACAGTAGCAATTGTAGTTGCATCATATGTTTTACTAACTGGCACCGTTAAGCCACTCATAGTTAAATACTTTGCAGTTATATTTCTTGCTGTTAATACAATAGGATTTATAGTATAGTTCAACCTATCTAAACCAGTCAAACTGGTAGTAGAACTTATGCCAATATTATTCGCAACATTCAAATTATTAAAATACCCAGAAGGAACTATTTGCAGATTGTCATTTAGATAAGTTTTTTTATCCGTTGCAGTTCCTGTACCAGCAGCAATAGCAGTCAAAAAATTCCCTCCTGTGACAGGTGCAAAATTTGTTGCATCATAAATTTTGTCGGCCGTAACTAACCCAATAATATCTATTGGCTTTTCGGTGATAGACGCTGTTAATCCAGTTGGCTGAACTAAACTGTAATTCAATGCAGCAACCCCTGCAGTCGAGGGTGAAACTAAAGTGGAAGTAGAAGTAACTTGTAAATTGTTTCCAACATTTTTACTTGGAAAACTTCCAACTGCATTCAATTGAATACTAGCCAAGTCTGCATTTTCAATTCCAACCAAAATTCCATTAATCAAATTAGCAACAGCGGTTGCATCATAAACCTTATTTTGAGCTACTATATTTGAGATACTAACAGATTTAGTACCAATTGTCAAACTACCTGAAACATATTGTACCGAGTAGTTATTTGAAATATTCCCATATCCTGATGGCATAATAGTGTAGACACCTATGTTTTTTGCACCTTGAGAATTTCCAGTAAAGGTTAATGTACCTGCAAGTACAGAACTGCCTTCTCCATTTACAAATCCATTAAATAATACATCTCCAACTCCTCCACTTGTATAAGGAATTGCATCATATGTTTTTGTATAAGTTTTAGCAGTTACCGTTAAGGATGCCGTTGTAATATTAACAGTTCCTGGAACTCTAGTTAAATTACTACAGCCTGTAAAAGCATTAACTGTTTGAGCATATCTAGTAAGCAATCCTACATTGGTTAAACTTGGTATAGGTGTAATAGATGCTCCCCCAGAAGCTAACGTATACCATTCAACTATATCTGTTCCAAATGGCGCAGCAGCAGGGGCAGCTATTACCTGATGTGCTAATCCATCGTACACTACATTAACCGGTGTAACAATTGGAGGCAGGGGCAATGCATAAACTGTAATGTTATAAGGAGTGCTTTTAATAGACATACATCCAACATTGTCCAAAACACTATAAGTAATATTGCCTGTACCCGGCGAATTTCCACGCAGACTAACTAAAGGATTTGTAGTTATTGCCGCATCCGCTGTTGTAGATGTATACCACCAATACTCCGTTGTGTTTACAGGATTTCCTACCGCCCTTAATGGTATGGAAGAATTCACACATACGGTATTAGCAGTACCAGAGATGGTCCCTACATTAGGAATTGTATTCACTACAATCGTTGTTGAAATAGTGGAAGCTGTTGTACAGTGCGTAATTTTATTTTCTAATGCAACGCCATAATTACCAGCATAGGTTGGAATAGTAGTTGCAAATGAAGCAACATTTCCAGGATTTGTAAATCCAACAGGTATGGGATTCCATGTATAATTATAATCGGTAGCTACACCTGCACCTGGAGTAGCTGTTAATGTTGCGATAGCATCGGAACAAATAGTTCCATCATTATTTTGCAGTCCAGAGTTTTCTAATACAGCAATGGTTGCAATTGGCAGTGGGTTAACCGTAATCACAATATCAAATGGAAGTCCCGATTGAGGACTCGCAATTGGTGTAACTGTATAAGTAACCACTATTACCCCGTTAGTTGTATTCACTAAAGTCCCACTTATATTCGGCTGCGAAGTACCCGAATAAGTTCCTGTTATTCCTATTACCACTGGTGCCAACCAAGTATAAGTTGTTCCACTTGGAACCACTTCTCCAACTGGAACACCGTCTTGAGGAGATACAATAAATGGAACACCACTACAAATTGAAAATTGCTTATTACTAATAATTGGCTTGGGATATACTCTTACTACATAAGTAAATGTATTTCCAACACAAGAACTAAATGTGGGCGTAATAGTATAGGTAGCATCCAAATATCCTCCAGTGGGATTCGTTAATGTTCCAATTAAGGCTGTTGGAGAAGGAGTGCCAGAAGCTGCAGCACCTGTTATTCCTGTTTGAACAGAAGGCGATGTCCATGCATAAGTTGTACCTACTGGAACTATGTCTCCTGCTGTTCCGATTGGGAAATTAAAAGTAGAACCACTACCCGTCTGAGTTGGCCCCATATTGACAATGATAGGTACCGGATTCACTGTTACAGTTGCTACAAAACTGGAGCCATCACAACCAGCTGCACGAGGAATAATATTGTAATTAACATTGATTGGAGCATTGGTAGTATTAGAAAGTGTTCCCGCTACTGAGTTAAGTCCAGCACCAAATTGCAACCCATTAATGCCAACTGTATTAGGCGCAGCCCAACTATAGGTTGTTCCAACGGGCACTATATCAGAACCAGTTGGAATGACAATATTAAAACTAGTATTACTACAAATGGTTGCAGTTTTAGCTGAGATAGTTGGTGTTGGTTTTACATTAACAGTTGCTGTGAAGGTGGAGCCTGTACATCCTAAATTGCTAGTGCTAACTGTATAGTTTACAGAAATCATTGCATTAGTACTATTAGTTAATGTTCCTGAAAAATTGCTTTGATTGGACTGAGCAGTAAACCCAGATAAACCTGCTGCAGTTGGGGCGGTCCAAGTATAAAATATATTAGTTGGTACAATATCTGAACCAGTATTTGTTGGGGCGTCTGTAAATTGAGATCCACTACAAGCTGGGACAGTTCTGTTATTGATATAAGGCTTTGGAGTAACCGTTAATACTAAATTGAAGGGAGTACTTGAACAAGCACCTCTTGTTGCTGTTATAGTATACGTTGCGGCAATAGCTGTATTAGTAGTATTAGTTAATAACGCATTAATATTTGATTGATTACTAGCTCCCACTAAATTAGTTAAACCGGCTGCACTAGTGCTTGGCACACCCCAAGTATAAGTTGTAACAGAAGGCACAAAATTACCACTCGTTAAACTTGGATTATTTGTATAAGGAACATCACTACACACTGCATCTGTGATACTTGAAATCATAGGAGTAGGATTCACAGTTACTCCTTTGGCATCTTGGTTTACACATCCTGAAACTGGATCAGTAACAATATATTTAATTAATGCAGCGCCTTGACTCACCCCATGTACAATTCCGGTTGCACCAACTGTTGCTATTAAAGCATTACTAGTTGTCCAAACACCTGAAGCAGTTGCATTAGTATAAGTGATATCTGAATTTTGACAAACTACATTTGAAGTAAAAGTTATTGGAGTTATTGCGGGGAGTTGATTAACCGTGATACTAATTGTGTAAGTATCAATTAAATTAGGTGCAGAATTCACGGAAAGATCCGTAGTGTACTTTACTCTAAACTGAGTATTCATTATTAGAGTAATGTTGGACTGTGATACTTGATTACCAGAAGCTACATCTGAAGATAGATTAGTATAGTCAATCCAAGGTCCTCCATTTTCTGAATATTGAAAAACATACCTTATTGTCTCTTGAGGAGTCATGTAAAGCGTAAGCGGCTCATTACGGCAAATTGTATTTGTAGTGGAAGACGTATGCATTTCAAAAACCACCTGTGCGAAAGTAGATTTACTTAATAGTAGAAATAAAGAACAAAATAATATGGTGGCGAACTGCTTCACTAACTGAACTAAAATTTAAGGGCCTCTTGGATACGCTCCAAAAGGCCCCGTAAAATTACTACAATTAGTATATATTCTACTTAAATGAGTATACTATGTTTTTATTGAATGCCATTCACAACTGCCTCTTTATGAACCTTTTGCACCAATCCTTGCAATACTTTTCCTGGCCCAACTTCTGTAAATTCAGTGGCGCCGTCGGCTACCATAGTCTGAACTGTTTGTGTCCACTTAACTGCACCTGTTAATTGCGCTATTAAATTTTGCTTTATTTGGTCTGGATTAGTCACTGCTGCAGCCACTACATTTTGGTAAACTGGACATATTGGTGTGTTGAACTGAGTAGCTTCTATAGCTGCTGCTAATTCCTCTTTGGCAGGCTGCATTAATGGTGAGTGAAATGCACCACCTACTGGTAATACCAATGCGCGCTTCGCCCCTGCTGCTTTCATTTGCTCGCAAGCAATTTCAATTCCTTTTACAGAACCAGAAATTACTAATTGACCAGGACAATTATAATTTGCTGCAACTACCACTTCTCCTGTTTCTGTTTGCACTTGTGCACAAATTTCTTCCACTTTTTCGTCAGCTAATGCTAATACTGCTGCCATCGTACTTGGTTGTATTTCACATGCAGCTTGCATTGCTTTAGCACGAATACTTACTAAACGTAAAGCGTCTTCAAAGCTTAAAGTCTTATTGGCAACTAATGCACTAAACTCTCCTAGCGAATGTCCTGCAACCATATCCGGTGTTACAGAAGGCATAGTTAAATAGGCAATGGTTGAATGTATAAATACTGCAGGCTGTGTTACATTAGTTTGTTTTAACTGCTCGTCTGTTCCACTAAACATAATATCACTTATTCTAAAACCAACTATTTCATTTGCTTTTTCAAACAAAGCTTTCGCTGCCTCATTTTGCTCGTATAAATTTTTACCCATTCCTGAAAACTGACTTCCTTGACCAGGAAATACAAATGCATGTTTTGACATATTCAATCGTTTTGTCAAAAATAAAGGAAATAGAGTAAACTACTATTATTAAATAGGCATAAAAAAGGCGGAGTAAAAAACTCCGCCTCATCGTACTAAACTAACCTAACCCTCGAACTAACTATCTTTAATTTTCTTTTATCTCAATATATTTTAAGAATTCCATCTTGGTTTTTTCTTCTTGAAACTTACCACCAAAGAAAGTGGTAATTGTAGTAGAACTATCGTCTTTTACACCTCTACTCGAAACACATAAGTGTTTCGCGTCCATCATAATAGCAACGTCCTGCGTTTGTAATACTGTTTGTAAAGCCTTACCTATCTGCATTGTTAAGCGCTCTTGTACCTGTGGTCGCTTTGAAAAATATTCTACCAAACGATTTAATTTACTCAAACCAATTACTTTACCACTACTAATATAAGCAACATGTGCATTACCAAAGAACGGCACAAAATGGTGCTCACAGTTCGTATAAAAATTGATGTTTTTTTCCACCAACATTTCATTGTACTGAAACTTATTTTCAAATAATGTCATGCTAGGCATATTCGCAGGATTCAGCCCTTGGAATAATTCTTTCACATACATTTTAGCAACACGTAGTGGAGTGCCTCTTAAACTATCATCATTTAAATCCATTCCTAAAATTTCCATGATAGCTCTAAAGTGTGGCTCTATTGCAGCGATTTTTTCGTCGTCTGTTTTTTCAAACGCGTCTGCACGCATAGGCGTGTCCACCGAACTTGCTTTATGCTGGTCGCCCATCTCTTCTATCAATAAATTACTTAAGGATATTTTTTCTTCCTTAAGCGGGGTAGTCGACAAAGTTTCTTTCTGTTTCATACAATCGAATTTTTAATTCAAGTGTCTCAGCTATGCGAGGCCTTATTAAATTATGAATCACTATCGCAATATTTTCAGCAGTGGGATTCAAATTTTTAAATGCGTCGGTATCTAAGTTTAAGTTTTTATGATCGAATCTCGAAATCACTTCTTCTTGAACAATCGTACTTAAGTCTTTAGTGTTTATCACGAATCCGGTTATAGGATCTGGATAACCATTTACTTGTACTACTAGTTCGTAGTTGTGACCATGATAATTTGGATTACTGCATGCACCAAAAACACGCTTATTTTCGGCATCAGTCCAGTCAGCACAAAATAATCGATGTGCCGAATTGAAATGTTCTTTCCTAAATACTGCTACTTTATGATCCATGCTGTTATATTATAAACTTGGTTCCAAATTAAGATAACGAAGTTACAATTATATATAACGTGGAAATGATAATATTGTTTAACCTTTGATAATAAAGATTAAACGTTCAGCATTTTTGGCTTAAACTATCCGAAATATTCTACAAAAATGCGAGGGGTCTCGTATAATTTGATGCAATGCAGTTGTACTTCTGCTGGAATATGAGGTACCAATTGTTTCCAAACCGCAATTGCCAGGTTTTCAGTACTACACATTTGACCTGCCATAAAAGGCACGTCTAAATTTAGATTCTTATGATCTAGTTCATCAATGATGTATTTCTTAATAATAATGCTCAGCTTTTTAACGTCAAACAAAAAGCCAGTTTCGGGGTTAGGTGTACCCTTTATAGTAACAAATAGCTCATAGTTATGGCCATGCCAGTTCTCATTGGCACATACTCCAAACATTGCTTCGTTCTGCTCTTTTGACCAATTTGGATTAGCCAATTTATGTGCTGCATTAAAATGTTCCACTCTAGTTAAGTACACCATTTGTTCATCAATTTTTGCAAAGATATAAAATTTGTGCCGACCTTTGCACCATGAGAGTAATCATAACAGCTGCCACTAATGGCGAATGGATGCCCAGTTTTCAAAAAATCAACCCTGCTTATGTGGGTAATAGTAAGCGTTTTTCGGTTGGTTTTCACGAATCTGGTATTGGTATGCTAGCTTCTAGCGTGTCTTTGATGAAGATGTTTACACAGGAAACACCTTCCTTAATTATTCAAATTGGCATTGCCGGATGCTTTGATAAAAAAGTGCCATTAGGCAAAGTATTTGCTGTAAAAGATGATTTTGCAGGAGATATTGGTGTAGTTGAAAATAAAGTTTGGAAGGACTTATACGATTTGAAATTAGACAAACCGAATGACCCTCCATATGAGAAAAAAAGTTTGCCTAACCCTTGGTTGAATCAGTATAATTTATTGAAACTACCTACCAAAAAAGCGGTAACCGTAAACACCATTAGCACGGAAAAATCTAAAATTGAATTATATAGTGGTCGTTATAAAGCAACATTGGAATCTATGGAAGGTGCTGCTTTACATTATATTGGTCGCGACTTACATGCTCCCTTTATTCAATTACGCGCAGTGTCTAATTATGTTGGAGAACGAAATAAATCAAAATGGAAAATGCAAGAAGCTATTTATAATTTAAATGAAAGTCTTTTACAATTATTAGACGAATTACATAAAACTGCATAAGATGGCTGTAATTAATTTAGGATTCTCCCCCTGCCCTAACGATACTTTTATTTTTGACGCTTTAGTGAACCATAAAATTGACACGAAAGGTTTTGAATTTAATATTGCCCTACAAGACGTTCAAACACTTAATGAGTGGGCTTTACAGGGGAAATTAGATTTTTCTAAAATTAGTTATGGCGTATGGCCCTTAGTAAAAAATAATTATCATTTATTAAATAGTGGAGGTGCTTTGGGTAAAGGAGTTGGACCTTTATTAATTTATAAGGAAAAACCGGATGAAGCTACTATGACCGTTGCAGTACCAGGCATTAATACTACCGCACATTTATTATTTAGTTTAGCTTTCCCCAATGTGAAAAATAAAAAGTTTCTAGTATTCAATGAAATTGAAGATGCGGTATTGTCTGGCAAAGTGGATGCTGGTGTAATAATTCACGAGAATCGTTTTACCTATGCAGAAAAAGGACTGAGTAAATGGATGGACTTAGGTACTTATTTTGAAGAAAGTTTTAACGCTCCAATCCCATTAGGTGGTATTATTGCAAATAAAAATTTACCCATTGAGCAAGTTCAAATAATCGACAACCTCATTAAAGAAAGTGTGGAATATGCTTTTAAAAACAGCTATGCCGTTTTACCTGAATATGTAAAATCTCATTCCCAAGAAATGTCTGAGAATGTAATGCGTCAACATATTGATTTATATGTAAACGATTTTAGCATTGACATGGGAGACACCGGAAAAAAAGCCATTGCACAATTAGAAAAAGTATACAGCGATTTGAATAATTAGTCTTTCAATGCTTTCTTATAAGCCGCTAAAACACGTTCCCTCGCTTCCTCATGCACTACAATTGGTTTGGGATAGTCAAAACTATCTAGCTCTGGAATCCAATGTCGGATATATTTTAAGTCTTTATCAAATTTCTCTGTTTGTAACCTAGGATTAAATACCCTGAAATAAGGTGCCGAATCACAGCCACTTCCACTAGCCCATTGCCATCCTCCATTATTAGCAGCCAAGTCAAAGTCGAGTAATTTTTGCGCAAAATAAGTTTCCCCCCAACGCCAGTCTATTAATAAGTGCTTAGTTAAAAAGCTGGCAACTACCATACGAACTCTATTATGCATATAGCCGGTTGCATTCAATTCTCTCATCCCAGCATCAACAATTGGATACCCAGTTTTCCCGGCACACCATGCTTTAAATTCAGCTTCATTATTACGCCATTCAATAAAATCATATTGTGCTTTGAAGGACTTGCCTTCTGCCACATGCGGGAAATGCCAAAGTATCATATGGTAGAAATCGCGCCAAATTAATTCATTCAAAAATGTTTCGTTCAATTCTTCCGTCTCCAAAGCCAACTGTCTAATGGAGATAGTCCCGAACCTTAAGTGCACCCCTAAATGGGAAGTGCCCCCCTCAATTGATGGAAAATTTCTTTGATCGGTATACCCTTTTATGGTGTTCAATTTCCAGTTTTTGTCTGGAATCACGAGGTCCGATTTCTCAAATCCAATGTCTTTTAAGCTAGGAATTGGGAGTGGTTTAGCATCCAATAAATAGGCCATCCCTTTTTCGGAGGGATTTAATTTGGGTTTTTGAGTCACCCATAATGCCTTCCATTTTCTAGAATATGGGGTGAAAACGGTATATGGTTTTGTGTCGTCCTTGGTCACTTCGGACTTTTCAAAAATCACTTGGTCCTTATATGTGTGGAATTCAATTCCCTTTTTGGCTAAAAAATCCTTGATTTGCTGGTCCCTTAAATTTGCTTTTGGACCATAATCATGGTTCGTATAAACTTCCAAAATCGAATATTCTTTAACTAATTGCTCAAAAACCTCCAAGGGTTTCCCTTGTTTTACGCAAATGGTTTTGCCTTTTTCTACTAATTCTTGTTGTAATCCTGTTAAAACCTGATGTATAAAATCCACTCGTCGGTCGTCCTTATCTTCTAATTGACTCAATATATTTTTATCAAAAATGAAAATCGGAAGTACTTGAGCTCCTTTTTCCTTCGCTTTTTTTAAGGCATGGAAAAGTCCAGTATTGTCCTTAAACCTTAAATCTCTTCTAAACCAGAATAATATAATTGATTGATTCATAATACTATAATAACAGTTATTTATATAAAAAGTTTAATGCCAAATTTGATTTAATATTTAATAATTAAATTAGCACATGCAAATTAAACAGTTTATTTCCGCTTTAGAGGATTGGGCCCCTATACATTTTCAAGAATCTTATGATAATTGTGGATTGATAGTTGGCGACCCAACTATCAACTGCACTGGTATTCTTTGTTCCCTTGACTGCACCGAAGCTGTTATTGAGGAAGCTATTAACAGGGGCTGTAACCTAATTGTTAGCCACCATCCCATAGTATTTAAAGGCATAAAAGAGCTGAGTTCGAACCATTATGTGAACCGAACAGTATTGAAAGCTATAAAGCACGGTATCGCCTTGTATGCTATTCATACCAATTTGGACAATTTAATAGACGGGGTGAATAAAACTTTAGCCGACAAATTACATCTTGAAAACAGAGAAATATTAGCCCCGCAGCCAGGAATTTTTGACCGCAATGGACATGCTATTGGATCCGGCTTAATTGGTGAATTACCCCTTGAAACAGACGAACTTGACTTTATCAAATGGGTGAAAGAGAAGCTTTCATTGGAGGTCATTAAATATACAAATTTAACTAACAATAAACTGAAAACCATAGCTTTATGTGGTGGTAGTGGAAGTTTTTTATTAAATATATTAAAGGACAAAAAAGTGGATTGTTTCATTACCAGCGACTTAAAATACCATGAGTTTTTTGAAGCCGATGGCAAATACCTTTTACTTGATATTGGGCATGGGGAAAGTGAACATTTTGTTCCTGCACTAATTGTTGACTATTTAACGCTTAAATTCCCTACCTTTGCCGTCCTCGAATCCATGGTGAAAACCCAACCGGTTAATTACTTTAAATAAACTTGAAATATGGCATCAGCTAAAGACTTTTCAGTAGGAGAAAAATTAGTGAATCTTTACCGTCTACAATGCGTTGACAGTAGTATCGATCAAATCGAAATCTTACGTGGTGAATTACCCATGGAAGTAAAAGATTTAGAAGACGAGGTTCAGGGTTTAGTGAACAGACAAACAAGAATCGAAGAAGAGATAAATGGTATCACTGAATTCATCGAAGACAAGAAAGCAGCCATCAAAGAAAGCGAAGCTTTATTAGTGAAGTATGAGCAACAAAGCGAGAATGTAAAAAACAACCGCGAGTTTGAAGCCATCAACAAAGAAATCGAAATGCAAGGTTTGGAAATCAAACTTGCTGAAAAACATATCCGTGACGCAAACGAAGAATTAGCAGAGAAGATTAAAGTATTGGATAGTGCTAAAAAAACAATTGCAACTAAGGACGGTGTGTTGACACACAAAAAAGGTGAATTAGAGAAAATCATTGCAGATACAGAAATTGAGGAGAAAGAATTAAGAACTAAGAGCGATGCAGCAAGAGCACATATCGATGAGCGTTTATTGTACAGCTACGATCGTATTCGCAATAGCTACCGTAATGGTTTAGCTGTTGTAACTGTAGAAAGAGATGCTTGTGGTGGATGTTTTAACTCAATCCCTCCTCAGCGTCAAAGTGAGATCCGTTTACACAAAAAGATCATTGCTTGTGAAAACTGTGGTCGTATTTTGGTAGAAGACGTATTAGCTGAAAAAGAGGGTAAATAATACTTACTCCCAATTCATAAAATATTCCTTGAAAGGGTAGCCTAACCGCTACCCTTTCTTTATTTTTACACCCTATGAGAAAGCTGTTTTTTTTAGGACTCCTATTATTAAGCCTTGGGTCATTAAATGCCCAGCTCCAGTATAATTGGAATGACAGAACTCAGTCAATCTACGAATCCATTACACACCTTCGCATTCCTGAAGCCAAGAAGTGGATTGCTGCCGACAAAAAGAGTAACCCCAATAATTTAGTTTACCCGCTATTGGAAAGCTATGCTGAATTTTACCAGTTATTCCTAAATGAGAACACTGCGGAATACAATCAGCTATATCCTCATTTTAAACAAAGAATTGAATTGTTCGAGGATGGGCCAAAGCAAAGTCCTTATTATTTGTACAGTTTAGGATTAGCCCATTTACATAAATCACTAGTGGCTATAAGATTTGATAAAAACTGGGAAGCGGCACTAGACTTCAGAAAAGCCTACTTACTTTTTAAAGAGAACAAATCAAAGTACCCTAAGTTTAGCCCTAATGACGTTTATCTAGGTATTATGACTACGGTAATTGGAACCATCCCAAAAGGATACCAATGGATGGCTAGCGTATTGGGCATGACAGGCAAAATAAGCGACGGTAATGCCATGGTACTAAAATATATAATGAGCAATGACGAATACAGCCAGCGAGCCCGAAATGAGGCTTTATTTGTCTACCCCTATTTGATTATGAACTTTGAAGGCAATACAAAAAAGACCTTTGACTTTTTAGAAAAGAACAATTACGATTTTAAGACCAACCAAATGCATGCCTATATGGCAACCAATATGTATTTGAACCATCAACAGTCTGCCAAGGCTTTAAATATTGTAACGCAGATGGATGATAGTGATGCCTACTTAAGTCTTCCCTTCTGGCAATTAGAATTAGGCTATGCCAATTTGAACGAACTTAAATTAGACAAAGCACAAAAAGCATTTACCGATTTCATAACCAGCTTCAAGGGTAATTTTTATGTTAAAGACGCTTATGAAAGATTAAGTTGGATTGCTTACATGCAAGGTGACATGAAAAAAGCGAATGCTTATCGATCTAATGTTTTAAAACTAGGCAATCAAATTACCGACGCCGACAAGCAAGCATTTGAGAATGCTAAAAATGGTAGCTGGCCTAATCCCCTATTATTAAAAGCAAGGCTACTAAGTGACGGAGGGTATCAAGCCCAAGCTGTAAATATATTGGCGGGCAAAACCTCTAATGATTTTGCTACTGAATCCGACAAGACAGAGTTTGCCTATCGACTTGGTCGTATTTATGATTTAATGGAACAAGATGAATTAGCTATTAAATTTTATAAATCCGCATTAGAAAAAGGGGCAAATTTAACGGACTATTTTGCAGCCAGAGCTGCTTTGCAAATTGGCTTGATTTATGAAAGTAAAGGAAGCCCTCAAAAAGCAATTGAGTATTTTAATACCTGTATTAATATGAAAAATCACGCTTTCAAAAACTCATTGGACCAAAAAGCGAAGTCAGGAATTCAAAGATGTCTTAAACAATAGTATATTGCAGTAATCCATGTTAAGTAAATTAGAAATACAAAATTATATTTTAATAGACCATTTAGATATTGACCTATCAAATGACCTGTCTGTTATTACTGGAGAAACCGGAGCAGGTAAAAGTATTATTATGGGCGCCCTGGGATTAATCCTTGGAGACCGAGCAGATAGTAATGTATGCAGAGACCCAGAAAAGAAGTGCTTTATTGAAGGCAGTTTTACCTTATCCAATAAAGAAAATTACAAAGCATTTTTTGATGCAAATGATATTGATTTTAGTGACGAAGTAATTATAAGAAGAGAGATTAGTGCTCAAGGGAAGTCTAGAGCTTTTATTAATGACAGCCCTATTAATTTAAACGAGTTAAAGCAATTAACTAGTCAGTTAGTGGACTTACACCAACAGTTTGACACTTTAACTTTAGGAGATACCGATTTTCAACGCACTGTAATTGACGCTTTAGCTAATTTGCAAAAGGACACAGCTTCTTACCAATCCACTTTCAGCACATGGAAAGAAAATGAAAAAAAGTTAAATGAGTTACTTGCAGAAAAAGTAAAATTTGAAGAAACTGAAAATTATAAAAAACATTTGCTAGAAGAATTGTCTGATTTGAATTTACAAGAAAACGAATTAGAACAATTAGAACAGGAATTAAAGTTTTTAGAAAATGCGGTGCATATTAAATCGCAGATTGATCATAGTATTCAAATATTAGACAGTTCTGAAAATCCAATGGTACAGCAATTAAAACAAATTGTAAATACTTTGGAGCCAATTGTAAAATGGCAGGCTAATTTTGAACCTTTATTGATTCGTTTAAAAGCTGCACAAATAGAGCTAGTAGATATTGCAAGTGAGCTAAGTAGCTGGCAGGATAAAATAGATTTTGATCAAAATAAAATTGTCACTATCCAAGAGCGATTGTCTCAAGGATACAGCTTACAAAAAAAACATAAGGTTCAAACTACTACAGAGCTGCTTTTAATACAAGCTCAATTAGAAAAAGATTTAGAAGCAGTATTGAATTTAGAAGAGACCATTGCTGCTCTAGACAAGACTGTGAAAGAAGGTATTAAAAAAGTAACGGAATTGGCAATTGGTTTGAGCGACAAAAGAAATAAACAAATTGAACCCTTTACAAAAAATGTAAACGGCTTATTGCATCAAGTAGGAATGCCGAATGCAAAAATTAAAGTCACCATGGAGAAAGTGGCTTTTAATACATACGGTCAAGACAAAATTGATATCTTATTTGACGCAAATAATACACAGAAATTTGAAACCATTCGTAAAGTAGCAAGTGGTGGTGAATTAAGTCGACTCATGTTATGTATCAAATCGCTGGTTGCAAAATCAGTGGATTTACCAACTATGATATTTGATGAAATTGACACCGGGATCTCTGGAGAACCCGCTAAGCAAGTTGGTTTATTATTGCAAAATTTAGGCAAAGCACGTCAAGTACTTTGTATTACCCATCAACCTCAAATAGCAGCTAAAGGACATACTCATTTATATGTTTATAAGGAACAAAAAGGGAATAATACCAATACCTTTTTAAGGGCATTGTCTCAGGAAGAACGTGTACAGCATATTGCACGCATGATTGGTGGTGACCCTCCTACTAAATCTGCATTAGCGAACGCGAAGGAACTATTAGCCTAATACCCTATTTATTGGGAGAATTATCATTATTTTTACAGCACTAAATAAATCTTAAACGATGTCATACAATTTATTAAAAGGAAAGAGAGGAATTATTACTGGCGCTTTGGATAGCAATTCTATAGCTTGGAAAGTAGCTGAAAAAGCACATGAAGAAGGTGCTACATTTGTTTTAACCAATGCTCCTATCGCAATGCGTATGGGTGAAATTAATGGATTGGCAGAAAAGACGAATTCTAAAATTGTTCCAGCTGACGCCACTAGCGTTGAAGAACTAACCAACTTGTTTACTGAATCTCAAGAAATATTAGGTGGCAAAATTGACTTCGTCTTACACTCTATTGGAATGAGTGTAAATATTAGAAAGAAAATTGGTTACCCAGAATTGAACTATGACTATTATGCGAAGGGTGTAGACGTTTCTGCAATGTCATTACATAAAATGTTAAGTGTTGCCTATAAAATGGACGCCTTAAATGACGAAGCAAGTGTGGTTGCTTTAACTTATGCAGCTGCTCAAAGAACTTATCCTTTCTATACAGACATGGCTGACATTAAAGCATTGTTAGAATCTATTGCACGTAGTTTTGGATACCATTATGGTTTAAAAAATAGAGTGCGTGTAAATACCGTTTCACAATCTCCAACAAAAACAACTGCAGGTACTGGTATTAAAGGATTTGGTGATTTCTTTGATTACGCTAATGCCATTGCACCATTAGGTAATGCAAGTGCAGAAGATTGCGCTAACTATTGTATCACATTATTCTCTGACTTAACTAAGATGGTTACCATGCAGAACTTATTCCATGATGGTGGTTATTCAACAACAGGAGTAAGTGATTTAATTATGCAAAAAGCGGGAATCACTGAGTAATTTTATCTACCTAATTAGCAGATTAACTAATAGCGTAATAGTTTTAAATTATTCAATCTATTAAAGCAATAAAATGAGCAAAAAAGAAATCAACCCAAAATTAGTAGAGTCCATTGGATATTTAGGCTCTCTATTAAGCTGTATTACTTTTGTTCCACAGGTTTACCTTTCATGGAAATCACATAGCGTGGGTGACTTAAGTTTGATTATGGTATTGATTGTAAACTTTAGCTGCATTGTATGGCTTACTTATGCCTATTTAATTAATAGCCGTCCAGTACTAATTGCCAATACCATTGTTTTAATATTGAGCTTAATGTTGCTTTATTTTAAATTGACATTCTAGTACAGACAAAAAATATTCGAACATAAAAAAAGCTCCAACAAATTGTTGGAGCTTTTTTTTATAAAGTCATTTGAGGTTTAATTTTAAGGGGTTAGCTTTCAAGCAGACCATTAAATATTAATACTCGTCTTCGTTAAACATAAAATCTTCTTGGCTTGGGTAATCTGGCCAAATGTCTTCGATACTTTCATATACTTCTCCTTCGTCTTCCAACTCTTGTAAATTCTCAACCACTTCAATAGGAGCACCGCTTCTAATTGAGTAGTCAATCAATTCGTCTTTGGTAGCTGGCCAAGGAGCTTCTTCTAAATAGCTGGCTAATTCTAAAGTCCAAAACATAGAGTGTTATTTTGTGCAAAAGTAATAGTATAAACGATATAACCAAATGTGTTTTATATACAGGATGTAAACAATTTATTAAATTTTATCACATTTGAGGGGGAATTACTAGGTTTGTACCATGGATGAAGCTAAAAATCTATTAGTAGCCAAGGACATATGGAAAAAATACGGGCCCGTTCAGGTCTTAAAGGGCGTTTCCTTGGAAATAAACAAAGGAGAGCTTGTGTCTATTGTTGGGCCGTCAGGCGCCGGCAAATCGACGCTTTTGTACATTGTAAGCAGTCTTGAAAAGGCCGACAAGGGGGAATTATTTTTTGAAGATCAAGCTATTACTAGCTTTTCCAATACTACTTTATCTTCCTACAGAAATAGCAGAATTGGCTTTGTATTCCAATTTCACAATTTATTACCTGAGTTTACAGCTCTTGAAAATGTTTCTATTCCAGGATGGATTGGCAAAAAAGACAAAAAGCAAATACATAAAAAAGCAATTGAACTTTTAGACTTTATGGGACTTGCTGATAAAGCAGACAAAAAGCCGCATAGTTTATCTGGTGGAGAACAACAAAGAATTGCAGTTGCAAGAGCATTAGTCAATGAACCTGCTTTGATTTTCGCAGACGAACCTACAGGAAATTTAGACAGTGAAAATGCAACAGCGCTTCATGAACTATTTATCAAATGTCGAGACCAATTTCAACAAAGCTTTTTGATTGTTACCCATAATGAGTCTCTAGCTGCTATGAGCAACCGTACATTGCATATGAAAGACGGCAAAATGATTTAGTTGAAAAACTAGGGTATTAGTAATTCATTAGTAAGCATAAAAGATAATTTATACCCCTATATTATACTCTTGCTTTCCATGGCACATCTGTCACGCCATTTAAATGTCCAATATATCTTGCTAATACAAATAAATAATCGCTCAAGCGATTTAAGTATTTGATTACAATAGGTTCTACAAATAAATCTTCTTCTTGTAAATTTACGCACCAACGCTCTGCTCTTCTGCAAACACATCTAGCAACATGTGTCATGGAAATAGCAGCATGTCCTACTGGTAAAATAAAAGATTTCATAGGAGCTAATACCAAATTCATCTTATCTATTTCTGCCTCTAAATTGGTAATATCTAATTCCGTTAAATCTGGAATTTGTAAACCCGCTTCTACTTCCGGATCACAAGCTAAATGAGATCCAACAGTAAATAATCTATCCTGCACTTCACTTAATACTTTTCTAATTTCTTCACTATTACACATATCACTCACTAAACCAACAAATGAATTTAGTTCGTCCACTGTTCCATAAGATTCTATTCTGATATGACTTTTAGGAACTCTTGTTCCACCTATCAATGAAGTCTTTCCTGTATCTCCCCCTTTCGTATAAATTTTCATCCAGTAAAATTAAGGTTTCTTTATTTTCAATTGATAAGTAGCGTAATAAAAAAATGAACTATTTATGTACTTTGTTTAGGGTATCAGTTTCAATATTACCATCTCTTAAACGAACTACTCTATGAGCATACTGCGCAATATCTTCTTCGTGCGTTACCAATATAACCGTATTGCCTCCTGCGTGAATTTTTCCAAACAATTCCATAACTTCTACCGACGTTTTAGAATCCAAATTACCGGTTGGCTCATCGGCCAATAATATAGAAGGATTATTAACCAACGCACGAGCAATAGCTACACGTTGAATTTGACCTCCACTTAATTCATTCGACTTATGGTGACTTCTATCTGCTAATCCAACTTTTTCTAAAGCCAACATTGCTCTCTCTAATCTTTCTTTTTTAGGAATACCAGCATATACTAATGGTAATGCTACGTTTTCTGCAGCGGACAGTCTTGGCAACAAATTAAATTGTTGGAATACGAATCCTATTTCAATATTTCTAATACCTGCTAATTCGTCATCGGTCATTTGACTTACATCGTGTCCATTTAAATTGTAAGTACCTCCAGTTGGTGAATCCAAACAACCTAATATATTCATCAAAGTACTCTTTCCACTTCCAGAAGGACCCATTAATGCAACATACTCATTGCGCTGAATATCCAAGTCGATTCCTTTTAAAACTGGAATTGCTTGACTCGCCATATAATAGCTTTTTTCAATTCCTCTTAACTGTATTACTGATGACATGTTATTTTATTTACGAATTACTTTAGGTACTTTAAAAAAGGCGCCGTCTGAATCAGGTGCATTTTTTAATGCAGCTTCTCTTGAAATAGATCCAGCCACTTCGTCTACACGAAGTATATTAAAATTATCTCCCATATGCATTAAGGGTGCTGTACCAGTGGTGTCCAAATTGTTTAATTGTTCTACAAAAACAACTAAATCTTGCATATCAGCAACTAATTTGTCCATCTTTTCAGGTGCTACATTCAACCTTGATAAATGCGCCAAATGGCTAACTAATTTTTCGTCTACTTGCATGTTACAAATGTAATCCAAAGCAGCATATGGCCAAGCCCCTTTTGTTAAAAGGTCAAAAGACCCAATCAGTGGCAAACAATTAGCTCTATTTTGCCCAATTTTAAAGTTTTTTTTGAAATTAGTTGCATAACTAACTAATTTTACACAAACGCTATAATATGCAAAGAGCTATAAAAAATGTGGTGGTTTTAGGAAGTGGAGTCATGGGCTCCCGTATTGCTTGTCATTTTGCTGGAGTGGGAGTTCAAGTATTGTTATTAGACATGTTAACTCCTGGTGCTGAAACAAGTACAGTGAAAAAAGAAAGGAATAAATTAGTGGACGACGCATTACAAGCAGCCATTAAGTCCAACCCTTCCCCTATTTTCTTACCTAGCTTCACTCAACATATTCGTACTGGTAATTTTACCGACGATATGGCGCAGATTGCAAAAGCAGATTGGATCATTGAAGTTGTAGTAGAAAGACTTGATATTAAAAAACACATTTATGATGAAGTTGAAAAATATAGAAAACCAGGAACCTTAATAAGCTCAAACACTTCCGGTATTCCAATTCATTTAATGGCAGAAGGTCGTAGTGAAGATTTTCAAAAACATTTTTGTGGCACACACTTTTTTAATCCGCCAAGATATTTGCGTTTATTAGAAGTAATACCTACTGCAAAAACAGACCAAGAAGTAATTGATTTTCATTTACATTATGGTGATGTATTCTTAGGGAAAACTACAGTACTATGTAAGGACACACCTGCCTTTATAGCTAACCGTGTAGGGGTTTTTAGCATGATGAGCGTATTGCATAACATGGAAAGTTTAGGTTTATCCATTGACGAAATAGAAGCTTTAACTGGCCCAATTATGGGTAGACCAAAGTCAGCAACTTTTAGAACAGCCGATGTAGTGGGTATTGACACATTAGTTAAAGTAGCGAATGGAGTAAAAGAAAATTGTCCAAATGATGAAGCTGCTGCTATATTTACTTTACCTTCTTGGTTAGAGAAAATGGTTGAACTAAAATGGTTAGGTGATAAAACAGGGCAAGGATTTTTTAAGAAAGTAAAAACAGCAAGTTCAAAAGAGATACTTACTTTAAACTTAAAAACTTTTGAATACGAACCAAGAAATAAACCAAAGTTCGCGTCTGTAACTGCAGCGAAAGCAATTGAAAGTTTACCCGCACGTATTAAAAGTTTATATGCAGCAACTGACAAAGGTGGTGAATTTGTAAAACAATTCCACCATGCATTATTCTCATACATCAGTCACCGTATACCCGAAATTAGTGATGAATTATACCGTGTTGACGACGCATTAAAAGCAGGCTTTGGTTGGGAAATTGGCGCTTTTGAAACCTGGGATGCTCTAGGTGTAGCTCAAGTAATAGCTGACATGAAAACAGCTGGAAAACCAGTAGCAGCATGGGTTGAGGCAATGGTTGCTAAAGGGGCTAGTTTCTACAAAGTAAAAGACGGCAAGCGTTATTATTATGATATTACTACTGCAGATTATAAATTAATACCCGGTGCTGCTTCCTTTATTATACTTTCTGATTTTCAAGAAAAAACAATCTGGAAAAACAGCGCTTGTAATTTAGTAGACATTGGTGACGGTGTTGCTGGATTTAGTTGGAATACAAAAATGAATAGTATTGGTGGTGAAGTTTTAGAAGGATTAAATAAAGCTATTACCATTGCTGAGGAAAAATACAATGGATTGGTTATTGCTAATGAAGGGAATTTATTTAGTGCCGGAGCTAATGTAGGCATGATATTCATGTTGGCTATTGAACAGGATTATGAAGAATTGGATATGGCAATACGTGCTTTTCAAAACAGCATGATGCGTGTGCGCTACTCTTCTATTCCAGTAGGTATTGCGCCACATGGATTAACATTAGGTGGTGGTTGTGAAATGAATTTACATGCAGACACTATTGCTGCAGCTGCTGAAACTTATATTGGATTGGTTGAATTAGGTATTGGTGTAATTCCTGGAGGTGGAGGTACTAAGGAGTTGGTACTAAGAGCTTCCGACGAAATGCATGCAGAAGAGCCAGAAACAATTACATTGAAAAACAGATTCTTGCAAATTGCAACTGCTAAAGTAGCGACTAGCGCACATGAAGCTATGGATATGGGCATTTTTAGAAAAGGACAGGATCATATTGTATTAAATCAATCAAGACGAGTAGCAAAAGCAAAAGAACAAGTATTAAGTTTATTTAATGCTGGATATACACAAGCACAACAAAGAACCGATATTAAAGTATTAGGAAGGTCTGCTCTAGGTGCATTATACGCTGGTATTAATAGCATGTGGAGAGGTGGATATGCAACAGATCATGATGTATTAGTAGCGAAAAAATTAGCTTACGTAATGTGTGGTGGTGACTTAAGTGAACCTACTAAAGTAAATGAACAATACCTACTAGACTTAGAAAGAGAAGCGTTCTTAAGCCTTTGTGGTGAGAAGAAAACTTTAGAAAGAATACAGTCAGTAATTACCACTGGAAGACCGATGAGAAATTAATTTTATTTTAAGATTTGAGTTAACGCTAATTCAATGGTCGGGTATTCAAATACATACCCAGCTTCCTGAATTTTTTGGCTAGATACTTTTGCGCTTTTTAGCACTTCAATACTCATTTCCCCCAACATTAATTTCAGCACAAAACTTGGCACATAAACAGGAATATAAAATTGATGAATTTTACTTGCTACTGCTACTGCTAAAGTTTTATTGAAAACGGGATGAGGAGCTACCGCATTATAAACGCCTTCCATAGCTTTATGCTCAGCAGCATAAATTATTATATTACACAAATCTTGTTGGTGAATCCAACTTACAATTTGCTTCCCATTTCCCAATATAGTTGCCAAACCGAAATTTGCTGGTTTTATAAATTCAGCTAATGCGCCCCCTCTTTTATTTAATACAATTCCAATTCTTAAAGTAACTAAACGGATACCCATTGTTTTTATAGGTTGCATTCCTGCTTCCCATAATTGACAAGTGGAACCTAAATAACTTGTGTCAACTGGGTCAACTTCTTTAAAACCTTCTATTAAACTTTTTTCATTGTCCGGACCATACCAACCAATAGCAGATGCACTTATAATAGTATGTATATGATGGGGGATTTCTTTGATAGTATTAACTAACAATGCACTTGTTTTCACCCTACTGTCTACAATTTCTTGTTTACGTTTAGCAGTCCACCTTTTAGTGGCAACCGACTCTCCTGCTAAATGCACCACAATATCAGCAGAGGCAATAGCTGCTGGCTCTATATACATTTTCTCAATATCCCAAACAGCATAACTTAAATTATGTCTACTTGATACTTTCGGAGTTCTACTTAATACAATAACCTTATAGCCTTTTTCTAAAAGAGTATTCGTTAAAGCTTGCCCAACCATTCCTGTCCCTCCTGTTATTATTACTGTTTGCATATGCTTAAAGATACAACACTTATAATTTTATTTACAAATAGTAGGTAAACAAAAAACCCTCCCGACAAAGGGAGGGTTACAACTAAAATCAACTGTACCATAAAACAAGCTTAATCTGGTTTCTTACCATCCAAGAAAGAATTGATGGTAGAGATTTGTGTTTGGTTGTGCTCATCTTGTTCAACAGTGTACTTACTATAATAGTTTTCTACGGAAGCCATGGTATTACCAAACAAATCCAAATTTCTTCTTACATAAGCTGGAACTGCGTCAAACTCTGTGTTTGGATCAGAACCGTTATTTATATTAAATGATAGATTTCTTAACTTTTGAATACGCTCAGCCACTTTTCTTCTTTGCTCTTCCGCATCATCCATTGGCATATCATATGAAGAATGTGAATTATTAGCATGGCGGCTTGTATCCATTTTATTCCCCATCTCTTCCTCACGGATTACCAATTGCATTTCATTTTCTGCTTCTTCAATTACTGCAGGGCTAACCATTCTGAATGATGATTCAAAAGCTATAGGAGCTTCAGCAACTATCTCTGGATTCTCTGTAATCATGTCTTCTGCTTCATCCACTAAAGCTGACTCAATAACTGAATCTGTGAAATCAAAACTGATTGAAGGATTTACTTCTATAAATTCTTCCCCTTTTTCTTCAACAACTTTTTCAGCTACTACATCTGCTTCTTCATCATAAATATTAGAAGGTTTACTTAATACAAATGTAGTAGGAACTTCTATATTTTCAATTTCCATATTCAATTCGAAAACTTCAGGAATTGCATCAATTTCAAAAGATTCTTCTAATTCAACCATTTCATCGGAAGCTGTCGCTTGGGCATCGGAAGCTGTCGCTTCTTCCTCATCAAAATCTGGAGTTGAAACGTATACTGAACTTACTATCGCAACTTCCTCATACATTGTTGGCATCAAAGCTGATATCTCTACCACTTCTGTTGACGCTTCAATCATGTCGGCTGCCGCTATTGTTATTTCTGCAATTTCTTCTGGTGCTTCTAATTCCATTTCAACAATCGTATTGGTTGTAGCAGCTTCAATATCATTTGAAGGTGCCGCTGCTACAGGAGCTACTGCTTCTGGTGTAAGTAGCGTCATTACAATTTTCTCTTCTACAGGAATTTCTGCTTTTGTAGGTTCTTCTTTTTTGAATGGATCTTTTCCTTCAAATCCCGTTGCGATTAAAGTGATACCAATTTTTTCACCTAAAGTATCATCATAACCACTACCCATGATAACATCACTATGCTCTCCAGTGCGCTCACGTAATATGGTACTGATTGTTTCCAATTCGTCCATGCTACATTCAAAGTCACCTTCTGCACTATTAATATTTAATAAAATCCATTTTGCACCTTTTATGTCATTGTCATTTAACAATGGGGAACTCAAGGCTTCTTCAATGGCTCTTTGAGCTCTATTTTCTCCTTCTACTTCTGCCTTTCCTAAAATTGCAACACCGCCATTTTTCATTACCGTACAAACGTCTGCAAAGTCAACAATAATATGACCACGGCTATTAATAACGTCTGTAATACATTTTGCTGCAGTAGCTAATACATTATCCGCTTTTGTAAATGCTTCTTTCATTTTCAAATTGCCATATTGCACACGCAATTTGTCATTGGAAATCACTAATAAAGTATCTACTAATGGCTTTAATTGATTGATTCCCTCTTCCGCTTGTTTTTGACGACGAGGCCCTTCAAATCCGAAAGGAGTGGTTACGATACCCACCGTTAATATGCCTAAATCTTTACAGATTTTTGCAATAATTGGAGCACCGCCTGTTCCTGTACCACCACCCATTCCGACAGTGATAAATGCCATTTTAGTGTTTACCTCTAATATTTTCTTGATTTCTTCTAAAGATTCTTCTGTAGCTAATTTTCCAACCGAAGGGTCTGCACCTGCTCCTAAACCTTGAGTCAAATGTGGTCCTAATTGAATTTTATTTGGCACTAAACTTTGCTCAATAGCTTTTGAGTCTGTATTACAAATGATAAAATCAACACCTTCAATATCTTGTTGGAACATGAAATTAACTGCATTGCTTCCGCCGCCGCCGACGCCTAAGACTTTGATGATGGATGATTTTTGCTTTGGTAAGTCAAATTGAATCATTCTATTGTTTTTAAATGGGTTAGTTAGATGGTAGTTGGTTAGTAGTAAATACGGTCTAAATTACTTTATTTCAACATTTTATGGCATATTTTTTATAACCATAATGTGGGTAAATATTATGGTAATAATTTATCGTCTTCTTCGCTGAAAATTTCTATTAAGTTATTCTTGAAACGATCCCAGAATTTGCTCTTTCTATTTTCAATTTGTTCCACAGTTAAAGTAGTTGCGACTGGCTGTGGGGCTGCTTTTTGAGCTGCTCTTTGGCTAGTCAAACCATTCGTTTCAGGAACCCCGTTCACTGTTAATGATTTTGGAACTTCTACTTTCTTAAACGTTTCAGTAAATACCTTATAATTTTGCTCATAATCGTTATAACCTTTCAAGATTAAACCGATACAAGTTGAATACATAGGTTTTTTCAATTCATCAATGTGATTAGGTGCTAAATGCTCATTTGGCAAGCCAATTCTTGCATTTAAACCAGTAATATATTCAGTCAATTGAATCAAATGCTTTAATTGAGAGCCTCCTCCTGTTAAAATCACACCGCCATTTAACATGCGACTATCTAAACCCACTTGCTTTAAGTGATAAGTAACAAAATCTAAAATTTCGCTCATTCTTGCTTGAATAATAGCAGCTAAGTTTTTAACACTAATCTCTTTGGCTGGCATTCCTTTCAAACCTGGAATAGTTACATATGCATTTGCTTTTGCTTCATCAGACAAAGCACTTCCAAACTGAACTTTCATAGCTTCTGCCTGACTTTTCAAAACACCTAATCCCATTCTAATATCGTTAGTGATATTTTCTCCACCAAATGGAATAACTGCAGTATGTTTTAAGATACCATCATAAAATACGGCAAGGTCACTTGTACCACCACCAATATCCAAAATAGCCACACCTGCTTCCATATCAATATCGCTCATTACCGCACTTGCAGAAGCCAATGGTTGTAACACTAAGTCTTTAGTAGTTAATCCACTTCTTTCTACAGAACGATTTATATTTCTGATGGCATTTCTGTCTCCTGTGATAATATGAAAATTGGCTCCCACCTTAACACCATTCACCCCTACTGGGTCTTTGATGTTTTGGTTATTGTCCACATGGAATTCCTGAGGAATCACGTCAATGATTTGATCTCCTGCTGGAATAAATGTTTTTCTTTGGTTATTGATCAATTGTTCGATCTCCCAAGATTGGATTTCATTCTCGGCATCTTGACGCACCATATCTCCACGAGTTTGTAAACTCTTGATATGATGACCAGCAATACCCACATACACCTCATTAATCTCTAAATCGGGATTGCTTAATTGACAATTTTGTAAAGCTTGTTGAATGGCTTTAATTGTTTGGTCAATATTCAATACTTGGCCATGTTGAACGCCATTGCTATTCGCACGGCCAAATCCTAGTATTTCTAATTTTCCAAATTCGTTTTTTCTACCTGCAATGGCCGCAATCTTAGTTGTTCCAATGTCAAGACCCACAATGATGGGAGAATCGTTCTGACTCATTTTATAGTTTTTTAGTTGTTTGTAGTTGTTTTGGATTCGGACTTTTTAGGCATCAATGCTTTCGCAGTCTTCTTCACATTATTTAACGTTTTAATATTTGATTTATTGTTCAATTTAGTAGGCATTTTTTTGACTACTGGCTTGACAATAATTTTCTTCTTAGGGGCTGTTTTTACTTGTTGTATTTTAGGCTTGATCGGCTGTGCTTTAGTACTTACAACTTTAGGTTTTAGGACTTGTAACTTTGCCGTTTTTAATTGCAAATGCTGCTTTACCGTATCTATTGGTTTTGCAACTACAAGAATCGGCTTTGATTTTATCGTATCGGCTTTAATTGTAGAATCCATCACAGACGCTAAATTTTCAAATGGCAAAACCATTCCAGTGAATTGTATTGGCTGCAATCCTTTCTTCAAGGCTACAATTTGTTTGTCGAATCTACAATCCAAAACTTGAAAAGCATTTATGCCAGAAGGTACCCATACCTTTTTATAAAAAGTGAATAGTCTATTTAACTTGTCTTCCAAATGTTCCACTTTCCCAATTAATACAAGATGATCGCCAATTGCTGGAACTAATTCAAAATCTCCATTTGAAGCAATATTGATTTGTGCAATTTGAGCAGTAAAAAAGGAATCAGACTTAATCGTATTGGCAAAATAAACCATATCATGTAAAAGCAAACTGTCTGGTTTTGACAATATCGGCTGATCTGATGTAAATCCAGTAAATACTGGCAATCGCAATACTGACAGCTGTCTCAACGGAAGCCTTCTTCCTTCATTGTCCATATAAAAAGAATTCCCACCAACAGTAAATACTCTAGCAATTGGTATTCTTTGCTCAATCTTTACTTGCAATACCATCTTATTGTCTATATACAACTCAGCATTTTTTATCCAACCTGAGTTTTCTAACATTTTCTCTAAAGCGCTCAAATTAATAGAAGAAATGGGCTGGCCCGTCTTTACTTGCTCGTCATTTATAAGCCCTAGAATTTCTTGCTCATAAAGGAATAATGCCTTGGTATTATCCCCTACCAATTCTACTTGAATATCTTTGCATTTTTTGCCCCCTTTTTCCTGCCAAGCCACTACAAATAGAACAATCAGCGCTGTTGCTGCTATGCTCCATAATACTTTGAATAATATGTTTTTCCAGTTTTGCATGTACTATTTAGTAAGAATATCTTTAATTTTTGTAATGCACACATCAATATCACCTGCCCCTGCCATTACAATTAATTTGTCATTTGTCGTTGCCGCCCATTTCATTAACGCTTCTTTACTCATTA
This sequence comes from Chitinophagaceae bacterium, assembly GCA_947374225.1. GTDB lineage: Bacteria > Bacteroidota > Bacteroidia > Chitinophagales > Chitinophagaceae > Sediminibacterium. The sequence goes on along the minus strand of CANCAY010000012.1, from coordinate 7,441 downwards.
CGCGCTTATCCTTTAGTTTCATTTTATCTAATAACATATCGCTTGTTACGCCAGGGATCGGCAATTCTCTTGCTGGATATATTGGCAATAAAATCACTTCGTCTGCTTTATCTAAGGTTTCAACAAAACCAATAGCTTGATCCTGTGTTCTTGAATATAAATGTGGCTGAAAAACCAATACCATTTTTTCATTTGGATATAAACTTCTAACTCCACTAATTAACGCATTCAATTCTTCGGGGTGATGTGCATAGTCGTCAATTAAAACTTTATTGGCTGTTTTAACTTTATATTCAAAACGACGCTTAACTCCCATGAAAGAAGCAACAGCTAATTTTATTTTATCAATATCAATACCCAATGTTAAAGCAATTGCAATTGCCGCTGTAGCATTTTCAACATTATGTAATCCACCCATATTTAAAATAACATCCTTAACCACACCTGTCGGATACACTAAATCAAAATGGTATGACCCGTCAACTACTTTTAAATTTACCGTATGATAGTCCGCCTTGGGTTCATTATAAGAATAGGTCAGGATTGTTTTATGTTCTCCGTTTACAGGAAAAACAGTACCGTATTTTTGGATTAAATTGCCTCCTGTTTTTATCTTATCTGTGTATTGTCCAAAAGCTTTTAATACTTCTTCGGCAGTTCCATAAATATCTAAATGGTCTGGGTCCACCGCAGTGACTACTGCAATATTTGGGGACAGTTTTAAAAAGCTTCTGTCATATTCATCTGCCTCAACTACCACTACATTCTTCTCATCACTCCAAAAATTTGTTCCATAATTAGAAGCGATACCACCCAAAAATGCATTACAACCATAACCTGTATGTCTTAATATATGAGCTGTCATTGACGTAGTAGTAGTTTTACCATGCGTACCAGCAATGCCAATAGTAAAAGCATTCTCTGTAACCCATTGCAAAACATCACTTCTCTTTACAACATTGTATCCATTGTCTCTCAAATAATTTAATTCCTTGTGCTCCACTGGAATAGCCGGTGTATAAACAACAACAGTTGCCTCTTTATCAATTTGATTTATATCGTCGTCAAAATGAATTTGAATTCCTTCCTTAACTAAATCATCCGTTAATGCAGTTGGCGTTTTGTCGTAGCCACTCACTTTGACACCTTGTGTATTAAAATACCTTGCCAACGCACTCATGCCAATACCGCCTATGCCAACAAAATAAATGTTCTTGATATTTGTAAGTGGATTCATGATTAATTAGTCTTTGTATTTGATTCAACTATTTCAATAATTTTTGCAGCAATTACTTGATCTGCGTTTTGAATTGAAAAGGTTTTAATATTCGTTTGTAATTTTTCTAATAAAATGTCATCACTTAATGTGTCTAACACAAGTGATATTAGTTTCTCATTCACTTCACTATCTTTAATCATCAATGCTGCATTCTCATTCACCAATAGCTTAGCATTAAATGTTTGATGATCTTCTGCTGCATGAGGATAAGGAACAAATACACATGCTTTTGCTTTCAAACAAATTTCAGCTACTGCCATAGCTCCAGACCTACTTATCACAATATCCGCGGCAGTATAAGCAGCACTCATGTCGTCTATGAAGGAATTAATATATACATTAGGGTATGACTCCACTGCTTTTTCATACATAGCAGCATTAGGCTTACCAGTCTGCCAAATTAATTGGATTTGATGTTTTAAGAATAGATCCAGATTTTGTATAATAGTATTATTAATGGAAGCTGCCCCTAAACTTCCCCCAATTATTAAAACGGTTTTTCTAGTTGACAATAACCCAAAATGTAATAAAGCGGCATCCTTACTATATTCACTCTCCACAATATTTTGTCTAACGGGATTCCCTGTTACTATAATTTTATCGATAGGGAAAAATATTTCCATACCCTTAGTGCCTGTAAATATTTTAGTTGCATGCTTACCTAACCAAGTATTTGATTTTCCAGCAAATGCATTTGACTCATGAATAAAATTTGGTATGCCAATAGATTGTGCAAACTTTAAAACGGGGAAGCTCGAATACCCACCCACTCCAAATACTGCATCGGGCTTGAAGTTTTTAAAAATGGATCTCACCTGTAAAAAACTTTTAATTAATTTATAGGGTAAACTAATGTTCTTTAAAATATTAGATCTATTAAATCCAGCAATACTTAATCCAATGATTTTATATCCAGCTTGTGGCACTTTTTCCATCTCCATTTTACCATTGGCTCCAATAAACAATATTTCAGCTTTAGGTCTTAATTTCTGAATTGCTTGCGCCACGGCTATTGCAGGAAAAATATGTCCTCCTGTTCCACCACCCGCAATGATGATGCGCATTGTACTATGTAGCTCGTTATGCTTCATTTTCAATTTCAGTATTTTCAGCAGGTATTTCTATTTCAGTTTCTAAAGGAGCATTCCCTTCAATTTGTTCTACGTTTTTTGCAACACTAAGTATTAAGCCAATAGAGCAACAAGTAAATATAAATGAGCTTCCTCCCATACTAACCAATGGCAAAGTGACACCAGTTACCGGAACAATAGCTACATTCACTGCCATATTAGCAACTGCTTGTATTACCAATGTGAAACTCAATCCCAACGCTAGGAATGCACCAAATGCATAGGGACATTTTCTAAAAATTTTAATACATCTAAATAAAAATACTAGATATATAAAAATGATAAATGCTGCTCCAATTAATCCATATTCTTCAATGATAATGGAATATATAAAGTCATTATATGCTTGTGGTAAAAAATTTCTTTGTCTGCTATTCCCAGGTCCTAATCCAAAAAAGATACTACCATTCGCAATTGCAATTTTTGCTTGTTGCACTTGATAAGGCACTTCATTTTTATCTGCGTACATAAAATCCTGTACCCTACTTACCCAAGTACCAAATCTCCCAAATCCTTTCATCTTTTCTGCAACTACAGGTTTGCCTTCTGAATTTGCATTTGCCATATTTGATTTATGTGTCGCCATAGCAACACTAATTATAATCACAACAGGAATCATGGCTATTAAAATGGTAAGCCCAATATGTTTAAAACTAATCCTACCTATAAACATTAAAAGTAAAGAAGTAGCCCCTGTCAATAATGCATTTGACAAGTTTGCTGGCATGATTAAGCCGCATATAATAAATACAGGTATAATAACCGGCAAGAATCCTTTCTTGAAATCCTTGATAACCTCCTGCTTCTTACTCAATACTTTAGAGATATACATAAATAACGCCAACTTAGCCACGTCACTACTTTGAATGGTTAAATTTATGATGGGTAATTTAATCCATCTACTTCCTTCATTAATTTTAGCACCAAAAAACAAGGTATAAATCAACAGAGGGATAGAAAGCGCGAACATAATTGTTGCAATTCTTGAAAACATAGTATAATTAACCCTGTGTAAACCGAAAATAACTAACAACCCTAATAACGTAAATGCTAACTGTTTAAATAAATACGCACTTGTATTCCCTCGATACATTTTGTAAGCCAAGGAACCAGTTGCACTATACACAACCAAAATTGAAATTAAAGACAATACAATAACTATCCCCCATATGTATTTATCTCCTCTTGTCCTTTGGTCCAAGTGCTCTTTCACGCCGCCAATAGTAGGCATTTGTGAAAATAATTTATCTGAAATCTCTTTAAACATTATAGTTCTTTTACGCTCTCTTTAAATTGACAGCCTCTGTCTTCGTAGTTTTTGAATAAATCAAAACTTGCACAAGCTGGACTTAATAAAACTACATCACCCTTCTCTGCCAATTCAAATGAAGCATCTACTGCACTCTTTGCACTAGGCGCTTCTACAATATTGGCAACCTTATCTTTAAAAAATTCAATTATTTTTTTATTGTCTGTACCCATACAAATAATTGCTTTCACTTTCTCCTTAACTAAGTCTGCAATTAATTCATAATCATTGCCTTTGTCAACTCCTCCCAATATTAATACTGTAGGCTTTTGCATACTCTCTAAAGCATACCAAGTACTATTTACATTAGTCGCCTTACTGTCGTTAATAAAATCAACACCACGAACAGTTGCAACAAATTCCATTCTATGTTCTAGGCTATGGAAATTGCTAACCGCTTCGCGGATTTTTTCTTTTCTAATACCTAAAGTACTAGCAGCGATACTAGCAGCCATTGTATTATAAGCATTATGTTTACCTTTTAAAGCAAAATCATAAATACTCATAGTGACACGCTCTTCTTGGATTTTAATCATCATTTGGTCGTTCTTGATGTAAGCTCCTTTTTTTACTTCTTGTTTCATAGAAAATGGTAATGGGTTAGTATTGGTAGTTAGTAGTTCTAAATGTTTTACAATGACTTCGTCGTCAATGCAGTAAATAAAATAATCCAGTGCTGTTTGATTCTCAATCACTCTAAACTTGCTTTTGATATAATTTTCAAACTGGTAATTATATCTGTCTAAATGATCCTCTGTGATATTTAATAAAATAGCAATATCGGGTTTGAAATATTGAATATCGTCTAATTGAAAAGAGCTGATTTCGATAACATATAAGGCCTTAGGATCAATTGCAATTTGTCTTGCAAATGAGTATCCAATATTGCCTACCATTGCTACATCTTCTTCTGCTATCTTGCAAATGTGATATAACAACGCAGTAGTAGTACTCTTGCCATTACTTCCAGTGATAGCAGCAATTTTACTTTCCCCTTTATATCTATACCCAAATTCAATTTCACTTATAATTGGAATTCCTTTTGCTCTAATCGCTTTAACCAATTCATTCTTCTCAGGAATACCTGGACTCTTCATTACTTCGTCTGCTTGTAAAATTCTTTCAACACTATGAGATCCTGATTCAAATTCAATTTCATTCTGCTCTAACTCTTTCAAGTAAATTGCCTTAATCACGCTCGCGTCAGACACAAAAACATCATAGCCTTTTTGCTTAGCTAACAATGCAGTACCTATACCACTTTCCCCTGCTCCTAATATGACTAATTTTTTTGCCACAATTATCTTGTCTTTAATGTTAATATTGATGCAACAACTAGTAAAATAGTAATGATCCAAAATCTAACTGCAATTTTACTTTCGTGAAATCCTTTCTTTTGATAGTGATGATGTAAAGGACTCATCAAAAACACACGACGTCCTTCGCCATATTTTTTTCTTGTGTATTTAAAATAGCTCACTTGAATAATAACACTCAAGTTTTCAATTAAGAATACGCCACAAAAAATCGGAATCAATAATTCTTTTCTTACTATAATTGCAAGCGATGCAATAATGCCGCCTAATGCCAAACTTCCCGTATCGCCCATAAAAACTTGCGCTGGATAAGCATTGTACCATAAGAACCCAATACATCCGCCAACAAATGCACCTACAAATATGGACAACTCGCCTAAATTAGGAATGTACATTACGTTTAAATAATCTGCAAATACATAGTTACCACTCACATAAACAAATATGCCTAATGCAGCTCCAATAATTGCACTCACACCTGCAGCCAAACCGTCTAACCCGTCTGTTATATTAGCTCCATTAGAAACTGCTGTTACAATAAAAGTTACTATTAAGATATAAACTACCCATGTATACTTTTCAGCACCTGGACCAATCCAGCTTACCAATTTGCTATAGTTAAACTCATGATTCTTTACAAATGGAATAGTTGTTATAGGCGTCTTAACTTTTACAAAACGACGCTCTACTCCATTAATAGTATGAATTACAACATCAGCACCTTTTGCAATGTGCTCTCCCTTTTGCAAACTTGCACTAACATTGGATGAAATAATTTCACGCTCTACAGTAACTGAATTACTAAAGTATAATGTCACACCAATAATAATGCCAAGACCTACTTGACCAATTATTTTTGAAATTCCAGCCAATCCATCGCTATCTTTCTTTTTGTAAGTCCCCCCGCTGCTTAATGCAGTTTTCCTTGCTCTTATTTTAAAATAATCGTCTAAAAATCCAATCAAACCAAGCCATACGGTACATAATACCATTAGGCGGATATATACTTTATCTAAATTTGCAAATAACAATGTTGGAATTAATATACTCAACAAAATTATAATGCCACCCATTGTTGGTGTACCTTTTTTTTGTTGCTCTCCTGCTAATCCTAATTCTCTAACTGACTCACCGATTTGTTTCTTTTGTAAGAACAAGATCATTTTTTTGCCATACACAGTCGCAATAAACAAGGACATTAAAATAGCCATAGCAATTCTAAATGTCAAAAATTGAAATGCACCCAGCCCTGGGATATTAAATGATTTGTCTAGCCAAGAAAATAATTGATATAGCATGAGCTTATTTTTCTAGTTCTTTAAATAGGTTTTGTAAAATTTGCTTATCATCAAAATCAGACTTAATACCTTTGATATCTTGATATTTTTCATGTCCCTTTCCTGCAACCAAAATGATATCACCTTTATTGGCAAAACTCACCGCAGCTTTAATGGCTTCTTTTCTATCTACAATTTTGATGTATTTTCTTTTTGCAGCACTAGTCAAACCTTGCTCCATGTCATTTAAGATATCATTAGGGTCTTCTGAACGAGGATTGTCACTTGTTAAAAATACTTTAGTACTTAAGTCACAAGCAACTTGTGCCATAATAGGACGCTTTGATTTATCTCTGTCTCCACCACAACCTACTACTGTTATTACTTGCTCTCCTCCTTTTCTCAATTTCGCAATGGTTTCTAAAACATTTTCTAAAGCATCTGGCGTATGCGCATAGTCTACAATACCTATAATTTGTTGGTCACTAATAATATAATCAAATCTACCTTCTGCACCAGTCAAGGCGCTCAACACTGTCAATACCGCCTGTGCGCTTTCTCCTAATTGAATTGCCACACCATATACTGCTAAAAAATTATAGGCGTTGAATGTGCCAATCATTCTACAATGCACTTCTAAGTCATTCACCAATAAGACTAATCCACTTAATTGATTTTCTAAAATTTTACCTTTATACGTTGCTGGAGCGTGAAGTGCATAAGTTAATTTTTTAGCTTTCGTATCCATCAACATATTTGCACCATTCTTGTCGTCTAAATTAGACAAGGCAAATGCAGTACTTGGTAGCTGATCAAAGAATGTTTTTTTAACAGCTAAATATGCTTCAAACGTTTGGTGATAATCCAAATGATCCAATGTAATATTCGTAAATGCACCACCTGTGAAATATAAACCAGTTGTTCTATGCTGATGTATTGCATGGCTACTTACTTCCATAAATACATGTGTACAACCCGCATTAATCATTTGACTTAACAATTGATTTAAACTGATTGCATCTGGGGTAGTGTGAGTAGCTGCTTTAACTTCTTTTCCTATATGGTTTTGTACAGTGCTTATTAAGCCACATGTATAACCTAATTCGGTAAATAATTTATATAATAAAGTA
>CANCAY010000011.1 GCA_947374225.1 Chitinophagaceae bacterium | reverse complement strand
GCTTTCGCATTGTATTTAGCCAATGCTGCAAGTACAAAAGGGGTTGCGGTGGGGTGTGGCCCGTCGTCAAAACTTAAATAAATCACTTTCTCCTTAGCGGGAATTCTCCAAGTACAACTAGGGTATAAAGCCCTTAGCCAAAAAGGTGTTTTAATCAAATACATAACCAAAGATAAATAGTTCTTTTGCCTGTTTGAATATTATCTTTGTAAAAATGAATAAAAGCATGGATGCAAAGGTTAGAGTAAGGTTTGCGCCCTCTCCTACGGGCGGGTTACACCTTGGTGGCGTTAGAACCGTTTTGTTTAATTACTTATTTGCAAAACACAATAATGGAGAATTTATATTAAGAATAGAAGACACGGATCAATCAAGATTTGTTTCAGGTGCTGAACAATATATTTTAGACACTTTAGCTTGGTGTGGATTGTCTCCAGACGAGAGTCCTGTGCATGGAGGTGCTTATGGCCCCTACCGACAAAGTGAGCGTAAAGCAGACTATAAAAAATATGCAGATCAATTAATTGCACAAGGCAATGCCTATTATGCATTTGATACTCCTTCAGACTTAGAAGCAAAGAGAGCAGAGATTCCAAATTTTCAGTATAGCAGAGCGCATAGAATGGAAATGAAAAATTCAATTTCATTGTCTGCAGAAGAAGTAGAAGCATTATTAAAAAACAATACTCCGCATGTTGTTAGAATCAAAATGCCAGAGAATGAAGAAGTGGTTTTTGAAGATATTATTAGGGGCGAAGTTTGCTTTGATGCAAGCACCGTTGACGACAAAGTTTTATTAAAAGCAGACGGCATGCCGACCTATCATTTAGCAGTGGTTGTGGACGATCATTTAATGAAAATAACTCATGCATTTAGAGGAGAAGAATGGCTGCCAAGTGCGCCAGTGCATATTTTATTATGGAAGTATTTATTTGGATTAGATCAGATGCCTAAATGGGCGCATTTGCCATTAATATTAAAGCCAGACGGACATGGAAAACTAAGTAAACGTGACGGCGAGCGACTAGGCTTCCCTGTGTTTGCAATGGACTGGACCGACCCAATCACTAAAGAAACTACTATCGGATTTAAAGAGAAGGGTTTCTTACCAGAAGCATTTATAAATTTGTTGGCCTTACTTGGCTGGAATGATGGTACCGATAAAGAAATTTTTACAATGGAAGAATTGATTGCTAATTTTTCTTTAGACAGGGTGCATAAAGGCGGCGCTAAATTTGATTATGAAAAAGCAAAATGGTTCAACCAAGAATGGATTAAAATAATGGATAATGAAAAATTATCCCAATTAGTTCAGCCCTATTTTGACCAGGCAGCAATTGAAATTCATGAACACGACTATTTAGTAAAGATCATTGGACTAGTAAAAGAGCGTTGTCATTTATTACCTGATTTTATTACACAAAGCGCTTTCTTCTTTAAAGCACCCACTACAATAGACACCGCATCCATTGCTCCTAAATGGGAAGTAAAAAAACAGCAATTCTTTGAAGCACTTGTTGGGATTTATACGGACCATATAAGTGCAGGTAAACAAACTATTCCTGCTATTGAATTAGAAGCACATTTTAAAGAACTAGCTACACTGCATGAACTTAAACCTGGCGAATTAATGTTGCCATTTAGAATCATGTTAGTAGGGGGTAAATTTGGACCAGGCGTATTTGAAATTGTGGAAGCTATAGAACTAAAAGACACTTGCAATAGAATTCAATATTGCTTACAATTATTATCCACGAATTAGCGTAACTTGTATATATATGAGCGTACAAAAACCAATAAGAGTATTAGTTGCTAAAGTAGGATTAGACGGCCATGATCGTGGCGCTAAAATTATTGCAACCGCTTTGAGGGATGCTGGTATGGAAGTTATTTATACTGGTTTACGTCAAAGTCCTGAAATGGTAGTACAAGCTGCATTACAAGAAGACGTTGATGCTATTGGTATAAGCATATTATCAGGCGCGCATATGACTGTATTTCCAAAAGTATACCAGCTCATGCAAGACAAGGGTTTAAAAGATGTATTGTTAACAGGCGGGGGAATTATACCAGATGCTGACACCAATGCACTTAGTTCCATGGGTATTGGCACTTTATTTACACCAGGGGCCAACACGTCTGATATTGCAGACTACATTCGAACTTGGGTAGCGGAGCACAGAAAGTAAAACGATTTTTAACTTAAATTGCTTTTATATGTCATTCCAAACATTGTTTACAAAATTAGAAGATCATACACTGATCATTACTATCAATCGTCCTGACAAATTAAATGCGTTGAATCAACAGGTCATGCTAGACTTGGAAGCTGTCATGGATCGTGTATATAAATTTCCGGAAATTAAAAGTGTTATCATCACTGGGGCAGGGCTTAAAAGTTTTGTTGCAGGTGCCGATATCAAAGAATTTGAAGCGCTTTCAAAAGAGGCCGCTATCGCCGTTGCAAAAAAAGGGCAATCGGTCTTTGCTAAAATTGAAAACTCACCTAAGCCTGTAATTGCTTGTGTTAATGGATATGCATTAGGTGGAGGTTGCGAATTAGCAATGAGTTGTCATTTCATAATCGCCTCTGAAAACGCCTTATTTGGTCAACCTGAAGTAAACCTAGGCATCATGCCAGGTTATGGAGGTAGTCAGCGACTTACTCAAAAAGTAGGTAAAGCAAGGGCGATGGAATTAATAGTCACTGGCAATAGTATTACTGCTGCTCAGGCACTCGAATATGGCCTTGTAAATTATGTGGTACCACAATCAGACCTTATCGCCAAAGCCCAGTCAATCCTTGGAGCCAGCCATACCAAAGCACCCATTGCAGTAACTAATTCCATAAAAGCAGTGAACGCAGCATGGGATGAATCTATCAATGGCTACGACTTAGAAGCTACCCTTTTTGGAGATTGCTTTGTTACAGAAGATTGCAAAGAAGGAATCCAAGCATTTATAGAAAAAAGAAAGCCAGAATTTAAAGGACATTAGTGCCTCTGTGTTACCTTTGCGGTATTAAAATATTGCAACTATGGAATACAGAATTGAGAAAGACACAATGGGAGAAGTGAAAGTGCCATCACATGTTTATTGGGGTGCACAAACACAAAGAAGTATCGAGAATTTTAAGATTGCGCAAGACATCAATCGCATGCCTAAAGAAATCATTAAGGCATTCGCATATTTAAAAAAAGCAGCAGCCTTAACTAATTTTGATGCAGGTGTTTTACCAAAAGAAAAATGTGTTCTAATTGGACAAGTTTGTGATGAAATATTAGCAGGTAAACTAGACGATCAATTTCCGTTAGTTGTATGGCAGACAGGTAGTGGTACCCAAAGTAATATGAACATGAATGAAGTGATTGCATATCGTGGTCATGTTATTCAAGGAGGAAGCTTGACAGATAAAGAAAAATTCTTACACCCAAATGACGATGTAAATAAGTCTCAGTCTTCTAACGATACTTTTCCAACTGCAATGCATATTGCAGCTTACCAGATTTTAAAGGAAACAACTATTCCAGGTATTACCACGTTGAAAAATACTTTGGATGCTAAGAGTGCTGCTTTCATGCATGTGGTAAAAATTGGACGTACCCACTTTATGGACGCTACCCCATTAACTTTAGGTCAAGAAATTAGTGGATATGCTAGCCAATTGAAACATGGATTAAAAGCAATCAATAATACATTAGAACATTTAAGTGAATTAGCATTGGGTGGTACTGCAGTTGGTACCGGAATTAATACCCCAAAAGGTTATTCAGAAAATGTTGCAAAACATATTGCAAATTTAACTGGCTTACCATTTGTGACTGCTGAAAATAAATTTGAAGCATTAGCAGCACATGACGCTATTGTAGAAACACATGGTGCATTAAAAACAGTAGCAGTTAGCTTAATGAAAATCGCAAACGACGTTCGTATGTTGTCTTCTGGACCAAGAAGTGGAATTGGTGAATTATTCATTCCAGACAATGAGCCTGGCTCTTCTATCATGCCTGGCAAAGTAAATCCTACGCAATCAGAAGCTTTAACAATGATTGCTGCACAAGTTATGGGTAACGACGTTGCCATTAACGTTGGAGGTTCTATGGGACATTTTGAACTAAATGTATTTAAACCAGTAATGATTTATAATTTCTTACACAGTGCAAGATTAATTGGTGATGGTTGCGTAAGCTTCAATGATAAATGCGCTATTGGATTAGAGCCAATCGAAGCTAATATTAATAAGCACGTAAATAATAGTTTAATGTTAGTGACTTCATTGAACACTAAGATTGGTTATTATAAGTCTGCAGAGATTGCTCAAAAAGCACATAAAGAAGGAACCACATTAAAAGAGATGGCGGTGAAATTAGGATATGTTACTCCTGAAGAATTTGATGCATGGGTTATTCCTAAAGACATGGTGGGATTGTAATTTAGAATTCAACGTTGGCTGAACATTCCATCCTTCTCTGTTCGTCATTACGCTAAAAAGGGGAAAGCTTAAACTAAAAGTCAGAACTCGCACTACGTGCTCAAACATGCTGACTTTCTTGACGTTTAACTTTCCCCTTTTTTTTACGCTATGACTCAGAGTTCAGTATTGGAATGTTCCCAACTTATGAATTCTAAATTAATGCACACGCTCTCCATTCAAATAGGTCTTCAGCACTTTTACATGCAAAATACTATCAGAAGGTACTTTCATTAAGTCCTTGTCTAGTATAATAAAATCGGCTTTCTTTCCTACTTCAATTGACCCTATTTGTTTTTCCATACGGTTTGCTTTGGCAGCCCAAATGGTCATACCACGAATTGCTTGTTCACGTGTTAATACATTCTCTATTTGAAAACCTCCAGCTGGAAAACCTTTTGCATCTTGTCTTGCTACGGCTGCTAAAAAAGTCTTAAATGGATTTATCTCCTCTACTGGAAAATCGGTTCCCAATGGCAACCAATTGTTTTGTTCCAATAATTGTTTGTAAGCATAGCCTCCCTTCAATCTTACTGCACCCAATCTATCTCCTGCCCAATACATATCACTTGTGCCATGTGTGGGTTGAACTGAAGGAATAATACTATTATCGCCAAAGTAATGAAAATCAGCAGCATTGATAATTTGAGCATGCTCAATTCTCCAACGCTTATCATTCTTTCCTTTTAAATATTTAGCATACACTTTTAAAATGGTTCTGTTAGCACTATCCCCAATAGCATGGGTACACATTTGAAAATCGGTATTAATTAGTTTTGCAGCAACTGAATCAAAATGCGCTGGACTACTTAATAAAAATCCAGACCAGCCCGCTTTGTCAGCATAAGGTTGCAATAAACATGCACCTCTACTTCCCAATGCTCCATCACCATATACTTTCACCCCTTTAACCGACAATCTATCTGTAACATATCCGCCGCCAGTAAAATATTTTGAAGTATATGATTCAGGCTTATCACTCAACATTACATACAAACGCATTTTTAAATCATTGCTTTTTTGTAAAGCGTCCACTTGGTCAATATCTGAAGGGCTCAATCCACAATCAGTAATAGTAGTTAATCCTGTAGCAAAACAATTTTGTTGAGCAGCAGTGAACCAGTCTTTATAATCCGCTTTCGTTGCGGCTGGAACATGACTTTCTACTACCCCAACTGCATTGTCCACTAATAATCCAGTCAACTTACCGTCTTGCATTGTGAACTGTCCACCTTCAATTGTTTGACCTGGTTTTACACCTGCCAATTTTAAAGCAAAGTCATTCGCAACACTTGCATGACCGTCTACCCTTTCTAATAAAACAGGGCGATCTGGAAATAAAATATTTAATTCAGCATTCGTTGGAAATGCTTTGCCAGGAAAACGATTTTGATCCCAACCACGTCCTTTAATCCATCCTTTACCTGGATGTTTTATAGCAAAATCTTTTACTCTAGCAATAGCTTCTTCCCAAGAAGGAATGAACATCAAATCCACTGCATATAAGGATTGACCATACCCCATGAAATGAGCATGTGCATCCACAAAACCAGGATATATAATTGCGCCATCTGCATTCACTACACTGTCGGATTGATAATCTTTTAAAATTTCGTCATTCGATCCTACTGCAATTATTTTACCGTCTTGAATAGCCATGGCTTCTGCTGTACTAAAATCATTATTAACGGTATAGATTTGTGCATGATGCACTATCAAGTCCACTCTTTGGTTGATACAAGAACTGCATAACACCATCATAACAATAGCAAATAATTGACGCATAGTAAATATTTAGAAAATAAAAATAACTAAAATAAAACGAAATTAGTTCAACAATTCACAAGGCTTTAGGCCTGTATGCTTCTTGAAAGCAGCAGAGAAATGCGAAATGGAGGAATACCCTAATAATGCAGAAACATCGGTAACACTTAAGGCTTTTTCATACAACAAGTATTTAGCATGTTCCATTCTTTGTTGTTGGTAATAATCAAATATAGTGGTGCCGAAAATTTCTTTAAACCCTTTTTTCAAGTAACATTCATTCATAGCCACTTTACGACTTAATTCCTTAATCGTAATAGGATCGCCAATATGTTGAAGTAAAATTTCTCTCGCTTGATAAATACTTTCCTTGCCTCTTTCGTCAGCTAAAAATTTACAAGAAAATCCTTCTTCTTTTTCATCGTCTATAACTCCTTCCAAACTTTGTAAAAGTAATTCGTGAATTTTTGCGTTGATAAATATATTCTCCAAAGACCCTGTATAAGTGTGATTCAGCACTTCGTCTAAAGTGGAGCGCTTACGAATACTTAAAGGGAAAATTTTGGTAAAAGCATTTGGATGTTTAAATGCCAACACTTCGTCTTTTGTAGAATTCAATTTTACATTATGAACAAACTGGCGTAAAAATGTAGAAGTAAAATGAAAACAGAATACATCCACTGTGCGTAATGGTCCTGCACAATCTTCGGTTGGCAATTGATTACAAGTACCGCATAATTTATTATCACAATATCTATTCCCAGAAATACAAAATCTCAATTCAAGAAAATTGTCTTTTGGATGATGCGCATTAAAATGATATACAAACATGCCAGTATCTTCTGTTGTCCATGAATCCGATGCAGAGTATCTTCTAATACTGTACTGAGTGGAACCTGGAATATGCTGATCCTTGTGCCATAACAAAGCCATTCCCGCAAATTCTGCTGGTTTATTGCCTTGTTTTAATATGTCTAATGCTTGATTCACTTATACAAATTTAATGTATAAACATCAATATGGCTTAAAAGGTTCGTTAAATGACCCAAAAATGACAGTTAGCTTGTTTTAAAAACAAGGACAATGACTGAATAAAAAAGATGCCATTTAAAGGTCATTTTAAGCCTCATTTTGGACTTCAATTTAATTCACAACTCATTGATTTTGGGGATAACTATGCCCGCTTTAAGGGGCACTAAAACGCTTAATTTTCTTAAGTTTGTATGCATTCGAAATGCCCTATAAAACAAAAAATTTCACTGTTTATGTCAGAAGATTTACAATCCCCGGATTCCGCGGAAAATAAGAATTACGGAGCCGATAGTATCCAGGTACTAGAAGGTTTAGAAGCGGTTAGAAAAAGACCTGCCATGTATATTGGCGATGTAGGATCAAAAGGTTTACATCATCTTGTTTACGAAGTAGTTGATAACTCTATTGATGAAGCTTTAGCTGGCTATTGCTCACATATTGAAGTGTTTATTCACGAAGACAATTCTATCAGTGTTCAAGATAATGGTCGTGGTATTCCAACTGCAATGCATACTAAAGAAAAAAGGTCTGCATTGGAAGTGGTAATGACGGTCTTACATGCTGGTGGTAAATTTGATAAAAATACTTATAAAGTGTCTGGTGGTTTGCACGGTGTGGGTGTGAGTTGTGTAAACGCATTAAGTACTAAATTATTAGTAACAGTTGAAAGAGAAGGTAAAACATTTGAGCAGGAATATGGCATTGGTATTCCTAAATATGCAGTTAGAGAAACTGGCACAAGTGATAAGACTGGAACTAAAGTACATTTCTGGCCTGATACTAGTATTTTTCAAGAAACAGTTTATCGTAAAGAAATTTTAGAAGGACGTTTACGTGAGTTGTCTTACTTAAATAAGCGTATCAATATTACATTGACTGATTTAAGAGAATTAGGCGAAGACGGTGCACCTTATGTAAATAATTTTTACAGTGAAGGTGGTATTGTTGAATTCGTACAAATGTTAGATAAGAATGCTAACAGAACTCCAATTATTAGCGAGCCTTTATATGTAGAAGGCTTAGACGAAGCGTCTAATGTAATGGTGGAAGTTGCATTAACTTATAATGATGACTTTAAAGAAAACATTTTCTCTTATGTAAATAATATTAATACCATTGAAGGTGGTACTCACGTTACTGGTTTTAGAACTGCGTTAACGCGTGTATTTAAAAGCTATGGTGACAAGGAGGGATTATTTGAAAGAGCAAAAGTTACCGTAGAAGGAGATGACTTTAGAGAAGGTTTAAGTGCTATTATTTCTGTTAAAGTTCCAGAGCCTCAATTTGAAGGACAAACTAAAACAAAATTAGGCAATAGCGAAGTGAGTGGTGTAGTTCAAACAACTGTATCACGTGTATTAGAAGCTTATTTGGAAGAAAATCCAAAGGAAGCAAAATACGTTATTTCAAAAATTATACTGGCTGCCCAAGCACGTGTTGCTGCAAAGAAAGCACGTGATATGGTTCAAAGAAAAACAGTATTATCTGGCGGTGGCTTACCAGGTAAATTAGCCGACTGTTCTGAAAGAGATCCAGAAAAATGTGAGTTATACTTAGTCGAAGGAGATTCAGCGGGCGGAACAGCTAAGCAAGGACGTGACCGTGGATATCAAGCAATTTTACCTTTACGTGGTAAAATCTTGAACGTGGAAAAAGCAATGGAACATAAGATTTATGAAAATGAGGAGATCAGAAATATGTATACTGCATTAGGTGTAACAGTTGGAACTGCAGAAGACCCTAAAGCATTAAATATTGTTAAGCTTCGTTATCATAAATTAATCATTATGACCGATGCCGACGTGGATGGATCTCACATTGCCACTTTGATTCTTACATTCATCTTTAGATATATGAAAGAGTTGGTGCAAAATGGATATGTATATATTGCGCAGCCTCCTTTATACTTAGTTAAGAAAGGTAAGGATCAAGAATATGCTTATAGTGAAGAGCAAAGAAGAGACCTAGTTGTTAAATTAGGTGGCGGAAATGATAGCTCCGTAACTATCCAACGATATAAAGGTTTGGGAGAGATGAACGCAGACCAATTATGGGAAACCACAATGGATCCTAGTAGAAGAACTTTAAAGCAAGTTACCATTGAAAGCTTAGCTGAAGCAGATAGAATCTTCAGTATGTTAATGGGTGACGAAGTGGCTCCTAGAAGGGAATTCATTGAATCTCACGCCAAATACGCTAAAATAGACGTATAAATGAGCCATTTTTGGCGATTTTAACAAAAAACCAATGGTAAATTTCAACGAATCACAATAAATAACCTACTTTCAATCAGAAATTTTCACTCTAAAATTTATACAAAATGGACACTTCAAAAATGATCAAAGCTTATTGCTTAAAAACTAAAGAAAAAAATGTACCAATGCACGATGCTGTAATAACTAGAACTGTAAAAGGTGGTTATATGGCTGGTGGTAATGATGGTAAAGGAAATAAAATGGCAGCTATCATGAGCGAAACAAATGCATTAAAAGCAATCGCTGACGGTGTAGCTACAAAAGGATTTTAGGAATTAATTATTCGGTGAAATAAATCTTTATTTCATCAGACGCTTTCGCGTCTTCTTCTCTAAAGATTTGAACAAGGCCACTTTAAACAGTGGCCTTGTTGTATTTTGTACACTTTCTACTGAATAATCTTATTCGTTAATTTAATGACAATAATTATTTAATAAAACGGATACACATAGGATAACGATAAGGTTTGCCGTCTAATGCTTTTATAGCAGCTACAATACCAACGACTAAGGAGAAGAATCCTAAAAATATCAAGCCTAATATTCCAATAATTACGATTATCAAAATAATACTTACTGTATAATAAATTGCCATGCTAATTTGAAAGTTCAATGACTCTTTAGCGTGCTCACTTACAAAAGGAGATTCGTCCTTTTTAACTAAATATATTATCAAAGGGGCTAAAAAGGAAACAAAAATACCTAATACATGTGCTAACATGGCAAGCGTTCTTTCATCCTGAGTTGGCGCTAAATAAGTTGCTTCATTTTGATTTTCCATAAAATAATATTGAATAGTGTTAAAGGAAATTAAATACTATAGGTAAGTTACAAATAATTATGAATTGACTACCACCCCTGCCTGCATTTTATTTAAGACCCTCAGGCAGTTTTCCATTCCTTTTACATCCTTGATAATTAATATAAACATCTTGCCTACCTGCTTGAAATTTGCTGTATTCATAGAAGTCTGCGTAAAGGATAATAGATTTTTAAATGTCTGACTTTCAAAATAAGGAGAGTCTGGTCTGTTAATAAAATAACATCGCATGATTTGATCCTTTAAAGTTATTTTTTCAAAACCAAGACTTATTGCTGCTCTTCTGCAACTCACTGTTACAAATAAGTCTTTCACTGCATCTGGCATTGGTCCAAATCGATCTGCCATCTCAATTTGCATACTCGCCAATTCTTCCTCTGACTCAGACTGATCTAATCTTGTATATAATGATAAACGCTCGCCAATATTTTCTACATAACTGTCTGGTATCATAATTTCCAAGTCCGTATCAATAGTACAATCCTGAACAAAATCATCCTGTTTACTAATTTCTTCTTGGAATAATTCTTTAAAGTCGGAACGCTTTAATTCACGCACTGCTTCTGCTAATATTTTTTGATACATTTCAAAACCAATCTCTGCCATAAAACCGCTCTGTTCTCCTCCTAATAAATTACCAGCACCTCTAATGTCTAAATCTCGCATTGCAATTTGAAATCCACTACCTAACTCACTAAACTGCTCTAGGGTTTGTAAACGTTTACGTGAATCGTCTGGCAAAGAGCTAATTGGAGGTGCTAATAAATAACAGAAAGCTTTTTTATTACTTCTCCCTACTCTGCCACGTAACTGATGCAAGTCGCTCAATCCAAAATGGTGTGCATTGTTTACTATAATCGTGTTCACATTAGGAATATCCACACCACTTTCTACAATATTCGTACAAACTAATACATCATAACGACGCTCAATAAAGTCCAATATTTTTTCTTCTAATTGATGCCCTTCTAATTGTCCATGTGCATATCCAATACTTAAGTCAGGACATAATTTTTGAATGACTGCACACATTTCAGACAATCCTTGTACTCTATTATGTATAAAGAAAACCTGCCCACCTCTTTCCGTTTCAAAATAGATAGTCTCTCTAATGATATCTTCATGAAACACTTGAACTTCTGTATGAATAGGCTGCCTATTAGCAGGAGCTGTATTAATAATACTTAAATCACGTGCCCCCATTAAACTAAAATGTAAGGTTCTTGGAATGGGTGTTGCTGTTAGCGTTAAGCAATCTACATTGGTTCGAAGTGTTTTCAATTTTTCTTTATGAGCCACCCCGAATTTTTGTTCTTCGTCAATTATCATTAAACCTAGATCCTTGAAATTTACGTCCTTACCTAATACACCATGCGTACCAACTAAAATGTCAATCTTACCCTCTTTTACTTTTGCAATAGTTTCTTTCTTTTCTGCAGAAGATTTGAATCTATTTAAATAGTCAATGGTGATTGGGAAATCTTTCAAGCGTTCTTTAAAAGTTTTATAATGCTGATAAGCCAATATTGTAGTTGGCACCAATAATGCAACCTGCTTGCCGTCCACCGCCGCTTTGAAAGCGGCTCTAACTGCAACTTCAGTCTTCCCAAAACCAACGTCTCCACAAACTAATCTATCCATTGGAGCTGGCTGCTCCATATCCCTTTTTACGTCAGCAATTGCTTTAGCTTGATCGATAGTGTCTTCGTACATGAAAGAAGCTTCTAGCTCATGCATCATATAGTTGTCGGGTGTAAAAGCAAAGCCATGTTGTGCTTTTCTTTGCGCATATAGCTTAATCAAATCAAAGGCAATCGTCTTTACTTTTATTTTTGTCTTCTCTTTCAATTTCACCCAAGCATCCGAACCTAATTTATTCACTTTAGGAGGTGTGCCTTCCTTTCCAGTATACTTTGAAATTTTATGTAGTGAATTAATATTTACATATAAAATGTCGCTGTCTTTATAAATAATTCTTACCGCTTCTTGTGTCACACCATTCACTTCCATTTTCTGCAAACCGCTATATACACCAACTCCGTGGTCTATATGTGTTACAAAATCACCAGGAGCCAAATCGCGAAGGGTTCTTAAAGTGATGGCCTTACTTTTTGTATAAGCTTGTTTTACTTTATACTTGTGGTATCGCTGAAATATTTGGTGGTCTGTGTAGCAAACTATTTTATGATCATGATCAATAAAACCTTCATGTATATTTTTAACAATAGGCGTAAACTGAATCTCCGTTTTAAGATCTGTAAAAATTGCGTGTAAACGCTCCAACTGTTTTGCTTGCTCCGCAAATAAAAATAAATGATACCCCTTTTTCTCTAATTCCTGCAGATTGGCAATTAAATATTGAAACTGTCTATTAAATGAAGGTTGAACCTGTGTATTAAACGTGATTTTTTGTTTCGTCAGATGTTGCTGAAAGCCCCATTCTATAATACTTCTACCGGCTAACTGTGCTTCAGTTGCTTCAGCACTAACGAAGTCTTCAATATGACTTGTTTTTTGATGAGGATCATTTTCTTCTATCGACGGCTTTCCTTTATGATGGCCTAAATAGTCGGTTAAAGCCTCATATTGATCCATCCCTTTCTGCTTAATCACATCCCAATCCTTAAGCCATATAATAGTGTCATTCGAAACGAATTCAAGCAATGGTATTTTCTGAGTATCCTCAAACTGAGTTGTTACATTTGGAATAATATTAACCTGTAATAATTTTCTCTCACTTAATTGTGAAGCAGGATCAAACAATCGAATGCTATCCACTTCCTCTCCAAATAATTCTATACGATACGGCTTTTCGTTTCCAAACGAATAAATATCAAAAATACCACCTCTAACTGCAAACTGTCCAGGCTCGTACACAAAGTCAGTTCTTTCAAAACCATAGTCTACCAACTGTTGCATTAAACCATTTAAATCCAAATTATCATTGGTCTTAATTTGAATAATATTTTGCTGCAAAGTTTTAGGAAGAATTACTTTTTCAAAAATAGCTTCTGGATAAGTGACAATAATTTTCTTATTCCCTCCCATCGATATTTTAGTCAACGCTTCCGTCCTAAGCATTACATGCGAAGGATTCAGTAAACTAAAATTATGGGGTGTCTTAAAAGAAGAAGGGAAATAAAATAAATCTAAAGCCTCTGTAATACTCTCTACAGAATTGAAAAAATAAGCGGCTTCTTCTGCATCATTTAAGACAATAACATGATTGATATGCCCCGTTTTTGGATGCTTGAAAATAGTTTCTAAAACAAATGCTGCTGCAGAACCATATAAGTTTTGTAAATAGTATTGAACCGGCTTTTGTTGCGCTGTAGACATAACTATCCCATCTACCAAACCATTTAGTAGGGGGGAATTCTGGAACCGCTCAAACAAAGATTGCTCATTCATAACTCGCGGCTGCAAAGATACGTTCTAATCAATAAATAGCTTTTCTATTTACCTTAATATCTAATTGAACTATTTGACTTTTTGCTATGCTCACAGGCGCAATTTCATTAAATTGATTGAAAAATGGAATAAAGTAACCTCCATTATATGCTATCAAGATTGAATACTTACCAGGATCTAGGAAAATTTGATATTTTCCAGCCGAATCAGACCATTGACTTTTGATAGGAATCGCATTTACTTGCTTACACCATTGTTCACTCAAGTCAACTAACTGACTTGCAGACAGTTGCTCAAAAATTAGGACCTGTGTTTGCAAAGGCCTACCCTTCCCTTTTGACTTGGTTTCTAATGGCATTTGATTACCTATTAACTCCTTAATATTTCCAGCAATACCCGAGCCCAATTGTATAGAAGGACCTTTGTCTAACATCGCATTTTTACTAGGATGACAGGCAGAGATTATTAGAATATAAACACAAGTCAAAATGGAATAAAATATTCTGGACATATGCAAACGTATTTATATAAAGTTACGTGAATAGTCATTATGTTTTTAGCGATTACTATACCTTTACAATGTATTCAACAAGCACCTTACATGAAAAAATCTGTTTTTTTATTCCTGTTGCATCTTATTGCTTATCAAGTTGTTTTTGCACAGTTAGAAACTCGACGAGATTTATTATTGACTGCGGCAAAAAATATGGATATAGCAGCTAGATCCACTTATGCTGAAGCAATAATTAAAGCAAAACAAAACGGGTGGGCACTCTCTTATAAATCTAGAAATAAATCCACTGCCACTTTGATGGGTATAGATAATTTTGGGCAACCTAGGTATTATATAAGTTATACAGATCCGCTTCAAACTATCACAGTTAATACTAATAAACTATGGCCTGGCGGTATTAGTGGATTTAATTTAAGTGGTGCTTCTGATAGCATAACTAATAAGTTAGGCATGTGGGATGAAGGGGCTGCCAGAAATACACATAAAGAAATCACTGGAAGAATTACACAAAAAGATAATAGTACAACTATCATTGACCATAGTACACATGTTATGGGAATCCTATTAGCAAAAGGATTGAATCCATTAGCAAAAGGAATGGCCTATAATTTAAAAGGGGTTCTTGGTTACGACTGGAATAATGATGCATCTGAAATGGCTACCGCAGCAGCAGGGGGCTTATTAATTTCAAACCATTCCTATGGAACCGTTGCAGGATGGGATTACAATGACGATTCCAGCAGATGGGAGTATAATGGTAGATGGAACGAAAAAGAAGACTACCGATTTGGCTTATATGATAATCAAGCACAACAATATGACTCCATTGCTTATAATGCACCAAATTATTTAATCGTAAAATCTGCTGGAAATAGCAGAGCAAGTACAGGTCCAAGTAAAGACGCTACAGGAAAATGGTATAATAATGATTCCACATATTGGAGACGCGATCAGGCTGGGAAATGGTATAATGCAGGAATACGTCCCGACAGTTTAAGTAGTAATAATAGTTATGAAACATTAGCAGCCGACGTAAATGCAAAAAATCTGTTAACCATTGGCGCAGTCTATGGTATCGCTGCAGGCTATTCCAAAAAAGAAGACGTTGTAATGACGAATTTTAGTTGCTGGGGCCCAACCGACGACGGAAGAATAAAACCTGATTTAGTGAGTGATGGCGTCTCTGTTTATTCTACCATTGGCGTAAACGATTCTAGTTATGGATACCTTAGCGGCACGTCCATGGCGGCTCCAGGCGCATCGGCTTCCTTATTATTATTACAAGAATTGAGTCAAAAGCTGAGTTTAAAACCACTAAAGTCGGCAACAATAAAGGCTTTAGCAATTCATACTGCCAATGAAGCTGGGAACTTTGCTGGTCCTGATTATAAATTTGGATGGGGATTATTAAATACAAACGAAGCAGCCACAGTATTAAACAATGCAATTAGTTCTGGAAATAACACAACTAGTACCGACTTGGTTTATGAAAATGTGTTACAAAATACAGAAACTAAAACATACACTATAATAGCTTCTGGCAAAAAAGCAGTTAAAGCAACCTTAGTTTGGACCGATGTTAAAGGAGCTGTTAGTAATACACTTAATGATGCTACACCTAAACTAATTAATGATCTAGACTTAAAAATTACATCTGGCGGAACTGTAACAGAAGCTTGGACCTTAAATCCAAAACTACCAGACGCTGCAGCCATTAGAGGTAATAATAAAATTGATAATGTTGAAAAAGTAGAAATAGATACTGCCATTGTTGGAAATAGCTATACAATAACAGTAAGTCATAAAAACACTTTAGACAGGTCTCAACAAGCATATTCATTAGTAATAAGTGGAGGTGGCGGAACTGCTTATTGTAGTTCTACTGCAAGTTCAACTGCTGGAAGCAAATTGGATAGTGTAAGTTTAAATAATATACAATTTGTTAATAATACAACAAGTCAATATATAGACAATACTAAAAGCATTATAAATGCTGAACCTGCTGGTGTACTTCCCTTCTTCATTAAAACAGGAAGTGCTGATGCTAGTAATAATACAAGATTTATAAAAATATTTATTGACTACAATAATAATGGAGTATTTGAAACGTCGGAAGAAGTAGCCGTTAGTAGTGCATTAACAAATGGGACTTATTCAGGAACAATTGATTTACCTAGTACGCTATCAACTGGAACATTCACAAGACTAAGAATTGTTGAAACAGAAACTAGCAGCGCTGCTTCTGTACTTGCTTGTGGAACATATACCAATGGAGAAACCCAGGATTATACTTTAAAAGTGAATACGGCTTCCAATGACTTACAATTAGGTGATATAGTAAGTCCTACTGGAGGAGTTTGTAAAAAAGACCTGCAATATGTTACTGTTAAAATAATAAATAATGGCGGTACCAAACAAAGCAATTTTCCTTTAAGCTTACTTATAAAAAAAGGAGCTACTACTATTGCCACTATAAATGAAACATTTACAGGTACTTTAAACGGATTAGAAAGTATGAATTACACTTTTCAGCAACCTATATCAATTGAGACAGGAACCACTTATAGTTTTACGGCTTCTGTATCACTTGTAAACGATCAACAAAAAAGTAATAATTCATTAACAACTAGTATAGAAAGCGCAGCAAGCATAAGTGCTCCAAACGCAACTGCAGCCAATTGTAATTCAATATTGCAATTAAATATTACAAATCCAATTACAGGGAATTCATATTTATGGTATGACAGTAGTTCTACTAAAAATCCAATTGCCATTGGGACAACTGCAAGTATTAACAGTACTGCTACAAAACTTACCGTAGGGCAAGGCTATCAAAACATTATTGGTCCTGCCACCAATATTAGCTTAGGCGATGCTGGTGGATACAATAGCTTTAGCGGTAATTATGTCAAAGTAAATGCAACAGCTCCTTTAACAATTGAAACCACAAAATTATATACTGGGTATCCGGGAAAAATTGATTTTATATTAGGCACATTTGCCGCAGACAATACCGATGGCACTTATTCCTATTACCCAATTCAAACTATATCATTAAATGTAGCCGCAAGTAGCCCTAGCCCGGCAGCAGCTACTACTTCCGCAGGCACTCCTTTTGTAGTTGGAGATACTGGAAGAATCTATTATTTGAATTTGAAAATTCCACAAGCAGGTAATTACATACTAATTGCAAAATGTACAGACGCTACTTTATTTAGAAATAATGGACTTGGAACAAGCACTTATCCAATTGGGCCTAATAAATTATTTAGCTTTACAGGAAATAGTGTCCCAGCCGCAAGTGGTAATTTTCAAAATTTTTATTACTTTTTTTACAATACTCAAATTAGCACCAACGACTGCTTAAGTCCATTAGCAAGTATTAATGTTAATACTGTAGGCAAGCCAATCATAACCCAAAATTCAGATACTACATTAACAGCAACCGCAGCTTCAAGTTATCAATGGTATATTAATGACTCACTAATTAATGGAGCCACTAATCAAACCATTAAAGCTAGCAAAAACGCGCTTTATAAGGTAACTACAAATACTGGAGGCTGCCAAAACACATCAGACCCTAAATTGGTACTTATTACTGACGTAAATGAGGCTTCGGTAAAAGAGATTGCATTGAAAATTACTTCCATAGATAATATTGAAAACCTTATTACCGGGAATTCCTTTTTTATTCAGTTCAGCAATATTCAAACTCAGAACATTTCATTAGATTTGTTAAACTCTATGGGCGAAACTGTATTTCATAAAGAAAACTTAATTAACCAAAGAGTCCCACAAAGAATAAATTTAAACACACTGAATGCAGGCATTTATTTCGTAAAAATATATGCTAATAAAAAAGTTTACATTCAAAGAGTTTTTATTACTAACAATTAAATAGTACCCCATGGCATTAGAATGGTTAGAAGGCATTGTGACAAAAATTGAAAATGAAACCCCGAACACTAAAAAGTTTTATTTTGAAATACCTAGTCTTGAAAAATTTGATTTTATTCCAGGTCAGTTTGTAACGCTTGACTTGCCAATACACGAACAGAGAAATAAACGTTGGAGAAGTTATTCTATTTCCTCTTCCCCAAATGGCACTAATACCTTTGAATTAGTTATTGTTCATATGGAAGGAGGCTTAGGAACTACCTATATGTTTAATGAGCTCGCAGTAGGATCTAAAGTAATGCTAAGAGGCCCTCAGGGTGTATTTGTTTTGCCTAAAAGTTTTGAAAATGATATTTACTTTATTTGCACAGGAACAGGGATTGCTCCATTCCGTTCTATGATAAACTATATCCACAGTAATAAAATTGCGCATAAAAATATTCATTTAATTTTTGGTTGTAGAAAATTAGAAGACGGTTTGTATATAAATGAATTGAAAGAATTAGAGGCAAAAGAAGCTGGATTCCACTTTCACCCTTGCTATTCTCGTGAGACAGCAGCGCCAGCAGGTTCGCATACGGGATACGTACACCCAGTTTATGAAGCACTATTAAAAGACGGCAAGGAAACTGCACATATTTATTTATGTGGCTGGAAGGCAATGATCGACGATGCTAGAAAAAAATTAGCAGACTTAGGCTTGGATAAAAAACAAGTTCATTTTGAGTCATTTGGTTAATTCAAACTGTCTAAAATAAATAATCATTAAATATCTTTTCAACTTTAGGAATCGCAGAGCTTGGCATATCCCATCCTTCTCGGCTCGCCATGACGCTAAAAAATAATAAAATCAAACTACTCGCGAACTCTGAGACCTAGCGTTAACGATGCACTTGGTCATTTTTAGCGGGCAGGTCGAACAGAGAGCGATAGTTTGTTTTATAAAGCTCTTTATTTAAGAAGGAGACGCTAAGGAGGAAATAAAAATCCCGAAAGCGTTGAAGCCATCGGGATTTAAAATATATAAAAGGGATTCTAGCTAATATGCTCTAACACCATTGATTTTACTTTATTCATTGGAATACGCTCTTGCAACATACTGTCTCTATATCTAACAGTCACGGTACCATCTTCTTTAGTTTGATGATCAATAGTTACACAGAATGGGGTTCCGATAGCGTCTTGACGACGATATCTTTTACCAATAGCGTCTTTCTCTTCGTAGAAGCAATGGAATGATTTTTTACACTCATCCATTAATTCCTTAGCTAACTCAGGTAATCCGTCTTTCTTTGTTAACGGAAGAATTGCCAATTTAGTTGGCGCAATCCTTGCTGGCAAATGCAACACCACTCTTGAATCGGTAGTGCCGTCTTCTTTATTGATTGTTTCTTCTTCGTATGAATTAGATAAAATCAATAAAAACATTCTATCCAAACCGATTGAAGTCTCAATAACGTATGGAACATAATGTTGATTGATCTCCGTGTCAAAATATTGCAATTTCTTTTTGCTAAATTCTTGGTGACGTGTTAAATCAAAATCAGTTCTTGAATGAATTCCTTCTACTTCCTTAAAGCCAAAAGGAAATTCAAATTCAATATCCACCGCTGCGTCTGCATAGTGTGCTAATTTAACATGATCATGAAAACGGTATTTATCTGCTGCAATGCCTAAACTTAAATGCCATTTCATTCTTTCCGCCTTCCAATGTTCGTACCATTCTTTTTGCGTTCCTGGCTTTATGAAAAATTGCATTTCCATTTGCTCAAATTCACGCATTCTAAATATAAACTGACGTGCTACAATCTCATTTCTGAATGCCTTTCCTGTTTGTGCAATACCGAAAGGAATTTTCATCCTAGCCGTTTTTTGTACATTTAAAAAGTTTACAAAAATACCTTGTGCGGTTTCTGGTCTTAAATAAATAGTATTAGCATCTTCTGCAACCGAGCCTAACTCTGTAGAAAACATTAAATTGAATTGACGAATGTCTGTCCAATTTCCTGTGCCGCTGACACTACAATGAATCTTATTGTCTTCTATTAATTTTTTCAATCCATCAAAATCATCTTTTGCCAATAAGGCATCCATGTCTGCTAGTAATTTGTCTGCAGCTGCTTGGTCTCCCTTCTCGATTAATTTATCAGCATGTCCTTCAATCAAGTGGTCTACCCTATATCTTTTCTTACTGTCTTTATTGTCAATCAAAGGGTCACTAAAGCCGTCAACGTGTCCACTAGCTTTCCAAGTAGTAGGATGCATAAAAATAGCAGCGTCAATGCCGACAATATTTTCGTTCATTTGTGTCATACAGGCCCACCAATAATCACGAATATTCTTCTTTAATTGAGAACCATAAGGGCCGTAATCATATACTGCACTTAATCCATCGTAAATTTCACTACTAGGGAATACAAAACCGTATTCTTTAGCGTGCGAAATGATTGCCTGAAATGTATTGTCTGAAGGTGTCTTACTCATAGTTTGCAAAGATAAGGGGAGAAAAGATTATCGGTGTAATTTTTCGTTATTTTGATGTCTTGTAGCGTCTCTAATTGTTTTCTTTTGGAAATTCTTCTCCAAAGCAGTCGTCAAATCAATGCCAGTCTGATTTGCAAGACAAATTAATACAAATAAAATGTCCGCCATTTCGTCTGCCAGCATCAGTTCGTCTTCCTTATTTTTAAAAGACTGGTCTCCATACTTTCGAACCATGATTCTGGAAAGCTCCCCCACTTCCTCCATCAAAATTCCTAAATTAGTGAGTTCACTAAAGTATTTAACTCCAATGGTTTTAATCCACTGGTCTACTTGTTCTTGGGCTTGTTGAATGGTAACTGAATTTGACATTATATAATTTACATTTATTGCTTTTGCAACAGCATCTGATAAAATTTATTCTTTGTTTTTAGTGTCTATTGAAATGGTCACCGGACCGTCATTTATTAAAGACACTTTCATATCCGCCCCAAACTGACCTGTCTGAATTTGCTTGCCCAAATCTTTACTTAATTGTTGAATCATAGCTTCATATAATGGCAAAGAGATATCAGGCTTAGCAGCATTAATATAGGAGGGCCTATTCCCTTTTTTAGTGCTTGCATGCAAAGTAAACTGGCTAACTAATAAAATAGAACCCCCAATTTCTTTAATACTTAAGTTCATAACTCCATTTTCGTCTTCAAAAAGGCGCAACCCTACAATTTTGTTAGATAGCCATTCCAAGTCCTCCTGACTGTCAGCATTTTCTATTCCCACCAAAATCATATAGCCTTGTTCGATAGCACCAATTACCTGGCCTTCCACCTTGACACTTGCCTCCTGTACCCTTTGAATTATAACTCTCATAATAGGTTCAATTTCAAGGTGAAGATAAACAAAACTATTTTCACTAATTTAGCTGTAATTTCAGCCCCTTGAGTAGTATTAAAAAATTAGCAAGTCAAACAGCATGGTATGGACTTAGTTCGATAGCCGCAAGGTTTATTAGCTATTTACTGACCCCATATTTAACCTATAAGCTTACAGAAGTAGCTTATGGAGAGAATGCTATTGTGTACTCTTTTATCCCTTTTTTGAATGTAATTGTGACACATGGCATGGAAACTGCCTATTTCCGATTTGGTTCAAAAGAAAATGAGGATAAAATATATCATACCAGTAGCTTTTCCATGATGATTGTGACTGCATTAGTTATTTTGGGCTTGATTTTCTGGAGTGCTCCTATTGCCACTCTGTTACAAATAAATATACATCCTGAATATATAAGTTTAGTGGCTTGGGTTGTGGGATTAGATGCACTTACAACAATACCTTTTTCAAGATTAAGATTAGAAGGTCGTCCAAAAAAGTTTGCTTTTATCAAAGTCGGAGGCATACTATTAAACATACTAGCTACATATGCGCTTATTAGTTCCCTTCCTCAATATGCCCAATTACATCCAAATAGCTTTATAGCAAGTATGTATAAGCCAGGTTGGGAAGTAGGCTATATTTTAATTGCAAATATTATTCAAAATGTATTTGTATTATTATTATTACAGAAAGAAATACGCGCTTTACGTTTTTCATTTGATCTTAAGTTATGGCGTGAAATGATGATGTATTCTTTACCATTAATTTTAGTTGGCTTTGGTGGAATGATCAACGAAACCATGGACCGAATTATGATTGGTTGGTGGGGTCCAGGTGGAAGTCCTGATGCGAATAAAGCATTGGTGGGGATTTATAGTGCTTGCTATAAACTAGCCATCCTTATTACTATTTCTATTCAAGCGTTCAGAATGGGTGCCGAGCCTTTTTTCTTTAAACAAGCACAATCTGACAATGCACAGAAAACATACGCAAGGGTGATGAAGTTTTTTGTAATTACATTATGCCTTATGTTTTTAGGGGTAGTTTTGTACTTAGATATTTGGAAAGGATTTATCAGAAATCCCGCTATGTATATAGGATTAAGAGTAGTGCCCATTCTTTTAATTGCCAATATGTTTTTAGGGGTTTATTATAATTTAAGTATCTGGTATAAATTAAGTAATAAAACTATGGCAGGTGCTTGGATCACTTTATTGGGTGCCCTTATTACCATTGCAATTAACTATTTCGCAATACCTTATTTTGGATATATGGCAAGTGCTTGGGCTACTTTCTTTTGTTATGGCACTATGATGGTAGTGAGTTATAAATGGGGGCAGAAAGTATATCCAGTCCCTTATGCAACTAAAAAATTAATCGCTTATTTTATAATCGCATTAATCATTTACGGAATTAATACGCTCTTACATTTGGTTTCAACTAATGCCCCTTTCAATTATTTATTTGCAACAATTTTATTAGTGCTCTTCATTGTGTTTATTGCAAAAATTGAAAAGAAGGAACTACAATCTATTTTAAGTAAAAAAATATAATGGCAGAAGATCTAGACATTTTAAAAGGTGACAAGCAGTCGCAATACGAATCTTTAATTCCTCAGATTAAAGCACTCATTGAAGGCGAGAAAAACCAAGTAGCTAATTTGGCCAATATTGCCGCTGCATTGAAAGAACAATTCAATTGGTGGTGGGTTGGCTTTTATTGGATTTTTGACGACGAGTTGGTACTTGGCCCTTTTCAAGGACCCGTTGCTTGTACCCGCATAAAAAAAGGCCGTGGGGTATGTGGCGCTTGTTGGGAAAAGGAAATTACTATTTTAGTAGAAGACGTGGAGAAATTCCCGGGCCATATTGCTTGTAGCAGTGCTTCCAAATCGGAAATAGTAGTGCCTGTTTTTCAAAATGGCAAAATAGTGGGTGTATTAGATGTAGATAGTGAGCTTTTAGCTCATTTTGACGAAATAGACCAAGCATATCTTGAAAAAATTGTAGGATTGATTCAAAACGATTAAGTTTGCAACCCCTAAGCGGATGTGGCGAAATTGGCAGACGCACTAGACTTAGGATCTAGCGCCGCGAGGCGTGTGGGTTCGACCCCCTCCATCCGCACAAAAAGCCCTTTCTAGCATACAGAAGGGGCTTTTTTATTTACTTAAGCTCGGATCCAATTTTTACAATGGTAGAAATTCAAATAATTTAGGCTTAAAATCATACCTTTGCTCCCCTTAAACATTACTAATTTATAGATTATGGCAAGTATAAAAAGAGAGAACATTGGACTGTTAAACGACAAGTTAACAATCACTATAGCTAAAGAAGATTATATCAAAGGCTATGAGACCAACTTAAAAAAGTACGCTAAAACTGCAAATATTCCTGGTTTTAGAAAAGGAATGGTGCCAGCAGGTTTAATTAAAAAAATGCATGGGCAATCTGTTTTCCAAGACGAGATTTTGAAAACAGTAGAAAATGAGATGAACCAATACATTGCAAAAGAGAAAATAGAAATTTTTGCACAACCATTACCAATGGCTACTAATATGGCCAATATGGATGTAAATACCCCTGGTGATTATGAGTTTGCTTTTGAAGTTGGTTTAAAACCAGATTTCAAATTAAATACAAAAGACATTAAAGTAACAAAATACAAAATTGCTGTTACTCCAGAAATGATACAAAGCGAATTAGAAAGATTACAAATTCGTAATGGTAATATGACTGAACCAGCAGCAGCTGAAAGCGAGGAGAATGTTTTAAATGTTACATTTATAGAGTCTGACAAAGACGGCAATGAACTAGAAGGTGGTATTAGAAAAGATAATTCTTTATTGATTAAATATTTTACTGAGAAATCAAGAAAACAATTTATTGGTAAAAAGACAGATGATACTGTTGTCATTAATTTGAAGAAATCCTTTGATGACAAAGAATTAGATATCATTTTAAATGACTTAGGATTAACTAAAGAAGACGAGGATAAATACTTTAAATTATTAATCACTAAAGTAGGCTTAGTAGAAAAAGCTCCTTTAGACGAAACTTTATTTACTGTTACCTACCCTAATCAATCAATTAAAACAGAAGCTGAATTTAGAGAAGCTATCAAGAATGATATTGAAGGTTATTATGAGCAACAAGCTAGAAATCAAATTCATGATCAAATTTATCATGCGTTAATTGAAAATACTAAAATGGAATTCCCGACTGCTTTCTTAAAAAGATGGTTACAAAGCGGTGGTGAAAAACCAAGGACTATTGAAGAAGCAGAGAAAGAATATCCAGTATTTGCAGATCAATTAAAGTGGACATTAATAAGCACTCAATTAATTGCTGACAATAAAATTGAAGTAGTAGCAGAAGACTTAAAGAACTTTGCTAAGCAACAATTGATGAGCTATATGGGTGGTCAATTAGGTGCATTAGGTGACAATGACCAATGGTTAGAAGATTACGCTGCAAGAATGATGCAAGACAGAAAGTTTGTAGAAGATAGTTACCATAGAATTAGCACTGACAAATTGTTCACTGCTATCGAAGGAGATGTTACCTCAAAAGAGGAATCTATTTCTGCAGAGAAATTTGCAGATAAATTGCAACAGCACCAACACCAACATTAGCGGCTGTAGAAAGTAATGCTTTCTACTAAAATCTTAATATTTCAAGCCCTGGACCAAAAATCCGGGGCTTTTTTTGTTTCCCTGCCCTTTTTCTGTCATAACAGACAAGTTTGGCACCCTTTTTGCTCTTGCTTAGGGGAATAGGTTTTACCTTTACATCTGAAAAACGTAATTATGAACATAGGCAAAGAATTTGAAAAATACGCTGTTAAGCATCAAGGTATCAGCAGCAATACGCTTCATCAATATAGAAATAGTGTGACTAATTTGACACCCTATATTATTGAGGAAAGACCCATGAATGTCGCAAGCATGGATGTATTTAGTCGTTTAATGATGGACCGTATCATTTTCCTTGGAGAAGGGATTAATGACTATGTTGCCAATATTGTAACTGCTCAATTATTATTCTTAGAAAGTACAGACCGTACCAAGGATATTCAAATGTATATTAACAGCCCAGGCGGAAGCGTTTATGCTGGCCTAGGTATATATGATACGATGCAATTTATTAGTCCAGACGTTGCCACTATTTGTACTGGTATGGCCGCTAGTATGGGTGCAGTTTTATTGTGTGCAGGTGTTGAAGGGAAAAGAACTGCATTAAAGCATAGTCGTATCATGTTACACCAACCAAGTGGTGGAATTGGTGGTCAAGCAACTGACATTGAAATTACTGCAAGAGAAATTAAGAAATTGAAGCATGAGTTATATGAGATCATTGCAAATCACTCTCACCAAGATTTAGAAACTGTAACTAAAGATTGCGATAGAGATTTTTGGATGACATCTACGGAAGGTAAAGCATACGGTTTAGTAGATGAGGTTTTATTAACAAACCCTCGCAAACTAAAAAAATAGTATTTAAAAAAACTTAAAAAGATTGTATGATAATCACGAATCAATATTTAATGTCGGAAGACGACGAGCCTCAGGAAAATAAAAAAGAAGAAGCAGCTGCCCCTAGTTTTTTGAACAAAAAAATGGAGCAAATCTTTTTTGAAAAAAGATCAATCTACTTATGGGGTCAGGTAGATGACAAGTCTGCAAAAGATATTGTTACAAAATTATTATTGTTGGATGCAGACAAGCCGGGTGCAGAAATCAATTTCTACATTAATAGCCCAGGCGGTGTGGTAACAAGTGGCATGGTTATGTTTGACACCATGAACTTAATTAAAAGTCCAGTGCATACTATTTGTATGGGATTAGCTGCAAGTATGGGTTCTATTCTATTAAGCATGGGCGAAAAGGGCAAACGTACTATCTTCCCACATGGAGAAGTCATGATACACCAACCAAGTTTAGGTGGTTATTACCAAGCAACAAGTGCTGACATTGAAATCCAAGCAGAACAAATAAGAAAGACAAAAGAATTAGGTGCTAAAATTTTAGCAAAGAATTGTGGCAAGTCCATGGAGCAAATCATGAGCGACTTTGATAGAGATTATTGGATGAATGCCGAGGAAGCAGTTGCTTACGGTATTGTTGATAAAATTGCAAAGTCCCTTTAATAAAAACTAAAGATGAAAATGAGTAAGTCAGAAGCAATACAATGTTCATTTTGTGGACGTAGCAGAGATGAAGTAAAAATTCTAATCGCTGGTCAGGAAGGACATATATGTGAACATTGCATAGAACATGCTCACGAAATTATTGAGAAAGAGTTTCACCAGAAAAAAGCAGAAGGCAAATCGGGTACTTTAAAAGTGCAGAAGCCTGTAGCAATCAAGGCATTTTTGGATCAATACATTATTGGTCAGGATGAGGCAAAAAAAATACTTTGTGTTGCTGTATACAATCACTTTAAGCGTATCAACCTACCTAGTACCAATAAGAACGAAGTAGAAATTGAAAAGAGTAATGTGATTATGATTGGCGAAACAGGTACAGGAAAAACATTATTAGCAAAAACGATTGCGAAATTATTAAACGTGCCTTTTGCTATTGTAGATGCTACTGTATTTACAGAAGCAGGATATGTAGGTGAGGACGTAGAGAGCATGTTAACGCGTTTATTACAGAACTGTGATTACGATGTGGATGCGGCTCAAAGAGGTATAGTTTATATAGACGAAATTGATAAGATTGCCCGCAAAAGCGATAATGCATCTATTACAAGAGACGTTAGTGGAGAAGGCGTACAGCAAGGCTTATTGAAAATGCTAGAGGGCACTGAAGTACTTGTACCACCTCAAGGAGGCAGAAAGCATCCAGACCAAAAGATGATTAAAGTAGATACTAAAAATATCCTTTTCATATGCGGTGGTGCTTTTGACGGCATTGACAAGATCATTGCTCGACGAATTAACACCAATGCCATTGGATTTAGCGTAAATAAAGACGAACAAGAATTACAACGTAAGAATTTATTACGTTTTGTAAATGCGCAGGATATAAAATCCTTTGGCTTAATCCCAGAAATGTTAGGTCGTTTGCCTATTGTTACCCACTTGGAGCCTTTGGATGCAGAAACCTTGAGAAGTATTTTAACAGAGCCTAAAAATGCTTTGATGAAACAATACACTGAGCTATTTGCACTTGAAAATATTAAACTTACAATCGAACCTGAGGTTTACGATTTTATCACTACTAAAGCGATGGAATATAAACTAGGTGCAAGAGGATTAAGAAGTATTTGTGAGAGTTTATTTACACAAGCCATGTTTGAATTGCCAGGAACTGACATCACTGAATTTACTGTAAGTTTAGACTATGCAAAAAACATGTTTGATAAAAGTAAAATAGCAGCACTTAAAGTTGCTTAAACAAGAAATAAAAAAATAATTTAAATAAATTTTATGCAAGAATTAATTGACCGTTTAGTGAAAGAAGCAGGTGTGACTCCAGAACAAGCAAAACAATCTATCGAAACTATAGCAGCTTTTGTAAAAGAAAAGTTCCCAATGTTAGGTGGAGCTGTAAACCAGATTTTCAAAAATAAATAGTTGTATAAAACAAAAATCCCGCGTTAGCGGGATTTTCAAGCAAGCAATCGGGAAACAGGAAATTAATCCTATATCAATAATAATATTTTTTTTGATAAAAACAAGCATTTAGGTTAACAATATATTAACTTTTTGCTGCTTCTACCCTAGCATTCTCATTATCAGTCATTTATAATGAGTTTCTGTCTTAGTGTTGCTGCTTGCTCTACACTTAAGTCAAATTCTAAAACAAGCTTTCTCCATCCAATAACCCCTCCATTGGCTTTTCTAATACGCAGAATACTCCAGATTTCTCTATCCTGAAAGAGCTCCAAGCTTTTCCAGTCCTCAAAATTCATGGTGCTACTGTTTAACAAAACAGCTTTTTTCATTAATGTACTTGAACCTTGATATGGAACAATTAAATGTGGTTTGAGGAATTGATAAATACTGTCATTCATTCCATACACTTTTTGCAATTGGCTTTGATAACTAAAGGAACCAATATGCTTTTTATATTTTAAAATTCTGTTTATTAATAAGGTGTCCAATTTTGTTAGCTGTTTCCAATCCTCAATAGTAGCATTGTTTATATCTATCTTCCAAATTGCATGCGCCATTTTGTATTTGCCTGCTTGTATCTTCACGAAAGGCAATAAGGCGTCTGCGGTTTCTTTTGTCAACCCATACAATTTAAAAATATCGGCAGCCTGTTTAAACCTGCCACCTTTATTTCTGTAATTTTCCAAGGTCCTAAATTGTTTTGAACTAAGCCCTAATTGAATGGCGGCAATACTGTCAATCGTATTGGGATCAAAATAAAATATTTTATGCGTCACTATATTTGTCGACTGCTTTTGCTGAGTTGATTTAAGTTTGCCGGGAAAAATAATATGTAGTGAAACGCTGACAACTAAAACGAGTCCTAAAACAAGGATCCCTTTCTGTTCTTTTTCCGAAAAGATAAAATAAGCTTTCCAATGTTGCATAATAAAGAATTTGCAACTAGGTAATCAAAATATCATTAGTGATTTTGCGTATTTATACTACGCTAAATTGAAAAAGTCATACCATCATAGGCCAACTTAACCCCGCTAGGCATTTGCGCTTCCACTTCATTATGCAAGCCAATCTGATGACTGAAATGTGTAAAATAAGTCTCAGGCACACCTAATAGTTCAACCATGGCTATAGCCTCGTCTACTGTGAAATGAGTGGGGTGCGGCTCTCTTCTTAAGGCGTTTAAAATTAATACTTTGGAGCCTTTTATCTTTTCCTGTTCTTCTGGCGCTATATAATTGGCATCCGTGATATAAGTAAAGTCCCCAATTCTAAATCCTAAAACAGGAAGTTCTCTATGCATTACTTTAATGGGAATAAAGGGAATATCCCCTATTAAGAATGGTGCTGTGTCAATAGTGTGTAATTCCATTTCTGGTAATCCTGCGTCCTTAGCCGGCTCAAATGCATAATAGAAATCTCTTTTAATGGCCACCTGCGTTATTTCGTTTGCATAAATATGCATTGGTTTATTGGAGAAGAAATTAAAAGGTCTAATATCATCCAATCCTGCATAATGATCTCTATGTGGATGTGTAAATACCACCGCATCTAAAATAGTAGTGTTTGTTCTCAGCATTTGAAACCTAAAATCGGGAGTGGTATCTATTACTACAGTGGTAGTCGCGGACGTGATTTTAATACTAGTTCTAAGCCGATTGTCCTTAGGGTCGGTGGAGACACAAACAGGGCAATCACATCCAATGAGCGGAACGCCCGTACTGGTGCCAGACCCTAAAATAGTAATATCGAACAAGGTAAAAGGTTTAAGCAGTTGCTTCTGTCAAGGCTAATTTTTGTACTTCCTCAAATAGCTTTTGAGAGGACTGCGTTAGCTTGTCAAATTGAATGTCTAATTGTGGTATCAATTCCAATAAAGTATTAATTCTAGCTTCTATATTTAAGAACTTATTTAATACTACAATTCTTTTAGCTTCTAATAAACACCAACCGCTCTGAAAATTGCCACGCTCGTATCGAACTACAAATTCAGATTCACCTAAAATGTCTTCAAGTTTGTCCAAAGTGGTTTGATTCAATTTCATATTATGGATTGATTTATAGGGTAGTAGATTATGCTACAAAGATAGTTTTTTGTCAAAAGGGAGCTTGAAATAAACGCTATGAGTTATTCACATTTCGTACCTTTGGAAACACGATACAATTATGGCATTTAACCAAAGAAAAATTATAAACGACCCCGTTCATGGATTCATTACTATTAATGATCCATTAATATATTCGCTAATAGGTCACCCTTTTTACCAGAGATTACGTCGCATTCAACAAATGGCGATGGCGCAGTTAGTCTATCCTGGCGCGGTTCATACACGATTACACCACTGTTTAGGGGCTTACCATTTAATGTGTATTGCCATTGCCGAATTAAAAGATAAGGGTATAGAAATTACCGCCGAGGAAGCGCAAGCTGCCAAAGTGGCTATCCTTTTGCATGATATTGGACACGGACCTTATTCACATGCCTTAGAAAAAGTACTACTTAAAGGAGTGCACCATGAGGAGATGTCCTTGTTGATCATGCAGCATTTAAATACCAGTTCAGATCCTGTTTTTCAAGGAAAACTGAGTCTTGCAATCCAAATTTTCACTAACCAGTATCCAAAGAAATTTTTACACCAACTTATAAGCGGCCAATTAGATGTTGACCGTTTGGATTATTTAAGTAGAGATAGTTTCTTTACAGGAGTGAGTGAAGGAGTTGTCGGATATGAAAGAATTTTGAAAATGCTAACTGTTCATGAAAACGAATTAGTAGTAGAAGAAAAAGGAATTAATAGTGTTGAGAAATTTTTAATGTCAAGACGTTTAATGTACTGGCAAGTATACCGACATAAAACAGTTGTAGCTAGTGAAAATATGTTAGTTAAAATTGTAGAACGCGCACAATTACTTTTTCAAAAAGACGACAAAGCAGTTTCAACGGGTTCTGTACTTGATTATTTTTTAGGAAAATTTTCTGGGAAATTAGCAGACATTGATTTAAATGCATTTTGTCAATTAGACGATACCGATATTTTGTTTGCAATAAAAAAATGGCAACACCATACCGACCCCGTTTTATCATTATTATGTGTTAGATTTTTAAATAGACAGTGTTACAAATGTCTAATGCAGGCAAATCCAATTGAACAAAGTCAATGGGATGCAGCTCAATTAATGGTAAAAAACAGTTTCCCAATGAACCAGGAAGACCTCGCCTATTTATGTTTCAAGGGCGAAACATCCAATACAATGTATAAGACTACTGAGGAAAGTATTAAAATATTGCTAAAATCGGGGGAAATTGCCAATATTTCGGCCATTCAGAATGCCTTAATCAATGAAAGTCTTTCTGCCCCAGTGAAAAAATTTTACATTTGTACGCTAAGTGCATAATTCCCCCAATCAAAAATTAACGCATGCTAGAATTTAACGCGCAACAGGTTGCAATGATGATACAAGGTAATGTAGAAGGTGACGCAACGGTTGCAGTAAAGCAATTCGGAAAAATTGAAGAAGCTACAAAAGGACAAATTTCTTTTTTAGCCAACCCTAAATATGAAGATTTTTTATACAGCACAAAAGCTTCCATAGTTATAGTAAATGAATCTTTAGTTTTAAAAAGTCCATGCACTGCCACTTTAATTAGAGTGCCAGACGCTTATGCTGCATTTGCAACTTTACTAACTAAATACCAGGAATTAAAAGCGGCTACCCTTGTTGGTATACAAACCCCTTCCTTTATTGCTACTACTGCTATATTGGGTGCTCAGCACTTTGTGGGGGCCTTCTCACATATTGGAGAAAATGTTATACTAGGTGAAAATGTAAAAATATTTCCAAATGTATTTATTGGTGAAAATGTAAAAATTGGAAATAATGTTACTTTAAATCCAGGCGTGGTAGTTTATTCCGAATGTATGATTGGAAACAATGTAACTATTCATAGCGGTGCAATTATTGGAAGTGATGGATTCGGTTTCGCTCCAAAAGCAGATGGTAGTTATCAAAAAGTTCCACAGTTGGGTAATGTAATTATTGAGGACCATGTTGAAGTTGGAGCTAATGCAACTATTGACAGAGCTACCATTGGTTCCACTATCATAAGAAAGGGTGTTAAATTGGACAATTTGGTACAA
Organism: Chitinophagaceae bacterium; assembly: GCA_947374225.1. Lineage (GTDB taxonomy): Bacteria > Bacteroidota > Bacteroidia > Chitinophagales > Chitinophagaceae > Sediminibacterium. The sequence goes on along the minus strand of CANCAY010000011.1, from coordinate 30,093 downwards.
ATAGCACATAATGTAGAGATTGGAGAAAATACGGTTATCGCTGCTCAAACAGGCATTAGTGGCAGCACTAAAGTTGGTAAAGGCATTATGATGGGAGGCCAAATTGGTGTGGCTGGGCATTTAAGTATTGCAGACGGTGTTAAAATTGCGGGGCAGTCTGGAGTTACCAAAAGCATCAAAACCGCAAATTCAACCGTTACTGGCAATCCTGCGGGAGACCATAATGCCTCATTAAGAGCCCAAGTTCACATGAAAAACCTGCCTTCCCTTGAGAAAAGGGTTAAAGAACTAGAAATTTTAGTACAACAACTGACTCAAAAAGGGTAATTCGGCCGTATTTTTGCTGAATATCACCCCTTTACGGGTAAATTATAAATTATAACTAATGGATCAACATTTCAATCCTGACAAACAACATACTTTAAAAGATAGTATTCACATTAGTGGTACTGGTTTACATACGGGTGTTTTAGTAGACATGACTTTGAATCCTGCTAATCCAGGCTTTGGAATTCAGTTCCAAAGAACAGACCTTCCTAATCAACCCATTATTAAAGCAGACTGTGATTTAGTAACTGACACAAGTCGTGGAACCACCCTTCAGGTTGGAGATGCAAAAGTGAGTACAGTTGAACATATTTTAGCGGCATTAGTTGGTATGGGTGTAGACAATGTATTGATAGAAGTGAACGGTCCTGAAATTCCAATTATGGACGGAAGTTCTGCTCCCTTTATTGAGAAAATTGAAAATTCGGGAGTCATTGAACAAGACGCTGCAAAAGCATGGTATAGTATTGACGAAAACATATTCCATTACGACGACGCTAAACGTGTTGAAATGGTAGCGCTTCCTTCATTAGATTATCAAATCACAACTTTAATAGATTTCAATAGCCCTGTATTAGGCACACAACATGCCGTACTAAAATCTATCAAAGACTTTAAATCAGAAATTTCTCCTTGTAGAACATTTTGTTTTCTACATGAATTAGAAACTTTATTAGACCATGATTTAATTAAAGGTGGAGATATTAATAATGCCATTGTGGTAGTGGACAAGCCTGTTACCACTGAAGAAATGACAAGACTAGCTAAAGTGTTTAAGAGAGAAAAAATCGAAGTTAAATCTGAAGGCTATTTAAATAATTTAGAACTTAGATTCTTAAACGAACCTGCAAGACATAAGCTATTAGACGTTGTTGGCGATTTGGCTTTAATTGGATACCCTATCAAAGCACGTATCATTGCCAACCGCCCAGGCCATAGCAGCAATGTAGAATTCGCAAAAAAAATTAAACAATACATTAAGAAGAATAAGCACGTTAAAGACGTTCCTGTTTACGACCCGGCTATTACTCCTGTATTTAATTTAGAGCAAATAGAGAAATTATTACCGCATCGTTATCCGTTTTTGTTTGTTGACAAAATTATTGACCTTACAGACAAATGTATTGTAGGTGTTAAGAATGTAACTTTTAACGAATGGTTTTTCCCAGGCCACTTTCCAGGAAATCCTGTAATGCCTGGCGTTTTACAAATTGAAGCATTAGCACAAACAGGAGGTATCCTATGTATCAATGCCATGCCGGAAGGAAATTATGATACTTACTTTTTAAAAATAGATAATTGCAAATTCAAACAAATGGTAAAACCAGGTGATACCATGTTATTGAAAATGGAATTAACTGCACCTATCAGAAGAGGTATTTGTGAAATGAGAGGAACTGTTTATGTTGGCGGAAAAGTTGCCACAGAAGCTGACCTAGTTGCACAAGTAGTAAAAAGAGCTGAATAAAATTTAAACCTATGACACATCCTTATACTTATATAGATCCTAATTCTAAAATTGCGAACAATGTAAAAATTGATCCATTCACTGTTATTCACGGTGAAGTGGTTATTGGAGAAGGCACTTGGATTGGAAGTAATGTGACCATTATGAATGGTACAAAAATTGGGAAAGGATGTCGCATTTTCCCTGGCGCAGTTATTGGCGCTGACCCACAAGATTTAAAATTCAATGGCGAAAAAACAACTGTTGAAATTGGCGATGGCACTACGATTCGTGAATTTGTAACTATTAATAGAGGTACAACCGACAGATGGGTTACTAAAGTTGGTAACAACTGTTTGATTATGGCCTATAGCCATATTGCGCATGACTGTGTTATTGGCAATAATTGTATTTTAAGTAATAGTGTTCAAATTGCCGGCCATGTTACTTTAGGTGATTACGCTTGGATAGCAGGAGTGAGTGCGGTACATCAATTTGTAAACATTGGACAACACGCTTATATTGCTGGAGGAAGTTTGGTAAGTAAAGACGTTCCCCCATATATTAAAGCGGTAAGAAATCCATTGAGTTATGGTGGCGTGAATAGTGTTGGTTTAAAAAGAAGAGGTTTTGATTTAGAGAAGATTAATCATATTCTAGACATTTACAGATACATTTTCAATAAAGGAATGAACACTACGCAAGCACTTGAATTTATTGAAGAAGAATTACCAGCTACAGACGAAAGAGACGAGATCATTACTTTCATAAGAGATAGTGGTCGTGGTATTATTAAGCGTTTTGGGAAAGGTGCTGTTGAAGAAGATTAATACATGAAACAAATTAGCCTAATAGGAGCAGGAAAAAGATTCAATAAAGATTGGATATTCAGATCATTGGATTATCAATTTGAAATGGGTCATCACTATGCACTTATTGGAAATAACGGATCAGGTAAAAGTACTTTATTACAAACCATTTCAGGATACACTACCCTTTCTAAAGGCACTATAAGCTGGGAGCCCTTTACTACTAATAATATTTTTGAGCAAATCAGTTTTGCTGCACCCTATTTAGAATTAATAGAAGAGTTTACTACGCTAGAACAATTTGAATTTCATACTAAGTTCAAGCCATTAATAAAAGCGTTAACAGTAGCGCAAATCATTGAACGCATTGGCTTAAAAGACGCCACCAATAAACAGATCCGTTATTTTAGTAGTGGGATGAAACAGCGACTTAAAATAGCATTAGCCATATTTACAGATAATCCTATTTTGTTATTAGACGAACCTTGTAGTAATTTAGATAAAGAAGGATATACACTATACCAAGGTTTAATTAGAGATTATGCAATGCATAAACTTATCATTGTGGGCAGTAATGATCCAGAAGAATATGGCTTTTGTGAAAAGCATATTAATTTAATGGATTACAAAAAATAGTTACCGCTATTCTAACTTCTACTAGTAGCAATCAATAAATTTAGATCAGTGAATTTCAAACTGAATTTATGACTAATATAATAGTCAGTTAAAGCACCCTTATACAAATAGATACCCTCTCTTAAATGTGCTTCATGCCAAATAATTTCTTCCAGTCCACCTAAGTCGCCAATTTGAATTAATAAAGGCATTAGTACATTACTAATAGCTTGACTTGCAGTTCTTGCAAAACCACTTGGAATATTTGGAACGCCGTAATGTATTACGTCATGTTTAATTACTATAGGATGGTCGTGATTCGTCAATTCACTTGTTTCAAAACAACCCCCACGGTCAATAGCAACGTCTATAATGATGCTACCAGGACGCATTGCAGCAACCATTTCCTCCGTTACTACAATTGGTGCACGACCTAAGTCATTTCTTAATGCGCCAACTGCCACTTCACAAGTCTTTAATTGTTTCGCTAAAATTTTAGGCTCTAATACACTGGTCCAAACGCGTTGACCTAAATTATTTTGAAGTCTTTGCAATCTTGAAACGTTATTGTCAAATACTTTAACGCTAGCTCCTAATGCCAATGCATTACGAGTTGCAAATTCACCAATAATATCAGCACCAATAATAACAACTTTGGTTGGAGGTACCCCACTTATTCCACCTAATAAAATTCCTTTACCTTGATTAAAATTACTTAGATACTGTCCGGCAATAAGCATTACTGCACTTCCCGTAATCTCTCCCATACTTCTTAATATAGGATAATTATTATTTTCATCTTTAATATTCTCAATAGCTAATGCAGTAATTTTCTTAGCCATTAACTTTTCCATCACATCTTTTTTTAGCGCCGTTAAATGTAAAGGAGAAATAATAGTTTGATGCATTTGTAAAAATGGCAAATCAGACTCAACAGGCGGTGCAGTTTTAACTAATATAGGACATTTATAAACTGTTTCTTTGTCTGCTACAATAGTTGCTCCAGCTTCTGCATAATCCTTATCCGAATACCTGCTACCATCACCCGCTCCTTTTTCTACCATAACAGTATGCCCATTGGCTACTAAAACACTAATGGCTTCAGGAATCAAACCAATACGATTTTCTTGAAACGCATTTTCTTTAGGAATACCAATTAAAAGTGGCTTGCACTTTGAAGGTATATCCAATACTTCTTCCTGTGTTTCGTAAGAAAATGAACTATGAATTTGTGGCTTGATAGCGCTCATATTATCAGATTTTTATAAAAATACGTCTATTTGTTGGGTCTACTATTTCAATTTCAAAATGAACAGTATCCTCAGGCAAAATACGAGGGGCTTTGTCTGGCCACTCTATAAAACAATAATCGGCATTGTCAATGGCCGCTGCAAGACCCGCATTAGCAGCTTCTAGTTCATCCTCAATTCTATACCAGTCCATATGACAAATCACTTTATTCCCAATTTGGTATTCGTTCATTAATGAAAAAGTAGGGCTAGTAACATGGTCTTTAACACCCAATGCTTTACAAATTGCAGCAATCAAAGTGGTTTTACCAGCTCCCATATTGGCATGAAAAGCCCAAACTGGACGACTACCCCATTCTTTCAACAAAGTGGCAGCTATTTGGTCAATCTCTGAAAGGGAATAAGCTAGATTCATATGGCAAATATAAGTGAAGACGCAAAACCACCTTCATTTTAGCTAAAATCTATTTGTACCTTTGTACTATAAAATTATCTCTATGGAATCAGTACAATGGAAGGTAGATGGCATGAGCTGTACCAATTGCGCTTTATCCATTCATAAATATTTGGAGTCAGAAGGCGTTAAAGCGCCTAAAGTGAGTTTTATGGAAGGGGAAGTGCAATTCGAATTGCCATTTGAAGGAAGTGAAGCAAAATTAAAAAAAGGTATTAATAGTTTAGGATATAAAGTGCGTGGTAGTGAAGAACAACCAACAAAAAAATTCTTAGACAATAATAAGGAACGTACTTTATTTAGTCTGGTTTTTGCATTACCCTTAGTCATTCACATGTTACCGGGAGTACATTTGCATTGGATGATGAATCCCTATGTTCAACTTGCATTCACCACTCCAATTTTTATTTTAGGAATGAGTTATTTTGGACGTAGTGCATGGCATAGTGTTACAAAAGGTATTCCAAACATGAATGTATTAGTTGCCATAGGCGCTGCGGCTTCATTTGGTTATAGTTTATATGGAACGCTTATAGGACAAGGAATGTTATTCGCTTATTATGAAACCACTGCGACTATTATTACGTTGGTATTTTTTGGTAATTATTTAGAAGACGCTTCTGTACATTCTACACAACGCGCGTTGAAAGATTTAGTGAAGGCGCAGAAGGTAATGGCAAATATGATTGTGTTTGACGAGCACCATAAAGAAATTATTTTCAATGTGGAGAGTAATACACTTAAAGTGGGTGACATTCTACTTATCAATGCAGGAGAAACCGTACCCATGGATAGTAAAATTTTATGGGGCGATGCGAATGTAAATGAAGCCATTGTTACTGGAGAGAGTGTACCTATTCATAAAAAAATAGGTGAGCTATTAATTGGAGGAAGTACTATTGAAAATGGAACTATAAAAGCATATGTAACTGCAGTAGGCGACAATACTGTTTTAGCGAACATCTTAAAAATGGTAAAATCCGCACAAGGTGAAAAACCACCAGTGCAAATTTTAGCTGATAAGATTAGTGCAGTATTTGTACCGTTAGTATTGAGTATTGCATTGATAACTTTAATGGGGAACTACTTTTTTACTAGTATTGGCTTTGGCGATAGTATGTTAAGGGCTATTGCAGTATTGGTTATTTCTTGCCCTTGTGCAATGGGTTTGGCTACGCCTGCTGCCATTGCAGTTGGACTAGGAAGAGGTGCACGTAATGGTGTACTATTTAAAAATGCAAAAAGTTTGGAGACTTTTAAAGATATACGTCAAGTAGTATTTGACAAAACTGGGACTTTAACCACTGGTCATTTTGAAATTACTACTATGCACATAGTGGATGGAATTACTGAAGAAGACTTTAAAGTGTTAACCTACTCTTTAGAAAAATATTCAAATCACCCAATTGCAAAATGCATTAGTAGTTCTTGGAAAAATACCAATGAAATAAAATGGCAAACTATTGAAGAAGTAAAGGGCTTAGGTATTAAAGCCACCGACAAAGAAGGAAATAACTATTGGGCTGGTTCTTTCAAAACATTACTTGACCCTACTATTGAAGACGGACACAATGTATATGTTCAAAAGAATGATAAATTAATGGGATGGGTAGACGTGGCAGATCAAATAAGACCAGAAGCCAAAGAAGTAATTGAAACATTACATTTACAAGGCATTCACACTGTTTTGTTAAGTGGTGACAGAAAAGACAAATGCGAGCAGGTGGGTAAAGCTTTAGGAATTCAAGAGATTATAAGTGAACAAAGCCCAGAAGACAAGCTGAATAAATTAGAAGCACTTACTAAAATAAGTCCTACTGCAATGGTCGGAGACGGCATTAATGACGCACCAGCATTAGCAAAAGCAACTATTGGAATTTCATTAAGTAACGCTTCTCATATTGCAATTCAAAGTGCCCAGGTAATTTTAATGAATCAGGGTTTAAAGAACTTACCTATGTCACTTGGATTAGGAAGAAGAACCTATGAAACAATAAAAGAAAACCTGGCATGGGCCTTTTCTTATAATATTATAGCTATTCCAGTTGCTGCATTAGGACTATTAGGCACTTGGGGCCCTACTTATGGCGCATTAATTATGGGATTAAGTGACGTAGTACTAGCAATTAATTCTTTAAGATTATTCAAGAAAAAATTAGTGTAGAAATAGCTTGAAATCACCACAACAAATATTAGAAACCTACTGGGGTTATAAGGAATTTAGACCAAAACAATTAGAGATCATTGAATCTGTATTGTCAGGCAAAGACGTATTAACGCTATTACCTACCGGTGCTGGAAAATCCTTATGTTATCAATTACCCGTATTATGTAAATCTGGTATTGGTATCATTATAAGTCCATTGATCGCATTAATGCAAGACCAAGTAAAGGATTTGCGATCTAGAAACATAAGTGCAATTAGCCTAGGTGGCAATATGAGTTTTGAAGAACAAACCCAGATCTTACAAGGCATTCAAGCTGGAAAATATCAATTCGTTTATTGCTCTCCAGAGAAATTAGCTCAAAAGAATTTTCAGGATTTTTTACAAACACTCACGATTCAACTTTTCGCAATTGACGAAGCGCATTGTATTTCACAATGGGGTTATGACTTTAGACCTTCTTATAGAAAACTAGATATTCTTAAAAAATTATTTCCAACAGTACCTGTTTTGGCAATGACTGCTTCTGCTATACCAATGGTTCAAGCAGATATCATTAAACAGTTGTCCTTAAAAAATGCCGATATAATAACCGATAGCTTTTTAAGACCCCGTCTGCAGTATATCGTTCAAAAAGTGCCGGTTAAATTGCATAGTGTTAGAAGTCTATTATCACAAACTTCAGGATCTGTTATAATATATTGCAATACGCGCAACAATGTGAGTCAATTGGTTAGTTTATTAAAAGCCTATGGTTATTCCATTGGGGAATATCATGCAGGAATGTCCATTGCAAATAGGCAGTTAATTCAACATAGTTGGATGCAGGACCAAATTCAAATAGTTGTTTGTACTAGTGCATTTGGAATGGGTATTAATAAACCCAATGTAAGACTAGTGATTCACTACGAAATACCAGGAAGCATTGAACAATATTATCAAGAAGCCGGAAGAGCAGGCCGAGATGGACTTTCAGCAAAAGCAATTTTACTGTATCAACAAAATGATTGGGATTATTGGGAATCAGTGCAGGAAAAAAAATATCCACCAATTGATACAATCAAAAAAGTATATCAAGACCTAGCAGACTATGTTCAATTACCCGTAGGCATGGGCGAAAAACAACAATTCTTATTTGACTTTGAAACTTTCTGTGCAAGTTTTAAATGGGATAAAATGATAGCAAGAAACGCTTTGCAATGGATTGCGCAGGAAGGTCATGTTCAATTTTCAGACTCCAGTTTTAAACCTTCTTTAGTACAAGTAATTGAAAATAGAGAAGGTATAGAATTATTTGAAAAAAATAATGCCATCCTAGGAATTGTACTTCAAACTATTTTAAGAACCTATGGTGGCATTATCGATAGCCCTCAATTTATAAATGAAAGTATATTAGCTCAATTATTAAATAGAGATTTCGCTTTTGTACAAACGCAGCTCCATTTATTAAAGGAGTATGGCATTATAAGCTATGAACAAAAAGAGCATCAGCCAGTGGTGCAGTTTCAATGGAATCGAGCTTCTGCCTCCTTTATGAAACTAGACTTTGATAACTATCAATTAAGAAAAAAAGCCTTTTTAGATCGCATTCAGCATTTCACTACCTACCTGAAAAATAGTAGTATTCAATGTAGAAGTGTTTATCTGGCACAATATTTTGGAGAAAAACACCCAAGTCCTTGCGGAATTTGCGACCTTTGTACAAGTACGAAGGATTAGGTATATTTTAACAAAACATTGGAAACCCATATTTTAGATCAAAAACTAAATATCGTTTCTTTACAAAAAGCAATCAATATGGAAGACAAGAAAAAATACAAAATACTTCTTTGCGAAGATGATAGTAATCTAGGACTAGTATTGAAAAATTATTTAGAACTAGACGAATACGATGTAACACTAGAAAGAGATGGCCGCCTAGGCTTGGCTGCGTTTCAACGTGAAAAATTCGATCTATGTTTGTTAGATGTGATGATGCCTCATGTAGACGGATTTACATTAGCCGAAGAGATTAGAGATATTGATCCAGACGTTCCCTTATTTTTCTTGAGCGCGAAAACATTGAAGGAAGATATTATACATGGCTATAAATTAGGCGCGGATGATTATATCACTAAGCCTTTTGATAGTGAAGTATTGATGCTTAAAATTAAAGCGATAATAAAAAGAAACGAAGAGGATAATAAAATTTCAGACAATATTGAATTCGAATTAGGCAAATACCATTTTAATCCAAAATTACGTGAGCTTATATTTGCAGACAAAACGCAGGTATTATCACCTAAGGAAAATGAATTGTTGAAAATGTTAGCAGAACATAAAAACGATTTATTAACCCGTGAAAAAGCGTTGAAGAAAATATGGGGAAGCGATACTTACTTTAATGGAAGAAGTATGGATGTTTATATTGCTAAACTTAGAAAGTATTTAAAAGAAGACGAACAAATCGAAATCGTAAATATTCACGGTAATGGATTCAGATTAGTGGTTCACTAATTTTGAATTGCCCCACTATAAAAAAGGTCCCAACTAAACATTGGGACCTTTTTTTATATGATCAAGTTCTTATCTGTTATCTAAATAACTCCGGGTTGTCTAAACTTCCGCGGTCTCTCTTCTTTCCTAAATGCTCATAAGCTTTATGCGTTACTTCTCTACCTCGAGGTGTTCTTTGTAAAAAGCCTTCTTGAATTAAGAAGGGCTCATATACCTCTTCAATGGTTCCGGACTCCTCACCTACTGCAGTTGCAATAGTAGAAATCCCCACCGGACCTCCTTTGAACTTTTCAATAATGGCTAATAAAATACGATTATCCATTTCGTCCAAACCATGTTCGTCTACATTCAATGCTTTTAATGCGTGCTGTGTAATACCAATATCTACTTGACCGTCATTTAATACTTGTGCAAAATCTCGCACCCTTCTTAATAAACCATTTGCAATTCTAGGGGTACCACGGCTGCGTCTAGAAATTTCGCCAGCTGCACTTGAGTCAATTTTGACGTCTAATATTTGCGCACTGCGTTCAATAATTTTTTGAAGTACCGACGCTGGATAATATTCTAGTCTTGATTTAATTCCAAATCTTGAAAGCAATGGAGCTGTTAATAATCCACTTCTGGTGGTGGCACCAACTAATGTAAAAGGATTTAAATTTATTTGAATACTTCTTGCATTTGGTCCACTGTCAATCATAATGTCAATCTTATAATCTTCCATTGCCGCATATAAGTATTCTTCCACCACCGTACTCAAACGGTGAATTTCGTCAATAAACAATACATCATTGGGTTCCAAGCTAGTCAATAAACCAGCTAAGTCACTCGGCTTTTCAATTACAGGACCGGAGGTTTCTTTAATTTGAACGCCCATCTCATTGGCTACAATACGACTCAAAGTAGTCTTACCTAATCCAGGAGGTCCATGAAATAAAATATGATCCAAAGCTTCCCCTCTCATTTTAGCCGCTTTAATAAATATGCTTATATTTTCTATCAACTGAGGCTGACCAGAAAATGCATCCATCGCTTGCGGACGAATACTATTTTCAAACTCTCGTTCTTGAGGGTTTAAATTATTATTCGCGATATCAATAAGAGGATTGGACATGAGATTAATTATATTATTTATTCACTATTGAAAAATGCTATAGGACAATATTGACCATTTTGCCTTTTACGAAAATTAGTTTCTTTATTTCTTTGCCTTCAATCCATTTTTGAACTGCTTCACTGCCTAACACAATTTCGTGCACTTGCGCTTCGGTAGCATCCAAGGCAATTGCGATATTGGTTCTTACTTTTCCGTTAATACTAATTGGATATTCCTTGCTTGTCTCTAAAACATATTTAGCTTCAAATAAAGGATATGCCGCATTTATTACCAAGCCTTCGTTTCCTAATACTTTCCATAATTCTTCCGCAAAATGGGGAGCATAAGGCGTTAATAAAATTAATACTTGAGACAGTACTTCTTTTTTGTGACATCCTAAATCGTATAATTCATTAATACAAATCATGAAAGTACTAACAGCAGTATTAAAACTATATCGCTCTGTATCTTCCTCAATTTTCTTAATTGCCTTATGTAATATTTTCAATTCTGCAGCAGTTGCTGGTTCGTCAACCCAAACCTTGCCCTTCATTTCGTCAAAGAACATTCTCCAGAATTTTTTCAAAAAGCGGTGAACCCCTTCAATTCCCTTGGTGTCCCAAGGCTTACTTTGTTCTACTGGCCCCAAGAACATTTCATACATTCTAAAAGTATCTGCACCATATCTTTCCACTAAATCGTCAGGATTAACAGTATTGAACTTAGACTTTGACATTTTCTCTACTTCTACCCCACAAATATATTTGCCATCTTCTAAAATGAATTCAGCATTTACAAAGTCTGGTTTCCATTTTTTAAACGCAGCCGTATCTAATTCCAAGCCGTCTACCATATTTACATCTACATGCAATTGGTCTACTTCATAATTCCCAATCAAGCCTGCAGAAACATAAGTATGTGTTCCTCTTTTTCTATATACAAATCGAGAACTTCCTTGAATCATTCCTTGATTCAATAATTTTTTAAATGGCTCATCAAATCCAATATGCCCTAAGTCAAATAATACTTTTGTCCATAAACGACTATATAATAAGTGACCTACTGCATGCTCCGTTCCTCCAATATATAAATCCACTTGATTCCAATAGTCACTTACTTTTCTATCACAAAACGCCCCCGTATTATGCGGGTCCATATATCTTAAAAAATACCAACTACTCCCAGCATAGCCAGGCATGGTATTGGTTTCGTAATTATCGGATACCCAAGATTCAATATTCGCTAATGGGCCTTGACCGTCTGGGCCAGGACCATAATTATCCACTTCTGGTAATAATAAAGGCAATTCATTTTCAGACAATGGATAAGCAATTCCATTAATCCATTTAATTGGAAAAGGTTCCCCCCAATATCTTTGTCTACTAAATGCCGCATCACGCATTCTAAAGTTCACTTTGCGTTGGCCAATACCCATTGCTTCAATCTTGTCATTTACAATAGCAATGGCGTCTTTTTGAACCACCCCATTTAAAAAATCGCTATTAGTCAAAACTGCTTCCTTTGTTGGATTCGCTTCTATTCCGTCAAATGCTTCTCCAATAATATTAGTGATAGGTATATTAAAATGTTGAGCGAATTTAAAGTCACGGTCGTCCCCGCAAGGAACCGCCATAATTGCACCTGTTCCATACCCTGCTAAAACATATTCAGAAATCCAGATTGGAATTAATTTTTGATTAAACGGATTCACTACATAAGCACCTGTGAAACATCCTGTAATTTTCTTCTCCGCAATACGTTCACGTTCACTTCTACTTTTTACATACGCAATATATTCAGCTACTGAAGCCTTATGTGTATCTGGAGTTATATTTTCAATCAATGCATGCTCTGGAGCTACCACCATAAAGTCTACACCAAAAACCGTATCTGGTCTTGTTGTATATACTTTAAGCGCGCCATCATAATTGTGAATTGCAAAATCAATCTCGGCACCATAACTTTTACCAATCCAATTAGACTGCATCTCTTTCATTGCATCACTAAACTGAATCGTATCAAGCCCAGTTAATAATCTATCTGCATATTCTGTAATTCTTAAATACCATTGACGCAATCTCTTCTTTTCAACTGGATGCCCCCCTCTTTCACTAAACCCATTAACTACTTCGTCATTAGCTAACACAGTTCCCAACACTTCACACCAATTGACTTCTCCGTAGCCACAAAAAGCTAAACGATATTGCATTAAAATATCTTGTTGTTCTTTTTCAGAAAACGCTTTCCAATTAGCTGCAGTAAATTTTAGTTGTGCGTCAGAAGGACAAATATGGTTGCTATTACCTTCTGTGTCGAAAATACTCACTAATGCTGAAATACTTTTTGCCTTAGCACTCGACCTGTCAAAATAACTATTAAACAACTGAAGGAATATCCACTGTGTCCATTTATAATAACTTGCATCACAGGTTCTTACTTCTCTATCCCAATCATAAGAAAAACCAATATTATCTAATTGCTTTCTAAAATTATCAATATTTCCATGGGTACTTTTTAAAGGATGTACCCCATGTTCAATTGCATATTGTTCTGCAGGTAGTCCAAAGGCATCATAACCCATTGGATGTAAAACATTAAATCCTTTTAATCTTTTGAATCGACTATAAATATCAGAAGCAATATATCCCAAGGGATGCCCAACGTGTAAACCTGCTCCACTTGGATAAGGGAACATGTCTAATACATAAAACTTTGGCTTATCCGATTCATTAGAAACTTGATACGCTTTTTGCTCATTCCAAACCGCTTGCCATTTTTTTTCAATAGCCCTAAATTGATACTCCATCTTCTGTTTTTTCTTAAAATTTCTTTAAAATCTGGCATTTCACCAACCAAAACTGGCAACTACCTAATTTTGACCTAAAATAGGCCTAATTCACCTATTGCAAATGTAAGCCATTAGCGTTCAAAACCCTACATTTGCAAAGCGAACACGTAAAATATTAATACTATGCCAGGTACCCGATCCGCTTCATTAAAACGCAGTAAACCTAACTATATTTATAGCATAGTTGGCGTAGCCATTGTGTTATTTATAATGGGCATTATGGGATGGCTTTTTTTGAACCTCCATTCTATAGGAGATAATTTCAAAGAAGACATTCGTATCAGCGTTTATATGAGAAGTGCTGACAAAAATACAATTGGTAAAATTCAAGCTTTTATTGCCAATCAGCCCTATGCGAAAAATGTGGAATATATTGATAAGGACAAAGCAAAAGAAATTTGGAACAAAGAGAATAGTGAAGACTGGGCTAAAATTCTAGACGTAAATCCTTTGCCAGAAAGTGTAGACTTTTTTGCAAAAGCAAACTATGTTAACCCCGATAGTTTAACCAAAATAACCACGGACATTACTAGTAATTTCAAAGACGATGTTGCTGATATTCAATATCCTAAAAGTTTAGTTTCAAGCTTAAATGAAAGAGCTGCTAAACTAGGTGTCATATTTTTAGTAATGTCCATTATACTAGGAATTATTATCATTATAAGTATTGACAATACCATTCGCCTGGCTATGTTTAGTAATCGTTTTTTAATTAAAACTATGCAAATGGTAGGGGCTACAAGAGGCTTTATTGCTAAGCCCCTTGTTATTCGTGCTTTAATAAATGGATTAATAAGTGCTGCAATTTCCTTGGTGATTCTATTTAGCTTAATTCAATGGGCTGGTGCACAGTTTCCTCAGATTCAAACCTTACAAGGAATGGGTAATAATTTGATCCTGTTTTCTGGAATCATTATCATTGGTGTTGGTATTTCTGTACTTAGCACTTATCGAAGTGTGATTAAATATTTAAAAATGAAACTAGACGAATTATACTAGTTCAACAATACCCTACTTTACTAATTGATTAAATAAAACAATATGAGCCAACAACCTAATAAAAAATCACTTGACTTTTTTGGCAAATCTAACTACACTTGGATGCTTATTGGCGCTGCCTTAATTTTAATAGGCATGCTCTTGATGTCCGGCGGCAAAAGCCCTAATCCAGACGTTTTTAACGCTAATGAAGTATATAGCTTTAGACGTATTACCCTAGCTCCGCTAGTGATTATTGCTGGATTCATTGTTGAAATTTATGCAATATTCAAAAAGCACTAATAAATCACTTAATTTGTAAAGCGATGAGCAATCATCGCTTTTTTAATACATATACATGAATACATTACAGTCCATTATTATAGCAATTATTGAAGGTATTACAGAGTTTCTTCCAATTTCTAGTACCGCGCATATGAAATTCGCGAACCCATTATTAGGAATTCCCGACAGCCCTTTTGTAGACTTATTTGAAATAGTAATTCAGTTTGCAGCAATCGCATCTGTATTAGTAGTGTACCGAAAGAACTTCTTCAATTTTAAAGAACCAAGTTTCTATTTTAAATTAATTGTTGCAGTATTCCCCGCATTACTATTTGGAGCGCTACTAAAAAAGTATATCGATGCGGTATTGAATAATTTACAAGTAATTGCTGTAGTAATGCTAGCAGGAGGAATTATTTTATTATTCATTGATAAGCTATTTGAAAAAAATAAAAACATTACTACCGACCATATTAGTTATAAAAAATCTTTTATTATTGGTTGCTTTCAAGTACTGTCCATTTTATTCCCTGGTTTAAGCAGAAGTGCTGCAACTATTATAGGTGGTATGAGTCAAAAGCTGACCAAAAAAGCGGCTGCTGAATTTTCTTTCTTTTTAGCCGTTCCAACCATGTTGGCAGCCTCTGCTAAGAGTTCTTTAGACGTATATAAAACCAACCCGGAAGTATTTGCTTCCAGCAATTTAACCACTTTATTAATAGGTGGCATAGTGGCATTTACAGTGGCTTTAATTTCAGTGCAATTCTTTATTAAGATTGTACAAAAAAGAGGATTCGCAATTTTTGGATGGTACCGTATTGTTTTAGGGATTACCATATTGACCTTATTATACACAAAACATATCTAGACTATGCAAACTGCTTCAAAAAAGGTTGTAAACGGCTGGGCAATGTATGATTGGGCAAATAGTGTTTACAGTCTGGTAATCACTTCCACCATATTTCCCGCTTATTATGAGGCGGTAACAGGTGACGGTAATGAGAATTCATTAATTGACAAAATAAAAATAGGACCATTTGAATTTATTAATACTGCATTATATAATTACGCATTAGCCATCGCATTTATTATTGTGGCCATACTTTCTCCTATTTTATCGTCAATTGCAGATTACAGAGGTAACAAAAAACAATTCCTTATTTTCTTTTGTACATTAGGAAGTATTGCCTGTAGTTCACTTTACTTTTTCGATAGCAATCATATTGCCACAGGATTAGTTTCTGTTATTATTGCCTGTGTAGGTTTTTGGGGGAGTTTAGTATTTTATAATTCTTACTTGCCAGAAATTGCAGCACCAGAAGACAGAGACAGAATTAGTGCAAAAGGTTTCACCATGGGCTATATAGGTTCTGTTATTTTACAAATAATATGTTTTGTTTTTGTTTTAAAACCTGACTTATTTGGCATTACTGTTGGGAAAGCATCTCAAATTTCATTTTTATTAGTAGGCATTTGGTGGTTTGGTTTTGGGCAATGGTCTATTTCGAAATTACCTTCCAGTTTACATATAGTTCGCGACAAAAAGCAATCCAATATATTAACTTCAGGTTATAGAGAGCTTCATTTAGTTTGGAAACAGCTTACGCATTTACCAACACTTAAAAGCTACTTAACCGCCTTTTTCTTTTTTAATATGGGCGTGCAAACAGTCATGCTAGCTGCTACCTTATATGGAAAAAGCGAATTGAATATCCCCACAACTAATTTAATAATTGCTATTTTAATAATTCAATTAGTAGCTATTCCTGGCGCCTATTTTATGGCGAAACTAGCAAGTAGTTGGGGTAATTTTAAGACATTGATGGTGGCTGTGATTGTATGGATCTTTGCATGTATTATTGGTTATTATATACCTAGGAACGGCGTTATGCAATTTTATGGATTGGCTGTTTTAGTGGGTTTTGTAATGGGCGGAATTCAGTCTGTTAGTAGAAGTACTTATTCCAAATTAATGCCAGTAACAAGAGACACCACTAGCTTTTTTAGCTTTTATGACGTGACTGAAAAAATTGCCATTGTAATTGGCATGTTTAGTTTTGGTTTTATTAATGAACTTACTGGTTCTCAAAAAAACTCTGTGTTAGCGCTTTGTATATTCTTTATTTTGGGCTTAATTTTGTTATATCGAACCGCAAAGCTTCAAAAACATGCAACTTCATAGTATACATACAGGCAATTTTAAATTAGATGGCGGTGCTATGTTTGGTGTTGTTCCTAAATCTATTTGGAATAAACTAAACCCAGCTGACGAGGCTAATTTATGTAACTGGGCCCTACGTTGCTTATTAGTAATAGAAGGTGATAGAAAAATTTTAATAGATACGGGAATTGGAGATAAACAAGATGCTAAGTTTTTAAGTCATTACCACTTACAAAACACTAAAAGCTTGGCAACCGCTTTGCATGAAATAGACTTAAACCCTTCAGATATTACCGACGTATTATTGACTCATTTACATTTTGATCATGTGGGAGGTGCTATTCAAAGAAAAGAGGATCAACTATTACTGACATTCCCTAATGCAACTTATTGGGTAAGTGAGCCGCAATGGGAAAATGCAAATCACCCAAATAGAAGAGAAAAAGCTTCTTTCTTAAAAGAAAATATTGACCCATTATTAGCTAGTGGAAAATTGAAAATAATAAGTTTGCCCTCTTATCAAAGCGATAAAGAACTACAAACTATTCATTTTAGCAAGCATATTTCCTGTATTGTCGTAAATGGGCATACTGCTGGAATGCTGCTTCCTAAAATTAAGTATGGTGACCATGAAATTGTATTTATGGCCGACTTACTGCCGTCAGTAGCGCATCTTCCAATCCCATATGTTATGGGATACGACATGCAGCCTTTAATTACTTTGCAAGAAAAAGAATTATTTCTAATGGAAGCTGTAAAGAATAATTACACATTATTTTTTGAACATGATGCAGTGAATGAATGTTGCACTGTTGAACAAACAGAAAAAGGAATTCGTGCAGCTAACCTATTCAAGTTGGAAAGTCTTTATTGAACTAGCTCAATAAGAGAAGTTAAGGGATGTCTCAGATTTTCATAACCAACCATGTCCATTTTAATAGAACCCACAATTATCGGCGTCTCTAGCCTTACAGGGATATGATTAGCGTCGTCTGTGATCCATATAGTCATATGCTCTCCTCCCTTAAACATAGAGCCCTTTACTAATAATGGTGCTAATTTAATGGCTTTAAATGTTCCAAACTGTGTACTAACCACTTCCTTACCTAAATACTTAAAATAGGATGGATATAAGTCTTTGTCAAGGAAAAAATTAAGAAAAACCTTATCTCCTTTCTGCAAATTGGAAAAATTCATATTTCTTGCAGCATATACTGCACTAATAACATCATAGGTGCAGTCAGAAGTGGGGTAACTAATATTAGCAGTGGTTGCAGATCTATTTTTTTGATTAAACTGAATTAAATCGTTTTGATGAAAACTACCCTCATTAATACTACGTGTAAATTGATAGGGGAGTAAAGTTTTACTATCTACTACACTTTCGTACTTGTCTCTTACTTTGAAGATCCAGTCATAATTGGCGTTGGATTTTCCAAGTGCTGTAAATGTGTAAGTATCCGCTCCATTTAAACTAGAGCTAATTGTGTTAAAATCCGCCTTCCCTGCATTTACATATATTCCAATAACATTATAAAAAATAGTATAATGAATTTTTTCTCCAGCTAAGAAGGAAGTATTTGTTTGATTACAAATATTATTATCTAATGGTAAAAAATTAGTGAAGAAAAATAAAAGAAGCTGAATAATTAGCATAATTGTTATTTACCGTAGTTGATCTTTCAAATTTATTGTTTTAATCTGAAACCCAATAATAAGAGCGCCCCTATTATTGCTGGTAATAAAAAATTAACTGCCCAAATTATAGTAGATAAGCTGATCAACAGTAAACTATTATGACTCCAAGGTGATAATAATAACAAGATGATTTGACCTCTTATAACCAACTCTGTTATACTTATGGTTGGCAATACACTTAAAAATAAAAACATAGCTGCTATGGCCGCCCATAGTGCAGGATATGGAATAGGAATATTTAATATGTGTACTGCCCAGCTATACTGCAACATGAATACCGCGTATCTTAAAAAGGAATATATTAATAATTTCTTTTTGGTAGTCATTTCAATTTGTAAAAAATTGAAGGATTTTAACCAACCAGAAAATGTAATTTGATTGAAGTAGATAATTAATACCAAAATCATTAAAAAAGGACTCACCCATTTTAACCATGGTAAAAATGGAGGATTTACAAAAAGTGCAAATGAACCGACAACGATTGTTACAATTAACTGTGCATAAGAGGACCAAGCCATTTTACCCACAGCCAACATTTTATTACCTGTCTCTAACATTAAAGTTCTTCCAACATATTCACCAATCCGGTTAGGGGTATAAAATGCAAATGCCTGTCCAACAAACACACTTTTTACAGCCGATTGTAATGTGATTTCAGTTTCTGATTTTAAAACGACCTTCCATTTGATTGATTCAATTATAAAATTCAAAAGCATTAATAATAACAAAATAAGCCAATTGAAAATCGAAATATTTTGAAGTTGATCTTGAATTTGACTCCCGTAAGTAGCTAAATTCTGATTACTTCCTACTTCTCTATAAATGGCAACACTGCAAACAATAAATAAAAAAAAGCCGACACTTTTTTTACCCCATGTAATAAATTGCTTTTTTGGTATCCTCATCATATGTAACAAAGTTCGGAAATTGCTATGATATATGTAACTTTAATGTACATGTCAAAATCACCAATCATTTTAGGGATTGATCCTGGTACACAAATACTTGGATATGCTATTTTAAAAGGAGGGCCAAAACCAGCCCTTATTACTATGGACGTATTAAAACTCACTAAGGAAAAAGATATTTACGCAAGGCTTCAAATTATACACGCCAAAATAATCGAACTCATAACAGAACATCAGCCTGCCCATTTTGCAATTGAAGCCCCCTTTTTCGGCAAAAATGTACAGAGTATGCTAAAGCTGGGAAGAGCTCAAGGAGTGGCAATTGCAGCCGCTATGCAGTTCCAATTGCCCGTAACTGAATATGCACCTAAGAAAGTGAAACAATCCATTACAGGTAATGGTAATGCTGATAAAGATATGGTCTGGAAAATGTTGGAACGCGTATTACAAATTGAAAAAAAACCTAAGTACTTTGATGCAACCGATGCATTAGGTGTAGCGCTATGCCATTGGTATCAAATAAGTGGGCCAGTATTGCCGCCCGTGTCTGGTGCTAAAGGTTTAAAAGGCTGGGACGCATTCCTTGCAAAAAATCCAGGCCGTGTAAAAATTTAAAATAGCTTGGATTTATTACGACTGCAAATGATTAACAATAGTCTGTTGTATAGCTATAAATTCCTCTTTGGTTAATTGCAATTTAGGACGAGCGAAATTAATATCATTCGCTTCTTTTATTGGAATTAAATGCACATGTGCATGTGGCACTTCTAAACCAACCGTGA
Source organism: Chitinophagaceae bacterium (assembly GCA_947374225.1). Classification (GTDB taxonomy): domain Bacteria; phylum Bacteroidota; class Bacteroidia; order Chitinophagales; family Chitinophagaceae; genus Sediminibacterium. The sequence continues at coordinate 9,774 of CANCAY010000011.1, read as the reverse complement.
CCATACTCACTCTATTGCAATCAAAATTGGATTCAATTGCTTTTGCGATAGGCTTAGCAAACAAAAGTAATTCCGCTAAATAAGCGTCAGGTACATCAAATATTTTATCCACTTCTATCTTTGGCACCACTAACACATGACCTTTTTGTAAAGGAAAAATGTCTAAGAAAGCATAAAACTGTTCCGATTCGGCAATCTTATAGGATGGAATTTCTCCATTGATAATTTTAGTGAAAATTGACATGCAATTTTTTAAATAGTAATATTGTCCACCTTGAATTTCATGACCCCATTAGGCGCTTGTATTTCAGCAATTTCACCAATTTTTTTACCAATTAACCCTTTCCCAATGGGAGAAGATGCAGAGATTTTTCCAGCTTTTAAATCAGCTTCCTTCTCTCCTACTAATTGATAGGTAATTGTTTTCTTAGTAGCCTGATTGGTAATAGTTACTTTGGTCAATATAGTTACCTTACTAGTGTCAATTGTATTGGGATCAACAATTTTAGAATTGGAAATAGATGCTTCTAATTGCTTTATTTTAGACTCCAACATTCCTTGTGCTTCTTTGGCTGAATCATATTCTGCGTTCTCTTTCAAATCACCCTTCTCTCTAGCTTCACCAATAGCTTTAGAAGCAGCCGGACGATCTATCGACTTCATACGGTGTAATTCTTCACGCATCTTATCAAATGTCTCCTGTGTTACGTATACGTTAGTTTCGCTCATGTCTTACTGTTTAGTAATAAAAAAAATACAACGCCACATAATTGTAGCGTTGCACTATACAAATATATAAAAAAATGCTTAAATGATAGCCAATTTTTCCAATACCACCCTGGCCATTCTTTGGTATGCTTCATGGCTGTAGCCCGCTATATGTGGGGTTGCGATGAAATTGGAGAAACCCATTAATCCATCCAAAGTAGCCCTTTCTGCAGGACTATAACTCGCTAATTGCTCGTTTTCCATCACATCTAACCCAGCCCCGCTGATTTGTTGATTTTGTAGCGCTTTCAGGACCGATTTGGTGGCAGTAACCTGCCCTCTACAAGTACTTATAAAATAAGGTTTACGCACTAACGCTTCAAAAAAAGCATCATTTGCATAATGGTGTGTCAAATTGGTAAGGGGTAAGTGTAAACTTATTACATCCGCCTCCTTTTGAATCATTTCCAAACTAGCAGATCGAATCTGGTTAGTCTCAAAATTATTTCTATAAATGTCATGTGCTAATATAGTCACATCAAAACCTGATAATACTTTTGCAAAAGCCGAACCTGTATTCCCAAATCCAATAATGCCCACTTTTTTTCCAGTTAATTCGTTTGCTCTATTTTTATCTCTTATCCATGCTCCTTTTTGAATTTCAGTATAGGAACTATGAATACGATTCATCAAACTTAATAGTAATCCCAATGCATGTTCTCCAACCGTCGTACAATTCCCTTCAGGACTCGATACACATGTAATTCCTTTAGTGGCTGCATAGTCTGTATCTATTAATTCCATACCACTTCCTAAACGCGCTATCCATTTTAAATTAGTAGCTTTTTCTATTAAATTAGCATCTACTTTTAATCGAGTAGTCACAACCAACCCGGATGCATTAGAAATAATTTCTGCTAATTCTTCATACTGAATGGTAGGAGTATATATAATTTCATAGCCTTTTTCTTTTAAGGTATCTATAAGAAAATCGTGAACAGGCGCTGTTATAATTACTTGTAAAGCCATACTAGATATCATTATGCATTTTAAAGGTAAGTGCCGCGAAGTCTTCAAAAGTCAAATTTTCAGCACGCTTCGTGAAAATAGGATCTTGTAATTGTTCTGTTGTAAAATAAGGCTTTAAGGGGTTACGCAACATTTTACGTCTTTGACCAAATGCCATTTTTACTAAATGGAAAAAACTTTTCTCAGAAGCCATGTCTGGGAAACTTGATTTCCTTTTAAACTGAATCATCCCACTCTCTACATTGGGTGGAGGGTTAAATGAAGTAGGTGGCACGTCAAACAAATAAGTAACATCATAATAAGCTTGTGTCAATACACTCAAAATGCCATAGGTCTTTGAATTAGGTTTTGCTGCAATTCGCTGAGCAACTTCTTTTTGAAACATACCTACCATGGTGGGCACTTGCAGTTTCCATTCTAATACTTTGAAAACAATTTGTGTTGAAATATTGTAAGGGAAATTACCTACCAAAACAAACTGTCCGTCAAATGGAATTGCAGTTTCCAAAAAATCTTCATTAATTAATTTGCCCTCCAATTCTGGATAGGTATGTAAAAGGTATCTTACTTTTTCTGTGTCCAGCTCGATTGCCTTAAATGATTTGGTTGGAATTTTATGGATATACTCTGTCAATGCTCCTGCACCAGGCCCAACTTCTACCATTTGTTCAATTGCTTCTTCCTGCAGTACAGCTTGTATTTTAAGACATATTTGAGTATCAGTCAAGAAGTGCTGACCTAGCGACTTTTTAAGGGTGTATTGCATGAAGCAAAGTTAGGTTTTTGTACGTACTTTTACAGCCTAATCAATAGGATATGAACCCGGAAATAAGAAAACCAGTTATAGGCTTTACCTGTGGAGATTTAAATGGCATAGGCTTGGAATTAATCATTAAGTCGCTTTCAGATAGCAGAATTTTGGACTTTATGATCCCTGTTGTTTTCGCTAGCAACAAATCCATTAATTTTTATAGAAAAGGACTGCCAGAATATACATTGAGCTTTGCAGTACTTACTGACCTGACTAAAATCAATCCAAAGCAAGTAAATGTGTTAAACTGCTGGGAGGAAGACGTTAATATTACACCGGGAGAACTCACTGAAATTGGAGGTAAATATGCTTTAATATCTTTAGAAAAAGCAGTAGAAGCAATTAAGAATAAACAAATAGACGGCTTAGTTACCGCCCCTATTCATAAAAAAAATATCCAGTCTCCTAGTTTTAATTTTAGTGGACACACTCCTTACTTTCAACATGCTTTTGGCAACATTGAAAATTTAATGTTATTAGTTGCTGAGAATTTAAGAATGGCATTAGTGACCGAACATATTACAATTCAAGAAGTAGCAAATCATATTACAAAGGACAAAATCAAACAGAAGCTTTCTATTTTAAATAGTAGCTTACAAAAAGACTTTGGCATTGACAAGCCTCGCATTGCAGTATTGGCATTGAATCCACATGCTGGAGACGAAGGTTTAATTGGAAAAGAAGAAATTGAAATAATAAGACCCGCTATAAAAGAATCTAAACAGTCCATATTAGTTTACGGACCTTATTCTGCAGATGCTTTTTTTGCAAGAGGTCAACACGAAAAATTTGATGGGGTTTTAGCCATGTATCATGACCAAGGATTAATTCCATTTAAATCATTGGCATTTGGAGAAGGAGTGAATTTTACTGCAGGATTGCCAATAGTTAGAACCAGTCCCGATCATGGAACCGCTTTTGATATTGCGGGTAAAGACAAGGCTGACGCGGCTTCCTTTACTGCATCCATATTCGAGTGTGTTAGAATTATACATGCAAGACAAGGTTACCGTGACATGCGTTTAAACCCATTGAAAAAAATGAGTGCTAGAATGTTTGCAGGAGCGGTAGACGAACGTTTAGAAGAAATGTAATTTTAAAAAGGACAATTTTTTTTAAAGTCAATAATTGACTGCCTACCCCATCTTGGCAAATTAGTAATGTCATTGGACTGTGCCAATAATAATTTTTCTGCTTTTTGAGCAAGTGATTTAGAGGCATCGCATCCTCCTCCGAAAATAGCAGGCATATGTCGTTGAACACTTGCTTGAAGAATATAAATTCTAGGATTGTTGGGATTTATTTTTTGAGCTAGCGTGAGTGGATTTTTAATTTTACGCTCATAACTCAACCATCTTAATCCTGGCTTTACTGACATTTTAGCGGTATATGCTAAACTTTCTGCACATAAAATCTCGTCGTTCACTTGTATTAGTTTAGACTTTGCAATCCATGCTAATGCTTCATCAGCAAGTATATCACTATCGCCAGATTTCTGGATACTCATTCTAGATTTTATAATTGATACATAATAAGGAGCAAGCCAATCTTGCGTATTCATATTATAAAGTTGTTCGAATTTTTTAGACGCAGCGCTGAAATCTTTGTGTGTGGACAGGGTATTAAAAAAACTCACAGCCGCCGTCAAGTCCTTATTGTAGGACTGCGCTTGTAGTTGAATTCCACAAAAACTGATACATAAAATAATTAGTATTCGCATTGCTAGCTCAAAAGTACTTACTTAAGCTATTAAAAAAGCGAACTTGCTACTCCTTTATTTATAATATAGGAGCTATAAGCAATTTCGATGGTCCCTTTCTTGTTCTTCATAGCCTTTTGCTTGCTAATAGGCGCTTCGTCGCCGAACTCTAAAGTAATTCCATTAGGTAGTTTATAGTCCTTGGTATTAAAGCCAAAAACGATTTTAGAGGGTAAGCCATAATTGGTATAAGCACCATAATCCATAGCTATTTCAAAACTGCCATTATCCTTAGTAGTCGTAAATGTCTTATATACTAGCGCTTCCACTGGGTCTATCCATAAAGTAGAAATTACCCAGTCTAATTTGTCGTCGGTAGGCACCAATTTAATCACATCCAATGTTTTCCCTTTATACAACTGTTTGCCTGCTTCAATGGCTATATACTTGTCGGTGCTAAGCAGAGAATTCATCGTGATCGACACGCCTCCTTTGGGCAACAATGAAATTCCGCCGTCCTTTTTAACTTTTATCAAATTGGGTTTTTTATAATACACTTTCACCTTGCCTAAGGAGGCTTTGATAAATGAAACGTCTGTTTTCATAACGCCTTCTGCAGTATAATCATTAACCGTATTCAATTTCAAACGCACTCTTTCCACCAACGCATTTGTTTGTGCATTCGCAAAAAATTGAGTACCTATTAAAATACAAATAAATATTGTTGACTTGAATTTCATATAATTAACTTAAAATGTCTTTTTTGCGTACGATCCAAACGGAGGCACTTACAAACAAAATAATATGTACTACAAGTACGATGATTGAATTTTTTATTTTAGCAACATTTAATATACTCCCAGTAATAGCTTCATTGGAATCCGTGACTTTAATGTCAAAAAACTCCTTCCAGTTATTCATATGCGTTGTAAACAAATAGGGCTTAATGGCAGAAAATAATGGAATATTTAAAGTACTTAATATGGTGAAAAACACAATGGCACTAATGGTTGCGACAATGGGACCAATTGAATTATTTGCTAAACTTGACATCAAGAACCCTAATGCCGTTACAGTTAAAAGGGAAAAACTAGCAAAAACAAAAGCGCCAACATATCTCCAAAACACATCCTGCCCTTCAATTAAAACAACATAATTAGATTTCATTAAAAATAAGTCGTCAGTTCCAAAAATCCACATACTTAAGAATAGCGCTAGGAATGCCAACCAGATTAGCAACAAAATAGTATAGATACTTGCTGCAATAAATTTTGCTAACACCCATTGCGTTCTACTATATGGAGTTGTTAATAATAAACGTAGCGTGCCTAAATTAGCTTCTCCAGATATCATGTCCGCTGCAATTAAAGCAACCAATAAAGGAACATGCACTAATAGTAATTGCAATAAAATATAACAAATCAAATAACCATTTAATACTTTGCCGTCAACAATTAAAGTATTATTAATATCCTTCATTAAAAAAGCAGCATAAGATTCCCCGTCTATTTTTAACCCCATTTGTATTACTAATATCAATGCAGCTATTGCACCAAATGCAATATAGGTCCTTGGCCTTTTGAATATTTTAAATGTTTCTATTTGTATAATGGGCCACATATTATTGCATTGATGTTATTTGTAAAAAATAATCTTCGAGTGACCTTTTTAACTCAAAAGATAAGAGTGGAATATTGGCGGCAACAATGAATTGATGCAATGCGGGAATTTCATTGGTCGCGATGGACAAATAGATACCGTCCTTGCGTTGCATAATATTTTGAGCGTATTTAGAGATACCTATAATTGACAACGCTTGCTCGTCATGCTGTGTAACAATATGTATGATTGCTTTATTAGGATCTAATAAAGTTTGTGTAGGTCCCATTGCCACTTTCTTACCTTGATGGATAATTAAAATTTGACTTGCCACTTGTTCAATTTCACTTAATAAATGGGAAGAAACCAATACCGTCTTTCCTTCTTGTTTTGCCAGGTCTTGTATTAAATGTCGAATATCTGCAATGCCCTGAGGATCTAAACCGTTCGTTGGTTCGTCTAAAATAATTAAGTCCGGATTATGTACTAAAGCAATAGCAATTCCAAGTCGTTGCTTCATTCCTAAAGAGAAGGTATTTACTTTGTCTGCCGACCTTAATGACAAGCCCACTTGTTCTAATGTTTTTGCAATTTGCTCCTTTGAAATTTTCTGCTTACTTAATTTTGCAAATAATTGTAAATGTTCTTTTGCAGTTAAATAAGGGTACAAGTCTGGGCGCTCAATAATGGCACCTACTCTCTCCGCTATTTGGTTTCTATTGGCCTGCAAAGGCAGGTCAAATAGTTCAATGCTTCCGCCGCTTGGATAAATCAACGACAATAACATTCTAATGGTAGTACTTTTTCCAGACCCATTTTGACCCAGAAATCCAAATACCTCTCCTGCTTGCACCTCGAAAGACAATGCACTCACAGCTTGCAAGCTGCCAAAATTCTTACTTAATTCATGTACTTTAATTACAGACATATGCTCTAATAACAAAAAACCCCAAACTAAGTTCGGGGTTTTGTATAAAATTAATAAACTTAATTTATTTGTATTGAGGAATTAAGCTGTTAGCCAAATCCACCATTTGTTTGATACCGTCTTCAGGTAAGTTTCCTTTCTTGAATTCAGCTAATACATTAGGTAATTTTGTCTTCATTTCAAGTAAGAAATGGGCTTCAAAATCCTTTACTTTTCTAACTGCTACTTCTTTCAATAGACCATTAGTACCTAAATAAATGATAGCTACTTGATTTTCAACAGCAAATGGAGTGTATTGAGCTTGTTTTAAGATCTCAACGTTTCTTGCACCTTTGTCAATTACATTCTTTGTTGCAGCATCTAAGTCACCACCAAATTTAGAGAAAGCTTCTAGCTCTCTGTATAAAGCTTGGTCTAATTTCAAAGTACCAGATACTTTTTTCATTGACTTGATCTGAGCATTACCACCTACACGACTTACTGAAATACCTACGTTAATCGCCGGACGAATACCTGCGTTAAACAAGTTACCCTCCAAGAAGATCTGACCGTCTGTAATAGAGATTACGTTAGTAGGAATATATGCAGATACGTCACCTGCCTGTGTTTCAATAATTGGCAAAGCAGTTAATGATCCACCACCTTTAACCAAATGCTTGATAGAAGCTGGTAAGTCATTCATATTTTTAGCAACATCGTCATTCGCGATTACTTTAGCAGCACGCTCTAATAAACGACTATGCAAGTAGAATACATCACCAGGATATGCTTCACGTCCTGGAGGTCTTCTTAACAATAAAGAAACCTCACGGTAAGCAACTGCTTGTTTTGATAAATCATCAAATACAATCAAAGCTGGTCTTCCAGTATCACGGAAGAACTCTCCAATTGCCGCACCCGCAAATGGAGCGTAGAATTGTTGAGGAGCTGGGTCGGCTGCAGAAGCTGCTACGATTGTTGTATAAGCCATCGCGCCATTGTCCTCTAATGTTTTCATTACACCTGCAATAGTAGACGCTTTTTGTCCAATTGCAACATATATACAATACACTGGTTTCCCAGCATCATAAAACTCTTTTTGATTGATAATAGTGTCAATACAAATAGCTGTTTTACCAGTTTGACGGTCACCAATTACCAATTCACGTTGTCCACGTCCAATAGGAATCATGGCGTCAATAGCTTTGATACCAGTTTGTAATGGCTCTTTTACTGGCTCACGGAAGATAACACCCGGCGCCTTACGCTCCAATGGCATTTCATACAATTCACCTTTAATTGGACCTTTACCGTCAATGGCTTCTCCTAAAGTATTAATAACACGACCTACTAAACCTTCTCCTACTTTGATAGAAGCGATTTGATTGGTTCTTTTTACTTTGTCACCTTCTTTGATGCCTTTACTACTTCCCATTAATACGACACCCACATTATCTTCTTCTAAGTTCAAGGCAATCGCTTTGGTTCCGTTTTCAAATTCAACTAACTCACCACTGCTCACGCCGTTTAAACCATAAACACGGGCAATACCATCACCTACTTGTAATACGGTTCCCACTTCTTCTAAATCAGCAGACGCATTGAAATTTGTCAATTGCTGTCTAAGAATAGCTGAGATTTCATCAGGCTTAATGTCCACCATAACTGTTTATTTTAATGTATAATTATTATATTTTTTCTACGAATTCGTTACTTAAAAATTGCTTCTTAATGTCTCTTAAGTCTCTTGCGATACTCGCATCCAATAAGTTATTATTGAATTCAAGCACAAATCCTCCTATTAGTTTTTCATCCACTTTAGTAGTTAATTCTACTGTAGTAAATTTATTTTCTGCTTTTACTTTTTGTTCAATTGATTGCTTTAACGCATCAGATATTTCAACAGCTGTCGTTAAAGTTACTAAGTGAATACCCTTAAGTGTATTGTATTGCGCAATAAATGCATCCGTAATTTCTGGTAAAGATGCTTCTCTGCCCTTCTTTACCATTAACACTGTAAATGCTTGCGTTAATGCACTTACTTTAGTAGCTGTAACTGCATTAATAATCTTATTTTTCTGTTCTGCTTTTACAATTGGACTTCTTAATAAATTCACGAAATCAGCACTCACATTACATACTGCTTGCAAATATTTCATATCTGCACACACCGCTTCTAACTCGCCTTTTTCTATGGCTAAGTCAAGTATGCTTTTTGCGTATCTATCTGCTAAACGAGTATTGGGCATTTCTTACAATTTAATTTAACTTAACTCCGTCAGCTAATTGTTTAATATAGCTTTCTTGTTCTGCTTTGTTTGATAATTCCTTACGTAATACTTTCTCTGCTATTTCAACAACTAAAGAACCAACTTGATTTTTAACATCTGCAATGGCTGCATTTTTTTGTTGTGTAATAGCGGATTGTGCATCCGTTAAAATTCTATCATACTCGCTTTTTGCTTTCTCTTTCGCTTCTGCAACCATCTTCTCTGAAGCTTCTTTAGCTTCTTTGATTAGAATCGCTCTTTCTTCACGTGACTTAGCTAGTAATGCTTCATTTTCATTTTGCATTGCAGCCATATCAGCTTTCATTTTTTCAGCACGCAATAAGGCATCTTCAATACCAGTTTCACGCTCTGAGATAGCTTTCAACATTGGCTTCCAAGCAAATTTGCCTAAAACTACCAATAGTACTAAAAACGCAATCGTATTCCAGAACACCAATCCGATGTCAGGTAATACTAATGGGTTAATTTCTAATATGAACATAAGATTTGTTTATCTTAATTAATAATGTCAATGTTAAAATAGGCTCTTCGCCCTGTGCTAGAGCCTATTTAATTTCTTGGATATCCAAGTTGATTATCTGTTACCTAATAAGGCAACAACCACAGCAAACAAGGCAACGGCCTCAACGAATGCAGCAGCAACAATCATACTTGAACGGATATCGTTCGCAGCTTCTGGCTGACGAGAAATACCTTCAACAGCACCTTTACCAATCTGACCGATACCAAT
>CANCAY010000010.1 GCA_947374225.1 Chitinophagaceae bacterium | reverse complement strand
TTATTTTTAAAGTTGAGTGGCTGTAAAGTGAAATTGTTGCGTTTATTACTGCTGCTTTATTTTCTGTAAAATATGTAGAGATATCTGATCCTCCTCCTCCAAAACTTATTCTAACTGGAGATTTTGATCTAGCAAAAACTTTTTTTTCTGCTCTTTCGGGTATATGATCTTTAGTTATAATGTATACAAGTCTACCGGATTCGTCTAGTACTGGAATTGCTTTGATTTTATGATCCAGTTGTTTTAAAATTAATTCTCGTGGTGTATCTATGCTTGCTTTTACAAAATCCAAATTTGCACATCTAGAGATTGAGTCTTCTAATTTAATATCTGCAACCAACTTTCTTCTAATATCACCATCTGTGACAATTCCAATAATTATATTTTCAATATTTTTTATTAAAACAAATCCATTATGATTTAATTCGATTTGTTTTAAAGTTTCAAAAATTGACTTGTCTTCTAGTATTGTGAAATGATCAAAATTCATTTTTAAGTCTTTTTATTTTCGAAAATTTATAATAATCCTCTGGAATTCCAATGTCTATAAAATCTGTAGTAACTAATATTCCTTTTATTTTATTCTGTTTTACTAAAATTGGGAATAAATCATTTTCTAGGGAGTATGATTGTCCATCCCAATCAGAAAATATTGCCTTTGAAAATTTATATACTCCAATATTTATATACCCTTTACTAATTGAGTTATTTTTTTCTTCAAATTTTGTAATTTTGTTATTTTGATCAATACAAACCTTTCCATATCTGTCTGTATTTTCAACTTCAAGTATACCAATTACATTTCCCTCATAACTATTTAAAATCGAATATCCATCTTTAACCCACGTATCTGCATTAACAATAAAAAAGTCATTTTTTATATCTACATTATTTAATACAAAAGATACTGCACCTCCAGTTCCCAATGGAGTCGGTTCAACTAGATACCTAACTGTACAGTTTTTGAAGAGCTGTTTTTTATTTTTTTCTATGAAATCAATTATTTTATCTGCTTCAAAATGTAGTGAAAAGATGAAATCAGAAAATCCCTTTTCGATCCAATTTTGAATAAGAAAATATATAAACGGAACTCCATTAATATCAGCTAATGGTTTTGGGCTTCCTTTTAATATTGATTGAAGCCTTGTTCCAAAGCCACCTGCTAATATAATTAAAGGTTTGTCAATCATTGAGTTTTAATTATGTATATATTGAATTTAAATCAGAAAATTTGATTGTTCTGAAAATAAACTTAAAGTATTGACTAGATTTAGTTTAAATGTTAATGTAATTCTGATTAATTATGTATTTACTTTTTAAAAACAAAAGTCAAATTAATAGAATGATAAATTAAAGCTTTGTAAATTAGAATTGTTTAAACTTATTTGTATTATAATACACTTTTTTTTAAATACAATTCTTTTTTAAATAAAGAAACATCACTAGCTACCATTTCTTTAACTAATTCTAATAAATCATATTTAGGTTTCCAACCTAATTTAATCATTGCTTTAGTTGGATCTCCAATTAACAAATCAACTTCCGTTGGTCTATAATATTTAGGATCTACTTTAACTACTACTTTACCTTCTTCCAATTTGTATTCACCAGTGTTTTTTGCAACATAACCTTCTTCCGCTTCACCTTTTCCTCTAAATTCTAATTCAATTCCTAATTCTGCAAAACTCATTTTTACAAAATCTCGAATTGTTGTAGTAATTCCAGTTGCCAAAACAAAGTCCTCTGGTTTTTCTTGTTGTAAAATCAAATACATTCCTTCTATATAATCCTTTGCATGCCCCCAGTCTCTTTTTGCATCTAAATTTCCTAAGTACAAACAATTGTCCATACCTAAAGCAATTTTTGCAGTTGCTCTTGTAATTTTTCTAGTTACAAATGTTTCACCTCGTTGTGGAGACTCATGATTAAACAAGATACCATTACAAGCATACATATTATATGCTTCTCTATAATTTACAGTAATCCAATATGCGTATAGTTTTGCCACAGCATAAGGTGAGCGTGGATAGAAAGGAGTAGTTTCGGATTGTGGTACAGCTTGTACTAAACCATATAATTCCGATGTGGAAGCTTGGTATATTTTTGTTTTTTTAGTTAAACCCAATAATCGTACAGCTTCTAAAATTCTAAGAGTACCAATTCCATCTGCATTTGCTGTATATTCTGGTTCTTCAAAACTTACAGCTACATGACTCATCGCGGCCAAATTGTAGATTTCATCAGGTTGTACTTCTTGTATAATTCGGATTAAGTTAGTACTATCTGTTAGGTCTCCGTAATGTAAATGTAAATGCCTATGGGGAGTATGAGGATCTACATAAATATGATCTATTCTTTGTGTATTAAATAAAGAAGATCTTCTTTTTATTCCATGTACCTCGTATCCTTTATTTAATAAGAATTCAGCAAGGTATGCTCCATCTTGACCTGTAATTCCCGTAATAATCGCTTTTTTCATATCTTATTCGTTAAAAGAACGCACAGAAATGCACTCATTCATCCTATTTATAGGCTTTTTTAAGTAATAGAAAATTTTAAATATATAAAATGATTGATTTTTTAATATTAGAATATCGAATGATACTCCGAATAAATGAGAACTACACTAATCTAGCAATTTTTTAAATAATAAACCAGAAATTAGATATATCACACTTAAAAAGCCAGCAAAAAGTCCGCCAATTATCAATGCTTTTAACTTACCAGTTTTTTCTTTTTCGAGTGGCAAAATTGGTCTATCAATTAACTGTATTAATGGCGTCTCTTTTCTTAAAGTAATTTTTGCCAATTCTAATTGTACAGCTAAATTTGTAAGTATTGCAGTATTTGCTTGCACATCAACAAGCTTTTGCTTACTACCTGCGCTTTTTATATTTAAAGCTGGATTTAAGTTGTATATATTATCAGCAGCTTGTGCTACACCTGTTATTGAATTATTAAGTTCATTTTTAACACTATCTACTTGTTTTTGTAAAACATCCACATTTATTTTTGCTTTTTTACTTTTAGTCTGGATGTAAAAGTCTGAAGTTTCTTTTGCTAAGTTTTCACAAAACATTTTTGAGAATATTTCATCTTCGCTTGTTACTTCAATGGATAAAATAGTAACTTTTTTATCCTTTTGCATAATACTTAATTTGTCTATTTCAATTAGTTTTTTATGTATTTGCTTTAAAATTGAATCTTGTTGTAAAGTAAAATTAAGTCTATCCGATCCTGGCAAAAAATGAATGTTTTTCAAGGCTGGCTTTTTATCCCAACTCTCTCTTAATTTATTTATATTAATATAATATTCTGCTAGAGTTGTGTTTTTCCCTTTTATGATAGTAGAATTCAGAAGTACTTTTTCAACTATCAATCTACTCTTCATTAACTCTGATAGGTTGCTAGCAGCAAAAGCGCCTCCTCCCCCTGCACCACCTAAATCAATACCAAAGCTACTAGCTAATCCTAAAGCTCCACTCAGTCCAGCACCACCGCTTCCGCTACTCTTATCCTCTTCCATTGCAAAAGTGAGCGCCCCTTTATAATTAGGTTTTTCTATCAAAGCATATGTCAAGCCGACTGAAGCGCCTAAAAAACAAATTAATATAATAGCTTTCCATTTACTTTTTAAATAAACGCCCCATTCTCTAAGTTTTAAAATGAGTTCTTTTAATGAAATCTCATCCGAATCAATTTGGTTGTTTTCTGACATCATTTTATAATATTAATAGTATCTGAGATTTATTTTTTCAACAAACTAATAGTAGCAATTGCGGCAACAACTTGAGCTAACACAGTTGTGAATTGTATAATGGTTGTTAATGGCTTGTCTTTTTTAACATCTGTTTCTGGCAATACTACTTCACTACCTGGCCTTATAACTGGATTAATTTTAAAGAATCCAAAATGTGTTGTTCTTTTTGATTTTCCATTAGCATAAATAACATAAGCTCTCCCACGTTGCGCATATTCAGAAATACCACCAGCAGCACTAATGCATTCTCCAATGGTTAAGCCGTCTCTATAAACGATATTAGTAGGTCTCAATACACCACCACTAATTTTTACTCTATTGTCTGTTTTGGGAATTACAATTTCGTCATGATTTCTTAATACTAAATCCACTTCACTGCCCGGATGGCTCATGATATAATTAATGTCAATCGCAATTTGGTAATAATCATCCTCTCTTTCTTTAAGGAGGGCACTTAAAGTGTCTTTCAGTCTATTCCCATTTACTTTAGGGTCTAGGTCGATTGGCCCAGTTGTTAATGCGCCTGGTACTGGAGCAACCACCACTGCTGGCACAGCTAATACGGATGCTTTGTCTGATTCCTGTTTTGCCTTAAATTTACGAGTATAGGCTAATTCAATAGAGGTTTGTGATTCATCAGATCTTAAAGAATCTATATCAAATCTTCTTCTTCTAATATAAGCCCCTTCCCCATAAGCTTGACCAATTAAACCTCCAGAACGCTTTATAATGTCGCTTACTCTTTCCACCCTACTACTTAAAGTATATTTACCCGTACTCTGTACCTGACCAGTTATACTTACTACTTCTGGTAAAGTATATCCTACTTTTTTAGTTATAGTTACTACATCCAAAGGTTGTAATATATAGTTCACTTGTCCTGCATTAAAACTTAAATCACCATTAATATCGGTTCCTAATATAGTTGTTACTTGATTGTCAATTACCCTGTCACCATATTGTGTAAGCCTTGCAACTTCCACATGTTTATTTGCAGCATGCGTAAAGCCGCCTGCGATTAAAATTAAATCCTTCACCGTCATACTATCAATATAGTTAAACTTGCCTGGTGATCTTACTTCCCCTAATAAGTCCACTGTTAAAGAATCTCTTAATTCTAAAATAGAATTAATGTATAATTCGTCTTCTCTTTGTAATAAGATATTTTCAGAAGGGTCCTTTTGTAATGCCTTTGTTAAATTAACACTAATCATTTCTTTTAATAAATTAGGCTTTACTCTAATTAATTGTGCACGACCTATAAATGCATCTTCCTTTAATCCATCCGCTCTTTGTACTAAATCTGCAACACGCATACCAGGAATTAATTCATACACATCTGGTCTGTAAACAGCTCCATTTAAAGTAACTCTATTTTGATATCGATTAATAATTTTTGAAACACTAATTAAGTCTCCACCTTTAGGTTGGTACTTTGCAAAATCAGCATTTAAAACGTCCTTAACCGATTTTTCTCTGTCACTTTTTTGAACCACTTTCACCATGGCAGTATATGCATCATCACCAAATCCACCTGCATATTTTAAAACCTGTGAAAATTCCTCATTAGCTAATACTTCAAAAATTCCTGGACGCTTTACTTCACCTTGTATTTCAATTCTTCCTTTATAAGGAGGCACTCTTAATACATCATTATCCTTTAAACTAATATTTTGTGATTGATCCCCATTTTGTAAAAATTTATATAAATCACATTTAGCAATTACTTTATTATTTCTTATTACTTCTATTTCTCTATATGACCCAATATTGCTAGGCCCCCCCGCTTCACTTAATACACTTATTACATTTGACAGTGAGGATACATTGTAAGTGCCGCTTTTATAAGCACCAATTACATTTATAAAAATGGTTCTAATATCACCTACCGTTAATGCCAATTTTGACTCACCCGACCTTAAACTTGGGTAAGCACTATTTCCCAATTGTTGTTTCAATCTTGAAATAGCAGCTTCAATACTTAAACCACTAACTTTTATTTGTCCTACATTTTCAACTTGAATTTTACCTTCCTTACTTACTGTTAAGTCTCCAGAATATTCTTGCACCCCGTATACCACCACTTTTAATACATCATTAGGTCCAATTTCATAATTCAAGGGTGTTGCAATGCTTTTATTTACTGTATTCCCATTACTAGATTTTGAAAATAATTCAGAACCATATACTAGCGGATTAATTTCAGTATTATAGATTACATTAACAGTATCCTTCGTGGTTGTAGTCTTAATGGCAGTTTTAGATGCTGCCAAATTTGCGTTCTTTTTTGCAAAAGTTACAGGATTGTTTACTCGGTCTCTTAATTTAGCAAACTCAGTGGAAGTCATCCCTTTTGCAAGGGCCTGAGGTTCTACTTGTTCAATAGTAACTCCACGTTTTGATAACTCCGACTTTATCTGGCTAATTTGAGATTCGGACAAGGCGTCAACCTTAATGGTACTCAAGTCCGTTCCACTCAATGGATTTTGAGCCATGGAAACATTGCTTACAATTGCTAAAATAGCCACCAATAAAATCAATTTGAAAATTCTCATAATTTGAGATTTAATGTAAAGTATTTAATTAATAAAATTCAGAAAATTGCAGGGCTTCGCCATTCTAAGTCACATAGTTAACCCAAGTACCAGCTCTATGTAAACAGAGCATATAAAATCTATTACAATAGTACTAAATACATATGAATATTCCTATTTGAAATAGGCTATTATCTATATACTAGTCAATAGTTTATCAAAACAATAACTAAAATGGGGGAGCTGCAAAGGTAAATAAAAATTACTAGTAAAAAGTATAAATAACCGTCTTTACTTTTTTATATTTACCTTTGAAAAGAGTATGAAAAAATCGCATCTTTTTATAAAATTAATTCGTTTTGCCTTAGATGCGCTGGTATTAATATTAGGCTATTATATTGCTAGTTTTTTTTACAACAAGCCCTTCCCTGGTTTTAGTCTCCTTTTTTACTTGGTTTGCTGTATCATTTGGTATACAATGTCCATTTTTTCTAAATTATATGTGGAAAGAAGGTCAAATAAGTTCTCGGAGGAGATTGTTTTTGTTATTTATCATACTATTTTATTCTCTGTCTCCCTGAGTTCGGTATTATTCTTTTTGAATCTAAACCATAAATATCCTGCTCGTTTTGTGATAATTTATGTGTTTATCAATGCTTTATTGGCTATTTTAACCAAATATGCTTTTAGAAAAAAGATTCATGCGGCCCTAATAAAGGGTAATTTTTATGACAATGTCTTATTAATTGGCTCTAATGAAGCTGCTGTAAACTTTATAGAGACGGTTCAGAAATATTACTATTATGGCTTTAAATGCCTTGGTTATATAGACGAAAATGACAAATTAGGCTCCCAATGTCCCTATTTTGGAAATTTCGAACAATTGGATAAGGTACTGATTAACAATAGTATAGACGAAGTTTTTATAGCATTACCTACCAATGAAAATGAAAAAATTCAAAATTGTATCAATATTTGTGATGCCAATAGGATTAAAGTAAGAATCTTACCAGATTTAACCGACTATACCTCTTCCTCCATTTATATTAACAATATTGGTATGCTACCCGTGGTGAATATAGGGCATTTACCGTTGGACAAAGCTGAAAATAGGCTCTTAAAACGTGGATTTGACATTGTTTTTGCAAGCCTGTTTTTTTTAATTATTGGTATTTGGTTGTTTCCACTTATAGCCATTTTAATAAAAATTTCCTCCAAAGGGCCTATTTTCTTCAAACAAGAGCGTTGGGGGCACAATAACAAAAGTATACTTTGCTATAAATTCAGGTCCATGGTAAAAGACAGTAAGGACGTGGACGAGGACGGAAATTACAACCAGGCTTTTAAGGACGATCCTCGAATTACCACTATTGGTCGAATCCTAAGAAAAACCAATTTGGACGAATTACCTCAGTTTTGGAATGTACTAATTGGCAATATGTCGGTGGTGGGGCCAAGACCACATCCAACCCCATTGAATTTAGCTTCCATGCAAACCGTGGACAATTATATGCTAAGGCATTTAGTAATGCCGGGGATTTCTGGGTTGGCCCAAGTAAATGGTTGTAGGGGTGAAACCAAAACCACTGAGGAAATGCAAAGAAGAATTAATTT
This sequence comes from Chitinophagaceae bacterium, assembly GCA_947374225.1. GTDB lineage: Bacteria > Bacteroidota > Bacteroidia > Chitinophagales > Chitinophagaceae > Sediminibacterium. Next base: position 56,971 of record CANCAY010000010.1, on the reverse strand, counting down.
TGACTTATACTATATTCACCGCTGGACTTTTTGGTTGGATATTCAAATTATTATACAAACCGTGGTCAACATTATTAGGGGTGACCAAAACGCCTACTAAATTGAAAAAGCTATCCTTTCTATTACTGATTTCCTTTTCATTAATGAGTCAACAACTGTCTGCACAAACTATTTTTGAAAATTACCGTTCTAATGTGTATCCTTTTTTAAATAGAATGGCCCAAAAAGGTTTTGTTGAATTTAATGATATCATTCAACCAGTTCCAAGAACACATATAGCTGATGCATTATTGATTTTAAATAATAAGAAAACACGGCTGTCTAATAAGGAACAAAAAGAACTTGAATTTTACTTAGAAGAATTTAGAATCATAAATGACACCAATACTAAAATTAGTTTTTTAAAAAAAGACCAAAACAACCGGTGGAGAACCTTGCATATTAAATCACCCTCGTTTAGCTTAAATGCAGATCCTATAATTGGTATAGGATCCATAAGCGAGAACGGAAAAACAATCAAGCAGGTAAGCAATGGTATTGATTTATGGGGAAGCATAGGTGAAAAAAAACAATGGGGCTATCAATTATATTATCGCGATTATACGGAGACAGGAGAAGTGAATCATGTTTTAAATTTGGAAAATCCCGAAACTGGAAGAATACTTGTAGGCACTAATAATAATCATCAAATTAATTATAGTGAAATAAGAGCCAACCTTTCTTATACTTGGAAAAACGGATCCATTATTTTTGGAAAGGATAATATGAATTGGGGTTACGGCGAAAATGGAAAAATTATATTATCAAGTAAAGCACCTTCTTATCCTTATATAAGATTAGACTACAGCCCTTTTAAATGGATGAGCTTTAATTATATGCATGCCTGGTTGAATTCTAATTTAGTAGACTCTAATTTATCTTACAATACATACACAGGTGGCGTAAGTGGTGATACAAGAATTTTATTTATTCAAAAATATTTTGCAACCCATAGTATAGTATTTAAACCTATGAAGGGATTAAATATTGCCCTTGGAGAATCTATAATTTATAGTGACCAATTAGACCCAGGTTTTTTTATTCCAATTAACTTATTTAAAATTTACGACAATAACCGCAGTAACTATTCAATTAATGCGGGGTCTAATGGACAATACTTTTTACAAATAAGTTCAAGAAACCAAATTAAGAATACGCATTTATACGCATCTACTTTTATAGACGAAATAAGAGTATCTGAAATGTTTAATAAATTGAAAAAAAGAAATCAATTAGGATATACCATTGGAGGTTCCCTAACAGATCTCTTCCTTCCTTATTTAACTATGGGTGCTGAATATACCCGTGTTAATCCATTTGTGTATAATAATTTAATTCCTGCGCAACGCTATACTAATTATGATTATAGCCTAGGAGATTGGATGGGAAATAATTTTGATAGAAAAATACTATTTGTTAAATATACACCCATTCCTAAATTAAACTTTTACGCACGATATCAAAATATTAGAAAAGGAGGGGCGGGAACTATCGTGGAACAATATTTAGCGGAACCACAACCTTCATTTTTGAACAATTATCAAAAAAACAGAAAGGACTTGTTTTTACAAGCAAACTTTGAATGGATTCACAATGTATACCTAAGAACCTCGGCGCAATGGATGAAGGAAGATTATACCAATGGATTAAAAACAAATAACACTAGCTATGCTGTTGGGATAAGTTTTGGTCTTCCGTAATAAATAATAATCCCACAAAGGACCAAAAAGGAAATGCACCCATAGGACCTTCTAAATAAACATCAAAACTTGCATTAATTATAAAAGCTAGTAGTATACATACAATAGCTAATTGTTTACCTTGAAGTCTTTTTTTAAATAAAGGTTTAAATAATAGTACCAACCAGTATATCCAAATTCCAAATACCACTAGGCCATACCTTGCCATGATAGTTAAATTATAATTATGGGGCGAACGCACATTTTCGTCAGTAGTTTGCTGGTCTGCTCCTGCAAGCGACATTCCCAATCCCTTTCCTTTTAAAATATACTCTGGGCTAAAGCTTTCATTAACAATTTTAGCCCACCAAATTAATCTCCATACTTTATTGGCTCCTAGGTTTCCGTCAATATCACTATTTACAATAGAACCCAAATTGTCTTTAATTTGTCCAAATCCAACAACCCTGCCCTGATCATCTGCTTGTATTTCAAGGGATGCAAATATTCCAATAATTACAATTAAAAACAAAGGAGCAAATTTGACAATCTGTTTTAATGCTGGATTCAAAATGCTTCCTTTATTAAAAATAAAAAAACAGGCAAGTCCTATAAAATAAGCCACACTTCCAGAGCGAGTATAGGAAAGCAAAATAAGCATATCCAATAAAATCAAAAAGAAATTGAGGTATAACCATTTTTTTGAATACTGTTCTGAAAATAAAACTAAAAAAATAGTACTAATTAAAAGATGAACACTTTTGTCTCCATTTTTAAATAATAATAAGGGGACATTGCCAAATAAGCTAATAGTTTGTAAGCTGGGGAAAAAATTGGCAATTAAAAAATTAAGTAAAATTACTAGGGGTATCCACTTATAAATCAATATCATTTTATACCAAATGAAAATAGCTTCCTCCTTAAAAAAATAAAGTATAAAGGCAAAAAAAGCATATTCAAACACCAAGGAATCTCTTATAATATCTGTAATACCATACTTTCCTATTCCAAGAAATATATAAATAATAGTAAGCACAATAAAAAATAGCACTATCAAGGCTTTTTTTTCAATAATAATTTCCAGCTCTTTTCTATTCAAAAACAAGAGTACAATTCCTATGCCTAATAACCCTTCCACTAAATAAGTATACGCTACTCCCTTATTTAAAAATGCATATAAGGCAAATACTAAAAAATACAAGCTAATATAAGTTCTATTTAATACTTGCATGTAATAAATATTTTACAGAAAATTTGAACTGTACATTAAATTTATCAGTAAGGGAAGAAGGTTCGTCATACGCTGATTTTCCGTCTTCATTACGTATCCACATATAATTTAAGGCATTGGTATTCATAAAGCTAGCAGCAATTAAAATATTATCTATGGGCATTAACTGCATATAAATGCTGGTGTTCACGTCCACCCAATACCTATTATAATAACCATATTGAGCATCATGCGGCCTCAAATATACTAAATAATAAAAATCATTATTATGTACTATCCTTTCAGCTGATAGGCCTATTTTATTATAACCCCTATTCCAACTAAAATTAATACTTTGACTATTAGAACCAGGCCCAATACTCGCTCCCATAATTTGTCCATTATTAGTATAGCCTTGTTTTATTATAGGACTCACATACCAACTATTAGGTGGGCCACCTACCCACGGGGCTCCTAAATAATAAATATTCCTTGGATCCATTAACTGGAATTGAGCAAATTCTACATTCAAATTAAAATAGGATTTACCCTTGTTTAATAGAAACAATTTAGATGCTCCAAAAATAAATGCAGTTTGCGGATTGGACTCAAAGAATTTCCAAGGCCATGCAGCTTTATTGGGTATTCCAATTTCTCCGTAAAATTCAGCATGGTCTTTTGGAAGTGCAAACCTAAACATGAAACTTCCTATTTCTGTTTTAACTAAGTCCTTACTAAAAAACCTTAAAGTATCGCCTGCTTGATTTACCTGGTCTTTATAATATTGTCTAGAATAAGCATATCCTAAATACAAACCTGGTATCCACTTAGGATTCCAATTTAGGGTAATGGCATTTATATTTCGTTGACTTGGATTTTTTATTGCAATACCATCCTTCCATCCGCTCAGTAATCCCAAATCGGGATCCGTATACCGTGTGGTATCCAATACCCCTATAACAGCAGCTAATTCTATATTCCCAATGGGTGTAGGCAAGGGATTATTGGTATGCAAATACATATGTTTAAAGCCACCCGCATTATTGGTAAATACTACACTATTTCTTTTTCCAGGACCCCACCAAATATTTTGATTAGATACACCTAATGCAATATAATTTGTATTAATGCCAATCCTAGATTGTCCTATGGAAAATGTATCAATTTGACTATTTCCAAATTGCCTAAAATTAGAAATATGATTCGCTACATATCCAAAATATTTAGCGCCCCAATTTCCGTCATTGGTATTACCATAATAAGGCTCTTGTGGTATATTCTGCGCTTTCAACCATTCTGGTTGCATATTAATATCTAATATCCCTACCCTTAAATTTAAACCTACAGTAAACCTTTCCTGCCAACCCCTTGCAGGATACATTAGGCCGTCATTCCAACTTTGGGGCAATAAAGTATTATTTTGAAAATCGTATCCCACATGAAAATCACTAACAAAACGCTTTTTCTTCTTTTTTTCGATATTATCTTGAATGGACTGGAACAAATAACTATTCCTTATTAAAAATGAATTTGAAATATTATTCTCAGTATCCTTTAATAATTGTCTGCTTCTTTGCTGATCCATTAATTGAATCTCATCCAAAAATGTATGTTGCGCATTCACTTGAATTATACAAAACATAAACAGGATACTATATATAAATATTTTTTTTACCATATATAAATGGTATTTAAAAAGCAATAAAAATTACCGACATTGTGACCCGGCGTCCATAAATAGTTTTGAGAATTAACCCATTGTGTATCCAAATTAATTAATATTTTCTTATACCTAAATTTTGCAGTAAGGCCATAAGCATAGTCATGCCAATCTGAAGAAATAGGGCCCAAAAACAAGTTTGAATAATATGCTGCGAACCTTCTTGGGTTTTGAGCTATATGTTGAAATTTTATTCCTACTGAATTAAACCCCTTATTAATACTAGTTGTAAATGTTTGTACATTATTTCCAAAACCACTTCCAGCACCCATTATTTGATTTTCATTGGTATACCCTTCATGTATCATACTATGTTCATACCAATTACCTGCATTCCTTTGAATATAACTAGGAGTTTGAGACATTCTGGTAGCTTCGGCTTGTAAACTTAAATAAGTGGTTTTATTTAAGTACTGTAATTTTTTAAATCCAAAAATGGAAGCAGAAGAATGAGATAAATCCAAATTTAAATCCCTAGAATTAGATGCGCCATCGTTCCAACCATATTCGAAATACACTTCGGCATGATTTTTAGGAAATTCCCAACGGGTATAGCCACTTATAACTTGGTCAATTGCCAATGCATTATCCTGATAATTATTTCTAAACAAACCATTAGTAACAGGTAAATAATCGGTCATAAAATTGGTACTTTTACCTATAATCGAGTACTGATGAAATACTCTATTAAAACCAAAATAAACATTTTTCATAAATGCCGGGCTATAGGTCATAGCAAGCATATTTATATATCTAGTATTATCAGCTATTCCTCTTGATTTTAAATTACCATTTTCAAAACCATCTGTTTTATTCTGTGTTAATGTTGCGCCAATTACTTGAATTTGAAAATCCCCTAAAAATGTTTTCAGTGGTCTATTAGTTCCTACACTTGCATGCGCAAAGCCTTGTGCATTATTACTCATTAATAAGGAACTATATATTCCTGGGCCTAGCCATAAATTTTCAGTTCCTACTTTCACACTTAGTTTACCAAGGTCTAATCTTAAACTGGACTGTCCTAGCCAAAATTTACTTACACTCGGTGTTACTTGTCCCCATGCGCCACTAGTTTCATATTGTTCTGAGGCGGTCTTGAAATATTCTGGTCTTAATGTTAAATGCAAATTATACCAATGCACATATACACCAGTGCTTACACTCATTTGATAGCCCTTTGAGAAAGACAAAGCCCCGTCATCCCAACCATAAGGGTGGTTGCTATTATATTTTTGTAAAAAATTTACTGGCAATAGTTGAACATCAAAATTCTTTTTATGAATTAGGGTTCCTTTATAATGTATGCTTGTGTCAATTAATTGCAACAAACTATCATAAGTCAGGCCCTTATTTAAAATAAAGGGACGCATGGTTAATGAATTGTCTGGTGCAATTTTCCCCAATAATTGTAAGTCTCTTACATTATCATCAAAATCAACATATCCAACTGGCAATGGAACAGCGCTTCTGTTAAGAATAATTCTTTTAGCTTTTATTCTAGTTGTACCAATACTATCTCTTTGTGACTTCTTAAAATTGAAATGTGGCAACTTTACCTTGCTAAATATATTATGCATCACATGCTTTAACTGTTCTGTTTTTGTTGGCTTAGTTTTAATTTGTGCATGCACAAAAAAAGACTGAGTCAAAAACAAAATAATTAAAATGGGGGAATAGAAAAAGAAGTTATTTCTTTTACGAATAAGCATATAACAAAGTTATATAATATTTGTTTATTTTAAAGTAATATCTTTACATTGTTGCTCAATTTATACAATTAATATTTTTGTTTAATTAATATTCTTGCTTAATTACCATTATGAAAATTTCAGTTTGCTTAATAACATATAATGGTAGTTCCTATATCAAGGAGCAAATTGATTCTATTCTCGCACAAACTATTCCAGTAAATGAAATAATAGTTTCCAACGACGCTTCCACCGATAACACATTATCAATTTTACAAACATATAGCTTAAGATTTCCTGAACTTTTTAAAATACTGAACAATACGTCTAATATTGGCGCAGTTCAAAATATTGAGCATTGTATTAAAGCTGCATCGGGTGATATCCTATTTTTAGCAGACCAAGATGATATTTGGATGCCTAATAAAGTAGCAACTAGTTTAAACTACTTCAAACAAAACCCTTCCATTAAAGGCTTATTTACCAATGGCTTTGTAATTAATGCTAAGGGAGAAACTATTAGTTCTCCTATGGAGGAAATTGGATCTGATATTAATTTATGGGATTCCATGAGTTTTCCAATTAAGGAGATTGGCAATGATATTAACTTATTAAAATATATCACAGAAGTAGAGAACTTTGCTACTGGTGCTACTATGGCTTTTTACAAGCAGCTCCCTTTTTTAGAAAAGCCCTTCCCAATAATTAATGGTCTATTTCATGACAGATGGATTGCATTGAACCTTTGCTTGAATAATGAAATGGGTTTGATAAACGAGCCCCTTATAAAATATCGCCAACACGAGCATCAAGTAGTAGGTGGCAAAAATGAAAACCAAGCCTATTATTTAGATTTAAACGCTAGGCTTTATAAAAACGATTTTAATGGTATTAGTTTTAAGCAATATAAGGACCTGTCCAATAAATGTGACTATAACTTAACATTACACAAAAAGCTTGTTTCAAGCGGTTTGTTAGTGGAGAATGATGATGAAGTTCTTAATACAAGTAATCAAATAATGATTAGTATAGAGAATAATATAATGAAAAAAATATATGAATTGGATGCAATTGGCAAAGCAAGTTTTCCAATTTTATTCCTTCTTAGAAAATTTAAGAAATTTTTAGTTAGTCTTTTCTAAAAAATTATTCAGGTACACTTTGAAATAACTTGTTTTTAAAACAAACAAGTGATAGATACAAAACCAGATAAGTGAAATTATAGTTACAGAAATTAATCTTGTTACAGAGTCCGATACTATATTTTTAAAGATCAAAATAAAAAAAGTATAAGGAATTGCTGATATAAATAATTTTAAGAACATTTTTCTAAGTCCTCCTACTCTAAAGTTCTTCATGGTGAAATAGATAAACGACAAGCATACCGCCAACTCTGTAAGCAATATGGTGATGGCTTCTCCTACTTCTTTATACTGTGGCACTAGTAATACAGAGAGTATTATACTTACTAGCATTCCTATGACTGCCGAATATAATATCTGTCTGTCCTTTGAAAGCGCACTCAATACCTGAAAGCCAAATATACTAGACAGACTTACAATTAAAATGAGTGGCGCCGTTATTTGTAAGGGTAATATAGCCCTATCAAAACTAGTACTAAACAACAAGTGTACTATTTCTCTTGCACAGAATATTAAAACCAACACCGCAGGTATGGATAAGCTTACCAATACAAAAAATACCTGTCTTATCATTTCCTTAAACTTCTCTATATGTCCATTATGATACAAGTTGATCATACTTGGAAATATAGCAACTGTTACGGCACTAAATACTGCTATGATTAATTTATTCAATTTTAATGCTGTAGAATAATATCCTACACTCTCATTGTTCGCCAAGAAGCCTAACAAAATAGTGTCTAATGAAAAATAAATACTAATGGAGAATATGGTTAAGAACAAATAAAATAAAGGTTTGAAATGTCGCTTTAAGTCTAAGTTTTTGAAAATGTTTTTATCAATTATGATTAGCTTTCTAAGATTGTTAATATTAATGATGGCTAATAATATATTTAGCCCTACCTGCATCATCATATAATTAACATAGTCTGCTTTGCCCCGAATTAATAAAAACACAAATACGATGAAAAAGAATCGGATAATAAATTGCCTTATCGCAATAAACTTAAATTGATTCATGCCATTGAAGAACCATTCTAAATAAAATACTTGCAATACAAAATAGATGACTGTCCAGTAAAACAATACTTTCTGATCATATAGTTGTGGTATAAAGAAAATGGAAGCAAAAAAGAATAAGCTGAGTCCTATTGTGCATATAATATTAATCGCAAATATCTCGGTAAACCTTTTTGTTAACTCATCTTTGTTATTATGAACCTTAGCAATTTCTCTAACTCCATAAATGGGTATTCCCAACGCGGCTAACATTACAAAATACTTGGCCATACTCTCCGCAAAGTTCAAGGCGCCAATATGTTCGGGGCCTAATGTTCTTGCTAAATACGGGAAGGTTATTAATGGGAAGAAAACCTGTGATATAGCAAGCAATACGTTATAGAATATGCTGTTCTTTACTGACATTAATTAAAAATACTAAAAATGTTATGAAAAAAATGCCTGAATATTATTTCTAACAGTAAACACTAGCAATATTAAGAATCGCTTAATGCTGGATCCAATGGTATTGGTTCTTATATAACTTCCCATATTGGACCAAGTACTTATAATTTCCTTTTTGATACCGCCTATTTTTATGGTTCCTGGTATTACAAAATGTTTGAACATATCCACCGGATAGGAGACTTGCCTAGTTTGCTGTAATAAATATTGGGCAGCTTTTTTGTTGATGGAATAGCCATAGGTACAATACACCGACTTTATTAACGGTTCTCCTATAGTATGCCCATTTTCATTATATATTATACTGCTTCTTTTTATGCTGATATGCCCATCCCAGGCTCCCCAAAAAAACAAATCATAAGGTTGGGTATACTTTTCAAAATGGCTTATAAGTAATGAGGGATTATTGATTTTACTATCTGATTCTAAAACTAAATAATGCCCACTACCTTCTCTTCTTACTATTTCCTGCCAGATCTTTCTATGCCCCAATAAACAACCTATCTCACTAGGCTTTAGTGCAGCGCCCGTCCTTGCTTTTGACTTTTCTATTAATGCATTTAAATAGGGTACATGTAAAAACATGGGATAGACAGAAGGTATAATTGTAAAATCACTAAATGATTTTTTTAGCGCCGCTATGCTTGCAGCTCTTTCTGTTTCTACAGCTGAATATAAAATATAGGTTTTGATTTCGTTTTCCATATTACTTTATAACAGATAAATCAAAATGATCAAATTGTCCAAACTGCTGATTCCTTTTTGCAAATGGTGTCATAAACAATTGCGTATAGCCAGTTGGATACAATATATAATGTGGCTTTTGCATTAAGTTACAAATATGCACAGGCAAACTATCGGCGCCTATTACAAAATCTGCATTTTCAATTATGTCTAGTAGGGTAGCAAAGGAATCATAACTCAAATCGGTTTCCTTATTTTTTTTTCTAAAATAGGCCGCGCTTACTTTTTTTTCTTTTTGTAGTAATGTGTTTTCAATTATACCCATTAAATGGTCGGGGATATTCTTTACGGGCAACCTGGAATCTGGAAACATTACCACGCGCTGTACTTGTTCCTTGGCCTCATATACTTCTTGTGGTGCATTATTAAAAAACACATCATAGGTTTCATAGATGGGCTTGTCTGAAACAATTGCTTTAAAATTATGTCCTGTTAATACATTCAACAAAGTTATTCTTTTGTCCTGCTCTATATAATCTATGCCTTTCTCATTAGCATTTGTATTATGATTAGGATTCTCTTTTACATAAGCCTTTATTTTGCTAACTTCGTCCAGCGTTCCTTTTCTTACCAAATGCTTATTGGTAAATAGTCCTAACTGTGTTTTAGTTATACCAAAATCTACAAACTCAATTTGAATTTCATTTGTATCTATTTTTTTGGACAGTGCTTTATATAAATCTTCTAAATGCTTAGATGCAATAATTTTATAGTCCCCTCTTTTTGGGCTTCTTATAATTGCTTGTAATAAAATAACAAAATCACCGTAGGCTCTTAATGAAAATATACGATGCATAAAGGCCATGTTTAAGCTGTATACTTATACAATGATACAGCCAATGAGAAGCCTATACCTACTACAAATCCTATTAATAAAAAGTATCTTGCGGGTGTTCGCTTGTCTAACAATGGATACTTTGGACCGTCCAATATTTGTATTACAGGTGTTTGATTAATCAACGATAGCTTCATTGTTTCTATATTCTTTGCTACATCTCCAAACAATGCACTCGCCACACTCTTGTCTCTAGAATTACCTTCATTTGGAATAGATAAATTAATATAGTTTCTTCTATCTGCACTTGAACTTAAAATAGCAAATAATGAATCTGCTTTCTTTTGCAACTTTGTAATATTTTCAGACAGATTTCCTGTTTTGATTTCAATATACATTTCACTTGTTTTCTTCAATAAGGTTTCTACAAAGGTTTTTGAAAAAACTTGACTTGGTGAATTGATTCCTAAAGTGATAATGGTGCTTTTCTTATTCTGCTTTTCTACATTCAAATCCTTTTTAATTCGAGTATATATCATATACAATACACTATCCTGTACAATGGTATGTTTTGAATCCTCGGTGATATTGGCAAACCCTAATGTTGCAGTGGTAATATTTTTTGTTGCTAGCGCCTCTCCTAATGGTGAATTTTTTAAATAAAAATCTGCAATAGTTAATCCTTTCTCCGGAATGGCGTCTTCTACTTTTGACAATAAAACTGTTTCAATTACGCGTCGAGACTTCATGATCTCTAAAATATTATCTCCGTCAAACAATCCACCGCTTCCTCCTGTAATACTTCCCATATCAATTCCAAACTGTGATGCTAGTCCAGACAATCCTCCTCCCTTACTTCCTCCCTTCTCGTCTACAATAAATGTAGCTGTTGCGGTATAGCTTGATGGTTGTATTTTACCATACAATAATCCTATTGCACTTGTTATTAAAGTTACAATTAGAATAAATTTATATTGGCTTATAAAATATTTAGAAAACCTTTTTCCTACCACCATTAATTCGGTATACTTGATAGTTTGAGGTGTCGAATTTGACATATTGAACTTAATTATTATTATTCAGGTTGTTTTCTCTTAATGAATTGAAAATCAACTCCATTGTAAAAATACATTTTAATGGGCAATTTTAGTGCCTTATATTGAATCTAGCTGCCTTGCGCTACCTATAGCTAAGATTAACAATTTCCTTGTATAAATTTTTAAACAAGTACTTTAATCTTGTCCATTTTCTTGACAATGGGATATCCTTCGCATAGATATCGTCTATAATACTTGCCTTAAATGCTGCATCAAAATATTGCGGATGCTTATTTATTAATTCAATACTTAAATCTCTTATATGCGCTATTTCCTGCACATTTGACTTTCCATTAGAATACAATCTTTTTCCTGACTGTACTGGTCTACAATGTTTTACCTGTATCTCATGTACCACCGCTGTTTTGGTTAAGCCTTGAATTCGTTGTAAACATGGCATCAAATACACGTCAACCCCTTGCCCAGAAATAGTTTCGTCAAAATAGGGACCCGCCGCTTTAAATAATGATTCCCTATAAAATGGTGCCATAATTTCTACCCACTTTTCTTCTTTTATTTGATACCCTGGCTTATGTGTAAACTGTCTGTGATCGTAATAACTGTCATGCGCGATACATGGTTGGAATACATCCAATCCATTCATAGCTCCTATAAAAAGTAATCTGTTTAAATCTGAGTAGCTTGTATATATGTCGTCGTCCAACACCCCTACATATTCATATCTCGTTTCATTCTTTGAATACAAATGCTTGAATACCTCAAAAAAAACCTGTCCTTTATTCTCGGTTCTTGTGCTTAAATAGTAGGTTGGATTCAATGCCTTTAACGCCTCCGAATGATCCTCCGCACTATGGTCAAATATGAACAAATCAAAACTGCGCTCCGCGTCGATATATATATAATTAAGTGGCTTTGATTTACCGTCCCAAGTGACTACTATTAATGACTTATTCATTGGCAATATTATGTATTGATTGGCAAATATATCGATTTTTTACCTTCTATCGAGTCAATCGATACATAGTCAAAGCCGCTCTTTTTATCAAAAATGGTAGCTCATTTAGGTTAATAGTCTCTCCCACCGCGTGCGCTCCTCTTCCAGACGCACCCAATCCGTCTATACAATCCATAAACTCCGCTATATAGGAAATATCCCCCGCTCCACGGGAACCTGGGTCGCCCGCTGCCGTTGGCCCCTTGCCTAAATCGGTAGAAACTCCACTTATTACCGCCAATATTTTGCTATTGCCCTCGGTTGGCGCCATTCCTGGTATGCCGTCCTGAAATTGTATGGTCGCTTTAGTGCCCGCTAAGTTATTGGTGCTCACTATATTTTGCATCACTGCACGCGCATTGTTCTTCTGCGCTTCGGTTAAGAATCTTAGATCTCCCACCACCGTTGCATTGGGTGCAATGATATTGGTTTTGCCTATCGCATTGCCCTTTGCCTTACTGTCGTCATAATTCATTTCTGAACCTCCTATGAATATACCCGGGTTGAAGGTTAAATATTTTTCGGTGCTCAACGCGAGTCTGAACTCATTGATAATTCTGGACGCTTCATAAATGGCTCCGTAACCTGCGCTTTGTGTGAACACGCCACTGCTATGTCCTGTTTTTGCAGTTACATCCAAGCGCCATCCACTTGCGCCTCTGCGTGCTGTTGCCACGGTTACTAATCCTGTTGCTCCCTCAAATCCTAATGCTACTTCAGACTGCTTCGCTCTTTGTATAAAATCTCCACGACTCACTTCTCTCGGATGCCCCGCACTCTCCTCGTCTCCTGTAAAGTAGGCTGTGATTGCCGCGTCCTTTAATAAGCCCTGCGCCTGCATTGCTTGTAATGCTAATATCATAACAACGTCTCCGCCCTTCATGTCATTTGCGCCCTGTCCTGTTGCGGTGGAATCATTCAACATAGTGAATGGATTCGCAGGCATGTCGGGTTCAAACACCGTGTCCAAATGTCCTATTAGGAAAAGCTTTTTGCCTTTATGCTTTGCGGCGCTTGATTGAGCGGCTGCTGTGGTTGCGACCAAATGCCCCGCACGCTTTAAGGAATCTGGTAAGGTGATCCATTCTGTTTTCAATCCTGCTGCAGCTAATTCTTTCGCAAAAATCGCACCCACTTTTTTCACTCCCTCAATATTTAATGATCCACTATTTATATTCACCGACTCTTTTAATAACGCAATCGCTCTTGGCATATTCGCGTCTATATAATCCATCATCTTTTGCTCCTCCCTGGTTAAAGGTTTACTAGTTATGCTTGCATTTGAGCTTGTGCGATTTTGGCTTTGCTGTGCGCTAGTTGAAATAGATATTGCAAACGCGAATAAGAGGAAAAGGTTTTTCATAGAATAGTTTTTAGAAAATAATCTCATAAGTATAGTTACAAGGTACAAAAAATAAATACGTAGCACCTATTCTAAGTTTAAGATTTATTTGAAAATCAGAAGTTAAATTGTAGGAATAAAAAAAGTCCAGTTAAAAACTGGACTAAAATCTTTTACTTGGTTACGTTATTAAAATAATAATAAGAGGCTTTACCAAGTATCACTTAACAAAGCTAATGAAAAAACAATTATGATACTATTACTACTGTTCTTTCTCGTGACATTGATTCTGTTCAATATTTTTATATGGGTTTATGATGCAACTAAATTAAAAGATGCTATTCAAAGAAGTAAGAAATTATTCCGAGTGGGGATTGCGATTACCATTTTAAGCTACCTGTTATTATTAATCATGGGGTTGATTGATTACTTAAAAAGTAAATAATGAAAGAATTAATCTACGCTTTTATTGGCACTACAATTCTGTATCTACTTTTGTTAGATCTGTTTATTTATATTTTTATCAAGAAATATTTCAATCAGTTTAAGAGAATAAGTTTTATTGTAATTGGCTTATTAGTTTTTTATGCCATTGTTTTATTGATTATTTAAAAACTAATCAAACACCAACGGTACATTTAATTTCAAGCTATAATTGCGGCCCATATTAAAAATACCCATTCGGCCAGTTGCACTATTTTCAGATAAATATTTTAATCTACTTAAATGATTTTGATACGCCACGTCCGATACATTTTGTGCTACTAAGGAAACGCTAAATAATTGCTTGCGTTTATGATTCACCTGCGTGCCTGCACCTATATTTATTAAGGTGTATCCTGGAGTAGCGGTTTCTGTATTGTAACCTGTAAATGGATTACTTTGTTTTCCTACATTATCAAACTGTACAGAAACATAGCTGTTTTTATATTCTTCAGATTGCTTAGCTAATTCATATCTTAATTCTGATATCCATCTGAACGGCGGTATGCTTGGTAAATTATTACTTCCGTCCAATGCTTTTTCAAATGTTCCTCTTACATAGGACAATGTATTTTCAATATGTAATCCGTCCAATGGATGCGGGTGTATATCTAACACACATTCTGCTCCATATAAATCTGCATTGTCCTGCTTGTAGGCAAATGCATAATAATTTTTATCTTCTTTTACAATGATAGAATCTGTATTTAAATGATTCGTTAACTTTTGATAAAAAATATAATCATTCACCATATTGTAAAATACATTTCCAGAAAAAGATAAATGTTCATTACTCCACTCCGTTCCTAAATCAAATTGCAAACTCTTCTCCGATTTTAAATTCGTATTTCCATATTCATATCTGTTGGTCCCCTCGTGCGCGCCATTACTTCCCAGCTCCGATAAATTAGGAGCACGGTAACCTTTTGCAATATTTAATTTTAATACCCACTTGTCTGTTAGGTCATAAGTAGCTCCCACCGATCCTGCTAATGCACCATAATCCTTTTGCTGATGCACACCTAGGTGGTCTGTAAATTCAATTCCTTTTTTATCTATTCTTGCACCACCACTTAAATGTAATAGATTAATATTTTTTTGTGTGTAGAAAAACAATCCTAACTCCACTGACTTATAAGCTGGTATTAAAGTTTCTATTCCTTTATTAATATTTTCTTGTTGCATTCCGTTCACACCAATAGTATGTTTCCAATTATTATTTTCTGGTAATAAATATTGAAACGCATAATTCAATGTTCCTAAGTCAAAATATAAACTCTTCTCCACAGGATTGTCAATATTCCCAAACTCTTGTCTTTGATTTCTTTGGTAAGCAATATTAGCTTTCAATCTTCCTGCTCCCCATTTAACACTATTATCTAAAATATATTTAGTGTGTTGAATATATTGATAAGGTACAGAAGGAGTGGTGGAAGAAAAATCTGCGTCAGTGGCAACCACTCCGTCTGGTTTTATAAACGCACCCATTTCATCTCTTTCCCCTTCTATCATTCCTAACTTCTGTGTAAACTGACTTACAAAGAAATGACTAAATCCCCAATCCTTTTCTATTCCTGCATAAGCACTTCCGTCCAATTCTTTAAATTTTGAATTTAAAACGTAGCCGTCATATTTATTTTTATAATCGCTTGCTTGTTTGAAAGAACCATTCACGCCCCAAACAAATCCTTTATTATTTCCTGCGAAGTCTATATGATATCCTTGTAATTTATTATTGGATTGATAATTACTAAAAACATTTCCGCGCACAGCGCCGTCTGACACTGGCACATTGGAAACTATATTAATAACGCCAGACAATGCTTCACTGCCGTAAATAATAGATGCTGGAACTTTTAAAACTTCTGTTCTTGAAACATTGTATTCGTCAATTTCAATTCCATGTTCGTCGCCCCATTGTTGTCCCTCTTGTCTTACGCCGTCATTTAAAACCACCACTCTATTATAACCCAATCCTCTAATTACTGGTTTTGAAATTGCTGGGCCGGTACTTAATTGTGTAACGCCTGGTGTTTTAGAAAGTGCATCAATAAAATTGGTGCTTGCTCCGCGGAACAAATCTTCTTTCTTTAAAATACTAATAGGAGTAGGAGTTCGCTTGGAAGAAGTGGCGCGTAAAAAACTAGTAACCGTAACGTTAGCACTTTCCACTACGGTATGTCCTAGCGCAAAGTCCTGAATATTATTGTTGGGATTGATAGTGATGGTTTTTGAGAAAATCACATAACCGATATAGCTTACTTCCACCAAATGATTGCCGGCATTCAACTGAACTTGATAGATTCCTTTGTCATTGGTGATGACTCCTTTTTTCAACTCTGGAAAATAGACCGACGCGCCTATGAGATTTTGCCCAGTAACCTGGTCTGTAACCTTCCCTGTTAAGCTATATTTTGGCTGGGATTTTTGGGCATACAAGGGTTCCGGATTTGCAATCATCAAACTTCCTATAATGACGAAAAAGAGACTTTTAACTAAACTGCTCTGTTTTTTTAGATTGAAATACGTTTTCATATGATATTTTAAAAATACATTCACCCTCCACACTCTAAAGTTAATTCAATTTTGATGTAAAAAATAGGGCAAAACATAGGTTTTTGTTAAAAATATAGCCATTATTCGATTGATTTTGAACCTTTTGGGCTCTATTCAGTTATATTATTAACAGAACTTAACATGTTTAATTTGGAGCATTTGGCAATATTGCCTATTTTTGATGTTCAAACATTAATTAACTAACAAAAAATAGAATTATGAAATTATTAGATGCATTGAAATGGCGTTATGCTGTTAAAAGAATGAACGGATCAAAGATCCCTGCTGAAACTTTAAACACAATTTTAGAAGCAACACGTTTAGCACCAAGTTCTTTTGGTTTAACTCCTTACAACATCATTGTAGTAGAAGACGAAGAAACTAGAAAGAAATTACAACCTCATTTTTACAACCAACCTCAAATTGTTGAGTCTTCTGCAGTTGTAATTTTTGCTGCACATACAAGTGTAACAGAAAAAGATGTAGATGCATACATGCAAGAAATTGCTGAACAAAGAGGTGTTCCAGTGGAAGCATTAAATGATTTCTCAGGTTATGTTAAAGGTGCTATCGCACATCAATCTCAAGAGCAATTACAAGCTTGGGCTGCAAAACAAACTTATATCGCTTTAGGTTTTGGCTTAGTTGCTGCTGCTTCTGAGCAAGTGGATGCAACTCCAATGGAAGGATTTGATCCTGCTGCTGTTGATGCTGAATTAGGTTTAGCTGCTCAAGGTTTACACGCAGTAGTTGCTTTAACATTAGGTTATAGAGACGCTGAAAATGATTATTTATCTGGTGCGAAAAAAGTAAGACGCACTGCTGATAAATTAATTATCAAAAAATAATTAGAGATGGTATAGTAGGATTTACAAGCAAGCAATCGGAAAAAAGAAAGCGTCCCAATTTGGTGACGCTTTTTTTATGAATTTAATTTTAAGTGTATTGGTTACTTAGATATTTAATTACACATCTAATTAATTACACTCATAATTAATGCCGTTTTAAAACCGTGGCATACTCGCAACATAATCAACCAATTTGTGGTTCTTGTACAACACTTTTCAAAAACGTGGTTTATCTGCAACATAAACAATAAGAATGTGGATCATAAGCAACGCTTTTAAAATCGCGCAATTTAGATACCCATAGATTATTGAATTAAAACTTAAATTTTATTGCGTCAATAATGAGCCCTGTCGCCAAGGATCATTATTCTGCTTTCTTAATTTCGGTGCGCTTGCCAATTCCTGATTCGTTGAAAGCTTCTATTTGAAAATAATAAGTTTGGTCTTTTTCTAGTGCGGTACAATAGTATTCACTCACTCCATATACCATTACACTATTGTATAATTTATTTGGATCGCTGCCGAAATAAATATGATAGCCTGTTGCGTTTGGATTCACCGCCCATTTTAACCAGGCATTTCGGCGCTCACTGTCTCCTCTTAACGCTACAAAATTTTGAACCGCTCCCGGATTTGCACCAGCAACTTTTCCAAAAACCCTTAATCCCGCAATTGCAAACTTGCCGTCTGGCATATGCTTGTTGACCATTTTAATAAATCTTGCTTCTATTGGAATTTCCAACTCCACATAATCATGAGGTACATCTGTTTTGTTTTTTGACTTATCAATTATCAGTGTCCACAATTTTCCATCAAGTGATGCATACATTTCATACTGATGATAAATATTAGTATACTTCCCCATCAACTCCGACCCCTCATCCGCATAATTTATTTGTATCGCTTTTACGGTACTTACTTTTCCTAAATCTGTTTGTATCCACTCTCCCGCATTTCCTGTTGTTGCTGACCAATATGTTTTTAAATTTTCATCCACTGCATTATTTGCCGTAAATGCACTAAGTGTGGAAGACACTTGTACTGGCTTATTATAATTCAATAACATCCATCTTGTAAATTGCGACTCGTCATGATTCGCATTTGCGTTTGGAATATAATGCGGATAATCTCCATAAGATGTATTGCTATATAGTATTCCTTCCTTGTCTATCTGTGCTGGCCATATACCTAACCTTCTTTCAAAATTATTTTTTACACTAATTGCAATCGTTGAAATGTGCCACCATTGTTTAAAATTATCTTGATAAGTTGCTCCATGTCCCGCCCCGCGCGCAAAGCCTCCCGGCTTATAAGAAAATGGATTGTGTTTTTGATACGTAAATGGCCCCAATGGCTTATCACTTACATATACCCCGTCTCCATATCCACTAAACTCTGTGCCCGGCGCTCCATATTGTAAATAATATTTTCCATTATGTTTATTCATCCATGCACCTTCCATAAATGGCTTCAAGAATGTATTGTCCTGATGTTCTCCAAATCGCTCCCAACCATGCACACTGTCTACTAAATGTATTAAAGGAATTATGTCCCCTTTTGGTTCAAATGTTTTTCTGTCTAATTCCTGTCCATAAATTGGATAAAAATTACTGGAGCCCCAATAAATATATAATCTATTATCGTCGTCTAATAAAAATCCAGGATCCCATGCACCAACTTGAAAACTATCAACCGCCACATGCCAGTCGTCCTTTGTGGGATTAGTGCTATACCATAAACTAAATTTCTTTTCCTGCGTAGAACCTATCACTAATAAACTATCGCCCAACACCACAGAAGCTGGCGCGCACAATTCATCGTATACATTGTTCCAAGGTCTTAAGAATTTTCTTGAAATAAAATTCCAATCTTTCATGTCATTGCTCCACCAATAGCCCCATTGGTTTGTACTGAACATAAAATATTTATTATCATACACAGAAATGATGGGGTCGGCTGTTGCTCTATGTTTGCCATTTTGAACAAAATTTGGAATAGGGCAAAAGCCATAATCTATATTTATTGGGTTACAATAAGTAGCCAAGCGCGTTTGTGCCATTAACGCTTTTTGAATTGGTTGTGCAATTATGCTTTGCAATGCAAAAGCCATTGCCATTAGCAAGATCAATCGTTTCATAATATCCTGTTTGTGAATTAAATATACCTAATTATTACAATTCCCAATTAAGGGTGACTTAGAATAAAGTCAGAGCGTATTAATACTTGATTTTGGTCTTATAGATTAGGCTATTTTGGTTAAACAATCAATAAAGCAATAATAGATCATGCGCATAAATAATATATATACGTATCTTTGTAATGTAATACAAATGAATACTATGAAAGCTAGATTAAATCTTACTATTGAAGAACCCCTATTAAAAGAGGTAAAAAAAATAGCCGCTAAACAACATACGAGTGTTTCTGAATTAGTAGAAAACTATTTTATATCTATAACCAAACCTAAGAAGAAAGCATTCATCGAGATTATTGATGCGTTACCAAAACCAAATATTCCTGAAGATCTTGACTTAATCGATGAATATTATAAAGCAAAAATGAAAAAATATGGCTTATAAAATATTTTTAGATGCAAATGTCTTACTAGATCTAAATTTAAAAAGAAAGGGATTTGAAGAAGCGAGAACAATTTTTATCGGAATTCAAAAAGGTATATATAAGGCGTATATTAGTAGCTCTGTGCTACATATTCTATGTTACATATTACCAAAAAATTTCAGTAAAAAAGTGACTAAAGAAATATTACTTAATTTATTAGAAGAAGTGAGCATTATTGATACACCTCAACAAGTTGCTATCAATGCAATTTCATCAAACATAGATGATACAGAAGATGCTTTACAATACTACGCTGCTATGTATCATCAACTAGATTATTTCATATCTGGTGATAAGCAATTAAAAAAAGAAGCAAATTCTACTTTACCTATTTACAATCCTTTAGAGTTTATAAAACTATTTGAGATATAACTAAGCCGATACCTTACTCAACATCCATGATTTGAAATTACCAAAGCTAGCTGCTATGGGAATAAATATTTTTTCCTTATCCAATAAGAATTTAACCGAATTTGGAATTACAATTTGTTCTCCTACGGCTTCTTCCACAATGTCTGGAAACTTTACTGGATGTGCTGTTTCTAAAATCACAGAGCGAACCGGGAATGATTCAATGGTATGATCATGAAACGTAATTTCTTCTGCTTGGTCTATATTAAATCTTTCTGCTGCTACAAAAGCCACTGCACCATGTGGATCTAATAAATAATTCTCTGTTTTATACACTCTGGCAATAGCGGCCTTTGTTGTTGCATCGTCTACTGTATAACTTGATAAAGTGTTTTTTAAGGAAGTGAAATCATTTTGCATAATTTCCATAATACGTACAAAATTACTCGGCTCACCTACATCCATCGCATTTGAAACCGTTGAAATCGCTCTCTTCACTTCATATTTTCCTGAATGCAAATATCTTGTAACTACGTCATTCGCATTGGTCGCTGCAATGAATTTACCAATGGGTAATCCGCTTGCCTTTGCCATCATACCCGCACAGATATTTCCAAAGTTTCCACTTGGAACGACCATATTCATGGGTGTATTTTCATCAAACTCTTTTATCCACTGTTGCCATGCAAAGAAATAATACAATTGCTGTGGCAACCATCTTGCTACGTTAATTGAATTCGCCGACGTTAAACTATACGCTTTATTTAAGTCCGCATCCATAAATGCCTCTTTCACTATTGCTTGACAATCGTCAAAACTTCCGTCTACTTCTAATGCTGTTATGTTTTGTCCGCAAGTAGTTAATTGTAATTCTTGTATATGACTCACTTTACCCTTTGGGTATAAAATAATTACATTCACACCTGCCACTCCTAAGAATCCATTTGCCACCGCACCTCCGGTGTCACCTGATGTTGCCACTAAGACCGTTGTATCTTTTATATTATCTACTACTGCCTGACCTTTTGAAGAATTTAATTTTGCTCTTTCTTCTTTTAATTGTTTCGAAAAATAGCCCAAACATCTACTCATGAATCTAGCGCCTACGTCCTTAAACGCAAGGGTTGGACCATGAAATAATTCCAATGAAAAAATGGTATCCGTTACTTCTATTAATGGAAAATTAAAATTAATGGTCTCTGCACAAATTTGCTTTAAACTGTCGTCGTCAATTGTTCCTCCTACATAAGGCTTCATTACTTCAAATGCCAATTCCGCTTTATCTAAAGTTTTAAATCGCTCAATTTGCGGTTTCGTAAATTTTGGAATTTCTGTAGGAAAATACAATCCCTTGTCTGGCGCTTGCCCCGTGATGGCTGCAGTTCTAAAATCAACCTTAGGCGATTGCTTATTTAAACTATAATATTGCATATTCAACTAATTATTCTGTTATCTCAACTCCTGCTTGATTAATCGTAGTCACATATGTATGATGCGCCAATCCAAATCCTTCATATATTTTTTTCATCTCCTGCTCCACCGCTAATGCTGTTTCTTTTTCTTTGCTCAACATAAATATAGAAGGACCTGATCCTGAAATGCCTCCACCCAAAGCGCCAACTTCCTTACAGGCTTTTTTCAAGTCATCAAATCCTGGTATCAATATAGATCTGATGGGTTCTATAATTACGTCTTCTAAGGAACGTCCAATTAAATCATAATCTCCTTTCATTAATCCCGCTACCAAGCCCGCTATATTTCCCCACTGCTTTATAGCATCTTTCAATTTTACATTTTGTCTCAAGATACTTCTTGCGTCGGCCGTCTTTACTTCTATTTGCGGATGCACAATGGTTACATGCAATTGTGGTGAAGGCAAGGCAATCACTTCTAATGGAAATATTGACCTTACTAAAGTCACCCCTCCATGTATACAAGGAGCAATATTGTCGGCATGCTTTACACCCGACGCTACTTTTTCTCCATTCATTGCAAATCTTACTAAGTCATCCTTTGAAAATGGATTCCCTAATAAATAATTCGCTCCCACCACAGCCCCTGCAGAACTCGCTGCACTGGACCCCACGCCCGAACCTGGCTTAATTAATTTATTAATTTTTACCTCGAATGCTAAATTAGAAAAATCATACTCTTCTATCAATGCAATTAATGCAGCGCCTGCTACATTCTTTTCCGGGTCGGTTGGTAAATTATAGTCATCTATATTTATGATTACAATATTCGCTCCGTTTGCTGCGCGTTCTACCAAACGCATTTCCATTTCATCATAAGGATTGTTCACAGCAAAGCCCAATATATCAAAGCCACAAACCATATTTGCTACAGTGGCAGGTGCTTTAATTTTTATCCATTGATTCATTGGGACCATTATCTAATATAATTTATTATTCCTTTATTAGTATTTTACTTCTATTTATTTAATCCTTTATTTTACTAAAAGTCATTATTAAACTCTTGCTGCTCTTATGATATCCGCAAATACACCCGACGCAGTTACGTCCGCTCCTGCACCCGCTCCTTTTATCACTAATGGTAATTCAGGATATCTCATAGAATAGAATAATACTAAATTGTCTTTGCCATACAAATGATAAAAATCTGAACTCGGTTGTATATGCTGTAACCCTACTTTCGCAGCTCCTTTTCCATTAGCATCATTCTCAAATTTAGCAACAAATTTTAACTTACATCCTTCCGCTAAAGCTGCATCATATAATTTTTTGAAATGCGCTTCCTGCTTCTCCATTTCATTATAGAAATCTTCTACGCTTCCATTAAAACATGACGCTGGTAAGAAACCTTCATTCACTATATCTTCCATTTCTAATTTGGTGCCCGCTTCACGTGCCAAGATCATTATTTTACGCATTACATCGGTTCCTCCTAAATCCAATCTTGGATCCGGCTCTGTATATCCTTCAGTCTGTGCCTGTCTTACAACAGCAGAGAAAGTTTTTCCATCGGTGCCCCCTGCATAATTATTGAATACAAAATTTAAAGTACCCGATAATACTGCTTCAATTTTATTAATACTGTCTCCACTTCTTATCAAGTCATTCAAGGTTCCTATAATTGGTAAACTTGCTCCCACATTGGTTTCAAATAAGAAAGCTGCATTATATTGTCTTGCTAAGGACTTTAAGTGCGCGTAATGTTCATAAGGAGATGAACATGCAATTTTATTACAGGCCACTACCGATACTGCTTTTTCTAATAATTGTGCATATGCATTCGCCACTGTTTCATGTGCCGTAACGTCTACAAATACACTATTACGTAAATTATTGTTAATGATCGTGTGTACATAATCTGTAATGCCTCCTGCAGGTGCTGCTGCTAATTGTTCTTTCCAATTACTTAAATCTATTCCTTCTATATTCACCAATTGCTTTTTGCTATTTGCAATCCCCACTATATTAATTTGTAGACGCAATGATTTTTTCAAATACGGAATCTGCTTCTGTATTTGATCAATTAACTTGCTGCCTACATTACCAGCTCCTGCAACATAGATATTCATTTGCTTATATGAAGTCTCAAAGAATTCTTCATGCAATACGTTGATCGCCTTCTTAACATCCGACGCTGCAATGACTGCTGTTATGTTTTTCTCTGAAGATCCCTGTGCAATAGCTCTTACATTAATACCGTTTCTTCCTAATACACCAAACATTTTTCCACTCACACCTGGGTGGTTACGCATTTGCTCTCCCACCAATGCGATAATAGATAAATCCTTTTCAATAATTAATGGATCAACTTTCTGTGTATTTATTTCTTGTTCAAATTCTGCGTCCACTGCTAATTTTGCTTGATGCGCGTCTTGTACATTTACACCTACACAAATAGAATGCTCTGAAGAGCTTTGTGTTATTAATATTACATTGATTAATTTTTTTGCCAAAGCATCAAATAGTCTTCTTGAGAATCCCGGTATGCCTACCATGCCCGCTCCTTCTAAACTCAATAAACATAAATCCTTGATACTGGAAATACCTCTAATAAAATTTCCGTCGTTTGCAGTTACATTTTCTATTAAAGTTCCTGGATGTTCCGGCTCAAATGTATTCTTTATCCATACCGGTATATTTTGATGCATTACCGGTTGAATAGTTGGAGGATAAATAATTTTAGCACCAAAATGCGATAACTCCATGGCTTCTTGATAAGAAATATGTGGTATCTCTTTTGCATTTTGTACCATACGCGGATCGGCTGTCATCATGCCACTCACGTCCGTCCATATTTCTAAAGCAGTTACTTTTAATGCGGCTGCATAAATAGCACCTGTATAGTCCGAACCACCTCTTCCTAATGTTGTGGTATTGTCATCCTTGTCTGACGCGATAAAACCTGGCGCCATATAAACATCAAATTTATTATTGTCTGTTGAAGAGAAATAAGCTTGTATTGTTTTGTCCGTCAATTCCTTATTTAAATTGGCATTAAAATAATTGCTATCTGTTTTAATTAAGTTTCTTGAATCTATCCATTGTTGCTTAATTCCCTTTGATTCAAATGTGGCACTTATTATTTTTGATGACAACAATTCTCCATAACTAACAATCTTGTCCTGCATACGCATTGACAATTCCTTTAGCATAAACAACCCTTCGCAGTTAGATTCTAATTCATTCAACAGCTGCTTCACCATACTTAATGTTCCGCTTTGTTGTTGTATTGGTAACAATGCACGCACTGCATCCAAATGCTTTTGTTCTATATTTTGAATAATCGTTTTGTAAGCCTCGTTTCCTTGTGATGCACTTTGAGCTAACATTAATAATTGGTCTGTCACACCACTCATGGCTGACACAACAACAATTACTGGTTCTGTCTTAATGCGCTCTGTTACAATCGAAACTACTTTCGCTATTGCTTCTGCATTACCTACCGAACTTCCTCCAAATTTTAAAACCTTCATGATCTTTGTTTTTGTTGACTACTATATTAAATAGCCATATATATTGTCGTCCTTATTAATTTCGTTGTAATTGATTTGATACTGCTTCATATTTTCCATAAGCGCAGCATAATCTGCTTTTGATTTTAATTCTAATCCTACCAATGCCGGACCAGCTTCCTTATTATGCTTTTGTATATATTCAAAACGTGTAATGTCGTCCTCTGGACCCAATACTTTATTTACAAATTCTTTTAAAGCTCCTGGTCTTTGTGCAAAGCGTATTAAAAAATAATATTTTAATCCTTCGTATATCAATGATCTTTCTTTGATCTCTTGCATACGTGCAATATCATTATTGCCCCCACTCACTATACATACAATGGTTTTGCCTTTTATTTGTGCTGCGTAATCGTCCAATGCCGCAATAGACATAGCCCCTGCGGGTTCTACCACAATCGCTTCCTCATTGTACATTTGTAAAATGGTCGTGCATATTTTTCCTTCTGGTACCAAATGCATGTCGTCTAATGCATCTTTACATATTGAAAAAGTATAGTCACCAATTCTTTTTACAGAAGCGCCGTCTACAAACTTGTCAATATTTTCTAGCATCACTGGATGTCCTGCTTTTAAAGCGGCCAACATACTTGGTGCTCCTTCTGGCTCTAGTCCTATGATTTTTGTATGCGGTGACTTTTCTTTAAAATAATATCCTAGCCCTGCACTTAGTCCGCCACCACCAATTGGCACAAACATATAATCTATTGGTTCCTGTTCTAATTGATTGTAGTCTTCTAAGATTTCTACTCCTACCGTTGCTTGTCCTTCAATAATTGCTGGATGATCGAATGGTGGTATGAATGTCATACCATGTTCTAATGTATACGCTTTAGCTGCAACAGCTGTGTCGTCAAATGTATCTCCTACTAATTTTACTTCTACAAAATCTTCACCAAACATTTTTGTTTGACTCACTTTTTGTTGTGGAGAAGGAATTGGCATGAATACCACTCCCTTTACATTTAATTTTTTACAACTATACGCAAAGCCTTGCGCATGATTTCCCGCACTTGCACATACTACGCCTTTTGCCAATTGACTAGGTGTCAACTGACTCATCATATTATAAGCACCTCTTAATTTATAAGATCGTACTATCTGCAAATCCTCTCGCTTCAAATAAACCCTGCACTGATACTTTCTGGATAAATTTGCATTAAATTGAAGCGGGGTATGGTTAACCACCGGCTTCAATCTTTTTGCAGCTCCGTCAATATCTAGTGCAGGCTTATCTACTAATTTATCTTCACTCATATTATTTTGCTGGTTGATTCTCTGGACGTAAGCTTCTAACTGTACGACCTGCTTGCCACATTTCACTATCGTGTAATTCAGCTAATTCAACTTCTAATTTCTCACGGTAATCCGCTTTACTATTTAAGTCAATTGAACGTGCAGCTTCTGCTCCTGTTGCTACGCTATTGTATAAATCTGTAAATACTGGTAAAGTTGCATCACGGAATTTTTTCCACCAATCCAACGCACCTCTTTGTGCTGTAGTAGAACAGTTGGCATACATCCAGTCCATTCCGTTTTCTGCTACCAATGGCATTAATGATTGTGTTAATTCCTCTACAGTTTCGTTGAATGATTCTGAAGGGCTATGGCCATTCTTACGTAACACTTCATATTGCGCTGCGAAGATACCTTGAATAGCTCCCATTAATGTTCCACGCTCTCCTGTTAAATCAGAGAATACTTCTTTTTTGAAATCTGTTTCGAACAAGTATCCAGAACCAATTGCGATACCTAATGCGATAACTCTATCATGTGCTTTACCTGTTGCGTCTTGGAAAATAGCAAAACTACTGTTCAAGCCACGTCCTTGTAAAAACATTCTTCTTAATGAAGTACCAGATCCTTTTGGAGCTACTAAAAATACATCCACGTCTGCTGGAGGTATAATTCCTGTTTGCTCTTTATAGGTAATTCCGAATCCATGAGAGAAATACAATGCTTTACCTGGAGTTAAATGTTTTTTAACGGTAGGCCACATTGCGATTTGCGCTGCATCACTCAATAAATAACAAATAATAGTTCCTTTCTCTAATGCTTCTTCTATTTCAAATAAGGTTGTACCTGGAACAAATCCATCAGCAATTGCCTTATCCCAACTTTTTGAATTTTTACGTTGACCAACAATTACATTCACACCATTTTCTTTTTGGTTTAATGCTTGTCCTGGTCCTTGAACGCCATAGCCAATTACTGCTACTACTTCGTTCTTTAATACTTCCTGCGCTTTAGCTAATGGGAACTCTTCACGAGTTACCACATTTTCTTCCGTACCTCCGAAATTTAACTTTGCCATTTTTTGAAATTTAATTTGTGTTTAGTTTATTGTTTTATTTGTGTTGACAAGCTTTTTGCAAAACTTATTCAATGTTTACATAGTGAATACGGCTTCTCTTTTCCCTAAATACTCGTTCTCTGTTACTTCCTCTCCTGGTTCTCTTTTTTCAAAATCTTTTAACTTCTCGTGAAATCCTGCACTCTCTTTTATGATAGCCACTCTTGCACTTCTTACAAATTCTACTAATCCGTAAGGCTCTAATGCTTTCATTAATTTATTAGTCTCTTCTCTGTGTCCTGTAGTTTCAAATACAATAAAATCTTTTCTGATAGCTACCGCACGTGCTCCATATTCTCTTAATAGTCTTTCTACTTTTACTTTCTCTGTTATCTCTTCACTCAATACTTTATATAATGCCAATTCCTGCCATACAATTTCGTCATTGGTATTATAATAAGCTTTCAATACTTCTACCTGCTTTTCAATTTGTCTCACCACTTTAAGTACCACATCACGTGACTCTTCTACTACAATCGTAAAACGATGTATGCCCGGCACTTCCGACGGTGAAGTGTTCAAGCTTTCTACATTTATTTTTCTTCTTGAAAAAATAATGGCAATACGATTTAATAAACCAACTTGGTTTTCCGTATACACCGTTATCGTATATTCTTGTTTTTCGTTTTCGTCTTTCATAAATTCTTTTTTAATTTATTTAAGTCTGATTTCTGAGACTGAACAACCCTGCGGTACCATTGGAAATACATTGTTTTCTTTCCCTACCATTACTTCTAATAAATAAGATCCCTTATGCGCCAACATGGTTTCTACTGCTTTTACTAAGTCTGCTCTGTCTTCTACTTTAGCACCTTCTATTCCATATGATTTTGCTAGCATCACATAATTAGGGCTTTGTATGTCAACAAATGAATATCGCTTTTCCATAAACATATCCTGCCACTGTCTTACCATTCCTAAAAACTGATTATTTAAAATCAATATTTTTACGTCAATGCCTGTTTGCATGATGGTTCCTAGTTCTTGCAAGGTCATTTGGAATCCACCGTCTCCAATTACTGCTACAACTGTTCTGTCTAATGCTCCAAACTTCGCACCAATAGCTGCTGGTAAACTAAAGCCCATGGTACCTAATCCGCCAGAAGTGATATTGCTTCTTGTCTCATTAAACTTCGCATATCTACAAGTAACCATTTGATGTTGTCCTACGTCCGTTACAACTATCGCATTCCCTTTTGTGGTTTCATTTACAATTCGGATTACTTCACCCATGGTCATCTCTGGTGTTGTTGGATATAATTCTGGTTGTATACACTGATCATATTCTTGCTTTGCATAATCTGCAAATACTTTTAACCACTCGCTTCTATCTTTTTGCTCTATGCCTAATGTTAGCAATGGCAAAGTTTCTTTACAATCTCCCCATACTCCAACATCCGCTTTTACATTCTTATCTATCTCCGACGGATCAATGTCTAAATGTATAATTTTTGCTTGCTTGGCGTATTTGTCTAGTCTTCCAGTTACTCTATCGTCAAATCGCATTCCAATTGCAATTAATACATCACACTCATTCGTCAAAACATTGGGTCCATAGTTTCCGTGCATGCCCACCATTCCTACATTTTGTGGATGGTCCGTTGGCAAGGCGCTCAATCCTAAAATAGTCCAAGCTGCTGGCATCCCTGACTTTTCTATAAACTTCTTAAACTCTTTCTCTGCTTTTCCTAATACCACTCCTTGTCCAAAAACCACCAATGGCTTTTTTGCATTGTTGATTAATTGTACTGCTTCGTCAATATATTCTTTTCTGATAATTGGAGAAGGTCGGTAAGATCTTACATGATTACATTTGGTATAGCCTTCATAATCAAATTCCTGAAACTGTGCATTTTTTGAAATGTCAATTAATACAGGTCCTGGTCTTCCGCTTCTTGCTATATAAAATGCTTTTGCTAATATGCCTGGAATTTCTGTAGCGTCTGTGATTTGATAATTCCATTTTGTTACCGGCATGGTAATATTAATCACGTCCGTTTCCTGAAATGCGTCGGTTCCTAATAAATGTGCAAACACCTGTCCTGTGATACATACCAATGGGGTACTGTCTATCATGGCGTCTGCTAATCCTGTTACTAAATTAGTAGCACCTGGTCCACTGGTTGCAAATACGACACCCACTTTTCCAGAGCTTCGCGCATACCCTTGTCCTGCATGAATTCCTCCTTGCTCATGACGGACCAATATATGTTGTAGCTTTTCTTTATAGTCATACAATGCATCATAGATTGGCATGATGGCTCCTCCTGGATATCCAAATATGGTATCCACGCCTTCCGCAATACATGCTTCTAATACTGCTTTCGATCCTGTTAATTTTTTCGTTTCCATTTTGTTCATTTTATCAAATTAAACTCAGCGAGTTTAGTCTTGGTCAGTTACACATCCTTCACTTGCATCTTTCACTAATTTCGCATACTTCCATAATACGCCATTCGTTACTTTCAATACCGGTGCTGGTTGCGCTGCTCTTCTTTTTGCTATCGTTGCGTCGTCTACTTTTAAAGTCATTTTTCTTTCTGGCACATTCAATTCTATTTCATCACCGTCCTCTACCAATCCTATCAATCCTCCTTTGTAAGCTTCCGGTGTGATATGTCCAATAACAAATCCGTGTGTACCTCCGCTAAAACGTCCGTCTGTAATTAAGGCCACTGACTTTCCTAAGCCCGCTCCTATAATTGCTGAAGTTGGTTTTAACATTTCTGGCATTCCTGGTGCGCCAATAGGTCCTACATTTTTAATAACAACCACATCCCCTGATTGTATTTTTTTAGAGTTGATGCCTTCTATCAATGCATGCTCTCCGTCAAATACTCTTGCTGGTCCTACAAACATGTCTCCTTCCTTGCCTGAAATTTTTGCAACACTTCCACCCGTTGCTAAATTGCCGTACATGATTTGTAAATGTCCTGTTGCTTTTATTGGATTTTCTTTTGGTAGAATTATTTTTTGTTTGTCGAAATCTAAATCAGGTACGCCTGCTAAGTTTTCTGCAATGGTTTTTCCTGTTACCGTTAAACAATCTCCATGTAACCATCCTTGTGCTAACATGTATTTCATTACTGCTGGCACACCTCCATACTGGTGTAAGTCCTGCATTAAATATTTACCTGATGGTTTAAAATCTGCTAACACCGGAATCTTATCGCTAATGGTTTGAAAATCGTCTTGTGTAAATTGCACGCCTACTGCCTTTGCCATCGCAATCATATGCAATACCGCATTCGTACTTCCGCCTAATACCATAATAACCGCCACTGCATTTTCAAATGCTTTGCGCGTCATGATATCTTTTGGCTTGATGTCTCGCTCTAATAATAATCGTATTGCTTTTCCTGCATCTCTACATTCTTGTTGCTTCTCCTCACTCAATGCTGGGTTGGAAGAAGAGAATGGCAAACTCATTCCTAGTGCTTCAATAGCGGATGCCATTGTGTTTGCGGTATACATTCCACCACATGCTCCAGCTCCTGGACAAGCATGTTTTACAATTCCTTGAAAATCTGCTTCGTCTAATTGTCCTGCTATTTTTTGTCCTAAAGCTTCAAACGCCGATACAATATTTAAATCCTGCCCTTTATAATGTCCTGGCGCAATCGTTCCTCCATATAACATTAATGACGGGCGATTTAATCTTCCCATTGCAATTAATGAACCTGGCATATTTTTATCACAACCTGGCACAGTTATTAATCCATCATAATATTGTGCACCACAAACCGTTTCAATACTGTCTGCAATTACATCACGGCTTACTAATGAATATCGCATACCGTCGGTACCATTGCTCATTCCGTCGCTCACGCCAATAGTATGGAATGTTAATCCTACTAAGTCGTTTGCACATACACTTGTTTTAACCTGATCTGCTAATGCATTCAAATGCATATTACAAGTGTTACCGTCGTAACCCATACTCACAATACCTACCTGTGCTTTATGTAAATCTTCATCCGTTAATCCTATGCCATAAAACATAGCTTGCGCAGCCGGTTGTGTTGGGTCTAGTGTAATTGTCTTTGAATATTTATTTAGTTCCATATTTATTATTTTTATCTGAGTCGCTTTTTTGACTCCCTTTTCACCTTATATAAATTTACGACCATTTACTCGCTTAACCTTAAGACGAATGTTTGTTAGATGATGGTAGATTTATGAAGTCGCTCATGTATTGGATGTGTTTCTCCTTTTGCATGTCTTTCTATAAATTCTGCTATCATGTCTCCTATTGCAGTAGTTGTGTAACTATTATTTGGATCAATGTCTTTTGTTACAAAACCATTATTCAAACACCAGTCTACTCCCTCTCTTATAATATCTGCTTCTGCATTCAAACCAAAATGATCTAATAACATAGCAGCCGATAAAATAGAACCTAATGGATTGGCAATGTCTTTTCCTTTTGCTTGTGGATACGATCCATGTATAGGCTCAAATAAGGCAACTGTATTTCCTACTGAAGCAGACGGTAATAATCCTAATGAACCTGCTAACACAGATGACTCATCACTAATAATGTCTCCAAATAAATTTTCTGTTAATACCACATCAAACTGTCCTGGATTTAAAATGATTTGCATTGCTGCATTGTCCACAAATAAATAATCTACTGTTACGTCTGGATATTCCGAACACATTGCTTGTACTACTTTTCTCCATAAACGAGAAGTCTCTAATACATTTGCTTTGTCTACTAATGTTAATTTTTTTCTTCTAATTTGTGCATGCTTAAATGCCAAATGTGCAATACGCTCTATTTCGGTTACAGAATAAGAACAGTCGTCTCTCGCAATTGTACCGTCCTCACTTAATGACTTTGCTCCAAAATAAATTCCACCTGTTAATTCTCTATAAATTACAAAATCTACATTCTCTAATAATTTTGGTTTTAATGGAGACAAATGTTGTAAGGACAAATATGTTTTTACCGGACGGATATTGGCAAACAATTGTAATTCCTTACGCAACTTTAATAAGCCTTGCTCTGGTCTTACTTTTGCTGAAGGATCGTTATCGTATTTTGGATCACCAATGGCGCCAAATAAAATAGCATCACTTGCTAAACATATTTTAATGGTTTCGTCTGGTAATGGATTCCCTGTTTCGTCAATCGCAATAGCACCCATTAATGCGTGCTCATAACTAAAACTATGATTGTATTGCTTTGCAATCATGTTCAATACTTTAATTGACTGTTGCGTGACTTCCGGTCCAATTCCATCTCCTAAAATGACTGCTATTTTCTTTTCCATAATAATTTGTTTTCGCTCTTGTCTTGTATCATTTATTTATAGTTTACCCGTTTTCTTTTCTACTGTTTATTTGTTTTTTCAAAAGCTTCTATCTCTGCTTTCATGCTTAATAAATAATCAATGTCATCATACCCGTTTAACATGCATGTCTTTTTGTAGGAATTGATTTCAAATTTTTCTGAAGCACCTGTTTTGTCGATTGTTATAGTTTGCGCTGCTAAGTCTATTGACAAAGTATCTTCTGACCCTTGTGCAAATATTTGTTGCAAGAAAGCATCCGTTACTGTTACTGGTAATACACCATTGTTTAATGCATTGTTTTTAAAGATGTCTGCGAAGAAACTTGACACTACTACTTTAAACCCATAGTCTTGTATACTCCAGGCAGCATGCTCTCTTGAAGAACCACATCCAAAGTTTTTTGCAGCTACTAATATTTGTCCGCTGTATTGTGATTGATTTAAAACAAAATCTGCTTTAGGTTTTGTCTCGTCATCATTTTCATAACGCCAGTCTCTAAATAGGTTTTTTCCAAAGCCGTCTTTGGTAGTTGCTTTTAAAAAACGTGCTGGTATAATTTGATCCGTGTCTACGTTTTCAATGCGTAGCGGAATAAACTTACTGGTGATTTTTTGTAGTGATTGCATTTGATCTTTTATTTGTAACTACCTTTTAGTAGTCATTTTTAAATTTCATTTTTTTCTAACTCAACATGGTTCTGATGTCCGTAATCTTTCCTGTTAATAATGCCGCTGCTGCTGTTAGTGGACTCACTAACATAGTTCTTGCACCTGCTCCCTGACGTCCTTCAAAATTTCTGTTACTGGTACTGATACAATATTCACCCGCTGGTATTTTATCTTCGTTCATTCCCAAACAAGCACTACATCCCGCTTGTCTAATTTCAATACCGGCAGCTGCAAATATCTTATCCAATCCTTCTGCTTTGATTTGTTTCGCTACCTCTTGTGAACCTGGAACAATTAATGTTTTTATATTTGGATCTTTTTGCTTTCCTTTTATAATACTTGCTACCAATCTGAAATCTTCAATTCTTGAATTGGTACATGATCCTATAAATACGTTTTGTACTGGCATTCCTAATAATGTTTGTCCTGCTGTTAAGCCCATGTATTTTAATGCTTTCTCGTAGTTTTGTTTTTCTGTTGCGTCGGTAAAACTTTCTACTGTTGGTAATGTTCCTGTTACAGACAATCCCATTCCTGGATTAGTTCCATAAGTGATCATCGGGTCAATGTCTTCCGCTTTAATATTTATTTCTACATCAAATTTTGCATCTGTATCGGTATACAATTCCTTCCATGCAGCTAACTTAGTTTCCCATTCAGCTCCTGTTGGTGCAAACAATCGTCCTTTGATATAATCGAATGTAGTTTGGTCTGGTGCAATCATTCCTCCTCTTGCGCCCATCTCAATACTCATATTACAAATGGTCATTCTTGCTTCCATACTTAATGCACGTATTGCCGACCCTGCATATTCTACAAAGTATCCAGTTGCGCCACTTGCAGAAATTTGTGCAATGATAAACAAGATGATATCTTTTGACACGACTCCGTTTTGTAAAGCACCGTCTATATTGATGCGCATTACTTTTGGCTTACTCTGCATAATACATTGTGCCGCAAATACCATTTCCACTTCACTAGTTCCTATACCAAAAGCAATACTTCCAAATGCACCATGTGTTGACGTATGACTGTCTCCACAAACTATTGTCATGCCTGGTTGAGTGATTCCTAATTCGGGTCCTATTACATGCACGATTCCTTGATGCTCATGTCCTAGTCCGTATAATTCAACTCCATGCTTTTTACAATTGTCTATTAAAGTATCTACTTGGAATCGAGATAATGCATCTGCGATGGGCAACTCCTGATGTAATGTAGGTACATTATGATCTGCCGTTGCCACAATTTGTTTTGGACGAAATAAGCTTACTCCTCTTTTCTCTATTCCGCTAAAAGCTTGCGGACTAGTTACTTCATGTATAAAATGCTTGTCTATGTAAACAACCGAAGGACCGTCTTCAATTTGTTTTACAACATGCTTGTCCCAAATTTTTTCAAATAATGTTTTTGCCATTGTTTGTTTTTTTGTAGAAATTATTTTTTGTAGGCTGCTGCCATTTCTTTTAAATCATCTTCGTTTACTTCTTTCTTTCTGTCTGCTATCTCCACAAATTTTGGATACAATTCGTCTATATCATTTCTGGTATACTCAAATCCTAATTTGTGTAAACGGTGTGCCAATGCACTTCTTCCACTTCTTGCAGTTAACACAATCTTACTTTCCTCTGCACCCACTTCTGCAGGATTAATGATTTCATAAGTTTGTGCTTCTTTCAAAAATCCATCCTGATGTATTCCTGATGAATGTGAAAATGCATTCGCACCTACAATTGCTTTATTGGGTTGCACCATCATTCTCATCACATCCGACACTTCATGACTCATTGCTGTCAATAATTTTGGATTGATGTCAGTATAGAATCCTAAGTCTTTATGTTGTTGCAATATCATCACCACTTCTTCTAATGCAGTATTTCCTGCACGCTCTCCTAATCCATTAATAGTACACTCTATTTGTCTTGCACCACCAATCACACCTGCTATTGAATTTGCAGTGGCTAATCCTAAGTCGTTATGACAATGACAGGATAAAATGGCTCTGTCAATATTGGGTACATTGTTCACCAAGTATTGCATTTTTTCTTGATACTGATTTGGTAAACAATAGCCTGTAGTGTCTGGTATATTCAATGTAGTTGCACCTGCTTTCACAACCGCTTCTATCACTCTTGCTAAATATTCGTTGTCGGTTCTTCCTGCATCCTCTGCATAAAACTCTACGTCGTCTGTAAAGTTTCTCGCCATCTTTACTGCTTTCACCGCACGCTCAATAATTTCTTCGCGAGTACTATTGAATTTATATTTTATGTGCAAATCCGACGTGCCTATTCCTGTATGTATTCTGAATCGCTTTGCAGGCTTTAATGCCTCCGCTGCAACTTCAATATCGTTTTGTACCGCTCTGGTTAATCCACAAACCACCGTGTTTTTTAATGTCTTTGCAATCTGGTTCACCGACTCAAAATCACCTGGGCTTGAAACTGGAAAACCCGCTTCCAATATGTCCACTCCTAAGTGCTCCAACTTAACTGCTAATTCCAATTTTTCCTTGGTGTTTAACTTACAACCTGGGACCTGTTCTCCGTCTCTTAGGGTAGTGTCAAATATGTATACTTTTTCGCTCATCTCGTTGATTTTGAATATATTATAGATACAAAACGGGCTTTTAGCCCGTTTATTGTTCAAATTTACCCAATACCTAGTAGTATTTTGTATCATTTTTAGGGTTATTTTACAAGCTCTAAGGGTCTATTATTTTGATTAACCAATTGATTTTCAGTAACTTGAACTAAATTCAGCTACGATGCCCAACCTGAGTACGGATGCGCTATTTATTTTGATAAAATCCCTGGAAAGGGGTGAGAAGCGCAACTTCAAGTTATACGTGACTAGAAACACTGCGTCCTCGGACCTAAAGATCATCCAGCTTTTTGACGCCTTGGACAAAATGAAGGACTATGATGAGGAAGAATTACTGCGCAAAAACGAGTCTATTCAGAAAGTGCAATTGTCAAATTTAAAAGCCCATTTATACGACCAGCTTTTGTCTAGTCTTCGCGTTTTGAAGCAAAGTGAAAATATTGATCTGCAAATTCACGAGCAATTAGACCATGCTAAAATTTTATACAACAAGGGTCTGTTCTTGCAAAGTTTACGTTTACTGGATAAAATTAAAACCTTAGCAAAGCAAAACAATCAAGTTACTTATTTATTACAGGTTTTATTTTTAGAGAAAAAAATAGAGTCCCTTCATATTACTAGAAGCATGCAAGACCGTGCTTTAAAATTGAGTGAGGAAATGAATGAAGTGAATGAAAGGATTGAGTTGATTACAAAAACTTCCAATTTAAGTTTACAATTATACGGCTGGTATATTCAACATGGTCATGCTCGCAACGACGAGGATAGAAAAGACCTTGATGTTTTTATGCAGGATCCCATTTTAGAAAAAGTAAAGACTGCTAAAGGTTTTTATGAAAGACTCTATCGCTACCAATGCCAATGCTGGTATGGGTTTATTAACCAAGACTTTTTATTGCATTATAGATATAGTCAAAAATGGGTAGACCTATTTGATAAGGAAGAACACATGAAGCAAATTGAAACGGCACAATATATTAAAGGCTTACACAATTTAATTAGTGCCCATTTTGATTTGAAAAATATTGATAAGCTGAAAGAAACTATTTGTATTTTAGAAAACTTTAGTGAGACGCCTGTTGTATTAAACAATCAAAATAATTTGATTCAATCTTTTGTGTATTTATATATTGCAAAAATTAATCAACACTTTTTAGAAGGTAGCTTTAGCGAAGGCTTGGATATGATTCCTAAAATGGAAGAGAAGTTAAAAGAGATTGAATTGTACCTTGATAGTCACCGTGTGCTTGTGTTTTATTATAAAATTGCCTCCTTGTATTTTGGTGCAGGTCAAGCTGCTAAGTCCATTGACTACTTAAACCGAATTATTAATTGGAAACTTAGTTTACGTGACGACTTACAATGTTATGCTCGTTTATTGCATTTAATTGCACATTATGAATTGGGCAATATGGATGTGGTGCGTTACTTATCTAAGTCGGTGTATCGCTTCATGTCTAAAATGAAAAACCTAGGCGAAGTAGAAGAAGTGTTATTTAACTTTTTAAGAAAGTCTATTCAAACAGATGGCATTACCAAAAACGCAGCCATTGGTAGTGAGGAAATTAAAAATTCTTTCGTTGATTTACT
Source organism: Chitinophagaceae bacterium (assembly GCA_947374225.1). Classification (GTDB taxonomy): domain Bacteria; phylum Bacteroidota; class Bacteroidia; order Chitinophagales; family Chitinophagaceae; genus Sediminibacterium. The sequence continues at coordinate 18,763 of CANCAY010000010.1, read as the reverse complement.
AGCAACGCTTCAGCCTTTAGAGAAAAATAAATTAGAAAGTCGCGCCTTTATGTACCTTGATATTATCTCTTGGTTAGAAAGTAAAATTCAAGACAAAGACGTTCAAACTATTATTAGAGAGAAATTTGAGTTGGCTAATAAAATCTAAACAGATTATAGTTGAGTAAAATCAATATTTTTTAAAAATTTGGGGCGCAAGAAGGATATTACCCTTCGTAAATTTCTGACACTTCTTTCGCAAAATTCTCTAATACTGTTTTTCTTTTGATGCTCAATTTAGGAGTCATCTCTCCTTTGTCTATAGTGAACTCTCTTGGCAATAATACAAATTTCTTTACCTGCTCTACTGGATTGAATAAAGTATTGTATTCCTCTACAATATCTTCAATCATGGCAAGCACCATCGTATTTTTAATGATTGCTTCATTGCTTGTATATTCAATGCCATGTTGCTTTGCCCAGTCTTTTAGTTTTGAGAATCCTGGTACAATTAAGGCGCTTACAAATTTCTTATTGTCTCCTACCAAAACAATTTGCTCTATGAAAGGACTTTCTTTCATTTTGTTTTCGATAGGCTGTGGTGCCACATATTTACCACCACTTGTTTTAAATAATTCTTTCTTACGGTCGGTAATTTTTAAATACTTACCGTCTATTAATTCTCCAATATCTCCGGTATGCAACCATCCGTCAATAATTGTTTCTGCTGTTAAATCAGGGCGCTTATAATAGCCTAACATTACGCTAGGGCCTGCTACACATATCTCTCCGTCTGCTTCTAGTTTTAATTGCACGCCTTTAATTACATGTCCTACCGTGCCATATTTAGTTCCGTCTGCTGTTCTTAAATTAATACTTATTATAGGACTATTCTCTGTTGGTCCATATCCTTCATATACTGGTATTTGCGCTGCATTAAATATGCGTAATAATTTTACTTGACAAGCAGCGCCGCCTGTTACGATAAATTTAACATTGCCTCCTAGCGCTTCTCTCCATTTTGAAAAGATAACTTTATTGGCAAATTTTAATTTTGTTTGATACCACCATGATCCTGGTACCATATTGTCATATTGTTCTGCTAATGCTACTGACCAGAAAAATAATTTTCTTTTCACACCACTTAACTCTTCTCCCTTCAACATTATTTTTTCAAATACCTTTTCCAATAATCTTGGAACCGTTGAAAACCCGTCTGGTGCTACTTCTTTCAAATTCTCGCCAATCGTCTCCATGCTCTCTGCATAGTAAACACTCATGCCGCTATACATATAAATATAGGAAGCCACTTTTTCAAAAATATGATTCAGTGGTAAAAAGCTTAATACTTTTTGGTCTGGCGCATCTGGGAAAGGAAAACTTTCTTTTCCTGATTGTAAATTAAAATAAATATTACGATGTGTTAACATTACACCCTTTGGTGTTCCTGTTGTTCCTGATGTATATATAAATGTTGCAACCTGGTCTACTGGTATTGTTTTTTTGATTACGTCTACTTGCGCAATAATATCAGTGTCCTTATTACATAATTCCGTCCAATGTTTTGCTCCTGCTATTTTGTCAAATGTATATACCTCTTTTAAACATGGCACTTCATTTTTAATGGACATTACCTTATTATATAAATCGAGTGTGCTCGCAAACATATATTGCACCGACGCATCATTTAATATAAAACTAAGCTCTAAAGGATTGGTTGTTGGATATACTGGCACCCAGATAACTCCAATTTGTTGCGTTGCCATATCCGCTATTAACCACTCTGGTCTATTCTCACTAATTATAGCAATTTTATCACTTCCTTCTGGCGTAAAATTATTTCCAGATAATCCTAAACTAAGCAGACCTGCACTTAACTCATTTACTGTTTGTGCAACTTCTTTAGTTGAATACTTTCTCCATTCGCCATTTACTTTGGCCGCTAACATGTCCTCTTGAGGAAAATGCGCTAATTGATGATCGATACAATCGAAGAGTCTTTTACATTCCATAAGTCAAGCAAAATTGTGGATACAAGTTACAAAAAAACCCAACACGTTTGTGTTGGGCTTTAGATTATATTAGGTTTAACTTGATTTATTGTTTTATCTAGTTTATGAGATGCGTCAATAATCCGTCTCTTAGTTTTGGTTCAAACCAAGTGCTTTTTGGTGGCATCACTTCGCCTGCATCTGCTATATTAAATAATTGATCTATCGTTACTGGGTATAAACTAAACGCAGCAGCCATTTCTCCACTGTCTACTCGCTTTTCTAATTCTGCTAATCCTCGGATTCCACCTACAAAATCAATTCGCTTATCTGTTCTCTGGTCTTTTATGTCTAATAATTTAGATAAAATATTATTAGATAAAATGGTAACATCCAAAACGCCAATAGGATCTGCGTCATTATAGGTTCCTGCTTTTGCCGTTAACACATACCATTTACTATTAATATACATTCCAAATCTGTGTAAATGTGTTGGCTTATAGGCAACTTCATTTTCTGTAACATCAAATTCAGCTGACAATGCTGCAATAAATTCTTCTGTGCTCTGTCCATTTAAGTCTTTTACTACACGGTTATAGTCCATGATATGTAATTGATTGGAAGGAAACAAAGTAGTTAAGAAGAAATTTGAACTTGCGCCTAATGATAATTTCACCTTAGCTGCCGATGCTGCTCTATGATGACCGTCTGCGATATAGGTAAACGGAACTTCCGTTGCAAATAATTGCGTGATTTGGTCTATAACTTCAGAGTCACTTACTGCCCAAACCGTATGTTGAATACCGTCTTCAGTTGTAAAGTCGTAAACGGCATTCTTTGTGGTTTTCCACTTGTCTATCAAAGCGTCAATAGAAGCTTGATTGCGATACGCTAAAAACACATTACCAGTTTGAGCGCCTGTTGTTTTTATATGATTGATTCTATCCTGCTCTTTTTCTGGACGCGTAAACTCATGCTTTTTTATAATATCATTATTATAATCATCAATGCTACTTACACAAACTAAACCAGTTTGTGCTCGGCCATCCATGATTAATTGATATATATAATAACAAGGTTTTGATTCTTTAAATAAAACATCTCTTTGTAAAAAAGCGTTTAAATTTTCTAATGCAATATCATACACTTTTTGACTATGTATATCTGTAGATTCTGGAAGGTCAATTTCACTTTTTGTGATATGTAAAAAAGAATAAGCATTACCAACTGCTTCTGCTTTTGCTTCTGCACTATTTAATACGTCATAAGGTTTACTTGCAACCTGTTTCGCCAACTGCGGTTGGGGACGTACTGCTTCAAAGGGACTAATTTTTGCCATGGGCGCGAAGATCGTTCTTTTTTTTGGGATTTAATTTTTTTCAGCGAAGGATTTCATCAATTCACAAAATGCTTTAACACTTGATAAAGGAAGTGCATTGTACATACTTACTCTAATTCCACCAACAGTTCTATAACCTTTTACGCCAATCATGCCCTTTTCCTTACACAAAACTAAAAAGTCTGCTTCTCTATTTGGGTCAGTTAAAAAGAAAACAGCATTCATAATACTTCTATCTTCTTTTGCAATTGGACAATAGAATGCTGGTAACTCGTCAATAGTATTATATAATAAATTTGCCTTTTCGTTATTGCGTTTTTCCATCTCTGCTAATCCACCTTCTTGCTCTATCCATCTTAATGTTAATAAGCTTACATAAATTGCAAATACCGGTGGCGTGTTCATTAAAGAACCCGCGTCGATATGTTTTTGATAATTTAAAATAGCGGGTATCGCTCTATTGGTTTTTCCTAATATTGATTTTTTTACAACCACTAATGTTACGCCTGCAGCTCCCATATTTTTTTGTGCTCCTGCATATATTAAATCAAATTCATGGAAAGGAGTTGGTCTGCAAAATATATCAGAACTCATATCTCCTACTAATGGCACATTCACCTGAGGATAGCTATGCCACTGCGTTCCCTCTACAGTGTTGTTGGTGGTTATATGTAAATATGTAGTACTTGCTGGTAGTTCTAAATCCTTTTTTAAATACGTATGTTTTTTGTCCGACGTATCTGCAACCACTTTTACAGGCCCAAATAAATTGGCTTCTTTTACTGCTTTATTTCCCCATACTCCATTGTCACAAATTGCAGCCAATCCATTTTCATCCAATAAGTTCATGGGCACTTGCATAAATTGCATTGTCGCACCTCCTTGTAAAAAAAGTACTTCATAATCATCCCCCAATCCCATTAATCTTTTTACAGTTTCTTGTGCCTCCTGTACCACTTCCATAAAATGTGAAGTGCGATGTCCAATTTCTAATATTGATAACCCTGTATTATTAAAATTATGTATCGCTGCTGCAGCTTGGTCTAAAACTTGCTGTGGTAATATTGAAGGACCTGAATTAAAATTGTGCAATTCCATTATATAAGTAATTATATTATTGTGTTAAAATTAGTATACTAATTTTATTATTTATTTTATGCAATCTCTTCTTGCTCCTGAGCTTGTTCATCTATTGTTGTTACACCACCTGACACTACATACTTCATGGCTTCGGACGCACCAATACTTTTTGGTAATTTTTTTATTCTAGTAGGTGATACAATATAGGTAATTCCAGATATCGCATAAGAATGTGGAACATATACCGTGACAAAATCTTGCATCCCAAAATGTTCACTATTTTGTTGTGTTATAAATCCAATTCTCCAAACGTCTGTTGCATCCACATTGACCAAAACTGGTTGATCAAATTTTTTCTTATTACCTGCAAATGCTTCTAAAAAATCTTTAACAGAAGAGTATATTATTTTGATGCCTGGTGTACGCTCTAAAACTTTGTCAAAAACAGAAACCAATCGCTCCATAAAATATAAGGAAGACAACCAGCCTACTATTAATACTAATGCTATAACTACTACAAATCCAAGTCCTGTTACTTTTGGGATTTGACCATTCACTGCAGCAAACTGAATTGGGAATAATGCGTTCAATAAGTTAGGTAGGAAATTGTCCACCCAATTAAATAAGCTCACTATTACCCAAACGGTTACCCCAATGGGAGCCAATACCACGACTCCTTGAAAAAAGAGTTGTGCCAATGCAGCTAATATTGCCTTTTTTGTTGTTTTTTCCCTTAAACTGGGCATTTTGATAGGATTTAGACCCAAATTTCAACCTTTTTTACCATTCAACATAAAATATAAATAATTAACCTGGAAACTTTGTAAACCATAATAGTTTCCGTAGTTTTGCGGCCTCAAATTAAGTTATGGAAAATAGAATATTATTGAAAGCCAGGGAGTTAATGGTCCTTAACGGGGTACGATTTGTTACTATGGACGATTTAGCTAACCAATTGGGTATCAGTAAAAAAACCATCTATCAGTTTTATAAAGATAAGGAAGCGCTCGTATTGGCAGTAGTGGACTTGGAGTTAGAAGAACAGTCACTTAAATGTAAGAGGAGTCAGGAAAATGCAGACAACGCGGTTCATGAAATGTTCCTTTTACTAGAAGACATACAGGAAATGTTCAAAAAAATGAATCCCCTCACCATGACCGAGATTCAGAAATTCTTCCCTGAAGCGTTTAAAAGAATTCAAACGCATAAGGATGATTTTATGCATGGCATTATTAAAACCAATTTAATAAGAGGTGTTGAACAAGGTGTTTATAGAAAAGACATTGATCCTGAGATATTATCCATCTACCGATTAGAAACCGGTTTCGTTGCATTTAATACGCAGCTATACCCTTTAAGTAAATTCGACGTAGGTAGTGTAAACCTGCAAATAATGGAACACTATATATATGGTGTTATGTCGGTGGAAGGGCTGAGACTTATGGAACAATACAAGCTAGCTAAAGTAGAAGCTGCTAATCAAGATAAAAATTTACAATCAATTTTAGAAATTAATAATTAAAGCAAGCAATAAAATATATATGAAAATGAAAAAAATAGGAATTATAATTTGCGGTTTTATAAGTTTAGGAAACTTACAAGCCCAAGATGCAAACAAAACAGTACATGCATTTAAACTAGATGACTGTGTGGTGTATGCGCAAAAAAATAATGTACAAGTTAAAAATGCATTATTAACAATTGAAGCTCAAAAGCAAACCAATAGAGAAATTGCAGCTGCTGCATTTCCGTCTATTAGTACTAATATAGGTGGAACAGACTATTTGAAAATACCTACCTCTTTGTTACCGGGTCAAATATTTGGTCAAGCTGCTGGAACCTTTATTCCTGTTCAGTTTGGAACTAAGTTTAACGCTAACTACGGTGCTAATATTCAACAATTATTATTTGACGGTCAAGTATTTATTGCTTTAAGAGCAAGGTCTACTTCTATGCAATTACAAGTAAACAATGCTGCATTAACGGAAGAAGGTATTAAAGCAAATATTTATAAAATTTACTACCAATTATCTGCTAGTAAAACACAATTAAATATCCTAGACGCCAATATTGAAAGACTGAACAAATTAGCGCATGATGCAGAAATCATGTACCAAAATGGTTTCGCTGAAAAATTAGATGTAGACAAGGTAAGTGTTCAATTAAATAATTTACAAACTGAAAAATTAAAAGCTAACAATAGTGTTGCTATTGGTTATATGGGTTTGAAAATGCTAATGGGCATGCCAGTAAAAGATAGCTTGGTTTTAACTGACGTTATTAATGAGCAAAGTTTAACTGGAGACGTTTTAGTTGAAAATGATTTTCAATACGCAATTAGAAAAGACTTTCAATATTTAAACACCGTTAAAAAAATGAACGAGTTTAATGTTAAGCGTTACCAATTAAGTTATTTACCAACCGTAAGCATGTCTGGCGCTTATTCAAAAAACGCACAACGTTCTAAATTTGACTTTTTCGAAAGCGGTAACTGGTTTGCAACTTCTTTAATTAGCTTGAATATCAATCTGCCTATATTCAATGGATTTGCTACTGACGCAAGAGTTAAAAGAACTAAAATTGAGTTAAAGCAAGTTGAGAATCAAATTGAGGCTTTAAAAAACAATATAGACAACGAAATCACACAGGCTAAATTAAACTATATGTCTTCTGTTGCTACCGTGCAGTTTCAAAAGAAGAATATGACTTTAGCTGAAACGGTGTATGCTCAAACTAAAAAGAAGTTTGAAACAGGAACTGGTTCTAATACAGAAATCTCTGCCGCACAAGCCGACTTAGTAAGTGCTCAAAATAATTACATGAACGCTTTATATAGTGCCTTAATTGCTAAGGTGGACTTATTAAAAGCAACTGGTAACCTTTAATCAAACAATCAACTTAATAAAATATATACAATGAAAAATATCGCAACTTTATTTATCTCCGTCCTAGTATTGCTGACAGTAGCCTGTGGCGGTGGGAGTGACAATAGTATTGAATCAAAAAAGATAGCAATTGCTAATTTAAAAAAGCAAGCGCTAGACTTGAATGTGAAAATTGCTGCATTGGAAAAAGAATTAGAAAAAGCAGGTGGCGCTGACGCGGCTAAAGCAATTTTAGTAGCAATTGCCCCTATTGTTCCTCAAGACTTTACTCACTTTATTGAATTACAAGGTAAGATAGAATCTGAAAGTGTTTCTTTTGTAACCCCTCGTGCTGGTGGCGGTCAAGTAAAAGCCATTTTTGTTAAAAGAGGTGATATTGTTAAAAAAGGTCAATTATTATTACAATTGGACAATAGCTTGATTAAGCAAAGCGCTGCTGCTGCTGCTCAAAATATTGAGACAGTTAAAGCACAAGCTGCTTTAGCGAAATCTATTTATGAGAAACAAAAGAATTTATGGGATCAAAATATTGGTAGTGAAATTCAACTGTTAACTGCTAAAACCAATGCAGACGCAATGGCTAGTCAATTGAAAGCAGCTCAAGAACAGTTAGGCATGGTGAGAGACCAGCTAGCTTTCACAAGTGTCTATAGTGATGTTGCTGGTGTTGCGGAAGAAGTGAATATTAAAGTAGGTGAATTATTCGGTGGTGCTGGTCAACTAAAAATAGTAAACACAGAACATTTAAAGTTAACTACTCAGGTTCCTGAAAACTACGCTGGTAAAGTTAAAGTAGGTACGGAAGCTAGCTTAACATTCCCTGATCTTCAAAAAACAGTAGCTGCTAAATTAGCGGTGGTGGGTAATGTGATTGACCCATTAAGTAGAAGCTTTTATGTAGAAGCTAAATTACCTGTTGATAAAAACTTTAGACCTAACCAATTGGTTCAGGTTAAAATAAAAGACTACTCGAAAGTAAACGCTATCAGCATTCCTATTAATCTTTTACAGAATGATGAAAATGGAAAATTCATTTATGTTGCAGTTTCAGAAAAGGGAAAATTAATTGCTCGTAAAAAAGTAGTTACAGTTGGTGAGTTTTATGGTAATAATATTGAAATATTAAGTGGCTTAGCTGCTGGTGAGCAAATGATTACTGAAGGTTTTCAGTCTATCTATGACGGTCAAACTATTACAACTGCTGTTAAATAATTACAGCGAATTAAATTTAAAAAAGCAAATCGAGCTATATGTCGAAATTCCATAAAATAAAAGAGAAGTTCAAGGAGTTTAAACCTACTTCTTGGAGTATCACCAATAAAACATCGATCTATTTGATCATGTTATTTTTAAGCTTAGGTGGTATCTATCAGTTTTTGACACTTCCAAAAGAACAGTTTCCGGAAGTGATTATTCCAACTATGTATGTGCAAACAATATATGTAGGTAATTCTCCTAAGGATATTGAAAACTTGGTTACACGTCCTATTGAGAAGCAAATTAAAAGTATCAGTGGCGTAAAAATTAATAAGTTTACTTCTACTTCACAACAAGACTTCTCTGCGATCACTGTTGAATTTAGCACCGACGTGAAACCAGACATCGCTTTGCAAAAAGTGAAGGATGCGGTGGATAAAGCTAAAGGAGACTTACCTAATGACTTAACACAAGAACCAAGAGTAATTGAAGTTAATATTAGTGATATGCCAATTATGTATGTTAACATTAGTGGTAACTACAGTGGTGTTCAATTAAAAAAATATGCTGACGACTTAAAAGATAAATTAGAAGGCGTTGCACAAATTAATAGAGTTGACTTAGTAGGTGCTCCCGAAAGAGAGTTTCAAATAAACGTTGACAACTATCGTATGCAAAGCTCTGGTATCACATTTGATGATATTAGTAATGCTATACAAAGAGAAAATTTAGATTTATCTGGTGGCCAATTAGAAGTGGGTACCATGAAGCGTAACCTTCAATTAAAAGGCCAATTAAAAAACGCCAATGATATTGCTAATATTATTGTACGTAATACTAGTGGCGCACCAATCTATTTGAAAGACGTAGCTACTATTAAGGATACGGTTAAAGACAATGAAAGCTATGCACGTTTAGACGGCAAGAATGTATTGACTTTAAATATTATTAAAAGAAACGGGGAAAATTTAATTGCCACTTCCGACGCTGTTAAGAAAATTGTAGAGGAGGCAAAGGCAACTATGTTGCCTAAGGATTTAAAAGCAGTTATTACTGGAGACCAAAGTATTAGAACCAGAAGTTCATTTACTGAATTGGTTAACTCTATTGTAATTGGCTTCGTTTTAGTATTGATTGTGTTAATGTTTTTCATGGGCATTACCAACGCCTTCTTTGTGGCACTTTCTGTTCCATTGAGTATGTTCGTTGCCTTTGTATTATTACCGGCTGGTGACTTAGTAGTAGGTTCTCATATCACCCTTAACTTTATGGTATTATTTGCCTTATTGTTTGGATTGGGAATTATTGTTGACGATGCCATTGTGGTTATTGAAAACACACACAGAATATTTATTCAGGGCAAGGGAAAATTAACTGCTACTACTTCTGCTAGAATGGCTGCGGGTGAAGTGTTCGTTCCTGTATTTGCAGGTACCATTACCACTTTAGCTCCTTTCTTCCCATTATTATTCTGGCCTGGAATTATTGGTAAGTTCATGGTGTATCTACCGGCAATGTTAATATTTACATTAGCTGCTTCATTGGTAGTTGCGTTTATTATGAACCCCGTATTTGCGGTTGACTTTATGAATCACGAAGAAGCGAAGTCTGAGGAACCAAAATCTGCCATCTTTAAAAAGAGAACATTTTGGCTTCCAATTGCCTTTGGTATTTTATTAGATATCATGGGCGCTACCTTCCTAGGTAACTTATTAATCTTCTTTATGATTTTAGTAGTTGCTAATAAATATTTTATTACGAGCGCTATTGAAGCTTTCCAAGAAAAGATCTTACCTGCAATGATGAATACCTACGAGCGTATTTTAAGAAGAGCATTAAGCGGCTGGAGACCTGTTAAATTATTAATTGGAACTATTGTATTGTTTATAGTTTCCCTTATTGTATTTATAATTAGTATTAATACCGGAAGAGTAGGTATTGAGTTTTTCCCTAAAGGAGACCCTAACCAAGTATATGTTTATTTAAAACTTCCAGTTGGAACGCAAGTGGGTTATACCGATTCTGTAACTAAAGTATTAGAGAAAAAAGTAGCTAAAATTTTAGAGATTGATAATGGCAGAACCAACCCGGTAGTAGAAAGTATTATTTCAAACGTAGCGGTTGGTGCAGGTGACCCTCAGTCTGGAGACAGAAGTACGCGTTCTGAATTAGGTCGTTTACAAATCAATTTTGTGGAATTTGAAAAACGTCATGGCAAATCTACTGCTCCTTATTTAGATGCGATACGTGCTCAAATGAAAGGAATTCCTGGTTCTGAAATTACTGTTACACAAGAGTCAAGTGGACCTCCAACTGAACCTCCAGTAAATATTGAGATTCAAGGAGACGACTTTGATAAATTAATAAAAACTTCAGTAGGTTTAAAAAACTATTTAGACGCTGCTCAAATACCAGGTATTGAAGCCTTGAAGATGGACGTGGATTTAAATAATCCTGAATTGACTTTAACCATTGACAGAGAGCGTGCTTTAATAGAAGGCGTTTCAAGTGCGCAAGTAGGTATGCAAATTCGTACTGCCTTATTTGGTAAAGAGGTTTCTAAAATTAAAGATGGTAAAGAAGAATATAAAATTCAATTAAGAAACGAAGAAACACAAAGAAAGAATTTAGTTGACTTACTTAATATGCGTTTATCTTTTAGAGATATGGCAGCAGGTGGTATGGTTAAAAATATTCCAATTAGCTCTTTAGTGAAAGTGGAGCCAACGAGTACTTTAGGAAGTATTAAAAGAAAAAACCAAAAACGTTTAATTCAATTAAGGTCTAATGTATTAACTGACCAAGGTTATAACCCAACAGCGGTGAATCAGGTAATTGCACAATTTATTAGCAACTACCCAGGAATTGCAGAAGGGGTAACTGTATCCCAAACAGGAGAGAATGAACAACAATTAGAGACCGTTGCCTTCTTAGGTAAAGCTTTAGTGATTGCTTTAATGTTGATCTTGTTTACCTTGGTTTTACAATTTAATTCTATCTCTAAATCTGTGATTATCTTAACAGAGATCTTGTTTAGTATCATTGGAGTCTTCTTAGGATTCTCTATATTCGGTATGAAGGTTTCTGGTGTGATGACTGGTTTAGGTATTGTAGGACTTGCGGGTATCGTTGTTAAAAATGGTATCCTTGTAATTGAATTTGCCGACGAATTAAGAGCAAGAGGTTATAAAACAAGGGAAGCAGTGGTACAAGCTGGTAAGACTAGAATTATTCCAGTAATGCTAACCGCCTTAGCTGCAATACTTGGTTTTATTCCAATTGCCGTTGGATTTAATATCAACTTTGTAACGTTATTTAGCGAGTTGAATCCACATATCTTCTTTGGTGGTGATAACGTTGCTTTCTGGAAACCATTAAGCTGGACCATTATATATGGTTTAACTTTTGCGTTTTTCATGACTTTGTTTATTGTACCAGGTATGTATTTAATGGCAGAACGCTTACGTCGTCCAATGCGCCGTCATTTTGGTGGCAAGTGGATTAGCATGTTAGGTATTCCTCCTTTAACTTTTATCTTTATTCCTTTGATGCTTTTAAGCACTTGGATTCAAAAAAGAAATGTTGCAAGAAGAAAAGCAAAGAACAATGCCAATGGTGACGAAGTCATCAATGGTTCTTGGTTCTAAGAATTTGAAATAATATTCCTAATCGAATAGTATTTAATTTAAAAATCCCTCCTAACACAATTAGGGGGGATTTTATTTTACATAAATAATTTTTTTATTACTATGAACTAGTTAGTTATATGTGCACCGTCTTCAATATTTACAATATAATGTACAAGGTCTTTTCCAGTTTTCTGCTTATAGGCATCGCTAGTATTTACTATTACTTTATTCAATTCGGTCTTTTTCACAATATTAATGGTGCATCCCCCAAAACCACCTCCCATCATTCTAGCACCTATTACCTCTTTCTTATTTTTTACCATTGCAACCAATGCGTCTAGTTCTACACAACTCACTTCATATAGCTTAGTCAATCCCTCATGTGTTGCGAACATTTTTTCTCCAAAAGCTGCTAAATCATTGGCAACTAAATTTTCTGTTGCAGCTAAGGTTCTTTCCATTTCTTCAATTACATATTTACATCTATTATATACAATGGGATGTAAACTTGCATTTACGCATTCATTGAGCATGTCTAAATTAGCCTCTCTTAAACAATTTACTTGAGCAAATTTAGTCTGTATCATGGACACACCCACTTCACATTCCAAGCGTCTAGTATTGTATTCACTGCTTGCTAGTGCATGTTTAATTTGGGTGTCAAATAATACTATGGTATAGTCTTCTAATAATAATGGAAAGTATTGGTATTCCATTGTTTTACAATCTAATAAAACTACCTGATCCTTTTTGCCAAATAGGCTTGCAAACTGATCCATAATACCACATTGCACTCCAGCGTATTCCTGTTCTGCTTTTTGTGCCATTAAAGCTAATTCCATTTTGTCTATACCAAAAGCAAATAATTCATTTAATGCATATGCTACTGCACATTCAATGGCTGCGGAACTTGATAGTCCTGCGCCCATTGGTATATCACTTTTTAAGGTTATTGAAAAACCTGTTGGGAAATTATGATTTTTCTGAAACTGTACAATCACGCCTATTATATAATTAGCCCAGTGAATTTCGGATGGTTTAATCTCCTCTAATAAGATGGAAATGGAATCATTTAAATCAACAGCATTCATTAAGACTAGTCTGTCTACTCTTTTTTCGATTGTAACTGTCGCTGCTTTTTGAATTGCAGCAGGTAATACAAATCCATTATTATAATCAGTATGCTCTCCAATTAAATTGATTCTGCCCGGAGCTTTTACTGTTATGGATTGCATGAAATTTAATTAATGCGAATGATTTTTAGAAACGCAACTTGTTTGAATTAGAAATTCAATTGATTTGCAAGTCGCTTTAATTCAATCTCTGCAATTTTTGCTGTGTATCTTAAACTTACTAATCTAAAGCCTGCATTCTCAAAACTTTGTTGTGCTTGTTTCACGTCTACCATGGTAGCTTGACCTAATTGATACTTTTGCATCACTAAGTCTAATAAAGACTGAGACATATTATAGTTCTCGGTTTCTACTGGTATTTGTTGAATGCTGTTTTGATATGCTTCGTTTGTTTTGTAGGCATTGTTCTTGGTATCCTGCATTGCATTATTATATTGCAAAGCTGCACTGCTTGAATTGGTTCTAGCATTCTTCAAATTCTTTTTAGCTAGTCCTCCAGCATAAATTGGAATAGATAAATTCACTCCTAAGAATGGACCATAGGTTTCATTTAACAAAGCAAATCCTGCTGCAGAAGTGGTACTGTTTATATTATACCCTGTACTTGCTCTTAATGTTGGATACAATAAAGCTTTGGTTTCTTTTTCTATTAATTTATTAATGTCTACTTGTTGCGCAATAGCAGCCATTTGTGGATTTTGTGCAATGTTGTTTTCGATTCCGTCTGCACCTGTATATTTTAACTTAGCATCCAGTTGAATACTGTCCTGCACTTGCATTGAATTTATTGAACCTTCTGGCATTACCATGGTTCTTAATAAATCTGATTTAGATTGTGCTATTAATAATTCTTGATTGCGCTTTGCTTGCACTAATGCATTTAAATCCAAATTAGATTGTAAAATGTCTGCCTGATTTGCAACACCAACCTGTTGTCTTGTTTTTACAATGTCTAATCTTTGTTGACTTGCTTCAATTGATTTTTGAATTGTTTTTAAATACGCTTGCTGACGTGCTACATTATAATATTGTTGCATCACTAAAGCCACTGTATTGTTCATTTGCGCCTTTAATAATAATCCATTTTGCTTTTCAATAGAAGCTAATCGGTCTTTAGTAGTCATGATTCTGTAGCCATTGAATATCACCACAGACGCGGTAAGTCCTGCTGTTAAAGTGTTTCCGTCTACTCCTGATTTAGTTGTATTACGACTTGGGTCTGCAAAGTTTTGTTGTATTGTGCTTATTGACTTATTATTATTTGCAGTGGCAGTTATAGTTGGCAATGCGCCCGCTACGCCTAAATCATTATTATTCTTTGCAATAGCCAAACTGTTTTCTACTAATTGGATATCGTAACTATTTTTTAAAGCCGTTTTTACCGCTTCATTTAATGTTAATACTTGTGCGTTAACTGAATTTCCTATAATAACTAATAATACGAATGATACTAACGTCTTTACTTTTTGCATGCTTTTTGTTTTTCTTATCCTACTAATGTTCCTACTTTCTCGCCTTTAACAATTTTCAATAAATTTCCTGCCTTGTTCATGTCGAATACAATAATTGGCAATTTGTTTTCCATACATAATGTGAAAGCCGTCATGTCCATTACTTTCAAATTTTTTGAAATACAGTCCTGGAAACTAATCGTATCAAACTTTATAGCGCCTGGATTTTTTTCTGGATCGCAATCATATACTCCGTCTACTCTTGTTCCTTTTAATATTACATCTGCTTTCATCTCAATAGCTCTTAAAGAACCCGCCGTGTCTGTTGTGAAATAAGGATTACCTGTTCCTGCTCCAAATATAACTACACGTCCTTTTTCTAAATGTCTTAATGCTTTTCTTCTTATATAGGGTTCTGCTACTTGTTCCATATTAATCGCAGACTGTAATCGAGTGTACACTCCAATTTTTTCTAACATTGCTTGTATGGCCATGGCATTGATTACTGTTGCCAACATACCCATATAATCACCATGTGCTCTTTCAATTCCACTATCAGCTTCATTCATGCCTCGGTAAATATTACCGCCTCCAATTACAATGGCTACTTCTACCCCTAAACCTACTAATTCTTTAATTTCATTTGCATACTGCTCTATAATTTTAGGATTGAAAGGGTCTCCGTTTCTTTCATTTCCTAATAAAGCTTCTCCAGAAAGTTTAAGTAATACGCGTTTATATTTTGGCTGCATAGTTGAACTGATTTGTACTTGCAAGATACAAATTTTGAAGAAGGTTTTGTTGGATTTATATGGACGGCTACTCCTTATTTTGACACAAATAAAAAGGGGGCCTTTTGGACCCCCTTCTCGGTATTGTTAATTCCTATGACTATTTATTATTGTCTAGGAATTTGAATCATCTGTATTTTTTGAACTAAACAGTGTCCACTTGCAATTTAACCTAAAGCAACACGTTTGAATTCTGTAACCTTAATATCAGCCCCTACAGACTTGATATGCTCGCCCACTGTTTTAGAACCGTCCTTAACAAAAGACTGTGCTAATAAAGTTTGCTCTTTGAAGAATGCTGCAATTTTACCTTCGGCAATTTTTGCAATCATTTCTTCTGGCTTACCCGCCATCTTAGGATCCTCTTTCATTGTATCTATGATAATTGCTCTTTCACGTGCAACTGTTTCAGCAGGTACAGATTCTGGATCAACCGCCACTGGGTTCATCGCTGCAATTTGCATTGCAAGGTCTTTACCCAATTCAGCAGCTTCTGCAGTCAAGGCAACTAATACACCCATTCTGTATGAACCGTGAATATAAGAAGCAACATATGGAGCTTCTACTCTTTCAAATTTAGCTACCGCGATTTTCTCACCAATAGAAGCTAATTTGTCATTAATCATATCAGCAACTGTAGTACCATTAATGCTTACTGCATTTAATTCTTCAGCAGACTTAACGTCGTTTGCAACAGCAGCGTCAGCAATTGTTTGAGCAAATGCTACGAACTCTGCATTCTTAGAAACGAAATCTGTTTCACAAGAAATACATACCACAAATCCAACTTTTTTGTCAGCAGAAGTTTGTGCAATAATTACACCTTCTTTTGCTTCACGGTCGCTACGCTTAGCAGCAACTTTTTGTCCTTGCTTACGTAACCAGTCGATAGCAGCTTCAAAATCATTATTTGTTTCTGTTAATGCTTTTCTACAATCCATCATACCAGCACCTGTAGCTTGACGTAATTTATTAATATCTGCAGCAGTTATTGCGCTCATAAAATATAGTTTTATAATTGTCTTTTAATATTGGAGTAACCCGCTTGGTTCAAATAAATACAATTGGGTCATTAGTATCCATAAGACACTAATAACCCAATTTGCATTAAAATTTATTTACCTGCAGGGCGACGTGTACTTTGAATACGACGCTTAGGAGCACCTGGAGCTGTTGGAGCAGCACCCGCGCCACGCTTAGCTCTTCCGCCTTCAGCATTTGCTTCAGCTTCCATTCTACGCGCTTTCGCTTCGTTCTCATTGTTACCTTCTTCTGCTTCGCCTTCATCATCTTTAGATGCTTGACGCTCTGCTAAACCTTCTGCAATTGCTGCAGTAATATAGTTAGTGATAATTGCAATTGATTTAGTTGCATCGTCATTCGCTGGAATAGAGAAGTCAACTTTATTAGGATCACAGTTAGTGTCTACCATACCAAATGTTTGGATACCCAAACGCTTTGCTTCTGATAATGCGATATGCTCATGTCCGATATCAACTAAGAATAAAGCTGCTGGTAAACGACCCATTTGAGCGATACCACCTAATACTTTCTCCATTTTATCTTTATCACGACCTAATGTTAAACGCTCTTTTTTAGTTAAGCTTTCAGCACTTCCGTCGCTCAACATTTTTTCAATGCTTTGCATTTTCTTAACGCTCTTACGAACGGTATTGAAGTTAGTCAACATACCACCTAACCAACGCTCTGTAGCGTAAGGCATGTTCACTTTCTTAGCGCACTCGCTTACAATTTCTTTTGCTTGTTTCTTAGTAGCAACAAACATAATTTTCTTACCGCTCTTAGCAATTTGCTTTAAAGCAGCAGCAGTTTCTTGTAAATGAGCAACTGTTTTATTTAAATCAATGATGTGGATACCTTTCTTCTCAGCGAAGATGTAAGGTAACATCTTAGGGTTCCACTTCTTTTTAAGGTGACCAAAGTGTACGCCGGCCTCCAAAAGTTGCTGTTGTAATGAAGTGTTATTTTCCATTTGTATAAGTTGTAATAATGAATTAAAAAATTGTGTCGATTAACGCTTGCTAAATTGGAAGCTTCTACGTGCCTTCTTGTGACCGAACTTCTTACGTTCTACACTTCTTGGATCACGCTTCAATTGACCAGCCGCTTTTAACGTTGGACGAACTTCAGGATTCAATTCAACTAATACACGTGCAATACCTAATTTAGCTGCTTCTGCTTGGCCTTTCATTCCACCACCAGTTGCATTAATTACGATATCGTATTTTCCTTCTGCTTCAGCTGCCTTTAAAGGAGCTTCCACTTGGTTTTGTAAGTATACTAAAGGAAAGTATGCTTTGTAATCTTTATCATTAACAGTGATCTTTCCAGTACCCTTGCTGACGAAGACGCGTGTTACCGCTTCCTTACGACGACCTACTGCATTTGTTTGCTTTTCCATTTATATTAGATTTGGAATTAATTAAAATTTGAATTCTTTAGGTTGTTGTGCACTATGTGGGTGTTTTTCACCTGCATAAACAAACAATTTTTTAACCATCTTACGTCCTAAACGGTTTTTAGGTAACATACCTTTTACCGCTCTTTCCATAATAACTTCTGGACGACGCTTGATTAAATCTTCTGCAGCTTCTTCTTTCTTACCACCTGGGTATCCAGAATAGTTCAAGTAAACTTTATCGTGGAATTTGTTTCCAGTTAATTTTACTTTTTCTGCGTTAATGATGATTACATAATCTCCACAATCAACGTGAGGAGTGTAATAAGCCTTGTTCTTACCACGTAGAACAGCTGCAATTTTTGAAGCAATACGTCCTACGGTTTGATTAGTACCATCAACAATGTACCAGCCATGTGTAACGGTAGCCGCGTTGGCGTGCTTCGTGGTGAAATGTAGTTTACTCATAATCTTTTGTTTAAATGAGGCTGCGCTATCCCGCTAGCCATAAATTATCCCCTTTTATAAGGGAGAGCAAAGGTACGAGCGGATTTTGGCTTTTCCCTTCTTTTTAAGTGATATTTTTGACCATACCTTTGCAACTAATTGATTATCAATTATATTTTTGTATCATGAATTATATCATACTAAATAGGTACTGATTATCAATGAGTTAGAAAATCAATAATAAGCCAGATTTTGAGATATTGTACTCATTTAGGTTTCCAGTACCCTTCATTCTCCTATTTTTGACAATTCTGGCCTAATTTTAGCAGATTCTACCTAAACGACTTCCTAATATATGTATCAGAAATTCCAAGCAACTCAAATTTTTACCGGGACCGAACTATTGGAAGATCAATTGGTTT
>CANCAY010000009.1 GCA_947374225.1 Chitinophagaceae bacterium | reverse complement strand
AATGATTTGGGAGCAGATTCATTAGACACTGTTGAGTTAATCATGGAGTTCGAAAAAGAATTCAACATTTCTATTCCAGACGAACAAGCAGAAACTATTACTACCGTTGGTCAAGCTGTTGCTTATATCGAGGAACACGCGAAATAAGTTTCAAGTTTAACCAAGGAATATTCTTAATCCGCCTTTTTGAGCCTTTGCTTTAAAGGCGGATTCTTAATTTAAAAAACAAAATCATGCAATCAAGACGCATTGTAGTTACGGGTATTGGCACTTTAAATCCATTGGGAAATAACCTAGTTGAATACTGGGATAATTTAGTAAATGGAGTTTCAGGAGCAGACATGATTACGCAATTTGATGCGTCTAAGTTTAAGACAAGATTCGCATGTGAGATAAAGGGCTTTGAGGCAACCGATTTCATGGACCGCAAGGAAGCTAGGAAATTGGATCGCTTTGCTCAAATCGCTTTAGTAGCAAGTGACCAGGCTGTATTAGACGCTGGTATAACAAAGGAAAACGTAGACCACGATCGTGTTGGTGTTATTTTCGCAAGTGGCATTGGTGGGCTAACCACTTTCACGGAAGAAGTTACCAATTTTGTAAATGGCGACGGAACGCCACGTTTTAATCCTTTCTTTATCCCTAAAATGATTTTAGATATTGCTGCAGGGCAGATATCTATGAAGCATGGGTTTAGAGGACCAAACTATGCTGTGGTGAGTGCATGTGCTTCCAGCACTAATGCAATTATTTCAGCTATGGATAATTTGAAATTAGGAAAAGCAGATATCATCATTACTGGTGGTTCTGAATCAGTAATAGGAGTTGCAGGAATGGGTGGATTCAATGCCATGAAAGCAATGAGTGAAAGAAATGATGATCCAAAAACTGCAAGCCGTCCTTATGACAAAGACCGCGATGGTTTTATCATGGGAGAAGCAAGTGGTGTACTAGTATTAGAAGAATTAGAGCACGCAAAAAGACGCGGTGCTAAAATATATTGCGAAGTAGTAGGCGGTGGTGCTACAGCAGACGCTTATCATTTAACAGCGCCCCATCCAGAAGGACTAGGAGCAATCAATGTTATGAATGCAGCTTTAAGAGATGCAGGAATGCAAGCGAATGAAATTGATTATATCAATACACACGGAACCTCAACCCCATTAGGAGATATTGCAGAAGCAAAAGCAATTACGCAAGTGTTCGGTGAGCATGCATACAATATGAATATCAGTTCCACTAAATCAATGACTGGTCACTGTTTAGGAGCGGCGGGTGTTATTGAAGCTATTGCCTGTGTGCAAGCAGTTATTCATGATATTGTACCTCCAACTATTAATCATTTCACAGACGACCCTGAATTAGATAATCGTTTAAATTTCACATTTAACACAGCACAAAAAAGAACAGTGAACGCTGCCTTAAGTAATACTTTCGGATTTGGCGGACACAATGCTTGTGTAATAGTGAAAAAATATAAGGACTAATTTTAGTGAAATTCTTACAACCATTATTATCCCGTTTTAGGAAGTCGGAATTCGAGAAAAATTTATCCATGTTAATTGGATACGGTACTAGTAATTTACTACTATTCAAGACTGCACTGAATCATAGGTCAGTTAAGGATAATCCAACTGAGAATAATGAGCGTCTTGAATTTTTAGGAGATGCTATTATTGGTGCTGTTGTTGCAGATTATCTATTTAAAAAATATCCTTATAAAGGGGAAGGTTTTTTAACTGAAATGAGAAGCAAGATGGTAAATAGACAGCAGTTAAATCATATTGCTATTCAAATGGGCTTGCGCAAGATGACAAGGTTTAATAAAATGGATGGCGGTTTAAAAACCAGTCAAATTTTTGGGAATACATTAGAAGCTTTGGTGGGTGCTATTTATTTAGACAAGAAGTATGACTTCACGAAAAAATGGATTGTTGAAAAAATGATACAACCCTATTTGTTCATGGATGAGTTAGAGCAAATTGATATTAACATTAAGAATAAAATTATTGGTTGGGCTTTGAAGCAGGGTAAACAAATCGACTTTGTATTAGCAGGGGAACAATTAGAAGGACGACGACGATTGTTTACCATCAATATTGTAATTGATAGTGAAATAGTGGCAAGTCAAAAAGGGTATACTAAAAAAGATGCTAGTCAGTTAGCCGCACAAAAAGCAATTGAAACCTTAGGAATTTAAATCCCATTTGTAGGCTAGGCTTGTTATTGATTATATAATAGTTTGGCAAAGCTCAATTAATACTCCGTTAGCGTCCTTCGGATGCACAAAACAAACTAATTTATTGTCTGCACCTTTTTTAGGTACTTCATTCAAAAGGGTAAAGCCCTCTTTCTTCAGTCGCTCCATTTCTGCCTCAATATTGGGTACCTCAAAGGCAATATGGTGCATGCCTTCCCCCTTCTTGGCAATAAATTTGGCAATCACGCCATCAGGGTCCCTGCTCTCTAGTAGCTCCACTTTTGCCCCTTCTTTCATAAAAAAAGCAGTATTAACGTTTTCTGACTCCACAGGCTCTGTTTTATAGCAAGGACTGCCCAATAGTCTTTCGAATAAGGGAATACTTACATCTAAATTAGTAACTGCAATCCCTATGTGATCTACGTTATAAGCCATTTTTGTATGTTTTACGAATTGGGAAAAAAATGCATTCCAAAGCTAACGAAATCCTGATAATCAAAGTTGAAGCTTTACTTTTGTATTCTCAGAAAAAATTAAAATCGGACATGTTAAAATTACCTATTTATCTTGATCATAACGCAACAACTCCAATGGATCCAAGAGTGTTAGAAGCGATGATACCTTATTTTACCGAAAATTTCGGAAACGCGGCTAGCAGAAACCACTCTTTTGGATGGCATGCTGAAGAAGCTGTTGACTATGCTCGCGAGCAAGTTGCTAAGTTGATTGGCGCAGATCCTAAGGAAATTATCTTCACTTCAGGTGCAACAGAGGGGGACAATTTGGCTATTAAGGGTGTGTATGAAATGTATGCAAGTAAGGGTAATCATATTATTACTTGTACTACAGAGCATAAAGCTGTTTTAGATACATGTAAGCATTTAGAAAAAGCAGGTGCGGAAGTGACTTATTTAGAAGTACAACCTGATGGATTAATTGATTTAAAAGAATTAGAAGCTGCAATGAGACCCACTACTATTTTAGTAGCTATCATGTATGCGAATAATGAAATAGGTGTTATACAGCCAGTGAATGAAATTGCAGCAATCGCTAAAAAGCATGGTGCATTATTTTTCACAGACGGTGTACAAGCAGTTGGTAAAATACCAGTTGACGTAATTGCAGACGGAATTGATATTATGGCTTTTACAGCGCATAAAATGTATGGTCCGAAAGGAGTTGGTGCATTATATGTTCGTCGTAAAAACCCACGTGTAAAAGTAACTGCACAAATGGATGGCGGTGGCCACGAAAGAGGAATGCGTAGTGGTACTTTAAACGTTCCAGGTATTGTAGGTTTTGGTAAAGCTGCCGAAATTGCAAGAACAGATATGGAAGCGGATACTGCAAGAATTTCTAAATTAAGAGATAAGTTAGAAAATGCGTTGAAGCAAATAGACGAGTCTTATGTTAATGGAAATCCAGCGCACCGTTTACCACATGTTAGTAATATTTCTTTCAAATATGTAGAGGGAGAAGGTTTGATGATGGGCTTTAACAAAGACATCGCTTTGTCTTCTGGATCGGCTTGTACGTCAGCTTCTTTAGAGCCTAGTTATGTTTTAAAAGCATTAGGTTTAGGAGATGACTTAGCACATAGCTCATTAAGATTTGGATTAGGTCGTTATACTACAGAGGAGCAAATTGATTTCACAATTAAAGCAGTTACTGAAACTGTTTTAAAATTGAGAGAGATGAGTCCTTTATGGGAAATGTTTAAAGAAGGTGTGGACATTGATGCAATTCAATGGGCACATCACTAAATATTACAAGTAGATAGCGAATGCGTCGAAACAACAATTATCAAAACAATTAAAAAATACAATCATGGCATATTCAGATAAAGTAATTGATCATTATTCTAATCCTAAAAATGTAGGAACTTTAGATAAAGCATCAAAAAGCGTTGGTACAGGTTTAGTTGGTGCTCCAGAATGCGGAGACGTTATGCGTTTACAAATTCAAGTGGACGAAGCAACAGGAATTATCACTGACGCTAAATTTAAAACATTCGGATGTGGTTCTGCAATTGCATCTTCTTCATTAGCTACAGAGTGGTTAAAGGGAAAGTCAGTTGACGAAGCTGTTAAAATTGACAATATGGATTTAGTAGAGGAATTAAATTTACCTCCAGTAAAAATTCACTGTTCAGTTTTAGCAGAAGACGCAATCAAGTCTGCTATTAATGACTACCGTGTTAAAAATGGTTTAGCGGAGTTAGTGTTTGAGGAAAAAGGAGTTCATTAATTATAATTCTCTATGAGTACCGTAGCAGCAGAAAATACCATATACGTAAGCGAAAAAGCTAAGGCTAAAGTATTGCAATTAATGCAAGACGCAGAAATCGTAGACAAGCCTGAATACTTTTTACGTGTAGGTGTTGTAGGCGGCGGCTGTTCTGGCTTAAGTTATAAGCTTGACTTTGATAACGAGGTTAAACCCATGGATCAAGTATTTGAAGACAATGGGGTTAAGATAGTAACCGACTTAAAAAGCTTTTTATACTTAGTGAACACCGAATTAGAGTTTTCTGATGGATTAAATGGCAAGGGGTTTTACTTTAACAATCCGAATGCTAGCAGAAGTTGTGGATGTGGAGAAAGCTTTGCAGTGTAATAGATAATTATAAGTCCCGTTTTAATTCGGGGTTGGTCATAAATACTTAAATGAGTCTCCATAACTGGGGACTCATTTTTTTTGTAGCTTTGAAGCATGTGGGCAATATGTAAAAAAGAATGGGCGCATTATTTCGGTAGCTTAATTGGCTATCTAATTATTAGTTTTTACTTAATAGTAAATGGGTTATTTCTATTTGTATTGCCGAGTTATAATGTATTCGACTTTGGTTATGCTTCTTTACAAGTCTATTTTGATTTTGCCCCTTGGTTCTTGCTATTATTAGTTCCAGCAATTACCATGCGCAGTTTTGCAGACGAGCAAAAGCAAGGCACTTATGAATTATTAAGAACATTGCCTATAAGCCCTTATCAGTTATTAATTGGCAAATTTTTTGGTGCGTTTTTGATTGTGGCCATTGCAATTGCACCTACTGTATTATACGCTTTTGCTTTAGATATGTTAAGTGCTACTGGAGGCATAGACTGGGGTGCTACCATTGGCGCTTATATTGGATTATTTTTATTAGCAGCCGTATATACATCCATTGGAATTTTTACGAGTAGCATTACTAAACATGCATTAGTTGCATTATTATTTTCCATTGTTATTTCTATTTTTTTATACAAAGGATTTGATTGGATTAGTGCATGGCAGGTATTTGCCAATGGGTATGATTATTATATTAAACAACTTGGACTTTCATTTCACTATGAAAATATTAGCAAGGGGGTACTGACCCTAAAAGATAGTATTTATTTTATTTCTGTAATAGTGTTATTTGGTTTAGGATGCATTGAAAATATTAAAGGAAAATCAGCTTCTGTTATAGGCTTAATAATCATACTCGTATTGAACTTTGCAAGTAGTTGGTCTTCATTACAATTAGACTTAACCAAAGACCAGCGTTATACGTTAAGTAACGCTACTAAGCAGATTATTCAAAATGTGCAGCAGCCAATAAAGTTGCACTTATACCTAGGGGGTAATTTACCTAGCAGGTTTAAAAAAATGGAATTAGCAACTAAGGCAATTTTGGAAAAAATTGTTCAAAATAATCCAAGTCAAATTGCCTGGGTACAAGAATTTCCAAGTCAAATATATAAAGACACTGCATTGTATCAATTTTATGATAGTCTTACACAGCAGGGCTTACCAATTGAAAGAGTGCAATCCGAAGACTCAAAACAAGATCAAAGAATCGATCAGCTTTTAATACCAGGTATCTTGGTTGAAGTGCAAGGGCAAAATCCTATAGCAATTGACTTAAGAAGTAGCAAGAAATATTATAAACCCTATAATATTGTAAAAGATATACCCGAAGAGGACTTGGAAGCCACTGCAAATGCAGCAGAAGCGCTTTTGGAATTTAAAATTACACAGGCAATTTATTTACTAACCAGGCCTACTATTCCAACCATTGGATACCTCATTGGGAATGGAGAGCCTGTAGACTTATCTGTTAATGACATAGGACAGTCTATAAGACATCAATATCATGTTGCTGTGTATGATTTAAAGAAAGGTTTTCCAACTGCAGAAAGAATTAAAACATTGCTAATTGTTAAGCCTACCATACCATTTACTGAATTAGACAAATTGAAAATTGATCAGTATATAATGTCTGGAGGTAATATTATTTGGGCCGTTGACAAACTTCATGCAGAGTATGATAGTTTGCAAAAAACAGAAGGGTCTTATATTGCATATGACAGAGGTTTAAACTTAGACGACTTGTTTTTTAAATATGGTGTCCGAATAAATAATAATTTAGTACAGGACTTAAACTGTGCAAAATTGCCCGTGGTGGTTGGCAAAGGAGCGGACGGAAGTCCCATGATACAAAGAGTGCCTTGGCCTTATTATCCATTTTTATATGGAAATAATAATATCGCGATGGTGAAAAATATGGATCGTGTATTGTCTCAATTTCCTTCAAGTATTGATACAATTAGGGTTCCAGGGATTCAAAAAACAATCTTATTAACAACCGATACTAATAGCAGGGTATTGTCAAGTCCCAATTTGATTTCATTAAACAGTGGAACGGAGTACGGAGCAATGGTTTCTTTTAACCGACATCAAATCGCAATCAGTGTTTTATTAGAAGGGAAATTCAATTCTTTATTTAAAAACAGAATAACTGACGCACTAAATGATTCCATAGTTAAGTATACGGGCAAGTCTTTTATTGGGGAAGGTGCAAAAATAGGAAAGCAAATAATTGTATCAGACGCGGACGTATTCACGAATAGTGTGGACAAAACAAAAGGACCTTTGCCAATGGGTATGATACCTTTTGAAGAGTATCAATTTGCCAATAATGTGTTTTTTGCAAATTGCATCTCCTACTTAAACGAGCCAGTGGACTTATTAGAAAGTAGGAATAAGACATTGGTACTTCGCCAATTGAATAAAGACAAAATTGAGGAGTACAGACTTTTCTGGCAGCTAGTTTTAATCCTGGGTCCAATACTTTGTTTATTTATAGGATATCTTGGGTGGGATAGTGTTAGAAAACGTCAATTTGCGGCATAGCCAATCAATTCTTATCTTTAACACATGACAACAGACCATATAGTATATACCGTATTTGGAGTAGTAATTGCTACTGCATTAATTTTAGACCTTGGGTTTCTAAGCAAAAAAAATACTACAATTACCATACGACAAGCTTTAAGACAAACTTTTTTATGGGTCTTGTTGGCTTTTGGTTTTTTTGCCTTTATGTGGGTGGAAGAAGGACAGAAATTAGCACTAGAATATTTGAGTGGTTATTTAATGGAATGGAGTTTGAGCATTGATAATATTTTTGTGTTTATTTTAATTTTCGATGCGTTTAAAGTAAAAGAACAACATACTTCAAGAGTATTATTGATAGGCATATTAGCTGCTATAATTTTCAGGGTCATATTTATAACGGTTGGAGTAGCATTGGTTGCTAAATTTGCATGGATATTATACTTGTTCGGTGTCTTTTTATTATATACCGGAATTAAAATGTATACAGCCAATAGTGAGGATCATTTTGATCCACATGACACACCGGTTTATAAATTCTTAAAAAAATTCTTACCAATTACTAATACAGACGGTGATGGTAAATTTGTAATAAGACAAGGAGGTAAGCCATTGTATACAAGTTTATTTGTGGTAGTAATTTTACTTGCTGCAATTGACATTGTATTTGCATTGGACTCTATCCCTGCTGTAATGGGCATTTCGACAAGCAGTTTAGTAATTTACACGTCTAATATTTTTGCTATCCTTGGATTAAGGTCTTTATTCTTTTTATTAAGAGGCGCCGTAAATGAGTTTGAGCATTTACAACAAGGTATTGCGATTGTATTAATATTCATAGGGGTTAAAATGCTAGGAGAACATTATATTAATATGATAATGGACAAAAATTCGCAAGTCATATTATCCTTATTGGTAATTGTATTTTGTATAACAGGTTCTATATTATATTCCATTTTTACAAATAAGCAGAAATTGCCAAAGGATATTAAAGACCCCACTTTATAATACTATCCATTGGCCGACACTATTCAACATATTATAGCAGGTATTAAAGCAAAGGGGATACTTCCTAAAGAAGCAACTATTGCATATATATTGACAGATAGTAGGCGCGTATTGTATCCCAAGCAATCGCTATATTTTGCTTTAAAAACTAGTCATAACGACGGACATTTGTATATCCCAGAATTAATTGAAAGAGGCGTTTTTAATTTTGTAGTGGACAATGAATTTGACACTAAGTCGTTTCCGGAAGTCAATTTTATAGTAGTTGAAAATGTGATGAACGCTTTACAGAGAATTGCAAAGCAGCATCGTGAAAAATTTAGTTACCCAGTAATTGGAATAACAGGTAGTAACGGAAAGACGATTGTAAAAGAATGGCTATTTGAGATTTTAAATAATAAGTATACTATAGCTAGGAGCCCAAGAAGCTATAATTCTCAAATTGGAGTGCCATTAAGTGTTTGGGGGATGGGGTCGCAGCATGATTTAGCCATTTTTGAAGCGGGTATTTCACAAAAGGGGGAGATGCATAAATTAGCTACTATTATTCAACCGTCTATTGCAATTATTACAAGTTTAGGAACAGCGCATCAGGAAGGTTTTGATAGCATTGCTGAAAAATTAGCAGAAAAATTGCAATTGGCTAAAACCGCCACTGTTTTATTGGGCCCCTATGAATTATTGAAAAATGTAAAACCTGTTTCAGGTCAGACTATTTTAACTTGGGGTGAAAATGCATTAGCAACATTGTATATCCAGTCATCCAATACAATCGAGCATCACACAAGATTAAAAGGTGTTTATCAAAATACGCCAATCGATTTAGTGGCACCATTTACGGACAATATTTCAATAGAAAATATATGCACTTGCTGGTTAGCTGCATTGACTTTAGGATTAAGCCAACAAGAAATTAATCAAAAAGTGAGTGGGTTGATGCATTTGGATATGCGCATGCAAATTAAAAAAGGAATCAATAATTGCTATATTTTAAATGATAGTTATAGTAATGATATTATAGCATTACAATTAGGACTAGAATATGCTAAACAACAAGCAGGACTATTGCCTATAACATTAATTATTTCAGATTTTGTACAAGGTCAAAATGCGATTATTGATTACGATGAATTATTAATGCAATTAATGGGCTGGCCTATAAAAAAGTTAATTACCATTGGTCCAATAATGCAAAAGGCGATTACGCAAAATGAAGCATTAAATAAAACAGGAATAAAAATCAGCTCTTTTATAGACACTGATACGTTTATTAGACAATTAGACACGAGTAGTTTTAAAGACGAGTTTGTAATGTTGAAAGGCGCAAGAATATTTGAATTAGAAAGAGTCAATACCTTATTGCAGGCGCATGTGCATCAGACAGTGGTGGAAGTGAATCTAACTGCATTGGTTAATAATTATAAAAAAATAAAAGCCAAAGTTGGTCCAAGTGTACAAATAATGGCAATGGTAAAAGCCTTTGGTTATGGAAGTGGAAGTGTAGAAGTGGCTCGTGCTTTACAGTTCCATCATGTCAATTATTTATCAGTAGCTTATGCAGACGAGGGGGTAGATTTAAGAAAAGCTGGAATTCATACACCAATAATGGTAATGAATGTGGACGAAGCAGCATTTGACACTTTAGTGCAGTATCATTTAGAGCCGGAAATTTTTTCTTTTGAATTATTAGAGCGATTTACTTTATTTATAAAAAAACAAGGCATCCCTAATTTTCCTATTCATATTAAATTGAATACAGGAATGAATCGTCTTGGTTTTGACATGAACGAAGTAGGAGCATTGGCGGAAAAATTAAAAGCGAATTTGATTTTAAAAGTGCAGTCTATTTTTAGTCACTTAAGTGCAAGTGGGCAAATTGCATTTGAAGATTTCACCGCTAAACAATTACAGGACTTTACTATTGCAGCTACTACATTAGAATCAGCGATTGGCTATACAACTATTAAGCATATTGCAAATTCTGATGCCATTTTAATGGATCAAGCATATCATTTGGATATGGTTCGACTAGGCATTGGCATGTATGGAGTAAGTGCTGGGGTATTAAATTTTGAAACTGTAGTGAAACTAAAAACCACCATTGCACAAATACGTGTATTGGAAGCAGACCAAACAGTTG
This sequence comes from Chitinophagaceae bacterium, assembly GCA_947374225.1. Lineage (GTDB taxonomy): Bacteria > Bacteroidota > Bacteroidia > Chitinophagales > Chitinophagaceae > Sediminibacterium. Next base: position 57,695 of record CANCAY010000009.1, on the reverse strand, counting down.
GGTATAATCGTGCAGGTATATTGGATAAACAAACAACTATTGCAACTGTTAGACTTGGATATGCTGATGGCTATTCCAGAAAATTGGGCAGGGGAAAGGGAAGCATGTGGGTGAACGGACAACTCGCTCCAATAGTGGGAGATATTTGCATGGATATGACAATGATTGACATTACGGGGATTCCTAATGTACAGGTGGGGGATGAAGTGGAGGTATTTGGTCCACATTTATCAATTGGACAATTGGCCATTTGGGGAGAAACCATACCTTATGAAATTTTAACAACAATTGGACAAAGAGTTAAGCGAATCTATATTCAAGACTAACTATCTTTGTGCTCCAATTATAATTTGAAACCAATATGAACGGTAAAAAAGTAACTTTATTTATACTGCTAATTTTATTTATTGATCAAGCAATTAAGTTTTATATAAAGCTTAATTTTTTTATTGGAGAAGAACATGCAATTATAGGATCTTGGGCAAGACTTCATTTTGTAGAGAACGAAGGAATGGCTTGGGGATTGAAGTTTGGCGGAGGTTTGGGAAAAATTGCCTTGACTTTATTTAGACTAGTAGCTGTTATTTGGGGTACTTTTTTAATCAAAGGTTTTATTGAAAAAAAATATCATAATGGTTTTATTATTTGTGTAGCATTAATCTATGCAGGTGCCGTTGGTAATTTAATAGACAGTATGTTTTATGGCTTAATATTTGAAACTAGTGTTCCATATACTACTATGGTGGCTAGAATGTTCCCTTTAGGTGGTGGCTATGCCCCTTTCTTACATGGAAGGGTGGTGGACATGTTTTATTTCCCAATTATCAGGGATGCCCATTTCCCTTCTTGGTTCCCAATTTGGGGTGGTGAGGAGTTTGAATTTTTCAGACCCGTGTTCAATTTTGCCGATATGGCCATAAGTACAGGCGTAATTACCCTATTTGTGTTTCAGAATCGCTTTTTCAAGGAGGAAAAAACCGCAGAACAAGCTTAAAAGGGCAAAAAATCGTACCTTCGTGCCCTAAAAATCAGCTAGGATAAGCGTTTTATGAGCAATCAATACCCAGAATTTAACGGACTACATTTGCCTACCATCGAGGCAGAAATATTAGCAGCTTGGAAAAAAGAGCAGGCATTTGAGCAATCAGTTATTTTGCGAGAAGGCAAGACGCCATTTGTTTTTTACGAAGGGCCGCCAAGTGCAAATGGAATGCCTGGCATTCACCATGTAATTTCTAGAACATTAAAAGATATGACTTGCCGTTACAAAACGATGCAAGGTTTTCAAGTTAAAAGAAAAGGAGGATGGGACACTCATGGCTTGCCAGTGGAGTTGGGAGTTGAAAAAGAATTAGGTATTACTAAAGAAGATATTGGAAAGAAAATTTCTGTTGAAGAATACAATCAAAAATGTAGAGAAGCGGTATTACGTTATAAGAAAGAATGGGATGACATTACTAATAAAATGGGATACTGGGTGGATCTAAATAATCCCTATATCACTTTTGAAAATAAATATATTGAAACCCTATGGTGGATTTTAAGTACGCTGTATAAAAAAGGATACTTATATCAAAGCGTAAGTATTCAGCCTTATTCACCAGCAGCTGGTACGGGATTAAGTTCACATGAATTAAATCAACCAGGCACCTACAAAGACGTAAAAGACACTTCTGTAGTTGCCATGTTTAAAGCAATCGTTTCTGCAGAGAGCCAATTTATATTTGATGCAGCTGCATCAAATATAAAAACCAATGAAGTTTTTTACATGGCTTGGACTACCACGCCTTGGACATTACCTTCTAACTTAGGACTAACAGTAGGACCCAATATAGACTATGCATTAGTAGCCACCTATAATCCATATACTGCAATTCCAGTAAATGTAATTGTCGCGAAAGCCTTGATATCAAAGTATTTTAAAGAAGAGGGTTTAGAGATAGATTCATTTGCAGAGGGGGATAAAATATTGCCTTGGAAAATACTGTCGGAGTTTAAAGGAAGTCAATTAAACGGATTACGTTATGAGCAGTTAATGCCATTTGACGCAAACAATGCAGCGCAAATTGAAGGAGATCCATTTAAAATTATTCTAGGTGATTTTGTTACAACAGAAGACGGTACTGGTATCGTGCATACGTCTCCTGCATTTGGAGCAGATGACTATAAAGTAGGACAGAAAAATAATCTTGGAATTATAACATTAGTAGACCGTGAAGGAAAATTCATTGACGGTGTGGGAGAATTTTCTGGCCGCTATGTAAAAAACTATAAAGACGAAAAAGATTTCCAAGACGTAAACGTTGATATCTCTGTAAAATTGAAAAAAGAAAACAGGGCTTTCAAGGTAGAAAAATACGAACATAATTATCCGCATTGCTGGAGAACCGACAAGCCAATTTTATACTATCCATTAGACGCATGGTTTATTAAAACTACTGCAGTAAAAGACAGAATGGTGGAATTAAATAAGACCATTAATTGGAAACCAAAAAGTACAGGCGAAGGTCGTTTTGGAAATTGGTTAGAGAATATGGTTGACTGGAATTTGTCACGTAGTAGATATTGGGGTACTCCATTACCAATATGGAGAACAGAAGACGGAACAGAAGAAATTTGTATTGGTTCTATAGAAGAGTTGACTGCAGGGTTCTTAGCAGCAAAAGAAAAAGGATTTAATAAGGAAGTGACATTGAAGGTAGTAGACGGTAAATTAGACGTTGATTTGCATAAGCCATACGTGGACCAGATTGAATTGATAAGCCCTACTGGCAAACCTATGAAGCGTGTGGCAGACTTAGTAGACGTTTGGTTTGATTCTGGCGCAATGCCATATGCACAATGGCATTATCCATTTGAAAATAAAGATTTAGTAGATAAGGGGGAAGCATTCCCTGCAGACTTTATTTGTGAAGGAGTAGACCAAACAAGAGGTTGGTTCTATACTTTACACACACTTGCAGTAATGTTGTTTGATAGCGTTGCTTATAAAAATGTTATGAGTAATGGTTTGGTGCTAGACAAGAATGGCAACAAAATGAGTAAGCGATTAGGCAATGTGGTGAATCCTTTTGAGACATTGGACACTTATGGAGCAGATGCAACAAGATGGTATTTGGTAACGAATGCATCTCCATGGGATAATTTAAAATTTGATTTATCAGGAATACAGGAAGTGCAAAGAAAATTCTTTGGCACTTTATATAATACCTATCAGTTCTTTGTGTTGTACGCAAACGTAGATAATTTCCATTTTGAGCAAGAATATATACCTGTTGCAGCAAGACCAGAAATTGACCGTTGGATCATTTCTTCTTTAAATAGTTTAGTACAAACAGTAACAAATGCAATGGACGACTTTGAGCCAACGCTTGCTGGGCGTGCCATTGAGACATTCGTAGATGAACATTTGAGTAACTGGTACGTAAGATTATGTAGAAGACGATTCTGGAAAGGAACTTATACAGAAGATAAAATTGCTGCATATCAAACATTATATGAATGTCTAGAAACTATCACTAGATTAATGGCGCCAATCGCACCTTTCTTCTGCGATCAAGTTTTTAGAAATTTAAATGGCATCACTAAAAGACATAATGCAACATCCATTCACCATGTTGATTTTCCAAAAGTAGATACCATTAAAATGGACCTAGCTTTAGAAACAAGAATGCAAATGGCACAAGATGTTTGCTCTTTGGTTTTATCTATCAGAAAAAAAGTAAATATCAAAGTTCGTCAACCATTACAAAAAATACTTATACCAGTTTTAGATCCTGCCATGAAGTCAGCAATTGAATTAATGGAAGAATTGATACTTGCAGAAGTTAATGTTAAAGAAATAAATTATATAACAGAAACGGAAGGGGTAATTAGTAAAAAATTGAAACCTAATTTCAAATTATTAGGTGCTAAGTTGGGCACTAAAATGAAGCAAGCTTCCGCAATTATTGCCGAATTGAATCAAGCTCAAATTAGCCAGTTGGAAAAAGACGGAACCATTGACTTAAATATTGACGGATCTATTATTCCTTTACTAATCAGCGAGGTAGATATTATAGCAGAAGATATACCAGGTTGGAGCGTTGCTGTCAAAAACGCCCTTACCGTAGCCCTAGATATTACCCTAAGTCCAGCTTTATTGCAGGAGGGAAATGCTAGAGAACTGGTAAATAGGGTCCAAAACATACGAAAAGAGAGCAATTTTGACCTTACAGACAAGATTTTACTCCGAATTGTGGATAACACAAATTTGAAGGACTCCATTAACCAATTTTCCGATTATATTTGCCGCGAAATACTGGCATTGCAGATTGACTGGGTTCCTTCTTTAGAGGAAGGAGTGGATGTCGAAATTAATGACCAAAAATTAAGGATTTCAGTTTTACAAAAAGGATAATTATGGCTACAAAAAAACCAGCTCCTAAAAAAGCAGCACCTGTTAAAAAGGCAGCACCAGCTAAAAAAGCAGCACCAGCTAAAAAAGCAGCACCAGCTAAAAAGGCGGCGCCAGCTAAAAAAGCAGCACCTGTAAAGAAATCAGCACCAGCTAAAAAAGCAGCTCCTGTAAAAAAAGCAGTAGCTCCAGCTAAAAAAGTAGTGGCTCCTGTAAAAAAAGCAGCAGCACCAGCTAAAAAAGTAGCGGCTCCTGTAAAAAAAGCGGTTGCTCCAGTTAAAGTGGCGGCTCCTGTAAAAAAAGCAGTTGCTCCAGTTAAAGTGGTGGCTCCTGTAAAAAAAGCAGCTGTACCAGTTAAGAAAGCAGTTCCAGCTAAACCTGCACCAACTCCGCTTAAAAAGCCAGTTGCTCCAGTAAAGCCGGTTGAGAAATATGTGCCTCCAGCAAAACCTGTTCCAGTAATCCCAACACCTCCAGTAAAGCCGGTTCGTAAAGTTGCAGAACCAATCAAGGACGTAAAAGTTCCAAAGATTAATGCAAAGAGCAGTGTTCCTTACCAACCAGGATATGTGCCAATGGAAAAAAGAAAAGAAGTGGAGAGATCAACTGAAACACTTGTTAAATATTCTGACGCTGAATTAGCTGAATTCAAAGATTTGATTACAAAGAAATTAGACTCAGCTAAGAAAGAATTAATGTATTTGCAAGGTTTAATTACACGCAAGGACGAAATGGGTGGAGATAATGATGATGCTCGTTACATGACTATGGAAGACGGTAGTGTAAGCATGGAAAGAGAACAATTAGGTCAAATGGCTAGTCGTCAAATCACATTCATCGACCACTTAGAGAAAGCTTTGATGCGTATTGAAAATAAGACTTACGGTATTTGTAGAGTAACAGGTCTTTTAATAGACAAAGCACGTTTACGCGCAGTTCCTCATGCTACACTAAGCTTAGAAGCTAAATTAGGTTATGTAAAGAATGCTCATAACGAGCAATAAACTTTAGAAAAATAGATATTAAAAAACCCAATCAATTTGATTGGGTTTTTTTGTGGAATTATTGTAATCCTTTAAAATATTTGTTTGATATAAATTTTAATTACTTCACTTCTTGCATCTCGATCAACTTTCTATAGTAACCACCTTGTGCTAATAATTCATCATGATTACCTCGCTCTACGATATCGCCTTTTTGTAAAACAATAATTTCGTCTGCGTGTCGAATGGTGGAAAGACGATGTGCAATTACAATGGAGGTTCTATTTTGCATCATATTATTAATAGCGTCTTGAACTAATTTTTCACTTTCGGTATCAAGGGCAGAAGTGGCTTCGTCTAAAATTAAAATAGGAGGGTTCTTTAACACTGCACGGGCAATGGTTAATCGTTGACGTTCTCCACCACTTAATTTACTTCCACGGTCACCAATGATGGTATTAAATCCTTGTTCCTTTTTTGAAATGAAATCGTAAGCATTTGCAATTTTTGCAGCTGCCATAATTTCCGCCTCTGTGGCTTCTGGCTTGCCTAAAGCAATGTTTGCAGCTATTGTATCATTAAACAAGATGGGCTCCTGTGTTACAATGCTAATTAGTTGTCTAAGGCTTGTTAAACTATAGTCCTTAATATTTTTACCATCAATTAATAAAGCGCCTGCACTTACGTCATGAAATCTTGGAACTAAGTCTGCTAAAGTGCTTTTGCCAGCTCCAGAAGAACCCACCAATGCGATGGTTTGTCCCTTCTTAATAGTCAGATTGATATTATGCAGAATACTAGTGTCTTGATATAAAAATTGTACGTTTTCAAATTGGATAGTATCATTAAAGCCAGTTAATTCAATTGGGTGAATCGCTTCTTCCACAGTTACTGGCGCTTCTAATATTTCATTCAATCTGTCCAATGTAGCGGTTCCTCTGTTTACATTATATACTGCCTGAGATAATGCTTTTGAGGGATTGATGATTTGAGAGAATAAAGCTACATAGCCAATAAAAGAACTACCAGATAAAATTTCTCCACTAATAACTAATCGCCCACCAAACCATAACACACCACATAATATAATTACACCTAAGGATTCTGAAACAGGAGAAGCCAAGTCACGTCGGTTTAAAATTTTATTCTTGATCACAAAAATCTCATCTACTAGTCCAAAGAACTGTCCTTTAACTCTGTTCTCTGCATTGAAAGCTTTGATAATTCTAAGTCCTGTCAGTGTCTCTTCCATTTGACTCATTATTTCCCCCCATTTAACCTGCGCTTTATTGGTGTGCTTCTTTAAGCTTCTACCTATTCTGCCTACCACAAAACCTGCTAGTGGCAACAATACAAAAACGAATAAAGTAAGCTTCACACTAATAATAAATAATACTATTAGAATTCCGATAATATTTAGAGGCTCTTTAATCATACCCTCTAACGCCCCAATAATAGAATTCTCTAATTCTGCAATATCATTGGAAGACCTACTTAATATGTCTCCCTTGCGTTGTTCTGTAAAATATCCAATTGGTAATTTTAAGATCTTATCATAAAGTAATTTGGAATATTTCCTGGTAACTGCGTTACGTATTGGGGCCAAAAAATAATAAGATAAATACAAGAATACATTCTTTAATAAAACCGCCGTAATAATGCCAAAGCAGATCCAGCCTAAAGCGTATACTTTACCATATTTTACAATGTTGGATTGTAAAAAACCATAAACCATATCCTTTAAGCTGCCAGAATTATTAACAGTTGCAGCATTAACGGCCCCACTCAAGGCATTACTGCCAAAAATCAGGTCCATAAAAGGCATTAACATGCTTAAAGAAAACAGGCTAAATACTATTGACAGGGTAATAAACAGTGTATACCAGCCCATATAGGCTTTGTATTCTTTGATATAACTGATAATGCGAATAAATTTCTTCATATTCAAACTATTCCATTAGAATAATGAGCAAAGTAACTAATTTTACAGCGAATCAACGATTTTGATTATATGGAAGAAGGTAAAAGACAAAAACAAGTTGCAGGTGCTATTCAGGCTACCTTGAACGATATTTTTTTAAAATTAGGGTTAAACCATTTACAGGGGGGTATGATATCCATTTCCTCGGTGAAAGTGACCCCGGATTTATTGGAAGCTAGAATTTACTTGAGTTTATTTCAGGTGAAGGATCAGGCGGATTGTTTCAAGAAAATTGAAGCACAAGCTTGGGATATCAAGAAGCATTTAGGGGAAGCTATGAAGCAACAACTAAGACGTATCCCTGTTTTACATTTTTATTTAGACGACACATTAGACTATGTGTTTAAAATGGAAGAGATCCTTAAAACTTTATAATTGCATTTTTTATTTGCATGGCGCTATTTTAGAGGCAAGTATGCTTTTCAGGCAATTCAAATTATTGCTTGGGTAAGTGTCTTTGCTATTGCGATAGGGACCGCTGCGCTCATAACAATATTAAGTGTCTCGAATGGATTCACGGAAGTGGTCAAGGGTTTATATGCCGACTTTTATGCAGATGTGCGCGTAACTCCAGTACAAGGAAAATTCTTCAAACTTACAGACGCTAAATACTCAGCCTTAAAAAAAATACAAGGCGTTAAAGCTATTAGTAAAGTAGTGGAGAATCGCGCTTTAATTGTTAAGGGCAATTTTCAAACTGTAGCTTTTGTAAAAGGCGTAGACACTTCTTATGGTAGTATTAATAATATTGTAAAATATTTAAAAAGAGGGCAGTGTGCTATTGGAGATATTGAAAATCCATTGTTGGTGATGGGTATTGGTGTGGAACAAAAATTAGGGCTATTCCAAAGTATGCTGGGAGACACCATACAATTATATGCTGTTAATAGGTCAGGCAAATCTGTTACGCAATTAAATCAACTGAATAACCTTACTGCTACACAGTCTGGGGCTTTCTCGGTTCAACAAGAATTTGATGACCAATATGTATTTACAAATTACGCCTATGCTCAATATTTATTTGATCTTGGCGCTAATGAATATTCTGCAATTGAAATTTCTTTACTTCCTAATCAAGAAAAGCAAGTAATAGAAAATATAAAATCTATTTTAGGGAATGATTTTATAGTGCGTAATAAATATCAGCAAAATGTAGACTTGTATAAAATTATGCAATTAGAAAAGTGGATTATCTTTTGCATTTTGGCACTTATTATGTTGGTAGCTTCTTTTAACTTAGTAGGCGCTTTAACTATGTTAGTGCTGGAAAAACAAAAAGATATTCATGTGTTACATGCTATGGGAGCAACTCCATGGGACATTCAAAAAATATTCTTATTACTGTCGGCCATGATGGCTTTTATCGGAGCATTTATTGGCGGTGCTTTGGCAAGTTTATTTATCTGGTTACAATACCAATTTCATTTTATCAAGCTTGGTGGCAGCTCCTTTGTGATTGATTATTATCCAGTAAAGCCAATGCTAGAAGACTATTTAGCAATCATAGCATTGGTATGCACTATCGCAATTTTAGCAGGTTGGATACCTTCTAAAAAAGCTGCAGCCAAAATATTTGAAAAAATTTAGCAATCAAAACATTAGAAATCCCCTAATGTTTCTTCTAATTGTCCTAATGCTTTTGCTAATTGATCATCGTTTGGAGCAATACCATGCCACTCATGTCCTGTTTCCATAAAATCAACACCTTTGCCCATTGTTGTTTTCATCAATATTACAATTGGCTTGCCTTGTCCAGTCAATGATTTTGCTTTTTCTAAAGTGGCAACTATCTCCTCCAAATTATGACCATCCATATGCAATACTGTCCAATGGAATGCATTGAATTTATCTTCTAAACTATCTAAATTTAAAACCTTGCTTAATGGTCCGTCAATTTGTTGACCATTCACGTCAATTGTAGCTATATAGTTGTCTACTTTGTTATGAGCAGCAAACATGATAGCCTCCCAGTTTTGACCTTCTTGTAATTCACCATCACCGTGCAATGAATAAATAATGCGATCGTCTCCATTGAATTTTTTAGCAAGTGCGGCTCCAATGGCTACGCTCATGCCTTGTCCTAGAGATCCACTAGCAATACGAATACCAGGAAGATGTTCATGTGTAGTAGGATGGCCTTGTAAACGAGAATTAATCATTCTAAAAGTAGACAATTCCTTAATATCGAAATAACCAGATCTTGCTAAAACTGAGTAGAATACTGGAGAAATATGTCCATTAGACAAGAAGAATAAATCCTCTCCCTTTCCGTCCATTTTAAAATCAGTATCAATCTTCATTATTTTAAAATACAATGCAGTTAAGAAGTCAGCACAACCTAATGAGCCACCTGGATGACCGCTTTGTTGCGCATGAACCATTCTTACAATATCTCTTCTAACTTGAGAAGCAATTTTAGTTAAATCTGTTGTTGCCATAATAGTTTTGTTCTTGTATGCGCAAAGATAGAATTCATAGGCTAGAAAGCATCGAAAAATTTAATAAATAGCTTAAAAATAGATATGTTAATACTGTGATTTGCTTAGCTTTGTCTACTCAAATAATTCAAACTATGTCAGAAGAATTAAAGAAAATCACTGTTGATGCGGAAAATAGCATGAAAAAGGCCATAAATCATTTGGAAATAGAAATATCCAAGATCAGAGCCGGTAAAGCAACCCCGTCCATTTTAGAGGGGATCAATGTAGACTATTATGGAACACCAACGGCAATCAGCCAGGTAGCAAATGTGCAAGTATTAGACACAAGAACAATTAGTATTCAGCCATGGGAGAAAAATATGTTGGCTTTAATTGAAAGGGCAATCATGGCAGCAAATATTGGAATAACACCTCAAAATGATGGTATCAATATTCGTTTATTCATGCCTCCATTAACAGAAGAGCGTCGTAAAGAATTATTTAAAAAAGCGAGCGGAGAGGGCGAACATAGTAAAGTAGCTATTAGAAATATTCGTCGTGATCATATTGAGCAAATTAAGAAATTGCAAAAAGATGGTGCAAGTGAAGATATTTGTAAAGGAGCTGAAGATGAAATTCAAGGATTAACAGATAAACATATTGCATTAGTGGAAAAACATTTAGAAGCTAAGGAAAAAGAAATCATGACAGTCTAACTAAAGCGGCTTTTTAAATTGCTTTCTATCCATGATGACCCTGATCTTTCTTCTTTAAAAATGGAAGAAAATTCAAATTGCCTCTATTAACAATATACACACCTAGTAAAATTATAACCATGCAGGCAAGCTGCGCTGGCGCAATGGATTCTCCATATAATACGCCCCAAGCTACTGCTACAAATGGGATGCCGTAAGTTACAAGGGAAGCGAAAATAATACCAGCTCTTTTAACCAGTAGATAAAAGAGCACAGTAGCGATAGACGTACCTACAATACCCAATACTGCACTAGCTAGCGTTGCATGAATTACTTGATGGTTGGTGAAGTCCAATTTAAAGAATCCATTAATTAGCAATACTAAAATACTAGGCACAATTAAAAATACAAAAGCGATGGAAGTAATATGTAATGCTTTTATATTTTGCATATACCTGCCAACAAAATTGACATTTACTCCATAAAAGAAAGTTGCAATAAGAATTAAAGAAGTATAAGATAGGTTTTCAAAACTCACGTTTTTTCCTGCAGCAAAAAGCAGGCTTAAACCAACAAACCCAATAATAATACCAAGCACTTTAATAAAGCTGGTTTGTACTTTAAAAAAGCTAACGCCAACAATAATAGTAAACAAGGGAGTAAGTGAATTTAAAATGCCAGCTAAAGAACTGTCAATTTTTGTTTCGGCGATACAAAAAAGGAAAGCGGGTATAAAATTGCCTATAATTCCAGACAAAATAACCATGCCCATTTTGCCTTTGGGTATTTGTCGAAGGGCTTTTAAGGCAAAAGGTAAAAGCACTAGTCCGGCAGATAGCATTCGTAAGGATGCAACCTGGTAAGGACTTAAAGCAGTCAAACCTTCCTTCATTAGGATAAAAGAACTACCCCATACCAAAGAAAGGGCTATAAAAATGATCCAATTGACCCACTTGCTCTTTGCCATTATAAAATTTTAGCGAAGATGCTCTTTTTTGCCTAAAAGTGGATAAAAAATTGGCTAATAGTCTATAATTTGGGGAGGTTTGCTTTTCTTTGTAGCTATGAGTCAGCATGCAAATTATTCGATTAAAGTGGACCAGTTTGAAGGTCCTTTTGACCTTTTGTTATTTTTCATTGAGAGAGACGAAATGGATATTTACAATATTCAAATCACTAAGATCATTAAGGACTTCTTAGACTTCATACACCATCAGGATAAGTTGAACATTGAAATGAGCAGTGAGTTCATTTTATTCGTTTCAACACTTATGCGTATCAAAGCAAAATTGTTATTACCTAGAAAGGAAATTGATGCATCTGGAAATGAAATCGACCCAAGACAGGAGTTGATAGATAAGATTTTAGAATATAAGCGTTATAAGGAAGCTGCAGTTGAAATGGCCGACTTAGAGAATTTAAGAATGTTAATGGTGAAGCGCGGTAATATTCAGCAGGAAATGTCAATGGTTGGGGAAGAAGCTGCGGAAGGAACAGAATTGCAAACTGTTACTTTATTTAAATTAATGAAGTCATTTGAAAAAGTAATGACGCGTTTACAGGACAGACAAACCAAGCCAGTTCATACAGTTGTAAGATACAATTACACGATGGAAGGCAGTAGAGAATATTTATTGAAAACGGTTTCTGATGAAAAGACAATTGCTTTTGAAAAAGTATTTGACATCTGTCAGGATAAAGTACATGCTTTATTTTTCTTCTTGTCTATCCTGGAATTAACACAACAAAAATATATGAAGCTGTTAGTAGGAGAGGGACGTAATAATTTCATAATTGAATGGAACGAAAATAGAGAGGAAGATTTAGAGCCAGGACATGTAGATACTTTTGATTCTTACGAAACTAAAATGAACTTAGATACGTTCATGGACGATGTTCCGGCTATAACTGATACCGCTAAAGAAGGGGAAGAAAATACTAGCGCAGACGGAGATTTTGATCCTAGCATGAACTAGTAAAATTCAGTAAAAATTTATTGCAAATATTATTGTACTTCTGAAAGGATAGTCTGTCCTAGTATTGCTTTTACAGCATCTGAGATAGCACTAGCGTCATAATGACATTCATGGTATAATTCTTTTAAACTACCATGCTCTACTATAGCATCTGGTATGCCTAGCATACTAATTTTACTATTATATCCATTGGCATTCATGAATTCTAAAATAGCAGAACCGAATCCACCTACCACAGTTGCATCTTCTACAGTTATAATTTTATCATAACGTTGAAACACTTCGTGTAATAAGTCCTCATCTATTGGTTTCACAAAACGAATATCATAATGTGCAGGGTCTAGTCCCTCTGTTCTTAAATTTCTAATGGCAGTTTGAGCAAAATTTCCGGGATGTCCATAAGTTAGAATGGCAACGTCTTTTCCGTCTTTTAGTTTACGACCCTTACCAATCTCCATTTTTTCGAATGGCTTTCTCCATTCAACTTGAACACCTTCTCCTCTTGGATAACGAATAACAAAAGGTAAATTAGTCTCAGGTAATTGCGCCGTATACATCATATTACGTAACTCCGATTCGTTCATTGGAGCAGCAATAATCATATTTGGAATACATCTAAAGAATGCGATATCATAACAACCATGGTGCGTAGGTCCGTCTTCGCCAACTAGTCCAGCACGGTCTAAACAAAATACTACAGGTAATTTTTGCAAAGCCACGTCATGAATTACTTGGTCGAAAGCTCTTTGCATAAAAGACGAGTAAATATTACAAAACACTTTCAAGCCCTGTGTAGCTAAACCAGCACTTAAGGTAACAGCATGCTGCTCACAAATACCTACGTCAAAAGCACGATTAGGCATAGCGTCCATCATGAATTTCAAGGAAGATCCACTAGGCATTGCTGGAGTTACACCCATAATATTGGGGTTCACTTCGGCTAATTCTAATAAGCTATGTCCAAATACGTCTTGATATTTTGGAGGATGAGGAGTTTCAATTTTTTTCTTGATAATCTCACCTGTCAATTTATCAAACAAACCAGGAGCATGCCATTTAGTTTGGTCTTTTTCAGCCAACTCATAGCCCTTCCCTTTAACCGTAATAATATGTAAAATCTTAGGTCCTGGAATTTCTCTTAAATCTTTTAAAGTGTCCACCAACTTAGTGATATTATGACCATCAATAGGTCCAAAATATCTTAATTGTAAAGCTTCAAATAAGTTACTGCTTTTAGACACTACACCTTTTAATCCAGCTTCTACCTTGGAAGCCATTTCTCTTGTGAAATGCTTACCAATAGGCAGTTTACCCATTAGTTGCCAAAGTTCGTCTCTGAATTTATTATATGTCGGAGAAGTACTAATATCGGTTAAGTATTCTTTTAACGCACCCACATTTGGGTCAATACTCATATTATTGTCGTTCAAGATAATCAACACGTCGCTGTCTGCAACCCCTGCATGGTTCATTGCTTCAAAAGCCATACCAGCGGTCATAGAACCGTCGCCAATAATGGCAACTGATTTTCTGTCCTCTCCTTTATATTTAGCAGCCATGGACATACCCAATGCAGCAGATATAGAGGTAGAAGAGTGACCTACGCCAAAAGTATCATATTCACTTTCACTGCGCTTAGGAAAGCCGCTCATTCCCTTATACTTTCTGTTGGTAATAAAATCCTCGCGTCGTCCAGTTAAAATTTTATGTCCATAAGCTTGGTGACCTACATCAAAAACTAATTGGTCATAAGGAGTATTGTAAACATAATGCAGGGCTACACTTAATTCCACTACACCTAAACTAGACGCAAAATGCCCGCCTTGAACGCTTACCACGTCAATAATGTACTGACGTAATTCGTCACATACTTGGTGTAATTTCTCTCTGGAGATTTTTTTTAAATCTTCAGGACTATTTATGGTCTTTAATAATGGGCCGGCCTCAAAATGCATTAATAAGTATTGTAATGTAAAAGTAAGTTAATAACATAAATTTTCGACAAAAGTTTAGTGCTAATTAGCTTATTGCCGTATAGCCATGAAATGGACCATTAATCCTTATTGTAGGACTAATTAACCTTAAAAATGGGTAAATTTGGATACATGAAAAAGCACGCTTCAATCTATTGGATTTGTCAGATAGCTGGATGGTTAAGTTATGGCCTTACTATTATCTTTTTTTCCAAGATGTTAGAGAAGCAATTGAGTTCCATTTTTTATCCAAGACTGGTGGTTACTATTTTACTGGGAGTATTGACTACTCATTTGGTTCGAAAGTCCATTAAGCGATTTTCATTGATGCCGCCCATGCCTTTAAACCATTGGTGGAGGTTTTTTTTGATTATTTTAATTGCTGCAAACTGTTATAGTTTCTTGACAAGTTATATCATTGAGTTTTTTAAATTATATGATCCAGGTCGAAAATTTCCAGTTGAAAAACGCTTTTTAGTAAGTTTAGTTATTGACACGCCCATTATTTTAGTTTGGATTTCTATTTATATTTTATGGCATTATATAGAATTCACCAATTCAGAAGCTATTAATAAAGTAAAACTAGAAACCCTTATCAAGGAACTTGAATTAGCAACTATTAAGTCTCAAATAAATCCTCATTTTATTTTCAATGCACTAAATAGTATTCGCGCATTGGTAGACGAGGATCCGCAAAGAGCAAGACAGGCGATTACTGAGTTGAGTAATATTTTAAGAAGTAGTATTCAGGTTGATAAAGTGGAAGTTACTAGCTTGTCAAAAGAATTGGATATTGTAAAAGATTATTTAGCATTAGAATATATACGTTTTGCGGACAGGCTTGTAGTAGAATATGATATTGAAGAACAAAGTTTAGACAATCAAATCCCTCCGATGATGTTACAAACATTGGTAGAGAACGCCATAAAACATGGGCTGGGAAAGCAACCTGGAGATTGTCTTATTAAAATCACATCAAAATTTGAGAACGAGAAGCAAATTTTAACTGTTCAAAATACAGGGGTATTAGAAAAAAAAGAGAAGGATGGATTTGGTTTAAAAAGTACAAGAGAAAGATTAAATATTTTATATCGTGGTGAAGCATTGTTTGAAATATATCAATGCCAGCCCAATCTGGTGACTGCTAAATTAGCAATACCAATTAAACATTAAAAATTGATCCCATGGCGATAAAGGCAATTATTATAGACGATGAGCGATTAGCGAGAAATGAATTGAAAAAATTGCTGGAACTGCATCCAGATATTCAAATTATTGACGAAGCCAGTAATGTTGATGAAGGAGTAGAAAAAATTGACATTGCACATCCTGATTTAATATTTTTAGATATTCAAATGCCAGGTAAAACAGGCTTTGATTTATTAGGGGAATTAGAAAAAGCACCTCGTGTTATTTTCACAACTGCTTACGACGAATTTGCATTAAAAGCTTTTGAAGTAAATGCCTTAGACTATTTATTAAAGCCTATCGACCCTAAACGTTTAGCAGACGCCATTCAAAAATTGCAGTCTGAAATACAATTAGAACAAGCAAGTTTATTGGGTGTAAGTCGCGGGCCATTAACCGAAGCCGATCAGGTTTTTGTTAAGGACGGCGAACGTTGTTGGTTTGTGAAATTAGCAGAAATTAGACTTTTCGAGAGTGTAGGTAATTATGCAAAAGTGTTTTTCGATGGTCACAAGCCATTAATTTTAAAGTCCTTAAATGCTTTAGAAGACAGATTAGACGACCGCGTATTTTTTAGAGCCAATCGTAAACATATTATAAACCTACATTGGATTGAAAAAATCGAACCTTATTTTAATGGAGGCTTATTAGTGGAATTAAAAGGAGGAGAAAAAATCGAGATCAGTCGTCGACAAACGGTAAAGTTTAAAGAGATGATGAGCTTTTAAAAGATAGACTGTTATTAAGTCTTATTAGTTTTTATTTATTCAAACTATGAATTGCAGAAGCAATTTCTTCAATCAAAGCAGGGTCTTTTTCAACGGCATTGCCTATGACAATAATGTCTGCTCCAGCCTTACAGTTTTCAATAGCTTTTGCTGCAGTTGTAATGCCTCCACCTACTACTAATGGAATTTGAATGTGCTTTGATACCTGTTCAATCATATCTGCCGGAATAGGTCTTTGTGCTCCACTACCTGCATCCATATAAATTAGTTTCAATCCCAACATCTCTCCAGCCATTGCCGTACACAATGCGATGTCTTTCTTATTGGAAGGAATGGGGTTCGTATTAGATATGTAGGAAACCGTGGTAGGGCTGCCTCCGTCAATTAACATATAGCCAACTGGTATAATTTCCAAGCCACTTTGTTTTACAAAGGGAGCACTAATTACATGCTGTCCAATTAAAAGCTCGGGGTTTCTTCCAGAAATAAGAGAAAGGTATAATAATGCGTCAGCTTTTGGGGTAATTTGATCAGGAGATCCTGGAAATAAAATGACCGGAATGCTACAGTGCTGCTTAATAGTTGTAACCATTGCGTCAAGGGTGTCAGTTACTACTAAGCTTCCTCCTATAAAAAAATAGTCCACTTTGGCCTTAACTGCAATCTGGATGGTCTGCATTAATACTGCATCATTCAATTTATCAGGGTCTATTAATACCGCAAATGCCTTATTGGCATTGTGCTTCCCCGCTTTGATCGTATCGTATATTTTTTGCGTCATTTTTCTCTTAGGGCACAAAATTATCGTTTTTAATTATATCAAAACACATCATTCTCTATTTATTACAAAAAAAACTCATACCGGAGGTTTTTTTTTCTTCAGAAACTAACATTCTATGGGGATAAATCGTAGGAATCAACCGTGGTGTGGGGTTTGATATAATTAGAAATCCTTATCCACAGCTGTTGATATTTCAAGAGCCTAAGTATGGAAGGAGAAGGATATTTTCGTATACCCATCAAGGTTTTTGATAAACCTAGTGGGAATACTGAGAATACCCTATAAATAGAATAATATCATGGCTACTAACCCAAAAACAAAAAAAGGCTTGCAATTTTCACGCCTCTTTACAAAAGAGAATGTTTCTCCTTTTGATCAATTTGAATATGACTACAGAGATAGCATAATCAAAAACCCAAATGGTGAAAAAGTATTTGAGATGACAAATGTGGAGGTTCCAAAGCAATGGAGCCAGATTGCTACAGACATCTTAGCGCAAAAATACTTTAGAAAAGCAGGCGTTCCTCAACCAGACGGTTCTCTAGGAAGAGAAACTACCGTGAAGCAAGTAGCACATCGTATGGCTAATTGTTGGAGAGTTTGGGGTGAGCGTTATGGCTATTTTGCAACTACAAAAGACGCACAAGTTTTCTACGAAGAATTAGTATATAGTATTTTGAATCAAGCATGTGTGCCTAACTCGCCACAATGGTTTAATACAGGATTGCATGAGAGTTATGGTATTACGGGTGGTGCACAGGGGCACTATTATGTAGATCCTAAGGATAGTCAATTAAAAAGATCAACAAGTGCTTACGAGCGTCCACAGCCGCATGCATGTTTTATATTGAGCGTTAGTGATGATTTAGTGAATGAGGGTGGTATTATGGATTTATGGACAAGAGAAGCAAGAATTTTTAAATATGGTTCTGGAGTAGGAACGAATTTCTCACAAATTCGTGGAGCGAATGAAAAATTAAGCGGTGGTGGTTCTTCAAGTGGTTTAATGAGCTTCTTGAAAATTGGTGACCGTGCTGCTGGTGCTATCAAGTCTGGTGGCACAACACGTCGTGCTGCTAAAATGGTTTGTTTAGATTTAGACCATCCAGAAATTTTAGAATTCATTAACTGGAAAGTTCAAGAAGAAGATAAAGTGGCAGCATTAGTTGCAGCTGGTTACGATAATGGATATGAAGGAGAAGCTTACGCAACTGTTTCAGGTCAAAACTCAAATAACTCTGTACGTATTCCAAATAGCTTCTTTAAAGCTTTATCTGAAGACGGTAATTGGGATTTAATTGCACGTACCGACGGTCGTGTTATGAAATCAATTCCAGCAAGAGAAGTTTGGGAGCAAATTTCAAATGCAGCTTGGCGTTGTGCGGATCCTGGAACACAATATGACACAACAATTAATGAGTGGCATACTTGTCCAAAAGGCGGACGTATCAATGCATCTAACCCATGTTCTGAGTACATGTTCTTAGACAACACTGCATGTAACTTAGCTTCTATTAACTTAAGAAAATTCTTCGACGAGTCTGATAACTCATTCGACGTTGCAGGATTTGAATATACATCTCGATTATGGACTACAGTTTTAGAAGTTTCTGTGTTAATGGCACAGTTTCCGTCTAAAGAAGTAGCTCAATTATCATATGACTATAGAACTTTAGGATTAGGTTTTGCTAACCTTGGATCTATGTTAATGGTAAGCGGTATACCTTATGACAGTGAAGAAGCACGCGGTATCGCTGGTGCTATCAGCGCTATCATGACAGGTGTGGCTTACAAAACATCTGCAGAGATGGCTTCTTTCTTAGGTACATTCGACAAGTATCAAGAAAACAAAGAAGACATGTTACGTGTAATGCGTAATCACCGTGCTGCAGCTTACGATGCAGAAGATGCATTTGTAGGATTAGAAATTAAGCCACAAGGAATTAAAGCACAACATACTCCTGACTATTTATTGAAAGCGGCAACCAAAGCTTGGGACGACGCTGTTCAATTAGGAGAGAAATATGGTTATAGAAATGCACAAACTACTGTAATTGCTCCAACAGGAACTATTGGTTTAGTTATGGATTGTGATACAACAGGTGTTGAACCAGATTTCGCATTAGTGAAGTTTAAAAAATTATCTGGTGGTGGTTATTTCAAAATCATCAATCAGTCAGTACCACAAGCTTTAAAGAACTTGGGTTACACGCAAGCAGAAAATGATGCAATTGTAAACTTTGCGGTAGGACATGCAAGTTTTGCAGGCGCTCCATATATTAATGACGCTTCTTTATTAGCTAAAGGTTTTACACAAGAAGAAATTACAAAATTGAATGGTGCAGCAAAATCTGCATTTGAAATTGGATTTATATTTAACCGTTTCACTTTAGGTGACGCTTGTTTAACAAGATTAGGTTTCAAAGAAGAAGTATTTGCTGACTGGTCATTTAACTTATTAGAAGCATTAGGATTTACAGAAGATCAAATAGATGCAGCTAACGACTACGTTTGTGGTACGATGACTGTAGAAGGTGCTCCAGCATTGAAAGACGAGCATTTGCCAGTGTTTGATTGTGCAAATAAAAATGGTAAAAAAGGAGTAAGATATATTCATGCACATGGTCATATTAGAATGATGGCTGCATGTCAACCTTTCTTATCAGGTGCTATTTCTAAAACAATCAATCTTCCAAACGAAGCAACAGTAGCAGAAATTGCAGACTGTTATTTAATGAGCTGGCAGTTAGGTTTAAAAGCAAACGCTTTATACCGTGATGGTTCTAAATTAAGCCAACCATTAAGTACAAAATCTGACAAGAAAGCAAAAACTGAAGGTGCTGAAACAGAAGCAGAGGAAGCAGCTTCTCAATTAGTAGACTTAGGAAACCTAACGGTAGACGAGTTATTAGAAGAAGTTCAAAAAAGAATGCATACTTCAACTGACACTAAATTAAAGCGTCAATTGTCTCGTATTGTTGAGCGCAAATCTTTACCAGCTAAGCGTCGTGGATTTACACAAAAAGCAAGAATTGGTGGCCAAGTATTATTCTTAAGAACAGGTGAATATACAGATGGAACAGTAGGTGAGTTATTTATTGATTTAGCTAAAGAAGGTTCAACGCTTCGTAGCTTGATGAACTGTTTCGCAATATCAATCTCAGTTGGTTTACAATATGGTGTGCCTTTAGAGGAGTTCGTAGACAAATTTGTATTTACTAAGTTTGAGCCATCAGGAATGGTGGATCATCCGAATATTAAAACAACAACGTCTATCGTTGACTTTATCTTCCGTGCATTAGCTTACGAATATTTAGGAAGAACAGATTTAGTTCATGTGTTGGATAAGCCTACAGTGGAGAACTTGGGAGAGGAGGGAGATATTACCCTTGTGGGAAAGCCTGAGCTAAGTAGCATTCGTGTTACTGCGCCAACTCCTGCACCTCAAGCAAAAGCAAACGTAATAGCTTCGGTTTCTGAGGGCGGTTCAATGGACAACGTTACTGCTGCTGCAAAAAGTATGCAAAGCGATGCCCCAGCATGTAGCACTTGTGGACATATTACTATTCGTAGTGGTACTTGTTACAAATGTCTGAACTGTGGAACGTCAATGGGATGCAGTTAGTCCTTCATGAAACAATTTAAAAAGTCAATACCCGCTTATAAAACAGCGGGTATTTTTTTGTGCATCATTCAAAAAAATCACTAAATTCATTCTTTAAATCACAAAGCGAAAACGATTGCCTTATGTCAGATTTTCAAGTTAAAGTAGCGCCTAAACAATACGATGCAGTAATTGTGGGTTCAGGAGCTGGTGGAGGAATGGCTGCTTATGTATTAGCGAAAGCTGGTCTTAAAGTTTGTCTATTAGAAGCTGGTCCCGATTATGATCCTGCTAAAAATTCAGCACAATTAAAAAATCCTTGGGACTCACCACGTCGTGGAGCAAGTTCAAAGTATCGCCCATTTGGTGAATTTGATGGTTGTTACTGGGGTTGGGAAATTGACGGGGAACCTTATACACAAACTCCTGGTTCAGATAAATTTGAGTGGTGGAGAGCTAGAATGGTAGGTGGACGTACCAACCATTGGGGTCGTATTTCACTTCGTTTTGGTCCACGTGATTTTAAAAGAAAAAGTTTAGATGGTTTAGGTGATGATTGGCCAATAGGCTATGAAGACGTTAAACCTTATTACGATAAAATCGATCGTTTAATTGGAGTATACGGAACGAATGAAGGTTTAGAAAATGACCCAGACGGTATTTTCTTACCTCCTCCAAAACCAAGACTACATGAATTGATGTTTAAGAAAGCGGCGACTGGAATTAATATCCCAGTAATCCCTTCTCGTTTATCAATCCTTACTAAAAAAATTAATGATGAACGTGGTGCATGTTTTTATTGTGGCCAATGTAATCGTTCTTGTAAAGTATATGGTGACTTCTCTTCTTCTTCAGTATTAGTTAAGCCCGCGGTATTAACTGGTAATGTAGATTTAATCACTGGCGCAATGGCGCGTGAAGTAATCACAGACAGAGAAGGAAAAGCAGTAGGTATCTCTTATGTAAACAAAGATGACAAGCAAGAATATCAAGTGAATGCGAAAGTAGTAATACTTGGAGCTAGTACTTGTGAGACAGCTCGTTTGTTATTGAATTCAAAATCACCAAAGCATCCAAATGGTTTAGCAAATAGTTCTGGCGTTGTTGGACACTATTTACATGACTCAACTGGAGCTGCATTAGGTGGTGTGATTCCAAGTTTATTTGGTCGTAAGCGTTATAATGAAGACGGAGTAGGTGGTATGCACGTTTACACACCATGGTGGTTAGATAACAAAAAATTAGATTTCCCTAGAGGATACCATATTGAGTATTGGGGTGGCATGAGTCAACCTAGTTATGGATTTGGAATGGGACAACAAGGTTTGAATGGCCAATTCCAAGTAAATGGAAAAACAAAAGAAGCAGGTGGATATGGTGAATCATTAAAAGAAGATGTTCGCTTTTTCTATGGTGCAAGTGTTGGAATGGGTGGTCGTGGTGAAGCCGTTCCAAGATTCGAGAATAATTGTAAAATTGATCCAGATGTAGTGGACAAATATGGTATTCCTGTTTTGAAATTTGATTGTAAGAATTCTGAATATGAAGTAAATCAAGCGAAGCATATGAAAGAAACTTTCCGTGAAATCATGCACGAAATGGGTGCTGTGATTACTTGGGGAGATTCAGATGACGCAAGCAATAAATATGGTTTATCAAATCCAGGAAATATTATTCATGAAGCAGGTACCGTTCGTATGGGTAAGGATAAGAAAACTGCACCATTAAACGAATGGGGTCAAGCACATGATTGTAAAAACTTATTCTGTGTAGACGGATCTGTATTTACATCTCAAGCAGATAAAAATATCACTTGGACTATCTTGGCATTGTCAATGCGTACTTCAGAGTACATATTAGATCAACTTCAAAAACAAAATTTATAATACCATGGACAGAAGAAATTCCATTAAAGCCTTGGTGCTAGGAACAGTTTCAGCTGGCGTAGTAATAGAAGCTTGTAAGAGTTCAAAAACAACTGTTGCGGAAGTGAACATGGATGACCGCATGCAGGAGGAGAAAGACTATTTAGCAAAAGTTAACGCAGAAGCAAAGTTTTTTGATGCACACGAAATGGCTACCATTACATTGTTAGGAGATATTATTATGCCTAAGGACGCAGTAAGTGGTTCTGCTTCAGAAGCAAAAGTTCCAGAATTTATTGAGTTTATAGTAAAAGACATGACAGAGCATCAAGTGCCTATGCGCGGTGGTTTGAAATGGTTAGACATACATACTTATAAGTTGCACCAAAAAGCATTTACAGAATGTACTAAGGAGCAACAAATAGCAATAGTAGACGAAATTGCTTATCCAAAAAGAGCTAAGCCAGAAGTAGCACAAGGAGTAAGCTTCTTCAATAAAATGAGAGACTTAGTAACTACAGGATTCTTCACTTCAGAAATTGGTGTGAAAGACCTTGGTTATATGGGTAATGTACCTAATCAATGGCAGGGTGTACCTGACGATGTGTTGAAGCATCATGGACTTGCTTACACTGAGAAAGAATTAAAAGAATGTATTTAGTAATTTATAAATGAGAAAAAGCATTTAAAATTTCCCTATACTTTCTATAGACCGCAAAGGCCCCAAATATTTGGGGCCTTTGTATTATTTAGTTCTTTCTAATTGTTTTTTTGCGCTAAGCAATCGAACTTCCGGCAGCAATGGCTTCGCTTGGGCTCACGAAATATAATTTTCCTGCAGCGTCCTCTGCCATTAATATCATCCCTTTACTTTCTATGCCGCGCATTTTACGAGGCGCCAAATTAGCTACAATAGTAACTTGTTTGCCAACAATATCTTCTGGCTTAAAATGCATTGCTATGCCAGATAAAATAGTTCTTTGCTCAAAGCCTAGGTCTACTAATAGCTCCAATAATTTATCCGCTTTCTCCACTTTCTTTGCTTCAACAATAGTGCCTACGCGTAAATCAATTTTGCCAAAATCGTCAAATACAATTTCTGGCTTTAAAGTACCTGTAGTTTCTGTATTCGCTGCTTCTGTTGGTATGGTATTTTCCATTGTTATTTTTTTTGCTTTTAAATTAGCTTGTAATTGTGCTAATTCTGCTTCTATTTCTTCGTCTTCTATTTTTCTAAATAATAATTCAGGAGCACGTAAAGTATAACCCACTTTTAATAAGTCAAACTTGCCAGCATTTTCCCAGTCTAACATTCTGTCCACCACTTTCATTAAGTGACACATTTTTTGTGCAGTGAATGGTAAGAAAGGATTGACCAAAATAGCCAGGTTCGCGCATAATTGTAAACAGCCATGCATGCAATTATCAATCTTAGCCTGCGCTGTAGGGTCGGTGTCAATATTTTTAGCTAGAATCCAAGGTTCTTTTTTCTGCATGTATTGATTCCCAATTCTAGCAAGGTTGATTACTTCAAACTGTGCTTCTCTAAATTTATATTGTTCTAATAAAGCTGTTACTTTGTCGGTAGTGTCTTTTACAGATTGCGCTAAGGCTAAGTCTTCGCTGTCTAAGAATTCAGTATGAATTTTTGGCACTTTGCTATTACAAAGCTTGTGCATTAAGACCCAGGTTCTGTTTACAAAATTGGCAAAAATACTTACGAGCTCCCCATTTACAGATTCCTGAAATCCTTTCCAAGTAAACTCACTGTCCTTAGACTCTGGCGCTATTGCAGTTAAGTAAAAACGCAAACTATCTGCCAAAGCAGGTCCGCCATTCTCTTTCTTAATCCACTTGTTAATATAGTCATCCATTTCAATGCTCCATCCTTTAGAAGTACTCATCTTGTCACCTTCTAAATTCATGAACTCATTTGCAGGAACATTCTCTGGTAAAATATGACCATTCAATTTCAACATGACAGGGAAAATGATACAATGGAAAACGATATTATCTTTTCCAATAAAATGCACCAATTTGGTTTCCTTGTCATTCCAATAAGGAGCCCAGTCTTTATTATTATTTAATGCCCATTGCTTTGTAGCACTAATATATCCAATAGGCGCGTCAAACCATACATATAAAACCTTACCCTCGCCACCTTTCACGGGGACTTTAATTCCCCAATCCAAATCACGCGTTACAGCCCTTGGTTGTAAACCACCTTCAATCCAGCTTTTGCATTGACCAACAACAGCGGCTCTCCAGTCATGTGCGTGGTCTTTTAAAATCCAATCGCGTAAAAATTCTTCATGTCTATTTAAGGGAAGATACCAATGTGTAGTTTCTTTTTTAATAGGCGCTTTGCCACTAAGTGTACTTACTGGATTTATGAGTTCTTCGGGACTTAATGTCTTTCCGCATTTCTCACACTGATCACCATAAGCTTCATTATGACCACAACTAGGGCAGGTTCCTTTAATATAACGGTCTGCTAAAAAAGTATTCGCTGCTTCGTCAAAATATTGTTCCGTGGTTTTAGTTTCCAAGTCACCCTTGGCTTCTAAATTTTTGAAAAAATCAGACGCGGTTTCGTGATGCAAAGGGTCACTGGTTCTATGATAAATATCGAAAGCGATCCCCAGGTCCTTGAAGTTTTGTTCAATAATTGGATGGTACTTGTCAATAATAGCTTGAGCAGTAGTTCCTTCTTTGGTAGCTTGAATAGGAATTGCGGTACCGTGCTCATCACTTCCACATACAAATACAACGTCTCTTTTCTGTGCTTTCAAATAGCGCACATAAATATCTGCTGGTAAATAAGCTCCAGCAAGATGCCCAATATGTTTAAGTCCATTAGCATACGGAAGGGCAGCCGTAATCAAATATCGTTTAGGCGTGTTCATTCCTGCAAAAGTACTTAATATTGTGGTATGATTCAAGCACCACATTTGAAGCCAGGAGACCTTATTGGAATGGTTTGCCCTGCGGGGACAATACCACTTGAAAAAGTACAGAATTGTGTAAAAACACTGGAGTCTTGGGGGTATCAGGTACGCGTGGGCGAGACGGTTGGAGCAAAGAATTTTAGCTTTGGAGGCACAGACGACCAGCGAATCGCTGATTTACAACAAATGCTTGACGATCCCACTGTAAAAGCAATATTATGTGCGAGGGGCGGATATGGCGTAAGTTGTATAATTGATCAAATTGATTTTACTGCATTCGCGAAGCATCCAAAATGGGTAATTGGGTTTAGTGATATTACTGTTTTGCATGGGGCTATTCAAAAGCAAAACGTTGCAAGTATACATGGGCCAATGGCTGCTGCGTTTAGCAAGGGTGTGGAAGGATTGTTGTTTATTGAATCGCTAAGAGCTATACTAGAAGGCCGTTCTATAGAATGTGTAGCCAAGGCGCACGCATTTAATAAACTAGGGAAAGTGCATGCAAGACTAGTTGGCGGGAATTTATGTATGATTGCTCATTTGATTGGATCGACCTATTCATTTAAAACCAAGGGTAAAATATTATTCTTGGAAGACATTGGTGAGTATCATTACAATTTGGATAGACTCGTACTTCAAATGAAGCGCGCTGGTTTGTTGGAGGACTTGGCAGGGCTTATTGTTGGCGGCTTTACGGACATGAAGGACAAGTCTACCGACTTTGGGGCAACGGCTTTTGAAATCATTCAAGCGCACACTGCCGAATATAATTACCCAACATGTTATGGATTCCCAATAAGCCATGATATTAATAATTTTGCAGTAAAAGAGGGCGGTATGTACGATTTAGAAATCAACAAAACGCAGGTGACCTTAAATGAAGCTTAAGTGTTTTCTAAAAGGGAGTTAATATTAATAGTATCAGTAGTTACAACGTAAATATTGTAGTAAATTTGAATATAAAATTGAAAGGATATGCAAAGATTATTTTTTAGCTTAATGGTTACGCTATTTGCAAGTTTGCAAATAGGAATTTCACAAACTTATATTGCTTCTGCTATTGAAAAAACAGACAAAGAGAATATGCAATATGAAGTGCTAGGAAAAGTCACAAATCATTATTGGATTTATAAAAAAAATGGCAATCTTTCTACCATTGCGCAATACAATGATCAAATGCAATTGGTTAAGCAAAATGATTTATCTTTTTTGCCTGCAACTGTACAGTCCATTGAATTCATTACTTATTCCGACAAGGCCTATGCGTTTTATCAGTTTCAGGTAAATAAAACCATGGTAGCAGCAATAGCAACTATTAATGGAGACGGCATTTTGCAAGGTGCTCCAGTTATTATTGATACTGCTGAAAATATCAGACCAGGATCGAATGTTAAAGTATTCAATTTGTTACAAAGTGACGACCACCAAAAAATATTATTATTTAGTGTAAATACAAGTAACCCAGCTGCTATCAAAGTAAAAACGACTTCGTTTAATCAACAATTTGAAACAGTAGCGGAGGCGGTTATTAGTATTAGTGCCGTTAATAAAAAAAGCAATTTATCAGATTTCGCATTGGATAATAATGGCAACTTATTCTGTTTAAGAAATACAACACAGAAGGACGCTGCGCCTGCTGTTAGTTTATTATTTTTGTCTGCAGACGGAAAAGAAGTAGTGGAATCTGCTATTATAAATAATCAATTGTTATTAGACGATATTAGATTAAAAATTGACAATAAAACAGGCCGTGTTGTTTTAAACTCTTTTTATGCAAGTACTAAAAAAGGCAATGTAGAAGGCTTATTTACTTATGTATGGAATATTAATACACAACATGAATTGTCTACAACTGCGAATAGATTTACTGATGCTACAAGAGCGGTTGTGTCAAAAAACAGAAATTTAAAGTCTGCTTTTGATAACTATTATTTAGATAAGATTAGTACCCAAGCAGATGGAAGTTTTGTAGTCATTGCAGAGTCTGCAGAAACCTACGCGAATCGTAGTGCTTTTTCAAGATGGGATTATTATTGGGGAGGGGCTTTTTACAATCCGTATATGTTTAATTACTGGAGTCGACCTTTTGGATTTTATCCATGGGCTAGAGGGGGCTGGGGAATGCGTGGTTGGGGAATTGGAATGGGAATGGGAATGTGGATGAATCCTTATGCTAGTTTTGGCTACCCTTCTGTAAGCTATAATGCAAATCAAATAGCCTTATTGTCTTATGATATAAAAGGAAACTTACAATGGGCAAAGACGATTGATAAGGCTCAATCAGACATGAATGTGGACCAATTTATTGGATATGGAACTGTTGAAAATGAGCAAGGGGTACATTTTGTTTATTTTCAAAAACAAAAAGGACAACGTCAATTTGTTGTAAATAATTTAACTGCGCAGGGCCAATTAAATATGGGAACTACAATTACTATTAATGATAAAAGATATGAATGGATGCCACGTAGTTTGAAACAAGTAGGTGCATACGAAGCCATTATTCCTTATCAATATAATAACAAAATAGGCTTTGCTAAAATTCAATTAAAATAATAAGTTAGTGGTATTTTTATATAGAGATAGGTCGGATATTAATTTGCTATTTATAGTATTGCTAAGTGTGGCTTTGCATTTTCATGTATGGCAACATCCTCCTTTAGTTATTGCAAATGAATCAGATGGCTTGCTAGCTTATTTCTTATTGCATTTTGTAAAACCATTACCTCCTTTAGTTTTAATTATTCTTTTTCACACTATTATATTAAGTCAGGCAATAAGACTAAATGTATTGTTGAGTCAGCTTAAAATGTTTCAACAAATCAGTTATCTGCCAGCGTTTACTTATATCATTTTAACTGCTTTATTTCCTTATTGGGATGTTATAAGTTCAGGATTAGTAGCAAATACATTAATCATTTGGATACTTGTTAAGCTATTAAGGCTATATGACCAGAAGCAACCTCAAACTATCGAATTTAATATTGGACTTATTGTAGGAGGTTCTATTTTGCTATACGAGCCTATTGCAATTTTGATCCCTGTGGTATTATTTGCACTAACTATTATAAGACCATTTAAATTAACAGAATGGCTGGTTTTATTAATGGGCATTACCCTGCCTTTCTATTTTATATTCGCCTATGTATTTTTAACCAATCAGGCACCCGAGTTCAGACATTTCTTACCTAAGCTTGACTGGAAAAATCCTTTAGTAAGACCAGAGTTAAATGTCATATTGGCCTTGATTGTGATTGGAGTTCAGTTAATAGCTGGCTTCTTCTTTTGGCAACAACAACAAACAAGATTTATCATTCAAGTGCGTAAATACTGGGGTGTGCTTTTATTAATGCTTTTTTTGACCTTATTTCAACCGGTTATATTTTCAGTGCAGGCCCTTTATGCTTCTGCGGTGGTTTTGACCCCTTTATCCTGCTTTATTAGCTTCGGATTTGCTACGCCTAAGCGATTATTGGTCCCAAATCTACTTTTTTGGATGGCAATAGCGGTTATTGTGTATAACCACTTGGCATAAGTGAAGAATTTAAGGTCTGCTCAAGGGCATAATTTGGTAACTTTATGCCTTCAATTAATACCCTAATTAGTTAGCTATGAAATTTGGTGTTTTAGTATTCCCAGGATCCAATTGTGACAGAGATATGCAAGATGCCTTAGAACAGGATCTTGGATTCCAAGTTGAAATGTTATGGCATAAAGACCATGACTTGTCTCATTTCACAACAGACGACTGCGTTGTATTGCCAGGAGGTTTCTCTTACGGTGATTATTTACGTTGTGGTGCAATTGCGAAGTTCAGTCCTATGATGCAATCGGTTATTGAATTTGCAAACAAAGGCGGTAAGGTTTTAGGGGTATGTAATGGCTTTCAAATTTTATGTGAAAGTGGATTATTGCCAGGTGCTTTATTGCAAAACGCGAATCAGCAATTTATTTGTAAGAATGTTTATATCAAAACAGAAAATAGTGGAGCATTGCAAATCCCAATCGCACATGGAGAAGGAAGATATTTCGCAGACGACGCTACACTGAGTCATTTGGAAAAAAATAATCAAATATTGTTTCGTTATTGCGATGCCACAGGGAAAGTTGGTGGCGAAGCAAATCCTAATGGAGCTATTATGGATATAGCAGGAATCTGTAATGACCAACGTAACGTATTTGGAATGATGCCACATCCGGAGAGAGCAACTTCTGCGGCATTGGGAAATATAGACGGCAAGAAAGTATTTGAAATCTTAGGCTTAGTATAAGCATATAAATAATTAGGACTCAAAAAAGTAGATTATGAAAAAAATAGTTGTTTACATTTTGACATTGTTAGTAGTAGGAACTGCTACTGCACAAAAGCTTACTCCGGTGCAATGGAGCTATGAGGCTGTGAAAAAATCAGATAAGCAGTATGATATTGTAATCAGCGCTACTATTGAGTCTCCATGGCATATCTATTCACAGTTTGTTAAAGGAGGGCCTATACCAACTACTTTTCAATTCAAGCCTAATCCATTGGTGCAATTAAGTGGCAAGACAAAGGAAGTGGGCAAGCTGGAGAAGAAATTCGATAAAAATTTCAATGCTGTAATAGCAACCTTTGCAAACAAGGTGCAATTTATACAAACAGTAAATTTAAAAGTAGCAAGCAAAACTAAAATAGCAGGCGTAATTGAATTTACGGTTTGTAATGACGAAAAATGCTTACCTCCTTCAAAAATTCCTTTCGAAGTAATATTACAATAGTAAGTTAGCATAGGGTATTCCCCTGTATCATATAAAATTTCACATCTTGAAAAAGACCATTTCTTTTTTAATAGTGCTTTTGACATTCGGATTGTCTGCTCTTGCACAAGCAGATAGTATTGTATCTGCTAAAGTTCAGGCTATTGTAGTAAACGATTCTGTTTATCTATTAAAGACAAGTATAACAATCAATAATGGATGGCATGTATATGGCAATAACCCCGATGGATTAAATGCGCCATCCTATACATTCGCTATTGAGACAGCTAAAGCAAATGGTGAAATCAAATACACTACTGCTGCAACAAAGCAAAAAGACATTTTATTTAAGCAAGCTAATATTTACTTGAACGAAATTGCTTTTGAGCAATCAATTGTTTTGTCAGGGTTTCAGCCAGATAGTTTAAAGGGCAATTTATTGGTGAATGTAGCAAAGGGAGATCAATTTTATGCCCTTGAAATACCTTATGCTGCAGCATTAGCCAACGGAAAGAAAGTGTCAGGCTTTCAAATAGCTTTACCAGCAACTGCAACAACCGCTCCAGCAGACGCTTGCGGTGGCCATGTTGCCGCAAAGACAGATGTTGGTGCTTGGTCTATCTTCTTTTTAGGATTCCTAGGTGGTTTAATTGCATTAATTACGCCTTGTGTATTTCCAATGATTCCTGTAACAGTTTCCTTTTTTACCAAGCGTTCAAAAACAAGAAAGCAAGGAATTCAAAATGGTTTATTATATGGCTTAAGTATATTTCTTATTTATGTTTTGGCAAGTGTTCCATTTCATATTATGGGAAATGTGCAGCCAGAAATTTTCAATAGTATTTCTACTAATGCAACTTTGAATTTAATTTTCTTCGTGATTTTTATATTTTTTGCCATTTCCTTTTTTGGGTATTTTGAAATTTCATTGCCATCGGGTATTGCCAATGTAGCCGACTCTAAAAGTGGGCTTGGTAGTTTTGGAGGAATATTTTTTATGGCTATTACATTAGCCATTGTTTCTTTTTCATGCACTGGACCTATTTTAGGAACTTTACTAGTAGGTTCATTACAAGGGGGCGCTTGGGCTTTAACGCAGGGTATGGCTGGATTTGGCGTTGCATTAGCTTTGCCTTTTACGCTCTTCGCTATTTTCCCACAGTGGTTACAAAGTTTACCAAAGTCGGGCGGATGGTTAGATACGGTTAAGAAAATATTAGCCTTCTTAGAATTGGCTTTGGCTTTTAAATTCTTATCTAACGCGGACTTAGTGCAACATTGGGGATTATTAAAAAGAGAAGTATTCTTGGCTATCTGGTGTGTGATAAGTGTAGGATTAACCTTGTACTTATGGGGCTTCCTTCAATTACCACATGACGTCAAAGGCACAAAAATACCTGCTACAAGAAAAATATTAGGAATCTTAAGTTTGGCATTTGCCATTTATGTTGGAACGGGTATTAATCCAAAAAACGCGGGGAACTTAAAACTATTAAGTGGATTTCCTCCTCCTACTCATTATAGTTTGTTCGCTAAGGATACTGCAAGTCATGGATTACAAGCCAATGTGGTGAATGATTATGCAAAAGCATTAGCAATGTCCAAATTGCAGCAGAAGCCAATTTTAATAGATTTTACTGGATGGGCTTGTGTGAATTGCCGTAAGATGGAAGAAAATGTATGGAGCGATCCTGCAGTAGCTGCTTATATTAAAGATAATTTTATACTAGTATCATTGTATGTAGATGATAAAGCAATGTTGCCTGTAGCAGAAAGATTTACTTATACCAATGCTACAGGACAAGCCAAGGAAATTACAAGTGTAGGGGATTTGTGGGCTACATTCCAGTCTGAAAATTTCAAGCAAGTAACACAACCCTTGTATGTGGTATTAAGTCCAAATCAGGAATTACTTTCTAACCCAGTGGGTTATACTCCCGATATTCAGGAGTATTTGAACTGGCTAAAATGTGGGGTTGGTCATTACAAAAAATAATAATTTACATGGTCATTCCTCTTTCATTCATCATCTTTCTTAAGTTGATTAAGCCATAGCGCATTCTTCCCAAAGCTGTATTGATAGAGCAATTGGTCATGACTGCAATTTCTTTAAAGCTTAAATCAGCATAGTGTCTTAAAACAATAATCTCTCTTTGCTCTTCTGGCAATAAGTCAACTAGTTGTTGAATATTTCTATGCGTTTGCGCGCGCGTCATCTTATAGTCGGCTGGATGGTCAGAGTGTTTTATAATTTCAAATAAGTCCTGGTCATCGCTAGTCTTAATTGTAGGAGTGCGTTTAACTTTTCTAAAATGGTCCACACAGAAATTATGAGAAATACGAAGCGCCCATGGTAAAAACTTACCTTCTTCGTTATATTTTTTTTGCTTTAAATTGTCAATTATTTTAATAAAAATTTCTTGAATCAAGTCCTCTGCTAAATAGGTATCTTTTACCATAAATAAAATGGTATTGTAAATTCTTAATTGGTGACGGTCAAGTAAAGCGTCAAATGCACGGGAATTACCAGCCTGAAATTCTTGGATTAATTCATTGTCAGTAAGCTCGAGAACTTTGTTCATTTTTTGTTTTTTATAGGTGTCGATGGGTAAGTACGGGTATACTTGTTTGGATTAGTATTGGAAAATTACTCGCTATATTGCTCCATTTCTCACTTGTGGAAAACAAGAATTTTTTTTTAGAGCTATCCACACAACCAAATGGCTTGGATTTTGTTACTTTTACTATATGGATAAGAATGATATTCAGGTAGTGGGCGCAAGGGTGCATAATTTAAAAAATGTAACTGTATCATTTCCTCGTAATAAATTAATTGTGGTAACAGGTGTTTCTGGTAGCGGCAAGTCGTCCTTGACCATTGATACGCTATTTGCCGAAGGTCAGCGACGATATGCAGAGAGTCTTTCTTCTTATGCTAGGCAATTCATGTCTCGTATGGGCAAGCCGGACGTGGACTATATCAAAGGATTATGTCCAGCAATAGCTATAGAGCAAAAAGTTGTAACAAGAACTCCTCGAAGTACGGTGGGGAGTATGACAGAGATATATGATTATTTAAGGGTGTTTTATGCGAGAGTTGGCAAAACATATTCACCCATTAGCGGACAGGAAGTTAAAAAGCATGATGTACAAGACGTGCTTGCGTATATTCAAAAAGGGAAGGCGGGGGACAAAATGGTGATCTTAGTGCCCTTTAAGCAACAATCTAAAAGAGATATTGCCGAAGAGTTAAATATATTATTACAAAAGGGTTTTTCTAGAGTGTATTTGAGAACGGCAAAACAAGGGTCAGAAGTCGTAAGAATTGAAGACGCTCTAGCAATGACGAAGCCAGAGTTGACTAAGAAATTTAAAGCTAGTGATGTGTATGTTTTAATTGACCGTATTGTTGTCAAGGATTTTGAGGAAGACGATATACATAGATTAAGCGATTCAATTGGAACGGCATTTTATGAAGGGGAAGGTGTCTTATGGGTTGAGAAAAATGAAACTACTTTACAAGATTTTAATAATAAGTTCAGCTTGGATGGAATGGAATTCGACGAGCCAAGCCCTAATTTATTTTCTTTTAATAATCCCTATGGTGCATGTCCAACCTGCGAAGGGTATAGTCAGGTATTAGGGATAGACGAAAACTTAGTAATCCCGAATCCCAATTTGTCAATATATGATGGAGGAGTAGCGCCTTGGAAAGGAGAAAAATTAAGTTGGTGGAAGGATCAGTTTGTGAAAGAAGCGGGCAAGGAAGGATTTCCAATACATCAGCCTATCAACAAATTAACAAAAGCACAGTTGGTGCAATTATGGAAAGGAACGGGTAAGGCATTAGGTATAGACGCATTTTTCAAAGACGTAGAAGCCCATTTATATAAAGTACAATTTAGAGTTTTATTAAGTAGGTATCGTGGCAGAACGAATTGCCCAGACTGTATGGGGTATAGAGTGCGCAAGGAAGCCCTGTATGTGAAAATCGGAGACAGACATATTGGAGAATTATGTGCCATGCCAGTGCGCGATTTACAAAGCTGGTTTAAGCAATTAAAGTTGAATGCACATGATAAAGAGGTGGCTAAAAGAATTTTGCTTGAAATAGAACAACGCATACAAACATTAATGGATGTAGGATTGGGTTATTTGACATTAAGTAGACTAGCAAATAGTTTGAGTGGAGGAGAGAGTCAACGTATACAATTAACAAGATGCTTAGGAAGCAACTTAACCAATTCATTATACATTTTAGACGAGCCTTCCATTGGCTTACATTCCAGAGATACAGAAAGGCTTATTAAGGTTTTAAAAAACCTAAGAGACTTAGGTAATACCGTGGTGGTGGTGGAGCATGATGAGCAAATTATGCGTGAAGCAGATCATATTATTGACATGGGACCATTGGCTGCACATTTGGGTGGAGAAGTTGTTGCAGTAGGAAACGCAGCAGCATTGATAAAGGACAAAGATAGTTTAACGGGTAAATATTTAAAGGGAACTTTGTCCATACCAATTCCAGAAAAAACGAGAGTATCAAAGCATGCATTAAAATTGGAAGGTGCTTACTTACACAATTTAAAAAATATAGATGTAGACTTTCCATTGCATAGTTTATGCGTGGTAAGTGGTGTGAGTGGAAGTGGAAAGACAACATTAGTAAAACAAGTGCTATACAATGCCTTATTAAAAGCGAAACAATTACCTGTTGAAATACAAGGTGGCTATGCTGCATTAAAAGGCGACTTGCATTTAGTAGACGAAATAGAAATGGTGGACCAAAACCCCATTGGAAAATCTTCCAGAAGCAATCCAGTTACTTATATCAAAGCATATGATGCCATAAGAGATATTTATTCCAAACAAGCATTATCAAAAATTAGAGGCTTCTTACCTAAACATTTTTCATTCAATGTAGACGGCGGAAGATGCGATACTTGCAAAGGGGAAGGAGAACAATTAGTAGAGATGCAATTTTTAGCAGACGTGCATTTAACCTGTGAGGATTGTGGAGGTAAGCGATTTAAAGAAACAGTATTAGAAGTTCATTATAAAGGCAAGAGCATTCATGATGTTTTAGAAATGAGTGTGGACGAAGCCATTGAATTTTTTATAGAAGAAAAAAACATTGTTACTGCTATAAGCCCATTGCAAGAAGTAGGATTGGGCTATGTTAAATTAGGACAAAGTAGTAATACCTTAAGTGGAGGAGAAGCACAAAGGGTAAAGCTAGCCAGCTTCCTAGGAAAAGGAAAAGCGTCCAGTAAAATGTTATTCATATTTGACGAGCCTACTACAGGTTTGCATTTTCACGATATACATAAATTATTAAAAGCCTTCAATGCATTAATTGATCAAGGCCATTCCTTAATAGTAGTGGAACATAATACCGATGTCATCAAGGCCGCAGACTGGGTAATAGATATGGGCCCTGAAGCAGGAGACGCCGGTGGAACCGTAGTTTATGCAGGAGTTCCTAAAGGACTAGCAAAATGCAAGGCATCTCAAACAGGCAGGTACTTAGGCTAAATTCTATGCAACTTATTATAAATCAATTATTTACAAATCGATTATTTGTTTTTGTAAATAATTATGCTTTAATTTTATGTAACTGAAAAATAGTTGCATAATTTTATATGACAAAGAAAGAAAAATTGCTAGAAAGGTTCTTGAATGTCCCAAAGGATTTTACATATCAAGAACTAAAAACATTATTAGCTGGACTTGGATTTGAAGAACATCATTTAGGTAAAACTTCAGGGTCCAGAGTACAGTTTTTTAATAAAGAATTTAATCTCGAATTCAAAATTCATAAACCACATCCAGGTAATATATTAAAACTTTATTTGGTAAAATTTATAATCGAACAATTAAAAAATATACAATTATGAAAAACACACTTAATTATAAAGGGTTTATAGGCTCTGTTAGTTATAGCGACGAAGACGAAGTATTGTTTGGCAAAATCGAAGGTATTTATGATTTGATTACTTACGAGTCAACAGAAGTGAGTGATTTAATCAAACAGTTTAAAATTGTAGTAGATGAATATATTGAAACTTGCAAGCACTTCAAAAAACCTTTATTAAAAAGTTTCAAAGGTTCTTTTAATGTACGTGTCAAACCTGATACACATCAACGGGCAGCTATGCTGGCGACAATGAAAGGTATTAGCTTAAATCAATTAGTGCAAGTAGCTATAGAAAAAGAGATTGCCGCTGCTTAATGGAAATTATTTTACCACTTAAATAGGAAAAATCCAATTTTAACATAATTTGCTTGATGGTAAGTATTATTAAAGCTATTTTCCACTTTAATAATAAATTTTCCCAATGCGTTCATTCCAGCACTATTGTATTAAAGCGGTCTTATTATTAAGCCTTGCTTGTTTTTTTCAAAAAGCAGATGCTCAAAATGCTACTTTAGTTAAAGGTCAGTTAGTGGATACTTCAGACAGGGTAATATTAGCCAATGCGACTATTAACTTATTAAGAGTCAAAGATTCTGTTTTATTAAATACAGCTAGAGCAGACAAGGAAGGTCGCTTTCAGATTAATGCTAAGAAAGAAGGGCAAGCGATTATCATGATTTCTTATCCTCAATACGCAGACTATATTGATAGAATCCAGATAGAGCAAAATAAGGAATTGGACTTACATAAAATATTTTTAAACACTAAGGCCCATCTACTTAAAGAAGTAATTATTAAGAGTACTGTTTCAGCTATTCGTATTAAGGGAGATACCACCGAATTTAAAGCAGATAGTTTTTATGTAACACCCAACGCAGACGTTCAAGAGTTATTAAAAAAAATGCCTGGCATACAAGTAAACTCCAAAGGAGAAATTACGGCGCAGGGAGAAAAAGTGAATAAAGTATTTGTAGACGGCGAAGAATTTTTTAGTGACGACCCTGCGGTAGTTACCAAAAATTTAAGAGCAGACGCTATTGACAAAGTGCAAGTGTATGATAAAAAGTCTGATCAGGCTACATTTACGGGCATTGATGATGGGATCAAATCTAAAACCATTAACCTGCAACTTAAAGAGGATAAAAAGAATGGCTATTTTGGTAAAGCTGAAATTGGAACCAATTTTGGACAATATGGCAATCAAAAATTAATGGCAAATGCTTTTAAAGGGAAGAAAAAATTAGCTGGATATTTTACCGCCAATAATACCACATTCGAAGGCTTAAACTGGGACGAGACAAGAAACTATTCTGACGGAGGAAACACTATAACAGAAATGACGGACGATGGCGGTATTTCAATGTACTACTCAAGTGGTGATGGAGAAGACTATAATGAAACGATTGGATTACCCAATCAGCAAAGTGCAGGTGCCGTAATTGGGAATAAAAAAGACAATGCCTCCACTAATAATAATGTGCAGTACCAACATTTATTAAGCAATTCAAATGGCTCCAGTTATGCTAAAACCATTTTACAGGATTCTTCTTTTACCAATTATACAACCAGCAAGCAAAAAATTGACAAGAAGAAATACAAGTTCAATACTATTAATGAATGGGGAACGGACACTACAGGCGTATTTAAAATAATTATTAAAGGTGCCAATGTATTGAAGGATGCCAATAGTGAAAATTTTGGTCAGACATTTGGGGAGAGCGGTCATATAATTAATCAAACTAAAAGAGTAACTGCTTTAAATGAGGACGACAAAACCTTGACGTCTAATTTGAGCTTTAGAAAGAAATTTGCAAAAAAAGGAAGAACTATTTCTGTAACATCGGACCTAAACTTCAATGATAAAAAACAAGATGGGTCTTTAAATGCAGACAATAACTATTATGATTTTGCAGGGAATATTTTAAGAAACGATTTAGTAGACCAATTAAAGAAGAATACTTTAAACACATCTTCAGTAAACTCAAGTCTTACTTATACGGAGCCATGGGGTAAAAAGTCATTTATGATTTTCAAGTATGGTTTGAATGTAGCTAAAAATGAATCTGAGCGTGATTCTTATAATAAGAATAATGGACAATACAATGCTAGGGTGGACTCTTTAAGCAATCATTTTATATTCAATACGATTAATAATTCAGGGTCGGTGAATTACCGTTTTGTGGAGAAAAAATATAATATTTCTATTGGGTCTGGTTTTGGTACTGCGAATTATAAATTAGAAGACCTGCGACAAAATAGTCAACGTGCTATTTCGTATAATAATTTCATCCCTGCATTTTCTTGGAATTATAATCCTAAACAACAAAGAAGATTAAGATTTAGCTATGTTGGGAATACCATCAACCCTACATTACAACAAATTCAGCCTGTAATAGATAATAGTGATCCTTTAAACATCTCTATTGGTAATGCGAATTTAAAGCAAGGTTTTACCAATAAATTGAATATGAGTGCAAGCGATTTTAAGGTATTAAAAAGCAGGTATATCTCCATTGATGCAGACTTTGCTAATACGGACAATGGAATTAGTAATAGCAGCACAGTGGACGCCTTTGGACGAAGAGTTAACCAGTTTGTAAATGTGCAAGGAGGTTTTAATTATGGATTTGGTGGTTGGTTCGGGATGGACATTTTCAAAGGAATTAACGGAGGTCTGAATGTTAGAAATTCAGTGAGCAGGTATATTAACTATGTGAATGGGATAAGAAACGTGAATGACAATAGCAGTATTAGTTATGGCATCAATTTGAGCCATTGGAGTGACGGTTGGTATAATTTCTGGTTAAACTTCTCGGCTAATAGTAATAGCACTGTTTCAAGTATAAGACCAGGGGTAACAACTAACTACTGGGTATATTCATTCAATGGAAGACCTGAATTTAAATTCAAAAAAATCAAGACGTATATAGAACTTAATATAGACGCCAATATCTACCAAAAAACGAAGGTATTCGCGAACCAAAGAGATGTATATATTGTAAGTCCTTCTATTCGAAAAGTGTTTACAAAGACAGACGCTTGGGAGTTGAAGCTATATGTATTTGATGCGTTTAACCAGAACAGTTATGTGCAACGTAATATCTCTAGTAATTTCATTTCAGAAAATACCAATAATGGGGTGAAGCGTTATTTTATGTTTAGTGTGATTTACAATTTCACAAAGAACGGAAAGCCAGCGAATATGGGCTTCTAGGATATGACTGGACAACTAGTATTTAGCAACAATTAATAAAAATTTATTATGAAATATTTATCTATAGCATTATTTACCTTGATTAGTTTGACGAGTTTTTCGCAAACTAAATTTATCAATAGTGGTAAAATTACCTACGCACGAACCGTTGGGCAATACACCATAATCGAGTCTATGTCTACCAATGGCGAATCAGAGCCTTGGTTTGAAGACATAAAGAAGTTCTTTCCTAAGTTGGTGGTAGACAATTTTGTGCTAGAATTTAATGAGAATAGATCCTTGTATAAAATTGAAAAAGAAAATTCAGAGAATAAGTATATAGTGCAAAACCTAAAGCCTGCCGAAATTGATTATGTCTCTCAACAATTAAATGAGGACTTGGTAGTGATGAAAAGAACGGTATTTGAAAACGAGTATTTAGTAAAAGACAGTTTAGTAAAATACGAATGGAAAATTACTGGAGAAGTTAGAGATATTGCAGGCTTTGAATGCAAAAAAGCAACTACTAAAATATGTGATTCGGTAGTGGTAGTCGCATTTTATACCGACCAAATACCTGTTAAAGCTGGACCGGAAAATTTCAATGGATTGCCAGGGATGATAATGGGTCTTGCCGTGCCAAGACTTGCTACCACTTGGTTTGCAACAAAATTAGAACTACAATCACCAGTAATAGCAAGTGCGGAAATTTTGTCTAAAGGCAAACCGGTTCAACGTACACAAATCAATAAGGACTTAAATAAAGGACTTACTAATTGGGGTAAGATGGGAAAAATTATTGTTTGGATAGCGAGTCTATAAATAAGAATTGGGTAAGAAACTATCTTAATCGGTCTGCATCTTTCACCATGCGATCGTCTTTATAAATTCGAACTATTGTAAATATTTGCAATAGTGGCATTATAAATAATGCTGCAGAAGGTAAAGTGAATCCGCCACCAGGGTGTTCAAGCACTACTTTGTAAATAAAGAATCCAATTAAACCCGATAATAATAAATTAAGAATCACCACTTTTAATTGCAACATTCTATTGCCATATAAGAATATAGTAATAAAGGAAAGGCAACCACTAAATGCTAGTGTAAGTAGGGTGCTATACTGTTGACTACCACTTACTTCAAATGCAGCAGGAACAGGAGTATAATAAAAAGGAAAGCGCAGCGCCGAAAAGGCTGCTGCGCTCGCCAATAATAACCAGATGGATTGTATTCTTTGTATCATATACTAAAGTTAGACAATTTCTGGAATTCTTTAGCCTAGTTCAGGGTACAATACAAATTGTTCCATAAACTGGTTTACTTCTTTACGAGTCTTAGCTAATAATGCTTCATCGTCCGCATTCATAAGAACATTGTCTATAGCATTTACTACAAATGGCATATGACTCTCGTTCATACCTCTTGTGGTAATTGCAGCTACACCAAAACGAATACCTGAAGTTACAAAAGCAGACTTGTCGTCGTAAGGAACCATGTTTTTATTGGCAGTAATATCGGCCATGCCTAAAACTTGCTCCGCTTTTTTACCACTAATATTTTTATTACGTAAGTCAATTAACATTAAATGATTGTCTGTACCGCCGCTAATAATTTCATATCCTTTAGCCACAAATGCTGCAGCCATAGCTTGTGCATTAGTTTGTACTTGTTTCGCATACACGGTGTATTCGTCCGTTAAGATTTCACCAAACGCAATTGCTTTTGCAGCAATAACGTGCTCTAATGGGCCACCTTGTGTTCCAGGGAAAACCGCCATATCAATCACATTGGACCACAATCTTAAATTACCTTTTATGTCTTTTAGTCCTAAAGTATTCTCGCCATCTTTTGCCATCATAATTACACCACCACGAGGTCCACGTAATGTTTTATGGGTAGTAGATGTAACAAAATGACAATGATTAAATGGAGAACTTAATAATCCTTTTGCTATTAAACCTGCTGGGTGTGCAATGTCTGCTAAAACAAATGCGCCCACTTCGTCTGCCACTTTACGAATACGTGCATAATCAATATCACGGCTATAAGCACTTGCGCCACAAATAATTAATTTAGGCTTATGCGTTCTTGCTTGACTTTCTAGCATATCATAGTCAATCAATCCTGTTTCTTTAATAACTCCGTAAAAATGTGGAGAATAAGTTTTACCAGAAAAGTTAACAGCAGAACCATGTGTTAAGTGACCACCCATACTTAAGTCCAAACCTAAGATAGCATCACCTGGTTGTAAAATAGCTAACATCACTGCTGCGTTTGCTTGCGCGCCACTATGTGGTTGTACGTTTGCATATTCTAATCCGAATACTTCTTTTAATCTATCAATTGCTAAAGTTTCTGTTTTATCTACAATCTCGCAACCACCATAATAACGACGGCCAGGGTAGCCCTCTGCATATTTATTGGTCATTACACCGCCCATTGCTTGCATTACTTGTAAGCTTGTGAAGTTTTCTGAAGCGATTAATTCAATGCCACGACGTTGTCGCTGTAATTCTTGGTTAATGATGTCAAAAACTAGGGTATCTCTTTGCATGATTGGATATTTTGGCAAAAATAATTGATTCTTTAGCCCTATCCAACCTATGTTTCAACATTTGCGCAGCTAATATCCACAAAATGGCTAAAAAATGCCTTTACTAACGCTAATTTGTTATTTTTACCGTCCCCAAAACAAATACATGAAGGCAATTATTCCGGTAGCAGGCGCAGGTGCGAAATTACGTCCTCATACCTATACACAACCAAAAGCGTTGATCCCAATTGCGGGAAAGACCATTTTAAGCTTTATTGTAGATCAGCTTAGGGAAGTGGGTATTGATGAATTTATTTTCGTGGTGGGTTATTTAGGAGATAAGATTCAAAATTATGTAGAGCAAACCTATCCTAATTTAAAGACCCATTTTGTGTATCAGAATGACCGACAAGGAACGGCACATGCGATTGAATTGGCCAAGTCGATTGTAGGGGATGACGAGGTTTTTATTTCATTAGGAGATACTATTTGCGAGTTTGATATAAGAGAAGTAATGGAAAGTCCTTTTAGCATGTTAGGTGTTAAAAAAGTGGACGATCCAAGACTATTTGGAGTAGCAGAAATTAATGAGGAAGGATTTATTGAACACGCGGTAGAAAAACCGTCGATACCAAAAAGTAATAATGCCCTAGTGGGTTTATATAAGATTAAAGAGTCGGCAATTTTGTTTGAATGCTTTCAGCAATTATTTATTGAAAACATTAAAACACATGGCGAATACAATTTAACGGATGCATTGGATTGTATGATTAAGAAAGGCGTTCAGTTTAAATCCTTTAAGGTAAAGAACTGGTATGACTGTGGGAAGAAAGAGACATTGCTAGAAACCAATGCGGTCTTATTAAAGAAGACAGGAGGAGTTACCGTGAATCCTGAATTATATGTAAATAGTATTATTATTCCTCCAGTAAGTATTGCAGATGGTTGTATTATTGAAAACTCAATCATTGGCCCACATGTTACTGTAGGCAACAATACTACTATTAAGAGTTCCATTGTTAGAGAAAGTATTATTGGATCTTTCACTACACTAGATGAAGTGGTAATAGACAATTCATTAATCGGAAGCGACGCCGCCGTTAAAGGATTGAGTAGAACTTTAAATATTGGAGACAATACCGAAATTGATTTCGGTTAGTAATAATTAATTAGTCCTTATGTATTAGTGTTGAATTGCCTTGTGCTACACATGTCATTACCACATCATTGATGCAAACATGTTTTGGCAAATTAGCTACATACCAAGCGGTATCTGCAATATCTTCTGCCTTTAATGGTTCATAACCTGCATATACTGCTGCTGCTTTACTAGCATCACCTTTAAATCGAATCAACGAAAAATCAGTTTCTACTGCACCAGGATGAATAGCAGTTACTTTAATATGATGCGGCAATAAGTCAATTCTTTGCGCCTTACTAATAGCGTCCACTGCATGTTTAGTAGCACAGTAAATATTACCGTCCTTGTAAACTTCTTTTGCAGCGGTACTACCTATATTAATAATATGACCTTCTTGTTTAATCAAGTATGGTAGCACTGCTTTTGAAGCATATAATAAACCTTTCACATTGGTGTCAATCATAGTTTCCCAGTCTTCTAAATTAGCGTCTTGAAAAGAGTCACGCCCTAATGCTAAGCCAGCATTGTTTACTAATAAGTCAACAGCCTGCCATGCAGCAGGTAAATTCCCTATATTTTCAAACACTGCTTTTTTATCTTGAATATCAAATACAAGGGACAGGGTCTTAACCCCAAATTTATTTTCTATGTCTTTAGCTACGGCTTCTAATTTATCCTTTCTTCTTGCTGTTAAAATAATATTCCATCCGCCAGCAGCAAACTTTTCTGCAATTGCTTTTCCAAAACCTGAACTTGCTCCTGTAATTAAAATGATTTTTGACATGGTAGTAATTTATAAATATTGTGTTCGTTTATTAAAAGTAGGGTCCTATTTGTTTTCAGCAGATTCAATAAACTTTAGAATTGCATTGTTTACTGCGTCGCTAGCTTCTAACATGCCCATATGACCAACATCTTCTAGTACTAAAACATTATTAGTGGGTAAAAGGTTCAGTTGAGCTTCAGAATCTTCAAAAGGAACAGCAATGTCTTGCTTGCCCGCAATCATCCAAACTGGAATACGCCCCTGTGTAAGTAAATGGGTAAATGCTTTTCTATTGCGCATAGCCATTACATACTGAATCATGGCTTCCTTACTTATTTCACTCGCATTGTCTATTAAGTCTTGTATTTGATCTGGATGCGCTTGTTTAAATGTAGGTCCAAACAAGTTCTGGGTAGCTGTTTCTAAATATTTAAGCGTGCCATTTTCTTCTATGAATTCAGCCACTTTCAGTCGGCTTGTTTTTTTGACTTCTGTGTCAGCGTAAGTAGTAGAATGTATTAATCCCAATCCTATTACATGGTTTACATAATAGTCGGCAAATGCCAATCCAATATAACCACCCATACTATGCCCCATTATATAATATTTTTCAATATGCAAATGGTGCATGAGTTCATGCATTACTTCAACGTATTTATTAATACTAGGTGACTCGGAATGATGTATTGCTAAAGGCTTGCAATGTACCCCAGG
This sequence comes from Chitinophagaceae bacterium, assembly GCA_947374225.1. GTDB lineage: Bacteria > Bacteroidota > Bacteroidia > Chitinophagales > Chitinophagaceae > Sediminibacterium. Next base: position 13,159 of record CANCAY010000009.1, on the reverse strand, counting down.
TAAGTTAGGGGCGATGATCCTATAGTGTTTGGATAAAAAATCAATTTGCTTTTTCCAGACACAGTGATCTTCGCCAAATCCATGAATTAATAAAATAGTAACGGGACCTGCTCCGGCATCAAAATAAGCCAATTGGTCTATGCCATAATCGTAATAGTGAACGATATTATTATTTTTGGTATTTGGCATCTAGTCCTCTTTTAATAAGTCTGGTTTGTAAAAACAATGCAATTGCCATTACTACCATTACTGATTTTGAAAAATGTTGCGGAATCCAATAGTTTGCAAACATGAACAAAATGGTTATGATAAAAAACACCCAGCCTAAATAACCTGTCCATTTTTTTGAAATAAAATATAATGGAATAGCGATAAGGTAAATAGGGTGTAACCAAATTAAATTATAATTATCATGACATGCTGAGTGGATGGAAATTTTACTCATGTAAAATACCAATGCGCCACCAATACCTAATAAAACCAATAAGCTAATGTCAATACATCTTGCTAAACGTTGTGTGAATAAGGCATTCCAATAAGCTGCAAAAATATATAATGCTAAAAACAGTATTAAAATAGTGATTGGAGCAATGCCAGTTTCTACTTTTTTGGTATTGTATTTAATCTCTTGAGTGGCTGAAACTATACGGTGGTTTAAAGCTATTTTATTGTACAACAATACGGGCAAAAATGCCTCCTGAAAAAGTGTTGGGTGTTGGTCAGATACTGCACCTAATAAAAGGTCAATACCTAGTCCTACCCATCCTAGCCCTCCTTTATAAGGCGCACTTACCACTTCTTCTCTAAATGAATTAACACCAATACTATATTCATTAATAGCAGCGTGCTTAAATAAGCCGTCTTTTATTCGTGTAGTACAGTTGTCGTAAATAAAGTTGTACAAATAAAAACGATTCCCAGGCATCATATTAGTTTGTAGTTCCTGCTGCCATTTTATTTTTTCAATAGTTGAAATTTTTAGCACTTGCTCGTGCACATTTCGTTGAAAATATTGGTACTCGTATAAAAACTCCGAGTAGCTATTGGAACTTATAAAGTATCGAAGATTCCCTTTTACAAATTTGGCAATAAAATTGGGTGTATTAAAATCAAAGCTGCCATAATTATAAACAATGTCCGTATTGTTAATACTGTCCACTACTCTAATAGCAGTATGTCCCCAAATGGAATATAAGTCGTCACCTGCATCACAAGTAATTAAACTAAAACGCAATTTTGAATTACTTGTATCAATTGGATTTAGGCTAGCTATTTCATTTTGTGCAGCAATGACAGTTGGCGTAACTAGTCCAACAAAGGCAAAGAGTACAATGAGAAAAATATTTTTCTTCATTGGAGTTTATTTTCTGCTATAATTAGGTGCTTCTTTAGTAATATCAATATCATGAGCATGGCTTTCTTTCATACCAGCATTGGTGATTTGAACAAAAGTGGCATTTTGTAAGTCTTTCACAGTTTTAGCACCGCAATAACCCATACCTGCTTTTAATCCACCCACGAATTGATAAATAATTTCGCTTAGGTTTCCTTTGTAAGCTACACGTCCTTCAATTCCTTCTGGTACAAACTTTTTAGAGTCAGTGCCTTCTTGGAAATAACGGTCGCCACTTCCTTGACCCATAGCTCCAATACTTCCCATTCCACGGTATCCTTTAAACTTACGTCCTTCGTATATAATAGTTTCACCAGGGCTTTCTTCTGTTCCTGCAAAAATGCTACCCATCATAACACAGTTGGCACCAGCAGCTAATGCTTTTACCATATCTCCTGTATAACGAATTCCGCCGTCAGCAATAATTGGAATATTTTTTCCTTTCAATGCTTTTGCGGCTTCCATGATAGCAGTTAATTGAGGCACACCTGCACCTGCCACAATACGAGTGGTACAAATAGAGCCTGGACCAATGCCTACTTTTACAGCGTCAGCACCTGCATTAGCTAATGCCAAAGCGCCTTGTGCAGTAGCAATATTGCCAGCAATCACAGGTAAATTTTTATAAGTTTTCTTTAATAATTTCAAGGCTTCAATTACGCCTTTGCTATGTCCATGCGCACTGTCTAAAGAAACAATGTCAACACCCACCGCTTGCAATGCTGCAGCACGGTCTAATAAATCTTTTGTAATTCCTAAAGCTGCGCCAACTAATAAACGACCAATTTTATCTTTCACTGCATTTGGGAATGCACTTAGTTGCAAAATATCACGGTAAGTAATTAATCCAATTAAAACACCTTGTTTACTTACTACTGGTAATTTTTCAATCTTATATTGACGAAGAATTTTTTCTGCTTTTCTTAAATCGGTTCCTTCTGGTGCAATGATTAAATTTTCCTTTGTCATTACTTCGCTTACTTTACGTTTTCTATCTGTCTCGAAACGTAAGTCACGATTGGTTAATATACCAACCAATTTATTTCCTTTGTCTACAATTGGAATACCTCCAATTTTATTTTCCTTCATCAAGTTTAATGCGTCACCAATAGTAGCATTCACTTCTAATGTAATAGGGTCAACAATCATACCGCTCTCACTTCGCTTAACCTTTCTTACTTGCTCTGCTTGACGTTCAATACTCATGTTCTTATGCAAAATACCAATGCCGCCTTCGCGCGCTAAGGCAATTGCCAAGCTAGCTTCTGTAACGGTGTCCATTGCAGAAGACAAAATAGGAACATGTAATTGGATGTTTTTGGTAAGCTGTGCATGAATTTTAACTTCGGAAGGAAGTATTTCAGAATAAGCGGGCATCAACAATACGTCGTCGAATGTTAAGCCTTGACCAAAAATGCGGGAGTTGTTTGTAGAATTTCTTGTTGCCATAGGCAAAGGTAGGCTTTTAGATAAAATAGACAAAATCCTTTTTTAGCGCCTAGCAAATCGATTGCCAGCCTGCATATAAATCATCCCGCGCATTTCTAAATGAAGGAGACTACTGGACAACTCTCCGCTATTCATGTTGAATTGGACAGAAAGCTGGTCCCTATGAACGGGGCCTTGTGATTTAATATATAATAACAACTCCTTTAAAATAGGGGACAATGGTGCTTCGTTCTGAACAACTAATGGCAGTGTTTCGGGTTTAGGGGCTGGCTCCCAATTGAGTTGCTCTAACAAATGGGCGGGGTTTATATACACTTGTGCTTTATGGTCACTTATTAATTTAAGACAGCCCTTACTTTTATTGTCATGAATTCTACCAGGTACGGCAAATAAGTCCCGGTCGTAGTCCCTAGCTAAATTTGCAGTAATCATACTACCACCTTTAGTCTCCGATTCAATCACAATAGTTACGTCACTCATGCCTGCTACTATTCTATTTCTTTTTGGAAAATGGAAGGGTAAGGTTGGTGTGCCTTTGGTGAATTCTGTAATTAATCCTCCATTTTGCATCATAGCAATTGCGAGCTTGCGATGTTGATTGGGGTAAATGGAATCTAGCCCATGCGCTAATATTCCCCAAGTAGGGATACCCATTTTAACAGCAGTAGCGTGTGCTATACCGTCAGTTCCTGAAGCTAGGCCGCTAATGATTCCAAGGTTTAAATGTTTAATGCCTTCCAATAATTCTTGAATTATTTTTTGTACTTGAATGGTATTCTTCCTAGTCCCTACAATACTAATTAGTCTTGGCAAATTAAATCCCAGAGATCCTTTCTGGTAAAGCATTGTAGGGCCGTCCTCGCAGTGTAATAATCTATTGGGATATTGTTTATTCGAAATAGAAATGGCATTTATCTGATGCTTATTTATAAACTCAATTTCCTTTTCTGCCAGACTTAATTGCCACTGGTCTTTTAAAACCAAATCCCCTTTTTCGCAAGCCGCATAAATGTTTTTTGCATTATCAAATAGCAATAATAATTCCTTGCGTTGCTTGTCGTTGATACCTAATAAATTGGCGAATGCAATTTCGTAAAGTAGTTGATCTGTCATGGCGACAAGCTACTTTTATTAATTAATTACAAACTGCGTATTTATACGCTGAAATGAATTTTATAAAATACTAAAATGTGATTTTAAAACTAGTGCGTCTATTGGCTGCTCTGCCAGCTGCAGTTTTATTAGTAGCGATAGGGATTGAAGCGCCATAGCCAATTGCAGTAATACGATTAGTTGCAATGCCATTATTAATTAAGTATTGCTGAATAGCAGCGGCCCTAGCTTTTGAGAGTATTAAATTTTGATCCAGTTTTCCTGAATTGTCGGTATGACCTTCAATGGTTACAAATGCTTTATTATTATCCTTTAAATATTGTGCTAGTGAAACTAATTCTGGAATAGCTGAGTCTATAAATGTAGCCGTATTTACAATAAATAAAACATGTTTAAATACTTGCACTTTATTAGGCACTATGACCATTTCAGTTGGTGCAATTTGTATAGGAGCAATTGCGACAGTATCTTTTTGATTGGCTCTAGTTTCAATGGCTAATTCCACTTTATAAATATCCAAGCCACCTCTGCTATCAGCTCTGTCACTTGCCATATAAGCATCATTACCATTATGCGCAACGCTAATGCTGCCCTCATTGTCGTAAGTATTAATAGGGTAGCCTAAGTTAATAGGAGTGGACCAAGTACTATCATTGATTTTTCTACTAACAAATAAATCTGCTCCGCCAAAACCAGGCCAGCCAGTGGAAGAAAAATATAAGGATTTATTGTCGGCGTGCATAAAAGGAGTTTGCTCGTCGCCTGCTGTATTAATTTGAGGGCCCATATTTTCTGCTTCCTGCCAGCCACCTCTTTCGTTTTTATAGCTTACATAAATATCAATGCCGCCATAACCCCCAGGTCGGTTGCTACAAAAATATAATGCTTTACCGTCGGGTGCAATGCTAGGTGCACTATCCCAAAAATCGGTATTAATATTGCGTCCTAAATTTTTGGGAGCGGACCATCCTTTATTGGTTTTACGGACACTGTAAATATCATATCTCCCAAAACCTTGCTCCGGATAATCTGCGGCAAAATAAAGTGTTTGCATATCCTTACTCAAACTAGCGCTTCCTTTTTTATTAGGTCTATTTAAACTGTCTTGCATCAAGATGGCTTTAGTAAAACCATTGGGGCCTAAGGTACTAGTATAAAAATCTTCACGTTTCCAGTCGGACCTGCGCATAAAAATAAAGGAGCTATCCTGAAAGTCAATGGCAGGAAAGTATTCAGCAGCACTTGTATTAATACTGTCTCCTACATTGGTGATTTTAATTTCGTTTGCTAACTTATACCTTTTGGCAAAGCTGCAAATAGTATACAATGCATTTGCTTTTTCTTTTAAGTAGCTGGGCAAATTGTCTGCAATAATATAAGGCTGTAAAATAGTATAGGCTTTTTCATACTCGCCCCTAATAGCAAATACAGTAAGGTATTTTATAAGAAAAGGTTTAGCAGCATTGCTGTCTAATTTCCAGGCTTCTTCAAAATAGCTTTGAGCCTTATTGTATTGTTTATTGTCAAAAGCTTGCTGAAATAATTCAATAGGGTCCTGTGCCATAGCAGACTTGCTGATTCCTAGTAACAGAAAACAGAAAAATACAATTTGTAGTTTTCTAATTGGCATAGGTCAAAATTCTTACTATAAATATATAACTAAGGAACTTGAATATACTTATGCAATTGAGCGCTTAACTCAAATTTAGGATTTGCCTTAATATAGTCAATGCATAAAGGCGTCATTTCGCTGGCCTTGTCCCATTCAGGTTGTAAATATAATTTACATGCAGGGTTTACTTGCGCTGCATAAGTTTCAGCCCATGCAATATCATGCTTATTAAATACTACCACTTTTAATTCAGAAGCGAAAGGTAAATTTTCGGCAAGTGGTGCTTTGAATTTCTTAGGAGATAAACAAACCCAATCCCAGTCACCAGACATAGGACTAGATCCAGAAGTTTCAATATTAGTTTGAAAATCAGCTGCTTTAAGTGCAGTGGTAATTGCGTCTAAATTATGCAATAAAGGCTCGCCTCCAGTAACAATAGCAAGTCTTCCAGGATGCGCTAATGCGGCAGCAACAATCTCCTCCACTGTTAATACAGGATGTTTTGAAGCGTCCCAGCTGTCTTTCACGTCACACCATACACAGCCAACTTCACAGCCAGCTAAGCGAATAAAAAAAGCCGCTTTGCCTTGATGATATCCTTCACCCTGTAAAGAGTAAAACATTTCCATTACCGGATATTGATTCGTTGCGCTCAAAATAAGTCCAAATTAAAATTTAAATAAATTAAAGCCCTATATAAGCTTTCATGGTGTTTTTCAATAAGCCTGCAATAGTCATTAAGCCAACTCCACCAGGAACTGGGGTTACTGCAGAAGCTTTTAAAATTGCCTCCTCGTAATTTACGTCTCCCTTAATTCTAAAACCTTTTTTTGCAGTAGCATCTTCCACTCTTGTAATACCAACGTCAATAATAACGGCGCCAGGCTTGATCATATCGCCTGTTAAAAAATTAGGAACACCCAAGGCAGCAACAATAATATCTGCCCCAGCACAAATTTCTTTTAAATTTTTTGTGTGACTATGACAAATGGTTACGGTACAATTACCTTGTGGAATATTGCTACTTAACAAAATGCTCATTGGTCTTCCAACAATATTGCTACGTCCAATCACTACAGCGTTTTTTCCTTTGGTTTCAATATTAAAATATTCTAACATTAAAATAATTCCATAAGGGGTAGCAGGAATAAAAGTATTTAATCCTTGCACCAAACGACCCACATTTACAGGATGGAAACCGTCAACGTCTTTCGCAGGGTGTATTGCTTCAATAACTTTAGATTCACTAATATGTTTAGGTAAAGGCAACTGAACCAATATGCCGTCTACTTTAGGGTCTTTATTAAGTGCTTCAATTTGTTGTAATAATATAGACTCGTCTACATTTACATCAAATCGATATAAGGAAGATTCAAAGCCTGTTTCTTCGCAATTTTTTACTTTGCTCGCCACATAAGTTTCACTTGCGCCATTGCTGCCAACTAAAATGGCTGCTAAATGTGGAGTTCTCTTACCTGCTGCTTTTAAGGCCTGAGTTTGTAGTAAAAGGTCTGCTTTTACTGCTGCAGAAGCTATTTTGCCGTCTAATATTAACATGCTGCAAATTTAGTTCTTTTTAACATTCCATCCCTTGTATCTTTGTGGCCACAAATAAGAATATGGAACAACAACCAAACCAACCATTAAATATCGAAATCAGCGAAGAAATTGCAGAGGGAACTTATGCTAATTTGGCTATCATTACCCATAGTAATGCTGAATTTGTAGTTGATTTTGTAAACGTAATGCCCGGCACCCCAAAGAGCAAGGTAAAATCTAGAGTTATATTAACACCCATGCATGCCAAGCGTTTCATGAAAGCAATGGTTGAAAACATTGAAAGATATGAAGCAGCTAATGGTTTAATTGGAGAAATAGAAGCTATTGAAATTCCAATGAATTTTGGAGGTCCCACAGCACAGGCTTAATTACCAATTCGCACTTTGTTCCGCATAACTGTAATAGCCTTCGGTACTTACTATAAGATGGTCTAATAGTTTGATGTCAAAATAGACAGCACCTTTTTTTACTTTTTCGGTAAGCTGGTCGTCCATTCTACTTGGTTTTAATTGGCCACTAGGATGATTATGGCATAATATAAAGCCAGTGGCACTGTGGCTTATAGCTAGTTTAAATATGAGTCTAGGATCGGCAATAGTGCCTGTAATGCCACCTTCACTTAACACTTCTTCGTGAATGATTTTATTGGCTTGATTTAATAGTAGAATCATAAAAATTTCTTTGTTTTCGAATTGCAATAAGTTTTTTAAATGCGCAACTACGTCTGCGCTATGTGCAATATTTTTTCTAAAATTATTTTTTTCCATTCTCCTAGAACCTAATTCTATAGCAGCTAAAATGCGAACGGCTTTAACTTTTCCAATTCCTTTTATTTTCAATCCTATAATTTCCGCAACCGATAATTTTGAAAATTTTTGTAAACTATTTTGACAGCTTTTTAATAAAGTTCTAGCTAATTCAACGGCGTTAAGTTGCGCAGTTCCATGCTGTATAATAATAGCTAGTAATTCAACATCGCTTAAATATTTAGGCCCCTTTGAAGACATTTTGTAAAGGGGCTGGTCCTCGGCTGCCCAGGATTTGATATTATTATTAGGGGTCATATGATTTTTGTTAAATATATAGGGATACAGAATGCCAGACCAGGGTATAAATACCTTCAAAATGGGTTTAATTGTGAATAAGTTGAAGAGTTGTTGAAAAGTAGAAGGATTATCATTTTTTTCTTGATTGTGTAAATGATAACTTTGGCGCAATACCCTACTTACATGAATCCTTCTGTTAAAATTTTTGCTGGAACTGGTTCAACCGCTCTAGCAGAGAAAATTGCCCAAAGATTTGGCGCACCTATTGGCAAAATCAATATCCAAAAATTTAGTGACGGAGAATTTCAACCTATCTTTTTAGAAAGTATCCGTGGCGACTATGTTTTTTTAGTTCAAAGCACATTTGCACCTACCGACAATTTGATGGAGTTGCTAATGATGATTGACGCTGCTAAAAGAGCAAGTGCTTATAAAATTATTGCAGTAATACCATACTATGGTTTTGCTAGACAGGACAGAAAGGATAAGCCACGTGTAGCGATAGGGGCAAAATTAATTGCTACATTATTAGAAGCTGCAGGGGCTCATAGGGTTATTACAATGGACTTGCATGCTGCTCAAATACAAGGATTCTTTGATGTGCCAGTGGATCATTTAGACAGTTCAGCTGTATTTATTCCATATATCGAGTCTCTAAACTTAGAGAACCTAGCATTTGCTGCACCAGATGTGGGAAGTACAAATCGCGTTCGTGAAGTAGCTAACTACTTTAATGCCGAGATGGTAATTTGTGATAAACACAGAAAACGTGCCAACGAGATTGCTAGTATGGTAGTAATTGGAGACGTTACAGGGAAAGACATTGTTATTGTAGACGATATTTGTGATACAGGTGGAACTTTAGTAAAAGCAGCCGCTTTATTAAAGGAAAAAGGCGCTAGAACAGTTAGAGCTTTAATTACCCACCCGGTGTTAAGTGGAAAAGCATATGAGAATATTGAAAATAGCGTTCTAGAAGAGTTGGTTGTTTGTGACACCATCCCTTTAAAAAATGCATCTTCTAAAATCAAAGTGGTAACGGTGGCGGACTTGTTTGCTATCGCTATTCGAAACGCATACGAAAACAAGAGTATTACAAGCCTATTTGTACACTCGCAATTAAAGGCAAGAAGCTAATAATCAACGACTTATCAAATGGTTTTAAATAAAAAGGAGAGACTTTGGTTTCTCCTTTTATATTCATTACCTTTGCCGTCCAATATTTTTTAATAATCAATTTCATACAAAATGAAAACAGTTACAATCGAAGGCCACTTGAGGACCGAAGCTGGCAAAAAAGCCGCCCGCCAACTACGCTCTCAAGAAAACGTGCTGGGTGTAATTTACGGGGGTGCTACAGAAGTAAATTTTTATGCTCCAGCAAAAGCTTTTAAAGCTTTAGTATACACAAGTGAATTCATGTTAGCGGAAGTTACCGTTGACGGAAAAACTTATAAATGTATTTTGAAAGACTTACAATTTCATAAAGTTTCTGACGACTTATTACACGTTGACTTACTAGAGTTAGTTGACAACAAAAAAGTGGTTGCAACATTGCCATTGAAAATGGTTGGTGCATCTGTTGGTGTTAAAGCCGGTGGTAAACTAATTGTTAAGATGAAGACTTTAAAAGTAAAAGCTTTACCTAAAGATTTAAGAGAGTTTATCGAGTTAGATATTACTAATCTTGAATTGAACGGAAACTTACGTGTACAGGATGTAACAGCTCCAAACATGGAGATCTTAAACCCTGCTCGTATCCCAGTTGCGTCTGTTGTTATGACACGTCAATTGAAGCAAGAGGAGAATGCAGCAGCAGCTCCAGCGAAAAAATAATTTTACATTATTTATATAGTAAATCCCTCCAAGCAATTGGGGGGATTTGTTTTTTAGGGAGCCTTTAAGCATTTAAGGCTCCCTAAAAAACCTCTGATGATTTTGAAAATCCTTGACAGGATTTTTGTTTTATTTTTATACCTCATTTTTGTTTTACACTAGGACTCTTTTTGATTAACTTTGAATCTGAACCCATAAAGCATGTCAAAATTTTTACTCATAGGCTTAGGAAATATAGGTGCAGAATATGCACATACAAGACATAATATAGGATTCGATGTATTGGATGCTTTTGTAATAAAGCATGGAGGATTTTTCAAACTTGATAGATTAGCGGAAGTGGCAGAAGTAAAGTGGAAGGGCAAGACCTTTATATGTATTAAGCCAACAACCTTTATGAACCTGAGTGGCAAAGCGTTTAAATATTGGATGGACAAAGAGAAAGTGGAACTAGAAAACACATTGACCATTGTAGACGATTTAGCATTACCCATTACTAAATTAAGATTACGTGCATCGGGATCGGATGCAGGGCATAATGGATTAAAGGATATTCAATTAACATTAGGTACCGACGCTTATCCTAAATTAAGATTTGGAATAGGCAGTAATTTTCAAAAAGGACAACAGATAGATTTTGTATTAGGCAGATGGGGAGCAGACGAAAAGAAAACCATTAACTTGAAAATTGAAAAATGCGTGGAAGTGATAGAATCATTTGCTGCAATAGGATTGTCAAGAACCATGACAATGGCGAACGCATTGGATATTAAACCAGAATAATTTTAAAAACATATATCATGAGTATTTATTGCATTGGAAGAAACTATGTAGCACATGCTAAAGAATTAGGAAACGAAGTACCCACTTCACCAGTAATATTCATGAAGCCATCTACGGCACTTTTAAATAAAGGAGAAAATTTAACCATACCTGCGTTCACTAAGGACTTGCATTATGAAGCAGAGTTGGTATTGAGAGTTAATGTAATGGGCAAAAATATAAAGTCAGAAAACGTATTAGATTATGTAGACGCCATTACGGTAGGAATTGACTTTACAGCAAGAGACGTACAAAATGAATTAAAGGCAAAAGGATTGCCATGGGAAAAAGCAAAAGCGTTTGACGACTCTGCAGTATTAGGGGACTGGGTTCCTTTAACCGCTGACATGCTAGAAGCGCCAATACATTTCTCCATGACACAGAATAGCAATATGGCACAGGAGGGAGATTCCTCGTTAATGATCTTCTCCTTACCACAGATATTACAAAGTATCACCGAGTACTTTACTATCTACCCAGGGGACTTAATATACACAGGAACACCTGTTGGAGTAGGCCCAACTGCAAAAGGGGATGTATTTGAAGGCTTTTTTGAAGGAAAGCCTGTATTTAAGGTTCAAGTGAATCCTTAATTTCAAAAAAAAATTGTAGTTTTGCCACCCTTAAAAGGGGTAACTCTTTTATGGCGAGGTAGCTCAGTTGGTTAGAGCACAGGATTCATAACCCTGAGGTCCCGGGTTCAAATCCCGGTCTCGCTACAACTTTTAAGTTGAAAATGAACCACTTACGTTAAATCGTAGGTGGTTTTTTATTTTAGTTAAACTCTGTGTCATGTTTTGTGTCATGTTTTGTGTCATGTTTTTTCACTTTTTACCGAAAACACGAACTTTTAATGCTGATATTTCTACTGCTGTTAACACCTTAGGGTCAAGGTAATATTTCTCTAATACTTGGGTGGTAGAGTGCGAGCTAACAAGTCCTGTATCGTTACCTAAAACCTGGTGATGCCATGTCAAATAGGTTTTACGAAGCGTACTTAAACTAATGTCCTTTTTGATACCAGCACCATTTTTGTAATGAGTGAATCCTTTACTTAAATCATTCATCATAGTTTTTGTAATCCTATCTCTATTGGGTGATAATATATATTCATCTTTTCCTATTTTTTCATTCATTCCTAATTCAATCAGAAAATCCTCTAGGTCTGCATTAATACCTATGTACTTTTTTCGCTCCTTAGCATCTTTTTTTATTCTGTTAACTTTCAAATTATCTATAATGAATAGCTTAACCCCTTGCGGCGTACTATAAATGTCCGACCATTTTAAATCTACTACCTCCTCACGTCTGCCCCCAGTTAAAAGGAATAATTTAAATCCATCTTTAAGAAATGGTTTGTATCTATTTTCTATTTTTCCCTTGCCTCCAAGTTTCACTATTGGGTCAATTGTATCAACTGCATTTAATATTCTAATAAATTCTTCCTCTGTGATTGTGTCAATAATTGTATTAATAATAGGTTTAGGAACAAACTTTCTAAATGGATTTTTCATCTCTATGTTTTCAACTTCTATAAGAAATTCAAAAAATGTTCGAATAGCTTTGAAGCATTTATTGAAAGTTGTAGATGAATAGTTTTGCTCAGCCCATTTATAAAAATTTGAAACATCCTCAATTTTTATATCAGTTGGCCTAGTTCTTTTGATATTTTTTGATAAGGCAACATTCTCAATCAATTTCCAACAGAATCTTACACATTCATCAATATGATCTTGAGTTAAATTCTTTTTAAGGTGTGCATATTTTGACTTACCCTCCATGTATTCTCTGTATTTAACTACAGCATCTCCAATACTATAATCGGTAAGGCTATCTGAATCTGTTTGATTAACCTTTTCGAATCCATTTTGAATTAATTCTTTCTCAATTAGAGCACATTCAATTACAGCGTCTTTATAATTTTCTGCTTCTAAGTAGAACGATTTAGTAGCATTCTTTGTTCCTGGTATGTGAATTCTTACTCGGTATACTTGTCGGTCATAATGCTTGCACTTTCTATTGTCTACCCTGCAGGTCCTGCAAAATATTTTTAGTCCTTTATGTGGGTTCTTTGGTAACGTAAGTTTTATCATCCTAATAATCTTTTATATCGCTCCTCATCCTTTTTATTAATATTTGAGGATTTAACTCTTGGGATAGGGGAGATTTCATCTTCTAATAATGTAATCGTCAAATTATATACAGAGAGGTCTTTAACAACATCCCTGTATCGATCCTTCCATTTGTCAGGATACTTGTTTCTTAGTTGTTGAACAAAAGGCTTATCAATTTGACTATCCACTTCAATTTGGTAGACAAATGAGTTAT
>CANCAY010000008.1 GCA_947374225.1 Chitinophagaceae bacterium | reverse complement strand
GAAGTACTTACAATAGGCTTTCCAAATTCTCTAATTAAATCCTTACAAAAAGAATCATTACAAATTCTTATCGCAACGGATCCGTCAGTCGCGATTAAATTAGGTGCTAGATTTTTTGCATGTTGATAAATAACGGTAGTGGGTTTATGTATCCCCTTTATATAATCAAATATTTGCAAGTCAGACTCTTCAACATAACGTAAAATAACTCTTTCGTCCTGAACTAAAACAATCATGGCTTTCGTATCCACTCTTTTTTTAAGTGCAAATATTTTACTTACAGCATCGGCATTTGTCGCATCACAGCCTATTCCCCAAACGGTATCGGTAGGGTATAAAATCAAACCCCCTGTTTCAAGGGTTTTTACACATTCTTGTATATCATGGTCATAAGGAAACATGCTGCAAATTAAACAATACCTGCAAATAAACTAAGGTTCATTATTGTGCAAAAGAATCTATTAAAATTCCTTCCCAAGCTTGTATTTTTGCCAAAATTGATTAAAATGGACTTGAAAACTAAAATTGAAACAGTTTGGAATGATCGTGCTTTATTAAAAGACGATACTTATAGCAATGCCGTTCGCGAAGTGATAGAAGAAGTGGACAAAGGCAGATTAAGAGTAGCTGAACCACAAGGGACAGAATGGATCGTTAATGAGTGGGTAAAACAAGCTATCCTTATGTATTTTGGTATACAACAAATGCAAACTTGGGAGTTAGCTCCTTTTGAATTTCATGATAAAATGTTATTGAAATCTGGATATGCTGAATTAGGTGTCCGTGCAGTACCTCATGCTGTTGCAAGATACGGAGCTTATTTAGCTAAGAACGTTGTATTAATGCCTAGCTATGTAAATATTGGAGCTTTTGTAGACGAAGGAACAATGGTGGATACCTGGGCAACAGTGGGTAGTTGTGCACAAATTGGGAAAGGCGTTCATCTAAGCGGAGGAGTTGGTATCGGAGGTGTTTTAGAACCATTACAAGCTAGTCCAGTTATAGTAGAGGACGGATGCTTTATTGGTAGCAGATGTATAGTTGTAGAAGGTGTACATTTAGAAAAAGAAGTAGTGTTAGGAGCTAATGTTGTATTAACAAAGAGTACAAAAATAATTGATGTAAGTGGTGATAAGCCTGTTGAATACAAAGGACGTGTACCTGCTAGAAGTGTTGTTATACCAGGTTCTTACAAAAAATCATTTCCTGCTGGAGACTACCAAGTTAGTTGTGCATTAATTATTGGACAAAGAAAACCAAGTACCGACTTAAAGACTAGCTTAAATGATGCTTTAAGAGATTTTAATGTAGCTGTATAAAAAAAGAATATACATATAACAAAGGATTTGCCATTGCCATTTTAGGGACACTCTTGTTCTCAACAAAAGCAATTTGGATTAAACTTTGTTTCAGAGAGAGTAATATCAACGCAACCACATTATTAATGCTGCGTATGTTACTCTCTCTTCCTTTTTATGCATTAGTACTTTATGTTTTAAGTAAAAAGAAAGATCAATTATTCATTGCTAGATCAACTTATATTTGGGCGATAGCCATGGGTGTGCTAGGTTATTATTTGAGTAGTTTATTTGACTTTGTAGGGTTACAATATATTTCTGCAGGTATTGAAAGAATTATATTATTTATTTACCCAACATTAGCAATACTCATAAATAGATGGTTATTTAAAGTAGCCATATCAAAAAGGCAATGGTTGTCAATATGCATAACATATTTTGGAATTGGGATTGCCTATTGGGGTGAAATGCAGTATTTTGAAAACACCCAATTATTCCTTTATGGCTCCATCATGGTGCTGCTTTGTGGAATCACTTATGCCTTTTACCTGGTAGGGACAGGAAAGCTGGTTCCTAAAATGGGCGTGAGTAGCTATACCAGCGTTGCTATGCTTTCTGCTACAGTCGGCATATTCACCCATTATCTAATTACGGAGGATTATGTCCTATTCCCTCATTATTTAACCATAAGCTCTCCTATTTTGGGATATATAATAGCGTTAGCCCTAGTAGCCACTGTTATCCCTTCTTTCTTGCTAAGCAGTGGTATGAAAAGAATTGGAAGTAATGATTTGGCTATTGTAACAAGTATTGGCCCAGTTGCCACCCTTTTTCAGGCAAGAATCTTATTAAATGAACATATTGGGACTTTGCAAATAGTGGGAACCCTCCTGGTCATTTTTGGGGTACTCATTGTAAAAAAGCGGGACTCCTAGAAAAATTTTGGGGTGACTAAGACGAATCCTAGCCACCCCGATTATCCTTCCCCCAAAGGATAATATATTTAATATTTCTTTAATTTAAAATTAGCTATTCTAAATTCTATATGCAAATATGCAATAGAAAAAGGTCGAATAGAACTATTATGTAAGTAAAGCGAAGAAATTAAAAATATCAATACAAAAATTTGAATTTTAACTATATATATATTAATATAATATAAAATATATACGAATACAAATTAGTTATTTTCGTATTATTTAAATTTCCTACTTTTGGCTTATGAAAGCTGCTTATTCATTTTTAGTATTTTGCTACCTACTGCTTTGCAATTCCAGCAATATTGCAGCACAAAAGGGAAATAACCTATTCAATAAAAGCGAAATTGCTTTATTAGATATATTATCTGCTGATTCCATTAATAGTACTAGTATAAATTTAGTTGGCGAGGCATTCAACTTTGGACTTAAAAAAAACGAATACACCAATATTGATCTTATAAAGGACAAAAAGAATATCTGGATTCAACCCTTAGGCACGGGAAAGCTATTTACAATCAATAAAAAAGATGGCCAATATAAGCTTACTAGAATCGATTCAACGATACATTCAGGAGCTAGCTTCTATTCTTATAATTTTATGCTTAGAGATACCCTATTCCAATATGGCGGGGAAGGGTTTTGGAATTTTAGAGGCACCATAACTTATTTTAGCAAAGAAACGCACCAGTGGGAATTATATCCGTCAAATAGGGTTGTAAAAAGCTATTTTGATAGTAAAAGTGGAATTGTAGCCCATATTAATCTTCAAAGCAACAATCCTAAACTATATATTAGCAATTCAATTGATTTTGAAAATTTCCCTAGCAGTATAAATATGGATGCTACAGATAGTATCTACATGTATGATTTCAATTCAAGAAATTGGACAACTTTAGGAAAAATAAATCCCATATCTCTAAAGAGGTTCTCTAATATAAACTCTCATGTTTTACATTTAGGAGACATACTTGTATTTGAAAGTGAACTGGAATTTTTCTGGTTAAACTTCTCTAAAAATAGTACAGGTAGGCTAACAAATAAAAAAAATACAGAGCTAAGAGCCGCTTGGTTGAAAATGTATGGGAATATTAAATCACAAAATTTTAGTCCCTTACAATTTAATCTCGGAAATGAAATATATCTTATTGTAACTAGCGAAGAGAAGGGCTTTGATTTTACAAAAATAAATATAAACCCTTCCGATTTGGACAATACAAATCATAGTCCAATCTATTTAAACAATAGTAGCTTCTTAAGTGTGGATATATTTAAGAGTAAGACTAACATCTCCCTACTCATTATTGTTGTACTTTCTTGTATCATAATATACTTTTTCTTTAAATATTTAAAAAATAGGAAGAAAATTCCCAAGGAAGTAGTGTCTATTTTAAACAATAATTTTTTCAATTCTTTAACTGTTATAGAAAAGGAATTGATTGATGTATTATATCATTCCCACTTAAAAGGGGAAGCACTATCAACTAAAATTATCAATAAAATAATTGGTGTACAACAAAAAGACATACTTACTCAAAATAAAAGCAGAAGTGATTATTTTATTCGAATTAATCAGAAATATAAAATGTCTACTCAGCAAACAGAATCTTTAATAGTTAAAGATAGAGACAAGATAGACAAACGACAATATAATTATAGCCTTAATAAAAGCTATATTAACGATATTGAAAAGATGTTAAAGGATTAGACTACTAAAAGGCTACAACCCCTTCTATCACTATTATCTATTCGACCAAGCACTTGAAAGCTTCCGTCTTCATATAATTCACATAAGTCCTGAGTGGCTATAAAAGCACAGCTATAAATATTTGCTAAGTCAATTACGTGCAATATACCTCTTCCTGAAGTTTTCAAAACCCCAGGATCCTCTTGGTCTCCTACCATCACTTTCATCCAAGGAGGACAAGTAAAGAGTCCATCCTTCTTAGCATAAGCTTGACTTAATAGTTCGGTCATACCATATTCAGAATGAATTTGTGAAACCCCTAATCGCTCCTTTAAATAAGCATGTAATTCAGATTTTATCATCTCTTCTCTTCTCCCTTTCATCCCACCAGTCTCCATCACAATAGTGTTTTTTAATTGTTGTGGGTAAGCGTCTGCAAAATCTATTAAGGCAAAACTTACACCAATTAAAATGGTCTTTTGATTATTCGCTTCTAGTACTTTTAAGTTAGTACTCAATTGTTCGAAATCATTTAAATAAAATCCACTTTGTGCATGTCCGGATTGTTTGATTAAATGCTCCACCATATACACTAAGGAGGAATGCTGTCTCTCTAAATAAGAGGGTAATAATCCAATTACACAATAGTCAGCAGGATTGCCATAAAATAAATTAAAACAATGATTGAAACTTTGTTCATAGATAGTGGGTTCGGCTACCCAATGTTTACTCACTACGTCCATTGTAGTCCCACTACTTTCAAAATACAATTCTGGCTTTTCTCCTACCAACACATCATGTGTTTTAAAAAAAGAAATGGGCAAAAACGGGATCTGGGTTAGTGCATTTGGGTTATCTATCCCTCCTGAGGATAATTTAACCCATTCTTTATAGACTTTGTTATGTGTAGCCTGCCAATTAAACAGGGTTTTACTTAACGCCAAGAACTGATCTGTACTCAGATTCCATAATTTTTCTATTTCAAAGGGAGCTTGAATCATTGGTTATTACTATATAAGATATAAGTACAAAAGTAGGTATTTATCTGGCTATAAATAAAAGCAATTAGTACTATCTTGCAATAGAATAATTCAATCCTTTATTATGGCAAAAGCAGCTTCAAAAAAATCAAGTGGAACTAGTAAAAAAGCATTTATAAACCCAGGGTCTTATGAGTTTTTAAAAACTTATATCAACAATCCTTCTCCTGTTGGATTTGAAACTAGTGGACAAAAAATTTGGTTAAACTATTTGACGAAATATGTTGACACCACTTTTACAGATCCTTATGGAACTGCAGTAGGTGTTATAAATCCTGATGCTGCATTTAAAGTTGTCATTGAAGCGCATGCTGACGAAATTAGTTGGTTCGTAAATTATATCAATGACCAAGGACTTATTCATTTAAAAAGAAATGGAGGCGTGGATCATCAAATTGCGCCTAGTATGCGAGTTTGGATTCATGGGAAAAAAGGACCAGTTAAAGCAGTATTTGGATGGCCTGCTATTCATACTAGAATGAGCAACCCGGAACAAAAAGAACCACAACCAAAAGTGGATAATCTTACTTTAGACTGCGGAGCAAGAACTAAAAAAGAAGTTGAAGCACTAGGTATTCATATTGGCGCCGTGGTTACCTATACGGATGGATTTGAAGAACTAGCGCATGATTTTATTATTGGTCGTGCTTTTGACAATCGTATTGGCGGATTTATGATAGCAGAAGTTGCTAGGCTTTTAAAAGAGAATAAAAAGAAACTTCCATTTGGTTTATATATTGTGAATGCTGTTCAAGAAGAAATTGGATTAAGAGGTGCTGAAATGATAGCACGTCGTATTAAACCTAATATTGCTATTGTAACAGACGTTACACATGACACACATACCCCTATGATTAATAAAGCCATTGAAGGTGATATTTTATGTGGCAAAGGTCCTTCTTTAGCGTATGCGCCTGCAATTCACAATAAGCTTTTGGCAATTGTAGAAGAAACTGCTAAGAATAAAAAAATACCCGTACAATTTAGAACACTTAGTAGAAGTACCGGAACTGATACTGATAGTTTCGCTTATGCAAATGATGGTTGTCCATCGGTATTAATTTCAATTCCATTAAGATACATGCACACAACAGTGGAAATGATTCACAAGAAAGATATTGCAGATACTATTGAGCTAATGTATGAGACGCTTTTAAACTTAACACCTAAGACTAACTTAAGTTATTTATAATGCAATCTTCCCCCTTTAAAGTTGCAATACTTGATATGTATGACGGCAGTCCTAATTTAGGAATGACCTGTATTTTAGAAGTGCTGAATATTTGGGCCAATAAGAACAAGTTATCCCTTGTCATTAACGTCTATAATGTACGCGTGCAGACTCAAATCCCAGATTTTAGTTACGATGTTTATATTTCTACCGGAGGGCCCGGTTCTCCTGTAGACTCTAAAGATAGCGAATGGGATACTGCTTATACGCAATGGCTGGAAGCTATAATGAATAGAAAGAAATGGGTATTCTTAATTTGTCATAGCTTTCAAATGGCGTGTAGACATTTTGAAATTGGCAAAATTTCATTAAGAAAGTCTAGGCAAATTGGTATTCTTCCAGTACACCCAATTATTGAGGACAGTCTATTCCATAATTTAGGCGACCCATTCTACGCACTAGAAAGTAGATACTATCAAATTACCGAACCTAATGACAATGCAATAGCGGAAATGGGTGCACAAATTTTAGCTTTAGAAAAAATAAGACCTGACATACCATTAGAACGTGCAATTATGGCTGTTAAATTCAATGAATATATATATGGTGTTCAATTTCATCCCGAAGGAGAGAGTACTATTTTATTGACTTATTTTAATGACCCCGAAACCAAAGCCTCCATCACGGAAGAATTTGGCATCGCAAAGTGGGAGAAAATTATGATGAAATTAGCAGATACTAGCAAAACGACTAATACGTTCTCCAATTTTATTCCTAATTTTCTTGATAAAGCATTAAAAGGATGATTCCTGATTTAAGAAAAACATTCAACAACTCCTTTACCCAAGCCAAGTATGAAAGCTATTTGTCATTCATAGAAAATGCCATTCCTGATAGCATACAATTTAGAATTGCAGAAACTCCCATTTTCGTTGGTATTGATTTTACCAAAAAACTATTAGCAGCAGGTGATTCCATTTGTAGTCAATTATTATCGCCTCAATTTAAAGTTCTGACAGAACATGCAATTCCCGAAAATGCAATCACCCCAAATGAAACAAGTCATCCCAATTGTATAGTAATGGACTTTGCCATTGCTATTGACAATAACAATAATATTATACCAAAACTAATAGAACTTCAAGGGTTCCCTTCCCTATTTGGGTTTGAAGTATTACAAGACGACGCAATTCAATCTGTTTTTGATATTCCCGAAAATTTTAGCTGCTATTTAAATGGATATACCAGAGCCGACTATATCAAACATTTAGAACTAATGATTAAGGGCAATCAAAATAAACATACTATTTTATTAGAAATTCTTCCGCATCAACAAAAAACAAAAGTCGATTTTTACTTTACTGACAAGCTAATTAGTTTGCCAATTGTATGCATTACTGAATTAATACTAGAAGACGGCAACCTATATTATATTAGAGACGGAATTAAACACAAAATTGAACGTATTTATAATAGAGTTGTAATAGACGAATTAGAAAAGCAAAGTCCTGCAATTCAAGCGAAAGGCGCTTTAATAAAACAAGCAACTAACGTTGAATGGGTCACGCACCCTCATCATTTTTTTAGAATTAGTAAATACTGTATTCCTTTTCTGAAACAGGAGTCTGTTCCATTTACCCAGTTTCTAAACAAAATCACCGAGATCCCTAAAGACTTATCTGGATATGTCATCAAGCCTTTATTTTCTTTTGCTGGTCAAGGTGTAATAATTGATATCCAAGACGGGGATATTGATGCTATAAAGTATCCTGAGCATTGGATCATTCAAGAGAAAGTCCAATATGCGCCTGTTATTGAAACGCCAACAGGGAATGCTAAAGCAGAAATTAGACTTTTCTATTTTTGGGATGCAGCTAAAGGAAAATATATTGCCGTAAACAACTTGACAAGACTTAGTAAAGGGAAAATGATTGGAGTTAATTATAACCAAACTGCCACCTGGGTAGGTGGCAGTTTGGCGTATTTTGAAAAATTTTAAAAGCAGTAATAATATACGCTATTACTTGAATAAACTATTTCAACTATTCTCCTGAACTATTTTTCAATTTCATAAGTAAGGTATAAGCATTCTTAGTTACGATTTCTTGTACCCCTAGATCTGTTTTAATTTCAACAAGGCCATTTGTTGTTACTCCAATTTCGACAGGAATCAACTTGAAACTATCTTTGGATAATTTTACAAATACATGGGGCTTGTTCTCCCAAGTAATTACAGCATTTTCGGGTAATGCATTTACAATCGCATTATCTAATTCAATTTCAGCATTTGCAAATGTACCTGGGTATAAATTTTTAATGCCTTCCTGCATATGACAATGCACTTCTGTTGCTCTTTCTTCATTTATGTTTGGCGTAATTACAATCACTTTAGCACTATATTTCTGAGCTACTTTATTATTGGTATAGAAACTTACTTTATTACCCACTTTTAAATTCGACGCGTCATTTTCAAAAACGATTAATCTTAAATGCAAATCACTGGGATCTATAATTTCAAATATCACATCTGTAGGGCTAACATACTTACCCATATTAACATTCACTTTTGTTATATAACCACTAATTGGGGCATATAAAGGAATAGCTCTTGAAATATTGTTCTCGTTTAAACTAGTAGGATTTAATCCAATAAGTTTTAATTTTTCACTCAATGACTTTACTAGTACTTTTTGGCTTTCAAAGTCATTTTTTGCTAGTTGAAACACTTTATCGCTCACCGCCTTAGTTTCATTAAGTAATTTTTGTCTATTATAATCGGCTTCTACATACTCCAATTTACTTTTGGCAGTCAAATAAGCTTGTTGCAACTCTATATAGGCAGGATCTTCTAATATGGCTAAAACAGCGCCTTTTTTTACTGAAGTTCCTGGAATCAATTCAGACTTTTTCAAATACCCTCCCATTGGCACACTTACTGAAACAATATTTGTAGGTGGTACGTCAATTAAGCCACTTACTTTTAATACTTTATGCATTGGTGTTTTTGTAACTGTTCCAATTTCAACATTCGCATTAGTCAATTGCGCTGGGGTCAATTTGACAATCTCATTTTGTGTAGTATCTTTTACTTCATTGTTAACAGTACTAGTTGCCTTAGGACTACTTGTACATGCAAATAAGAAACTGCAGAATGCCGATACTATTATTTGATTAATTTTCATAAACATATTTTTTCTTTATTTATTCGAACTTATTTTTTCTATTTCTATAGCAGACTCATTTAATAGCTGCACATACCCAAAATATTCACTTCTAATTTGAATAGCTTGATTTACAATCATTACCCATTCTAAGTATCCTATTTCACCTGCATTTAATTTGTCAGCAGCAGCTTTCAATAAGATATTAGCATTAGGTAAAATATTAGTTTGATAATTTTCTACTAACTTTTTATGTTGCGCATAAATAATTATAGCATCTGACAAGTTTGCACTCAACTGTTGCAACATGGCTGTTTGTTCTAGCTTATTCTGTTTTATCAATACGTCATTGGCTGCAATTCTAGCTCTTTGAGCAGTTGCAAATATCGGAATCGTCATTCCCATATTGACAGAGGCAAAACGGTGACCAGCACCATAGTATCGCTCATTATTTTGAGTGGTAGTTTGCCAGCCTATAACGGTAGATGAATTGTAGCCAAAATTAAAAGTAGGTAGCAATTTGCTTTTCTCTAATTGTACTTGCTGCGTAGCTCTTGTAATATTCTTTTCTTGAATTTTTAACAAAGGAGTTTCACTTACCACTAATAAATCCGGAATGGAAGCAATTGACATCGCAATTTTTGCATCAAAAGGCTCGTAAGATTTAGTGCAATTTAACAATACATTAAATTGATTGTTTAAAATCTCATACCCTGCATTTAAAGACTGTAATTGGTTACTAATTTGAACCAATTGATTCTCTGCTGTAATTTTTTCAAGTACATCTGTGTTACCTGCAGTAAATCGCTGTCTTGCTTTTATGGCGAAAGCTGTATAAATACTATCTGCTTCTAACAATAACTTTCTTTTGCTTTGAAGTACCAATAACTGGTAAAAGTGCTTTCTAATAGTAGCTCTTAATTCTATTTCTTTTTGGACTTTAGTAAGTTCGCTTATTACAATATTTGACTTTGCAATAGCTCCTTGATTTTTATAAACAGTAGGGAATTGAATACTTTGAGAAATAGCATACCTATTGTCATCCTGAAACCCATTTAATTTACCATATCCAAAGTCTATTACTGTTCTGTCGATATCAAAGCTGGTTTTTTTAAGCGCTTTAAAATAATTCACTTGCTCATTAGAAGCCTTTATTGATGCATTATTTTTAATTGCACTATCTATGGCAGCATTGATGCTGATTTTTTCTTGTGCAAAAGCACTTTGTTGCAATAACAATAAAGCTAAAATTGCAATAGGAAGTTTTTTATTCATTTTTAAATAACTTGATCCAGTTTCAAATAATATGTATAAAACGGGAAGTACAAATAAGGTAAGCATAGTTGAAATAATTAGTCCACCAATAACAACTGTTGCCAATGGCTTTTGAACTTCTCCTCCGGCCCCCGTACTTATTGCCATAGGTATAAAACCCAAAGCAGGAACCAATGCTGTCATTAATACTGCTCTTAATTTTGACTTAGTTGCATGTATAACAATTCTTTTTACGTCATGCCAACCTTCTGCTTTAAGTCTGTTAAATTCAGACACTAATAAAATCCCGTTCAAAACAGCTACTCCAAACAAGGCAATAAATCCTACCCCTGCAGATATACTAAAAGGCATACTTCTTAAAGACAATGCAAAAATTCCACCCATTGCAGACAATGGTATTGCAGTATAAATTAGCAATCCTTGCTTTACGGAACCAAATGCAAAATAGAGCAATAAGAAAATTAAGAATAATGCAATTGGCACTACGATACTTAACCTTTGTTTTGCAGCGGTCATGTTTTCAAATGATCCTCCGTAAACAATTGTATACCCTTTTTGCAAATTCAAATTTTTTCCAATTTTTTGTTGTAATTCTCCCATGATAGTTTGTACATCTCTGCCATTTACATTAAAACCAACAATAATTCGGCGTTTTGTATTTTCTCTTTGTATTTGATTCACCCCTTCTACCTCTTCAATATTAGCTACATAGGATAATGGTATCTGTATTCCCTGCGATGTATTAATAAACAGATTTTGAATATCAGAAATGTTTTTTCTTGATTCACCGTCTAAGCGTACTACCATATCAAACCTTTTCTCTTCCTCATACACTTGTCCTGCAATTTGACCTGCAAAAGCAGCATTCACTACTTTATTTATATCCGCTACATTTAATCCGTATTTAGACATTCCCTCGCGGTTATATTTTATCACTACCTGTGGCATCCCGGTTACTTTCTCTTCATAAATATTTACGGCTCCGTCTACTGTTTTAATAATACTATTTAACTGTCCCGCATACTTTGTTAAAGAATCTAAGTTCTCTCCAAAAATCTTACAAACCACGTCCTGCCTAGCGCCTGTCATTAATTCATTAAATCTCATTTGAACAGGAAACTGAAATCCTACAGTTATACCTGGAACCTGTTCCAATACCTTAGTCATTTTCATACTCAGCTCACTAAAGGACTTGGCGGATGTCCACTCTTTTTTATCTTTTAAGATTACCATCATATCCCCAGCTTCAAAAGGCATAGGGTCGGTCGGAATTTCAGCACTACCTATTTTAGTAACGATCTTCTGAATTTCTGGGAAATTCTTTAATAGTAATTTAGACGCTTTTTGGGTAGACTCAATTGTATTATTCAAATTGCTTCCTGTGAGAACTCTTGTCTCTACCGCAAAATCACCTTCTTCCAATTGAGGGATAAATTCACCACCCATATTTAAAAGCAAAATAACTGCAACCGAAAACAACACCACAGTTGAAACTATCACTGTCTTTGGAATTCCTAATACCTTATTTAAAATTGGTTGATACTTGGTTTCTATCCATTTCATTAACCTATCCGTCAAGTTCTGCTTATGATTTAATTTCTTTTTCAAAACCAAAGCAGCCATCATTGGTACATAGGTAATTGACAATAAGAATGCTCCAAAAATGGCAAAAGCAATAGTATACGCCATTGGTTTGAACATTTTCCCTTCAATCCCTTGCAAAGATAAAATAGGTAAGTACACTATTAGAATAATGATCTGACTAAATACAGCCGACTTAATCATGGCACCTGTTGACTTACCAACTTCTTCGTCCATCTGCTCCTGATCAATAGACGTCAATGACCTAAAATGTTTTGAATGCGCGAACCTATGCAGAATTGCTTCAATTACAATTACGGACCCATCCACTATTAATCCAAAATCGATAGCTCCAAGTGACATTAAATTACCACCTACTCCAAATAGGTTCATTAAGATTACAGCAAATAACATGGCCAATGGAATAACAGAAGCAACAATCAATCCTGCACGTAGATTTCCTAAGAAAAATACTAAAACAAAAATTACAATTAATGCTCCCTCCAATAAATTGGTCTCCACTGTTTTAATAGCATTGTTTACCATTTTAGTTCTGTCTAAAAAAGGCTCAATAACGACTCCCTCTGGCAACATTTTTTGAATTTCTGCCATTCTTTCTTTTACACGCTTCACTACTGCAGAAGCGTTTTCACCTTTCAGCATCATAACCACCGCACCTGCAACTTCTCCTTCGTCATTGAAAGTCATCGCGCCGTATCTAATGGCAGAACCATATTGTACTTTAGCTAAATCACTAATTAACAGGGGAGCCCCACCACTAACTTGCTTTACCACAATTTTTCCAATATCATCTAGGGACGCAGTTAGTCCTTCCGTTCTTATATATAATACAGTTGGCCCTTTTTCAATATACGCGCCTCCTGTATTTTGGTTATTACTTTCTAATGCTTTAAAAATATCAGATATAGTTAATCCATATGCTTTAAGTTGATCCTGCTTTACCGCAATTTCATACTGCTTTAATTTTCCACCAAAGCTGGCAACTTCTGCAACACCTGGAGTTCCAATTAATTGACGTCTAACGATCCAATCCTGGATAGTTCTTAATTGCATTACATCATACTTTCCTTCATAGCCTTTCAACGGTCTCACTACATATTGATAAATTTCACCCAAGCCTGTAGATACAGGTGCTAATTCAGGATTACCAGTGCCCGCTGGTATGTCCTGTTGCACTCTTTGTAGCTTTTCACTAATTTGTTGTCTTGCCCAATAAATATCAATATTGTCATTAAACACAATGGTAATTAAGGACAATCCAAAACGAGAAAAACTTCTGATTTGTTTGGTGCCAGGTATACTACTACAAGCTTGTTCAATAGGAAAAGTAACTAGTCGTTCAATGTCAGTGGCCCCTAAGGAAGGTGAGACTGTAATAACCTGAACCTGATTGTCAGTAATATCTGGCACGGCGTCAATAGGAAGTCTAGTGACTTCAAAAATACCCCAGCCTAAAAGCGAAACAACGAATAACCCTACAATTAGCTTATTCTTGATAGAATACGCTATGATTTTGTTTAACATAAATATTTCTTATTCAAAAAAAATGAAAAATGGCATAGCTAGTATGCAATAAAATAAAAGAGATAACTAAGCTCGCGGGGGCTGAAAGATATTCTTGAGTGCATTAGAGGAATGCTTCTCGTCGTCGAATATGATATAGTTTTTATTATTCGTGAAACTTAACACCGGAATAGTAACTTGCTTTGGTGCAAATAAACTTACAAAGTTCAAAAGTGAAACAGTACGATTAGACGATTTAAAAGGAAGTTGCATATCCTGTTGATAATCTCTGTCGTAGGTTTGATTCGTAAAATAATGCATGTCAATAAACTCAGAAAAACTTAATCCTTTCTTTATTTGTTGATGTGTTTTATAATGCGCAAATAAATGGGGCACTTTGAGTAACTGATATGCTTCTGTAGCACCTAATAGGTATAGAGATGTCAAAAGTATGGTTACAAATTTCCTCACCCCCTAAAGTTACTTATTTTTTAACTCTTTTGGACCTAGGCAAGGCATTAAAAAACAAATAGTCCAGACTCATGTAATAACTTCTACTAGAATTACGCTGCATTGTGTCCCATATAGGCAATCGATAGCCTAGATTCAGTTTTGCCTGACTATTGAATATAAATTGAACGGCAGGGGCTATGTCTAAAAAATGAGCTTTATTTTGGGTTAATTTCTGACCTAAAATTTCAATGTAGAAATTGACATTGGTTTGATTGTAGTTTTTATACTTAATTGGATATAAAAGCAAGCCATTGGACAAAGAATACTGAAATGCATCATTGGGGAAATTTGTATTCCCAGTATATCTATGCAACCAACCTATTGTTAATGAACTTGCCCATTTATGTTGCAAACGAGTTACAATAAAACCAGCACCCATCAATTTTTGTTGGCCATCCAATAGTATCGCTTGCTCAGCCGGATTATTACCAGAAGCAACTGCTTTAAAATAACCAGCCAATCTTGTATGCTCATGTAAAGCATCGGAAGAATAAAAACGATACTGGGTATAAAAATCAGTCGATTTGTAATTAGTACCAAAATGTGCCATCCATTTTTTATTTAAACTAAACTCTATTTGAGTATTATAATTTTGTTGCGGATGTACTCCTTCCATTTGCTGAAAAGATTGCTTCACAATTATAGACCTGGCCGGCATGACACTTGCAGGTTCACTAAATACATACAATTCCTGTGCTTGTAAAGTGAATGTTCCAAAAAAGAATAGGCTGCAGATGAGTATTACCGGCTTTATACGAATTGTTGTATTTAGCATAATTAAAAATTAAGTAGATATAACCCATTCAATGGCTGAATATCTTTATTCATTATAAATACTTTTTGAGGTGCAGCTATTGGTTTATTGCCTATTAATTGCCATTTAAACTGATAGCCAAAAGCTTCAACGGTTGCATCTTCGACTGCTAACTTTTGAGGGATATCAATCACTATTGCCATTTTAGCAATCGCAAATCCAGCATCATACACAGCATCTCTTAATGCTTCTATTTGCACTTTTTCATCTTTCTTAAATTCAAGTATATAAGTAGATGTTTCAATATTCACTTTTACTGTATCCACAAATGAGACTTTGCCCAAGGCTTTGAAAATAGCTTTTGAACACATAGAACAGGTCAAGCCACTAGCTTCAATTTCAGCCGTTTTAATCTGCGCTTTTAGCTGAAAGCCAGCTATTATTAAAACCAATAAAAATATAAATTTTGTTTTCATTTCAAGTTTTTAAACCCAATATCCGCGCACTAAAAAAGTACGCGGATCAATAGGTAGTTATTTAATTTTAAAGCTTATGCTTTCTTGCAGCAAGAAGCATCTTTACAACAAGAAGCAGACATGCCTTTCTTTGCAGAAGTCATGGCTTTCTTGCAACAGTCTTTGCCTTTATTAGCACATGCTCCGTCTTTGCAGCAAGACATGTCTTTTGAATCAGTCATTGCAGTTTTGGTAGCTCTGTCGTATTGACAACACTCATCCAACTTATTGTAAGCTTCTTTACTAGCAGTTTGGTGCTCTGTATCATAACCTGCACCTGCAATAGCTGCTTCAATTTTGTCGGTAGAAGTTACTGCAGCATCGAATCCTAATGATAAAACTTTAGTTGTTTTATCCCATGCTGCAGAACTAGCACCTGCCGCCTTTGCCGCTGTTTCAATATTCTTCTTGCACATGCCGCAATTACCTGCCACTTTGATACTTGTAGTTGTTTGAGCCATTGCAGTAATTGACACTAATAAAATAATCACGAATGATATAAATAAACGTTTCATAATATAATTTTTGATGACTAATTTGACTTAATTAAAAAGTCAACTAATCGGAATAATAAGAATAATAAATAATGAGAAAAATGAAAATCGCGGAGGCGCTAAACTAGTAAAATACTAATCAAATTCCGCTACAAAATAGTTTTTGTATCAGACTCTATAAACACAAAAAAGCTCGTAGAGTGGCGGTCCATTTAAAACAGAAGCCGCGGTATTGAAATTAGCGCATTGTGAATTTTGAAAAGTCTTACAGTCCGCTAACTGATAAAAAGACACTGGCAATGCAATTGAAATTGCCTGTTGTTTTTTAAAATCTCCTGCCTCCTGAAACTGATGTGCTTCTTGGCTTTTTAGATAAGTAACAGTGTCTTTACAACAATGGTCTTTCTTGCCGGCTTTAGGTTTTGCACATTTGCATGTCATTGCTTTGCCTGCACAATAGTGTGTAGATACGGTCATTCCAATGCTGGAAATCGTATACATTACAGCCATTAATAAAGCAAATAGACGTTTCATTACTACAAAGTTAGTATCTATTTTGAATACCAAGAATAAGTAATGTTAAAATATATAAAGAATGTTTAAAACCCCAAAATACCAAAGCAACTTTATCTAATTAATGAAATTCCACCAAATTCCAACCCTTATCCAAGTGCCTGTACCAGGGTAATTTTGAGCGTAGAAATTATAATGATTCCCAGCAGTTGTGCTAGTTGGCAATAAGGTATTCAGGTTCTCTACTCTGATATATGCTTTAAAGCGCTTAATCATGAAATGCAGGAATGCATTGGCTGTAGGCCTATTGCTAACTGTATACTCATTTTGGGTATAAAACTGGCCATTTAATGGCATATACTGGTCCGCCTTGAATTCAGTATGGTATATTAATTCTAATCCAGTTGACAGATTCAAATTCTTGTAAAAAACTCCCTCAAATGCCAATCTTTGTCTTGTCAAAATTAAGGGCACATGAATAGGAGCAGTTTGATCAACCACTTGTAATTGTATTTCATTATACCAATTCCAGTGAGTGCTTAATTTGATCTTATTTTGCACCTGCCCTCTAATATAACTTATGGCATTGCCATACACATTTGACTGATAGCCCGTACTAAAATATTGATAATTATTTATCAGCTGATAGTCTAATGCTAGTTTCCATTGTGCTCCAATATTACCTACTGCCCCGTTCACTTGAATTATATTTTCCTTTTTAATGCCAGAAAGTGCATATATCGGAAAGTCGGTAATACCCATGAAATTGGATGAAGGCGTTCGATTATTATTGATAAAACCAAGTTTCAAATAAGTCCCTTTACTATTTAACATTTTAGAAATAAAAGCACTCGCATTATAGTCCCCTGCATGATACCCAGTGAAAAATAATTTTCCCGACAATGACATATCCCAAACCTGATTTTTTGTTTTGTTCTTATAAACACCAAAACCATACAAGTCATTGTTAGACCAAGAAGGAGAAGTAATAAACTGAGACGACAAGTTCATATATCCAACCCCCAACTGTAAATATTGATTACTATTGCTCTTCTGCGGATAGCTTAATAAGCTAAAGTCATTCGTGAAAATATTCCAATTGTCTTTAAACTTAATGGTTAAGTCCGACAATCCTTGATAGCCAAAGTAGTTTGAATACTTAGTAGCATCGGGTGCTGCGTCCTGAAATAAAAATTGACTTGACTCATATTTTATCTCGTTTTGAAAACGCAATCTAGGATAAAACATGTAAGTAGTCACGGTGTCTTTAACTACAGAATCTTTTTGACCAATATCGTATGATTGTTTCCAGATAAAACTATTTGCCTGATAAATGGAACCAGTTGAAATACTAGTATTAAAAGGGTTTCTAAATGATGCACTACTTTGTCCAAGTCTTGTTTCTAATTCATAAGGATTATTCAACGCCAAGCTGTCTAATAAATTAGCATTAACCAAACCTCCATTTTCTGACGAAGCCATTTTATTGGTTAGCATCACAAAATAGCTTTCATATCGTTTTCTTTTGGATTGAAAATGTGCCGTAATACGCATGTTATTAAAATTCGCATTTTGGTTTTTTAAATTACCTGGCGAATTACTAAAACGATATTCAAAAGAAAAATTTAATTGTTGCTTTCTGTTTTGCGTATGCTTTATTTCAATTAGCTGCTCCCCTTTCCCACCTAATAAATACCCGAGTTCTGTAAATGGCCTCGTTGTTTGGTATATTGGAGTTTCATTTATAGTATACTTGTAATTGTCATAAGCATGAAAACCTGCATCCCATCCAGATTGTAATATGGGTGTAAATAAATAGGATTTACTTGCAGTACCTAAATTTCCTAAATTATAGCTTGTGTAATTAAAAGGAAAATGAACAAAAAAATCATTTACACTAGTATCTAGTTTTTTTATTTCATTGCTATTATACAATTTGTAGAATATGGTAATAGAATCCGCATTTTTATCTCTTTTTTGTAAAGAATCCGTTACGGCACCTTTTGATCCATAACCTGAGCCACTGCTTCTTGGCATTTTATTAAACCCACCGGAATTCATTTGCGCAATTACATTTAAATGTAAAAGACAAATCAAAAAGGTACCTAATATGATGCGTTTAAAGAACATGTTTATTATGCAATAGCTTTTACTAAATCTCCAATAATCAAAGTCAATTTAGGTTCCGCTGCATTGGCTGCTTCTAAAACTTCTTGATGCGTAATTACATTGTTGTCTTCACGAATACCCAAGTCCGTCACCACACTTATTGCAAATACTTTCATCCCGCAATGAACTGCAGCAATTGTTTCTTGTACTGTACTCATTCCAACCACATCCCCACCAACCGCTTTAATCAATCTATATTCTGCTCTAGTTTCAAATGTAGGACCTGTTACTCCAACATAAACACCTTCATGCACTTTAATTTGATGTGCTGCTGCAATTGCTTTTGCTTTGTCAATAAAGTCTTGTGCATAGGGCTCACTCATGTCTGGGAAACGGGTGCCTAAACTATCTTCATTTTTACCAATCAATGGATTGATGGTAAATAAACTAATATGATCTTTAATAATCATCAAATCTCCAACTCCATAATCAGGATGAACGCCACCTGCCGCATTTGATAACAATAAATTTTGCACGCCTAATAATTTCAAAACACGAACTGGGAAAGCAACTTGTTCTGGTGTATAACCTTCATAAAAATGGAAACGCCCCTCCATTACCCATACTTTCTTACCATTCAAAGTGCCTAGAATTAAGCGGCCTTTATGCCCTTGTACAGTACTAACCGGGAAATTAGGAATTTCAGTGTAAGCGATTTCAAAGTCTGCTTGGATTTTGGTAGCCAAATTTCCCAAACCACTACCTAAAATAATAGCAGTTTGTGCAGTATCTTGAATTTTAGATTGAATAAACTTAGCAGTCTCTTGTAATTGTGTCATTAATGCTGTCATATAAAGTCCTTGATTTAAGGCACAAATATAACAACAGAAAGGGACTCTATGCCTTTATTTGCTCAGTTTCTGTCCTTAATACGAAATAGGCAATCACTGCACTAATTACCATAAATACAGCCCCCAATAAAAAGGAAGATCCTGGAAAATAGATAGGATTAGACGGCTTGGTGAAATAAGCAAACAAACTAGTCATAATTAAGGGACCCACAATGGACGTAACACTCATTATACTAGTTAGAGATCCTTGTAATTCGCCTTGTTCATTTTTAGGTACATGAACTGAAATTAGTGACTGTAAAGCCGGGCCAGAAATACCTCCCAAACAATAAGGAATTAAAAATACAAACATCATCCAAGTGGAACTTGCAAATGCAAATAATAATAAACCTAATGCATATAAAGCAATCCCTAAATAAACGCTTTTTTCATTGCCTAGTTTTGGATTAATATATCTAATCAATACTCCTTGAACAATCCCTACCAACAAGCCCACCATGCCTAAAGAAAACCCAATCATCTTAGGTGTCCAATGAAACTTTTCAATATTTGCATAACTCCAATTGCTTTGAACTGCATGACTTCCTAAGTATATAAATAATAGAGAAAAGATTAATCCGGACACGGCAGGATATTTTCTTAAATGAAAAAGGGAGCTTAAAGGATTGGATCTTTTTATATTAAAATCTCTTCTGTTTTCCGGCGCTAAAGATTCAGGTAAAACAAAATAGCCATACAAGGCATTACACAGTGCTAAGCCCGCTGCTACTAAAAAAGGGATTCTTGGTCCTATCTCTCCTAAAAAACCTCCCAGCATTGGACCAATAATAAATCCAATTCCAAAAGCAGCACCAATCATTCCAAAGTTTTTTGCACGATTGGTTTCGTCACTAATGTCGGCCATATATGCGGAAGCAGTTGTAACACTCGCTCCTGTGATTCCAGAAATAGTTCTGCCTATAAATAGCCAAAAAATGCTTGGCGCAAATGCAAGGAATAAATAATCTAATCCAAACCCTAATAAAGAAAATAAAAGCACCGGCCTTCTACCATACTTGTCACTCAAACTACCAATCATTGGTGCAAATAAAAACTGCATGGTTGCATATAAAAATGTAAGCCAGCCTCCATATAAAGAAACCTTACTTATATCGTCTGTGTGAATTAAGCCTTTAATAAGCTGAGGCACTACTGGTATAATAATTCCTAAACCAACAATGTCAATTACCAATGTAAAAAAAATAAAACCAACTGCTGCTTTTCTGTCGTTTGCCATAGTGCCGTAAATATACAAAAAGCCCCAATACTTTTTAAGTACTGGGGCTTAAGATTCGCTTAATTCTTCTTATGCTTCGTTTCTAAAAACGATCAATCCGTCAAATATGTCTATTAAAACCTTCTTGGTCTTGTCAATTTCACCACTTAAGATCTTTTTACTTAGTTCGTTCACAACTAGCTTTTGAATTAATCTTTTTAATGGCCTTGCCCCAAATTGCATATCGAATCCTTGGTCAGACAGGTAGTCCACTAAATAATCACTAAACTCAATTTGCATACCGTTTTCAGCTACTAGCTTTTTCAAATTACCTAATTGAATTTTGACAATGGCCGCCATTTGTTTTTGTAATAATGGAGAGAACATAATAATCTCATCCACTCTATTCAAAAATTCTGGTCTTATTGTTTGCTTTAACAATGTCATTACCTCTGTCTTAGACTGTTCCACTTTCTCTTCCAAGTTTTTGTCAGTTACTCCTTCGAATGTTTCTTGAATAATATGACTACCTATATTACTAGTCATTATCACAATCGTATTCTTGAAATTAACCGTTCTTCCTTTGTTGTCGGTCAAATGTCCGTCATCTAAAACTTGCAATAAAATATTCCATACATCCGGATGCGCTTTTTCAATTTCATCTAACAATACAACACTATAAGGTTTTCTTCTTACCGCTTCGGTTAATTGACCACCTTCATCATATCCAACATATCCTGGAGGCGCTCCTACTAAACGAGACACGGAATGTTTTTCTTGATACTCACTCATGTCAATGCGGGTCATCATAGCATCGTCGTCAAACAAATAATTTGCCAACGCTTTTGCCAATTCGGTTTTACCTACACCAGTAGTTCCTAAAAATATAAAGGAACCAATTGGCTTTTTAGGATCCTGCAATCCTGCCCTGCTTCTTCTTATGGCATCCGATACTGCTGTTATAGCTTCTTCCTGACCAATTACACGCTTGTGTAATTCATCTTCTAGATGCAATAATTTTTCTCTATCTGATTGTAACATCTTACTCACCGGTATACCAGTTGCCTTGGCTACATTTTCCGCAATATCCTCCGCATCAACTTCCTCCTTCATTAATCTTTTTCCACTTTCTCCCAATTCTTGCAATTGCTTAGTACAATTTTCCAAATTGGTTTCTTCTTCTTTTAATTTGCCATATCTAATTTCAGCTACTTTTCCATAATCTCCATTACGTTCAGCAACTTCCGCTTCCTGTTTTAATTTTTCAATGTCGGACTTGGCTTTTTGTACTTTGTCTACAATTTCTTTTTCCTGAGACCATTTAGCTTTTAAAGTATCCTGTTGCACAGTTAAATTACTAATGTCAATATTCAATGATTTTAATTGCTCCGGATTGTCCTCTCTCTTAATGGCTTCTCTTTCGATTTCTAATTGACGGATCTGCCTCATTAAAGTATCCAACTCCTCCGGCATTGAATTCATTTCTAAACGCAACTTAGCAGCACTCTCGTCAATTAAATCAATCGCCTTGTCAGGCAGGAAACGATCTGTTATATACCTGGTCGATAATTCAACTGCAGCAATAATAGCTTCGTCTTTGATGCGCACATGGTGATGCGTTTCGTATCTTTCTTTTAAACCTCTTAAAATAGAAATTGCATCTTCTTTTGAAGGCTCGTCAATCATTACTTTTTGAAAACGACGCTCTAAAGCTTTGTCTTTCTCAAAAAACTTTTGATACTCCGCTAAAGTAGTCGCACCAATTGCTCTTAATTCACCTCTAGCCAATGCAGGTTTTAAAATATTAGCGGCATCCATAGCCCCTTCCCCTCCACCAGCACCTACTAATGTATGAATCTCGTCAATAAATAATATCACTTCTCCGTCACTAGTCGCTACTTCCTTTACCACCCCTTTTAATCTTTCTTCAAACTCGCCTTTATACTTTGCACCCGCAATTAAAAGTCCCATGTCTAATGCATAAATAACTTTGCTTTTTAAATTGTCTGGCACATCGCCATTTACAATTCTCATAGCTAAACCTTCTGCAATAGCCGTCTTACCTACTCCTGGCTCTCCCACTAAAATTGGATTATTTTTGCTTCTTCTAGAAAGAATATGCAATGTGCGACGAATTTCTTCATCACGTCCAATTACAGGATCCAATTTGCCTTTATTAGCTAACTCGTTTAAGTTCTTTGCATATTTAGACAAAGCTTGAAATTGTGTCTCCTGTGTTGCAGAATTTACTGTTTCTCCTTTTCTTAATTCTTTAATCGCCGTGGTCAACCCTTTCTCAGTTAATCCAGCGTCTTTTAATATTTTACCGGAGGCGTCGTTCACTTGTAGAATAGCAATTAAAATATGTTCTACTGTTACATACTCGTCACCAAATATTTTTAATGCTGCATTTGACTTTAATAAAACACTGTTTAAGTCTCTACTTAAATTTGAAGCTGGTTCTCCCGTTTGTTGTTTTGCTAATGTGTTTATTAACTCTTCTACTTTTTGTAGAATTAATACAGGATTAACATTGTTTTTTTTCAATAGAAATTCTGTCGAACTATCCTTGTCCAATAATATTGCTTTCAATACATGCGCTGTTTCAATAGACGCATTCGTATTGTTATAAGCAAATTGCTGCGCTGCTTGAATTGCTTCCTGCGCTTTTATAGTGTATTGGTTTAAATTCATAATTAATTGTTTATGTATAGTAAGGTATGCGCAAAACAAGCGCCAATCTATGATTTAAGTTATTATGTCTTGTTTATTGTGGCAAATCGGAACAAAAGTCAGTCTCTACAAGGTTTTTCTGCTATTTTTACAGCGTGAACGAATATTCAAATACCGTATTTATAAAAGAGCTGGCCCAACAAATGGGGTTTGAGTATTGTGGCATAGCAAAGGCAAAAGAATTAACCGAGGACGCAAAACGACTAGAAGCATGGATCAATAAAGGTTATCATGGAGAAATGTCTTACATGGAAAATCATTTTGATTTAAGAACGGACCCTAGAAAATTAGTACCCGGCGCAAAATCTGTAATTACTTTTTTGAAGAATTATTACCCTTCAGTGCAACAGGAAGCAGGTTATCCTAAAATTGCAAAGTATGCCTATGGAGAAGATTACCACGAAGTAATTCGACAAAAACTATTTGAATTTTTAGATACCGCCAAAGCTATGATTGGACCCATTGAAGGTCGAGGCTTTGTAGATTCTGCTCCTGTATTAGAAAGGTCTTGGGCAAAACTATCTGGTGCCGGTTGGATTGGGAAAAACGGAAATCTAATTAGACCGCAATCTGGCTCCTTCTTTTTTATTGCAACATTAATTGTAGACCTTGACTTAGTTTATGACGACCCCATTGCAAAAGATTATTGTGGTGAATGTACTAAATGCGTAGACGCATGTCCTACACAAGCTATTCTTCCAGATAAAACAATCGAAGCCAACCATTGCATTAGCTATTTAACCATAGAATTAAAGAAAGCAGTTATAGAAAACGACAGACCTTATAAGGAATGGGCTTTTGGTTGTGACGTATGTCAGGACGTATGTCCTTGGAATAGATTTAGTAAAGCCAATAATGAATCTCATTTTAAACCACTGAATGGTTTATTGCAAATGAATGCAGACGATTGGATGCAGATTGAAGAAACTACTTTTAAAGCTAGGTTTAAAAAGTCTCCTATTCTAAGATCAAAACTAAGTGGGATTCAACGAAATATTCAATATCTTAAGGAGCAGGAGTAACCACATTTTGCTTATTAATTATAGCTTCTTTTAAATTAGCTAATTCAATTTCCATTTTGGCTCCTAATAATTTTTCATTCAAGAGTGTTTGGAATTTTTCCCATGGATACCAATTTACATGTTGTTCAAAAGACCAATGAATTACATATTCGCCTTTTTTTAAGGGAATCCACTCAATCTGAACCGTATATGGAGCCTGTCCTGTAGCAACCCATTCGAAAATTGCTGAGCTATCTGATTTACTAATTGGCTTAATTGTTTGCGTTCCTATAAAAGCAGTACTGCCTTTAAATGTTACTTTGTTTTCTTTCCATTCAGACATCCATGCATTCCAATGATTTAAATCACTCACGTAATATGCAATGTTTTGAGGGTTTGTAGTTATTTCCGTTGCCCTTGATACAATTACGGTTGAAGGGAACAAACTAGAAATAGCAGTTACTATCACACTTAATACCAAAACACTAATAATTATAAATCTTACTAATTTCATTTATTCCCATTTAAAAATTTTATACGCAACTGCATATACTAATACAGTCCAAATTAATAGCACTGTAATATCCGAACCGCAATCTAATAAACTAGCACCTTCAAATGAAATATTTCGCATTGCATTGTTGAAATGCGTCAATGGCAAAATTTTACATAATGGCTGCATCCAAGTTGGGAAATTGTCTATCGAAAAAAACGTACCTGCTAATAAAAATTGAGGAAGCGTAATTAAATTGGCTAATGGAGGTATGGTACTTTCATTTTTCGCCATTCCACTCACAATAAAACCAAAGCCCATAAATAGAATTAATGCAATAAAGCTTAATGCCATGATATTAACAAAAGTCAATAAACCATGAACCAGCGTAAACTTAAATGCAAAGTGGCCAATACCTATTATGATGATTGCAGTGATTAATTGAAAAATGACTCTACTTAATGCTTCTCCTAAAATGATATACAGTCTTCTTATTGGTGTTGCGTAAAATCTTTTTAAAACTAATTGCTGTCTTAAATTAAAGAATAAAAATGCGACACCAAATACACCTGCACTTAACAATGAAAAACCAAGTTGGCCTGGTAATATGAAATCTATTGTACGATAAGTTCTTCCGGGTACTTGACGAATCGTATTGTTAACCGTTGCAATGGAAGGCATATCCTTGAATGCTGTCTGATTCATCTTACTTATTACAGATCCTAGAATGGTTTGTATTAATTGAATGTTTTGCGGATTTGCTGCAGCAGAACTTGTCAAATTTATAACATAAGGTGAACCTGGCTTTCCTGTTGCTTGGATTTGTATAAGCGCCGTAATTCTACCCTTTGATAATTCACTATTAATTTTACTAGTGTCGCCTTTAATGAATTTTAAGCCTGGGATTTTTGTAATACTTGTATAAATAGGATTCGACGTGTCAGAGTTGGGATCCATAGATACATTCACAGAAACATTCCCACCACTACTCATAAATCCAAACACGAGTATGAAAATTAATGGGAACGCAATACTAAATATAACAGCGGAAGGACTTCTGAATATTGAACGCAAGCTAGCTTTGGTTATAGCTAACATAGCATTCCATTGACGATAATTTGACATATATAACTTAAGGGTGATTCACTACAAAGATAGGTAAACGAGATTGCGGTTCCCCCATCATTTGATGAATCGATTTCATTTGTTGTAATAACTGCCATTGATCGGCTCCAATTTCTTGACTTATAGCCTTCATTTTTACGTCATTTTGAAAATCGTCTAAGAATGACTCTAAGAAGGATTTGCTCTCAGGCAAAGATTTAATAGCAAAGCCTTTTAAATGAGCCATTTTAGCGGCAGAAGCTATCGCGTCATTTAATGTTCCTATTCTGTCCACTAAACCTACTTTAATTGCATCTGAGCCTGTCCAAACTCTACCTTGCGCAATGGAATCAATATATTCAACAGACTTGTGTCTGCCTTGTGCCACTCTCGATTTAAACGCATAATAAACGCTGTCTACACTAGCCTGCATAAATCTTTGTTCTGTTGCATTTAATGGTCTTGTTGCAGAAGGCCCGTCTGCATATTTGCCTGTTTTAACCCCGTCAAATGTGATGCCCAATTTATTCTTCATAAACCCTTGAATATTGGGGATAACAGAAAATACACCAATAGATCCTGTAATTGTATTAGCATTAGCGAAAATAGAATCCGCGCCACAAGAAATATAATAACCACCAGATGCAGCATAATCTCCCATGCTCACCACTACTGGTTTATCTTTTTTAATTAAGTCTATCTCTCTCCAAATAATATCACTTGCTAAAGAACTTCCACCTGGGGAATTCACTCTTATTACCACCGCTTTTATAGACTCGTCTGCTCTAACTTTTTGCAATAAAGCCCTAAAATCGTCACTTGCAATAGAAGATTTTTGATTCTTACCCATTACAATGTCTCCATCTGCATACACAACGGCAATTTTACCAGAGCCAGTCCCTCTAATGGCAACAGTAGTCGCATAATCATTCACTCCTACAAACGCAATTTTATCCTCTTTTAAAATATGCACTTTTTTAGCAATAATTTTTTTAACCTGATCATCATACATTAAACCGTCTACCAAGTTATATTTAACTGCATCGTAAGCTGTTTGCACTTTACCCTCATCCGCAATATATTTCAAAGTATCAACTGAACTGTTTCTGCTCGTTGCTGTATTTTGAATAAAATCATTATAAATGCCTCCCATCCAAACACTGGTCTGTAACTTATTCGCTTCAGACATTTGCGTAAATCTAAATGGCTCAGTGGCACTTTTAAATTTACCTGCATAAAATATTTGTGGTTGTATTTCTAATTTATCCAAAAGCCCTTTTAAAAACATGGATTCGTAACTAAACCCTTTCCACTCAATACCACCTTGAGGATGCGTGTAAATTAAATTTGCAGCATTCCCAATCATATAGCCTTTTTGTGTAATCGTTTCACCGTAAGCAATTACAAATTTATTGGAAGTTTTAAAGTCTATTATTGCTTTTCTAATTTCTTCAGACGCCGCGTATCCATTTGGATTTTGTTGACACTTTATATAAATACCTTTAATAGCAGAATCATTTTTTGCGTATCGAATTAGGTTCACTAATTCTGAAAGGCTAGGTGTTTTCCCTTTTTTCTTGCTCATGATTTCCGACAATGGATCCGACTTGCTTTGTTCTTGAAAAGTTTCTGCAATATCTAGTACTAAAACTGAATTAGACGCAATTGTTTTAGGCTCGTCTTTGGAAAAAGAAGCGGCAATACCTACAATAATTAGGATTCCTAGAAAAGTAAATATTATTAAAGCCAAAAGGCTTGCTAAAAAAGACTTGAAGAATGTTTTCATGCTAAAATAAATTGTTTGAATACTTAATTACAAATAGATGCTCGTAAAATAGGGTAACGCTGTAAAATTATGGATATTTGTGCCAATTTTAGAATACATCTATGAATAAAGCATACCTACTGATAGGCGGCAATATGAGCGACCGACTGGCAAATCTGGAGCATGCTAAAAAAGCAATTGTATTGCATTGCGGAAATATTCTAAGTCAATCCGCCATTTATGAAACGGAAGCTTGGGGATTTAAGGATCAACCTGCGTTTTTTAATCAAGCATTATGCTTAGAGACAAGTATGAACGCTTCCAATTTGCTATCTACTTTATTAACTATTGAATTGGATTTGGGTCGCACTAGAACAATTCATTTAGGGCCAAGAACGATAGATATCGATATTATATATTTCAATGACGAAATTATTAACAATGCGAATTTAACTGTCCCCCATGCAAGTATGGCAGAAAGAAATTTTGTCTTGACCCCTTTAACAGAGATCGCTCCTACATTCATTCATCCTGTTTTCAATAAATCAAATAGTGAATTATTAAGCGAATGCAAGGATATAGCTACTGTGTATAAAAAAATCGATATATAAGCAGCCCAAAACTTATATTTGACCTTCAGTATTAGAAAAACATGAAGCATCATTTTATAGCAATCGAGGGGAATATTGGAGCAGGCAAGACAACACTTACGCATTTATTAGCACAGCATTTTAATGCCAAAACGGTTTTGGAGGAATTTGCAGAGAATCCATTTTTGACTAAATTTTACGAAAATCCTAAACAATACGCATTCCCATTGGAATTGTTTTTTTTAGCTGAACGATTTAAACAACAACAGGATTTAGTTAAAACAGGTGACCTTTTTCAAGAAGTTACTGTTTCCGATTATATGTTTACTAAATGCTTATTGTTTGCTAAAGCAAATTTGCCAGAAGAAGAGTTTAGATTATATCAAAAAATGTTTGATGTATTCTGCCAACAACTTACGCCTCCTGATATTTTAATTTATCTACATGCGCCAGTAAACAGATTGCAGAATAATATCAAAAAACGCAATCGCAAATTTGAACAATCTATCCCCGACGAATATTTATTTAGAATACAGGAAACCTACACTAGCTATATAAAACAGCATAATGTAAAAACCATTTTCGTAGACGCTAGTAATGCTGATTTCTTATACAATGAAGCACATTTTAAAGTTATTATAGACGCTTTAGACAAAGACCTTGAAGAAGGTCAACATTATTTCAACTTACCCTAATACCTATGGAAGCAAGTCACACTAAACAAATCAAGGACCCATTTGGCGCATTAAAAGTTGCCGAATTTAAAAACTTGATGATTGGTCGCTTTTTGTTTATTATGGGACTAAGAATGATGGGAACTTTGGTGGGCTGGTGGATTTACGAATTAACTAACGAACCTTTCGCCATTGGATTGATTGGTTTAGCGGAAGTAATACCTGCTGTTTCATTAGCACTTTACGCTGGGCATGTCATTGACATAAGCGAAAAAAGAAAAATGTTACTCAAAGGCGTTATTTTATACTGGGTATGTGCTTTAACTTTATTATTCCTTTCTACTTCCATTAGCACTAGTAAGTTTTCCAATTTGCAGATTGCAATTTGTATTTATTTTATCATTTTTTGTACTGGTATAATTAGAGCTTTTACGGGTCCTATGTTTGGGACTATTGTGGGTGACATGATACCAAAAAATTTATTGCAAAATGCAACCACCTGGAGTCAGGGTATTTGGCTTAGTGCTTCCGTTATCGGCCACGCTGCTGTTGGTTTTTTTATTGCCGGATTTGGCAACAACGGATCACTTATTATTGTAGTAGCACTTGTTTTTATTGGTTATTTTTTTATTGCAAAAATACATCCTAAGCCTCCTCATGCTCAAGTGAGTGATCAGAAAACATTAGAAAGTGTAAAAGAAGGAATTCGATTTGTAGTACAAACCAAAGAGGTATTTGGGGCTTTATCACTGGATTTATTCGCCGTATTATTCGGAGGCGCTGTTGCTATGATCCCTGTGTTTGCAAAGGATATTTTAAAAGCAGGCCCTATTGGCTTTGGATGGTTAAATGCGGCTTCCGATATAGGCGCCATTATTATCATATTTATCATTACCGTTTTCCCAGTGCATAGTGGTCAAGGGAAAAAATTATTACTAGCTGTTGCTGGATTTGGAGTCTGTATTATTGTATTTGCACTTTCTACCACTTTCTGGGTATCCTTTACTGCTTTAGTATTGAGTGGCATATTGGACGGATTTAGTATGATTGTACGCGGAACCATTGTGCAACTTAAAACGCCAAGTCATATGCGTGGAAGAGTCATGAGTGTGAACTCCATGTTTATTAATAGTAGCAATGAACTTGGTCAATTTGAGAGTGGCTTGGCAGCTAAAGCACTTGGAGTTGTTCCGTCGGTGGTATTTGGGGGTATAATGACCATCCTAGTAGTTACCACTACTTGGTTTAAAGCACCGGCTTTAAGAAAGATGGAATACTAATAGAAGTTCAAAACATTCAAAAAGGGGTACTATTTATTCTCTGCTAATAAATCAACTATTACAGAATGTACTGCTGGACAAAATTCTGCATTTTTTAATGTAATCGCAGGACGTTTAAAAAATACGTCTTCGTCTGTATAAGGAAATCTTTCACAATCAGAAGGGCGGTGATCGTAAATACTGCAGGCATTGTCATTCCCTAGAAAAGGACAGGGTCTTTGCTTAGTAACATAGTCCCCTTCGCTGTCCATGGACAAATAAGTGTCTATAAAAGCCGTTTCTTTCATCCCCACCACCTTACTAATTCTCTTGATATCGGGCATTTTGAATCGAGGAGAGTATGTTTTACAACATCTAGCGCATTCTAAACAGCTGATTTTCTCAAAAGCAGCTTCATGCATTACAGGCAATTGCTTTAAAATAGTGCGTTTGTCTACCCTTTTTAAGAAGTTTTGAAACTTTTTAAGGATCTCAGGTGCTGGTTGCTCGTAAAATTGTTCAATAGATGGCTCCATAATAGGATACAAATGTAAACCTTTTAAAACT
This sequence comes from Chitinophagaceae bacterium, assembly GCA_947374225.1. Taxonomy (GTDB): domain Bacteria; phylum Bacteroidota; class Bacteroidia; order Chitinophagales; family Chitinophagaceae; genus Sediminibacterium. The sequence continues at coordinate 37,352 of CANCAY010000008.1, read as the reverse complement.
CTTCCACAAGCTTTCCCCATTGATTAGTCCTTGCTTTGATTGTTCCCCGGGAGGACTTATAATTGATTATCTTTGTGCCAATTTTTAAACAATTTCAATACAGTCGAAAATGAATAAGAGCGAAGCGGAATTTATACAAAGACATATTGGCCCAAATGAGGCAGATACCCAAACTATGTTAGCTGCCATTGGCGTTAAAAGCCTTGACGAGTTAATTGAGAAAACCGTACCTGCATCTATTCGTTTAAAAAAGCCAATGAATATCCCAGAGGGATTGACTGAGTTTGAAATGTTACAATCATTACAAGCTATTGGATCAAAAAACATTGTTGCAAAAAATTACATTGGCCAAGGTTACTACGGAACTATTACGCCAAGTGTAATACTTAGAAATATTTTCGAAAACCCAGGCTGGTACACTCAGTATACTCCATACCAAGCAGAAATCGCACAAGGTCGTTTGGAAAGTTTATTAAACTATCAAACAATGGTGACCGACTTAACTGGTATGGCAATTGCAAACGCTTCTTTGTTGGACGAAGCAACTGCTGCTGCAGAAGCGATGGCTATGATATATAATCATGCAAACAAAACCGAGGTTGCTACACAAACTAAATTATTTGTAGACCAATCTATTTTTGCACAAACAAAATCGGTATTACATACAAGAGCTAATCCAATTGGAATTGAATTAGTAGAAGGTGATTATAAAACCACTTCAATTGATGGCAGTTTCTTTGGTGCTATCATTCAATATCCAAACGCTACTGGCTCTATCCAAGACTACACTGCTTTTATTGAACAAGTGCATCAAGCAGGTGGTTATGTAATTTTAGTAGCTGATATCTTAGCTTTAACATTACTTAAAAGCCCAGCTGAATTAAATGCAGACGTTGCCGTTGGTAATACACAAAGATTCGGAGTTCCAATGGGATTTGGCGGACCACATGCCGCTTATTTTGCAACCAAGGATGAATTTAAAAGAGGAATGCCAGGAAGATTAATTGGCGTAAGCATTGACGCACAAGGCAACCGTGCATTGAGAATGGCTTTGCAAACAAGAGAACAACATATTAAGAGAGAAAAAGCAACTTCTAATATTTGTACTGCACAAGCTTTACTAGCTAATATGGCAGCGATGTATGCGGTATACCATGGCCCTGTAGGTTTAAAGAAAATTGCTAGTAGTATTCACGCATTAGCACAAAGCCTGGATCAACAATTAAAATCTTTAGGCATTGAGCAAGTGAACGAATTTTATTTTGACACTTTGCATATTAAAGGTTTTGACGCAACTGCATTATATCAATTAGCATCAGCGTCGGATATTAATTTCAACTATGCAAAAGACGGAACAGTAAGCATCACAATTGATGAAACAAGTTCCGCTCATGACGTACAAGCAATAGTAGCTTTATTTGAAAAATTGACTAGCAAAAAAGCAACTGCTTTAAACGCTGCTATTAAAAATATAACTGTTCCAACTAATCTAGTTCGAACTTCTACTTACCTATCACACCCAGTATTTAATACACATCATAGTGAAACACAAATGATGCGCTATATTAAATCTCTAGAAAACAAAGACCTTTCTTTGAACACTAGTATGATTAGTTTAGGTAGTTGTACCATGAAATTAAATGCGGCAACTGAAATGATCCCTGTGAGCTGGGCAAGCTTTGGTGGATTACATCCATTTGCACCAGCAAATCAAACATTGGGTTATCAAGAAATAGCAAAAGAACTTAGTGCTTACTTATGTGAAACTACTGGCTTTACTGCATGTAGTTTACAACCTAATAGTGGTGCACAAGGAGAATATGCGGGACTATTAACTATTCGTTCTTATCACCATACTCGCAATGAAGCACATCGTAATATTGTATTAATTCCAATTAGTGCACATGGTACTAACCCCGCTAGTGCTGTAATGGCAGGATTTAAAGTGGTGGTAGTTGCTTGTGATACTGCAGGTAATATTGATGTTGCAGACCTTAAAGCAAAAGCGGAATTACATAAAGACAATTTGGGTGCTTTAATGGTAACTTACCCTTCAACACATGGTGTATTTGAAGAAACCATTATCGATATCTGTCAGACTATTCATGACTTTGGTGGTTTAGTTTATATGGACGGTGCGAATATGAATGCACAAGTAGGTTTGACTAGCCCTGGGAATATCGGTGCAGACGTTTGTCACTTAAACTTACATAAAACATTCGCTATACCTCACGGTGGTGGCGGACCTGGCATGGGCCCAATTTGTGTAAACGATAAGCTTGCTCCATTCTTACCAGGACATGATTTTAATGGCAACGACGCAAATGCAGTAAGTGCTGCCCCAATGGGATCTGCTAGTATCTTATTGATAAGCTACGCTTATATCAAAATGTTAGGTGCTAAAGGTTTGACTTTATCTACTTCATATGCCATCATGAATGCGAATTACATGAAGTCTAGATTAGAAAAAGTTTATCCAATTTTGTATGCTGGTAAAAATGGCACTTGCGCACACGAATTTATAATTGACTTGAGACCATTTAAAGTGAGCGCAGGTATAGAAGCAGAGGATGTTGCAAAACGTTTGATTGACTATGGCTTCCACGCACCAACCATGAGCTTTCCTGTTCCGGGAACATTTATGATTGAGCCAACAGAAAGCGAAGACAAAGCTGAATTAGATCGTTTCTGTGATGCTTTGTTAGCTATTCACGACGAAATCATTGCTATAGAAAAAGGAGACTTGGACAAAACTGACAACCCATTGAAAAATGCACCTCACACACAACAAGTAATCTGTGCTGACGCTTGGGACCATAAGTACTCAAGACAAAAAGCAGGATTCCCATTGTCTTATGTGCAATTAAATAAATTCTGGCCAAGTGTTGCAAGAGTAAATAATACACACGGTGATAGAAACTTAATTTGTACTTGTGAGCCAGTTTCGTCTTATGCTTAGTTTACACAACTTTTAGTTTAGAAAAAGCTAGTTATAGCTACTAAATAACACTTATAAAAGAAAGCCTCCCTTCGTCCTAAGACTGGGAGGCTTTCTTATTTAAATCGCACTAGCAGCTTGACTCTGACCTGCGCTACTATTATTATTAATCATGAATTCGTAAAGTGAAATAATTTTTTCTTTGTCCTTTACCACCGTATTTAATTTTTCTAAATCATCTTCCAGGTTTTTAAATTTTTTACTATCTGTTTCATACTTGTAAGAGAACTCGTCAACCTGAGATGGCGTACTATGATTAACGGAGTCAGACTGGTCTTTTATCATTTGGCCTTCCCCTGTGAGTACCCACATAATGTCAATGTCTTTGTAAAGCTCATGTATCTTAATTAAGATATCAGAGCCCACAGAACCCTTGTTTCTAAATTGCTTGGAAAAATAACCATTGGATAACTTGATTTTCTTTTCAAAAGCATGGGGTGTAATGGACTTAAAATGCAAATACATTGCAATGCGCTCGATTGGTTTCATAGTTATTAGTTTTAATTAGGAAATCGAGTTTAAAAACGGGGGCATTTTTAAATCTTAAACTAATTTATATACTAATTTTCTACGCTTACTAATACTTAGGCCTCATTTAAATGGCACTTAGGCCTCATTTTAACCTTATACTATTGCTTCTCACTTAACTCCAACCATCTTAATTCCGCTGCTTCCAACTCCGAATTTAAATTTCCCAATTGATCACTTAAGTCTGTGATCTCGTTGTACTTTAAATTTGGATTATTTAAAGCCTCGGTTAATTTTTCCTTTTTGGCCTCTAATTCAGGCATTGACTTGTTAAGTGTTTCTAATTCCAACTTCTCTTTATAAGTCATTTTTTCAGCAGGCTTTGCCGGGGCTACTATTTTTTCAACCACTACTGCAGCTTCTTTTGTTTCCTTAACTGAAGGCGCTTCGTGTGATTGCTGCGTAGTAATGTCAGAGCTTACAGAACTTAAGCTGGCTTTAGACTTTTCTAGAATTCTAAACTGTGTATAGTTTCCAGGATAATCTCTTATAACACCCTCTCCTTCAAAAATGAATAAGTGGTCTACTAATTTATCCATAAAATATCTATCATGCGATACTAGTAATACGCAACCTGCAAAATCAATCAAGAACTGTTCAAGCACTGCTAATGTTGGCAAATCCAAGTCATTGGTAGGCTCATCCAAAATTAAGAAATTAGGGTTCTTAAATAATATAGTTAATAATTGTAAACGCTTCTTCTCTCCGCCACTTAACGCACTTAAATAAGTATACTGTTTGTCTGGCGTGAACAAGAACAATTCCAGAAACTGAGTGGCACTTAAAGAGCCCCCACTTGCCAATGGAAAGTTCTCCGCGAATGTCTTTAAATATTCAATCACACGCATGTCTTTTTTATAGGTCAAGCCCTCTTGCGAGAAGTGACCAAAAACAATTGTTTCTCCTACATTAATTTTACCGCTATCAGGCTCCGTGATTCCTTGTAATATTTGCAAGAAAGTAGACTTACCTACTCCATTTTTACCTACAATACCAATACGCTCTCCTTTACTAAACGTATAGTCAAACCCTTTTAACACCACTAAATCTCCATAAGACTTATATACTTTCTTCGCTTCAATAATTTTTCCTCCTAAGCGCGTCATCTTCATGTCCAATTGCAAATTACTCTCATCAATTTTTTGCTTGGCTTTTGCTTCAACTTCATAAAAATTATCCTGTCTGCTCTTGCTCTTAGTGGTTCTTGCTTTGGGTTGCTTACGCATCCATTCCAATTCTTTTCTAAATGTATTTTTAGCTTTGTCTATGCTTGCTAATTCGGATTCAATTCTCGCTGCTTTTTTCTCTAAGTAATTCTCGTAGTCTCCTTTATAGGTATATAAATTCTCTCTTTCTAATTCCCAAATTTCGTCTGTTACCGACTCTAAGAAATACCTGTCATGCGACACAAGTAATAGTGTTACTTTTTCTTGCATTAAATAATTCTCCAACCACTCAATCATATTTAAATCTAAATGGTTTGTAGGCTCATCCATTAACAATAAAACATGCTTGGGTTCAAACCCAATTTGAATCAAAGTTTTTGCTAATGAAACTCGCTTACGTTGGCCTCCACTTAATTTTGAAACGGGCTGTTCTAAATGATGAATATTTAACTGCGTTAAAATGGTTTTTACCTTAGATTCAAAATCCCATGCATTATTCTCTTCCATCTCCATAATGGCATCTGTAATCAAATTCTCGTCTTCCGTTTCCATTGCCATCTCATAATTACTAATCGCTTTCATTATGGGATGCGCCTGATTAAATAAGTTCTGTGTAACAGAGGCTGTTTCGATAAACTTTGGGTCTTGTTCGAACAATACCAAATGAACGTCTTTGTGCAATTTCGCAGTTCCCGAATCGGGGACTTCAGTTCCAGAAAGAATACGCAAAAGGGTACTTTTACCCACCCCATTCCTTGCAACCAAGGCAATACGGTCCCCTTCGTTAATATTAAAACTAATGCCTTTAAACAGCGGCGTAATACCGTAACTTTTTGTCAAATTTTCTACAGATACATAATGCATGGCGCAAAGATAAGTTACACAGCCTACTAACTGCATATTTATACAATAAACTATGTACTTTTGCCTTTGTTACTCAATAAATATCACCCGATGAAACATTTCGAAGTCCCTGCTGGTTATAGAAGTAGATTAATTACCGCTATTAAACTTAAGCGAAAGGAAAATGATAAACTAAAGAAGGATTTTACACCTACTTTATTGGACCTAGGCCCAATAAAAATATACCTTGCAAGACATTTTGGTTTTTGCTACGGGGTGGAAAATGCGATAAATATTGCATACAAAACTATTGAAGAAAATGAGGGGAAGCGTATTTTTTTATTGAGCGAAATGATTCATAACCCTCAAGTAAATGCTGACCTTACTAAAAAGGGAGTTCGATTTTTACATGACACAAATGGCAACGAAATAATTCCATTGAGCACACTAAATTCAGATGACGTAGTAATGATCCCTGCTTTTGGAACTACCTTAGAATTAGAAGCAGAAATACAAGCAAAGGGTATTAATATTCAAAAGTACAATACCACCTGCCCTTTTGTAGAGAAGGTTTGGAATAGAAGTGAGCAAATTGCAAAGAAAGGATACTCCATTATTATACATGGCAAGCCTAAGCATGAAGAAACTAGAGCTACTTTTTCACATGCTGCTTCCAATACACCAACAGTAGTCCTGAACGACATGGACGAAACTATATTGTTAGGTAAAATAATTGCTGGTGATTTGCCATTAACGGATTTTGAAGTTTTATTCAAAGGAAGATTTTCTCCAAATTTTGATCCTGCTACACACTTACAAAAAATTGGAGTGGTTAATCAAACTACGCAGTTGGCAACAGACACGCAAGCTATCTCAGATTATTTAAAGAAAATTATCATTGCTAAATACGGAGCCGAAAATTTAAGCGAACACTTTGCGGATACCCGTGATACGCTTTGTTATGCTACGAACGACAATCAGTCTGCAGTTTTAGGACTATTAGAAACACCCGCAGATTTGGCCATAGTTATGGGCGGGAAAAATAGTAGCAATAGCTCACACTTAGTGGAACTATGCGAGCAGAAATTACCTACTTATTTTATTGATGACGCTAGTAAAATTTTCAACCAATATCAAATACAAAAAACGAATTGGAAGGACAAACAATCAGAAATAGTAGACAATTACTTACCAAACACTTCGCCTGTTACGATACTCATGACAAGTGGTGCTAGCTGTCCGGATGCGGTTGTAGAAGAAGTGATTTACAAAATAGCTTCCTTTTATAAAGTAGAAGACAGCTTAGAACAACTAACTGAAAAATGGGAATCTGAACTAAATTAATGCTTTAGCCCATTGCAAAGCCAGTTCAAATTGTTCTGCCTGATTCATATTCGTATTGTCTAATACTACTGCATCTTCAGCTTGTCTTAAAGGGCTATGTTCACGAGTGCTATCAATCAAATCTCTATGTGCTAAGTTTTCAGAAACTGATTCTTTGCTAATATTAGGATCTTTTGCGGCTAATTCCAAATACCTTCTTTCTGTTCTTATAGCAGGATCTGCAGTAACAAATATCTTTAATTCTGCATTTGGGAATACAACTGTTCCAATATCACGACCATCCATTACAATACCTTTCGACGCTCCCATGGCTTGTTGTTGAGCCACAGCAAAATCTCTCACGGCAGCCAAAGCAGCCACTTCACTCACTTTGGAGCTTACATACATTTCACGTATTGCTTGTTCTACATTTTCATTATTTAAGTACATGTCACTTTTTCCTGTACTTGGATTAAATTGAAAATGCAACTTTATTTGTGTCAATGCTTTTTCAATTGCTTCCTCATTATTGAAGTCAATACTATTTCTTAAAAAGTATAAAGCAATGGCTCGATACATGGCACCGGTATCTATAAAAACATAAGACAATTCAGTAGCCAAAGCCTTAGCTAAAGTGCTTTTCCCGCAAGAAGAAAATCCATCAATTGCAATTATAATTTTTTTCGACATGACTACCCTACATTAATTGTTTGTGTTTTAGGAAGATTCGCATTACGAATCGCAATTTGTCTCACAGCATTGGAAACCACTGTTGTAAATGCTTCCTTAGTAATGCTATCCTCACCTACCATCGCTGGCACCCCTACATCTCCACCTTCTCTAATAGATTGAATTAATGGTATTTGACCTAGAAAAGGTAAATCATATTCGTCTGCTAAATGCTTGCCCCCGTCTTTTCCAAACAAGTAATATTTATTCTCTGGCAATTCTGCAGGTGTGAAATAAGCCATATTTTCAATCAAACCAATAATTGGTACATTTACATTTGCTTGCCCAAACATAGCAATGGCCTTCTTAGCGTCTGCCAAAGCCACTGTTTGAGGAGTGGTTACAATTACCACGCCAGTTACAGGAACAGTTTGCATAATTGTTAAATGAATATCTCCCGTACCTGGCGGCATATCAATTACTAAATAATCTAACTCATCCCAATCAACGTCTGTAATGAATTGTCTAATAGCGCTACTTGCCATTGGTCCTCTCCAAACAACCGCATCTTTTTCGTCTACTAATAAACCAATACTCATTAATCTAATCCCATATTTCTCTAGTGGCAAAATAATGCCTTCTCCATTAGCGTCTTTCATCAAAGGTCGTTGACCTCTTACTCCAAACATAATTGGCACACTTGGCCCATAAATATCCGCGTCCATTAAACCCACTTTTGCACCACCTGCAGCTAATGCTAATGCTAAATTTGCAGACACCGTACTTTTACCTACTCCACCTTTCCCACTTACTACCGCTATTATATTTTTAACTTTAGACAATACCGTTTTTTCGTCCTTTCTTAAACTTGTAGTATTGGAGGTAAAATTAACTGACACTTTCGCCGCCTTATTCACTAATAATTTGATCGCATTTTCTGAAGCATTTTTCATCAAGTCCTTCATTGGACATGCAGGTGTAGTTAAAACAATTGTAAAACTAACTTCGTCTCCGTCAATCTTCACGTCCTTGATCATATTCAATGTCACTAAGTCTTTGCCTAAATCTGGTTCTTGCACATTACTAAGCGCTTTTAGGATTTCTACCTCTGTCATTTTGGAAGTTTTTGTTAAATAAATTGAAGCATGGCAAAGTTAACGCTCATTGAGCTTATTTTGTCCAAATAAATCAAGGATTATGCGTTTTATCTTCGTTTTTTTAGTCTTTGGTACTTAATTTTGTAATAACATGAAAAAGCAATTAATAGGAGGTTTTATTTGTTTATACTTATCAATGTCAAGTACACAGTTATTTGCACAAGTGACCACTAATGCCCCAAATGTATATAGAGATTCTGTAGTACAATTGTTTGGCGTTATCATGACAGCCGACAGCTTAAAAGCCATCCCCTATGCTAGTATTGTGGTGAAGAACAAAGGCAGAGGTACCATTACCAATAATGACGGTGTTTTTTCAATAGCAGTGAATAAAGGAGAACGCATTACATTTTCATGTGTTGGATTCAAAGACAGAGTAATCCAAATACCTGAAAACTTAGAAGGCAATCAATATAGCGTGATTCAATTAATGGTGAACGATACCAATTTCTTACCTGCTACCATATTAAAACCTAGGCCAACAAGAGCTCAATTTGAGCGTGACTTTGCCAATGCAAAAGTGGACGACGATATGTATGAAACAGCTCGTAAAAACACGAGCATGAGTCAAAAAAGAATCATTCTTTCAAGTTTACCATATGATGGCAAAGAAGCTGTTAACGCTTCTCTAAATCAACAAGCTTCAAAGTATTATTATTCTGGACAATTACCTCCTATGAATATTTTAAACCCGAGTGCTTGGAGAAGTTTTATTAATTCGTGGAAACGTGGGGATTACAAATCAAAAAAAAATAATTAAAATGAATCTTATAGCAGTGATTGGCGCAGGAACAATGGGAAATGGCATTGCACATGTATTTGCGCAAAAAGGGTATAAGGTTAATTTAATTGATACACAGAAAGCCGCATTAGAGAAAGCATTACAAACAATTCAGAAAAATTTAGATCGTCAAATAAGCAAGGGCAGTATTGACGAGGCTAATAAAATAAGTACTTTAAATAATATTAGTGTTTTTGAAAGTATAGCGCTAGGAGTTGAAAATGCCGACCTAGTAATAGAAGCCGCTACAGAGAACAGTGAGATTAAAAAGAAAATTTTCATTTCTATAGACCAATACGCTCCCGCTAATTGCATTCTAGCAAGCAACACTTCTTCTATTAGTATTACACAATTAGGTGCAGTCACAAAACGCCCTGACAAAGTAATCGGCATGCATTTTATGAACCCAGTACCTGTTATGAAATTGGTTGAAATTATAAACGGCAATCAAACAAGCACTGCGACTACTGAAACTATTGTTAAATTAACAGACGCTATAAACAAAATCCCATGTGTTGTAAAAGACTTCCCTGGCTTTATTGCCAATAGAATTTTAATGCCCATGATTAATGAAGCTATTATTGCGTTGTCAGAAGGGGTAAGTGATGCTGCAACTATTGATCAGATCATGAAATTGGGAATGGCGCACCCTATGGGACCATTGCAACTAGCGGACTATATTGGACTTGATGTATGTAAGAATATATTGGATATTATGAAAGATGGCTTTGATAATACCAAATATGCTCCAGCAAATTTATTGGTTCAAATGGTTGAAGCGGGTAAATTAGGAATTAAAACTGGTGAAGGTTTTTACAAGTACTAAAAAATTAATCGGCACTAAACTATTAAAGTGGTTTTATAAGTTACGCCTTGCATATCATTCAATTTATTTAAAACTTCTTCTAGTCTATTTTTAGGAATGCCTACTTTAAGTTCCACAAATAGCTGTGCAGATTGTGCTACTACAGAACAATTATACTGCTTGATAATCATCATCACTTCATTCATTTGATGGTAGTCAAAATTAATTTCATACGCAATTTCAACTGCTTTCTGAATGATTGGCGATAATTGTAATGCTAAAGAAGTAGCAGTTTTATAGGCATTAATTAATCCAGGCACCCCTAATAAAGTACCTCCAAAATATCGCACTACCACTACCATTATATTTGTCAACTGCTTACTGTCAATTTGGCCCAAAATTGGACGCCCTGCGGAACCCGACGGCTCACCGTCGTCAGACACTCTAAAAGTGGCTCCATCCACTCCAATTCTATACGCTAAACAATGATGCACGGCCTTAGGGTGTTCCTTTTTTAATTGAGCAAGTGTTTTCTTAGCAGCTTCTATAGAAGTCACGGGGAAACTATAAGCGAAAAACTTACTGCCCCTGTCTTTAAATTCAGCCATGGCAGGCTGCTCAATCGTAGAATAATAAAAAGGATCCATAATATCCTCGCAAAGCTAATTCATAATGCGCAATGATTTGTAACATTGCAGTATGAGTTTACTTGAAATCAAACAAACGTTAAAGCATAAGTTAGCAGATACCTATGAACCTATTGAACTGAATAGTATAATAGCCATGCTAATTGAACATGTTACAGGATGGGATACCCTTAAACAAGCTATGCGAAAGAATGATGAAATTGAAGAAACTCATGTTATAACCATAAATGAACTTGCAGACGAATTGATTACAGGAAAACCGATTCAATATATTTTAGGCAAGACCTGGTTTATGGGAAATGAGTTCTTAGTAAATAAAAGCGTTTTAATTCCAAGACCAGAAACAGAAGAATTAGTAGACTGGGTAATTGAATATGCAAATATTATTCAAAAGCCCATGCAAATAATAGATATTGGAACAGGATCAGGATGTATTGCCATTTCATTAAAAAGATTGTTACCTAGCTGCACTGTAACAGCTTTAGATATTAGCGAAGCCGCATTGGAAGTTGCCAAAAAAAATGCCGAAATATTGAATGCTGATATTGAATGGATTCAAGAAGATATATTAAAATCGAATTCATTACCGCTTAGTTATGACATCATAGTTAGTAACCCTCCCTATATTCCATTTAGAGAAACCGCAAATATGCAAGTACAGGTTAAAAAATATGAGCCTTCCATTGCGCTTTTTGTAACCAATGAAGATCCATTAATTTTTTATAAGGCAATAGGCAGATTAGGCGAGAAATATTTAGCTCCTAAAGGACAATTATTTTTTGAAATACATCATGATCAAAGAAAAGCCATACTTGCTTTATTTGACGAAATGGGCTACCATGCTGAAATACGCCAAGACATGTATGGCAAAGACAGAATGCTTAGAGCAAGTCTTAAGACTAGTAATTAGTATGTTAATGCGAGGGATCTACTGCCACAACAGGTGTTGCACCTAACTGTTTTACAATTTGCATAACATGAATAGTTACGCCTAAATTAGCAACACTATCACCGTTGATAACTACAGAGGGCTTGTCAGTTTCCTTATCCAAAAAGGTTTTTAATTGTCCTTGCAAAGAATCAATACTTACAGGCGTTGATCCAATAAATAAATGCTGATCCTTGTCGATAGTCACTACAACGGTTTGTTTTGCTTTTGTGTCACTTGCAGACTTAGGATTAGATACCTTAATCACATTCGGATTCGCTAATGTAGAAACAATAAGGAAGAACAATAATAATATGAATAAAATATCATTCAATGCTCCTGTATGCACTTCAGGCTGATGTCTTAATCTATTTCTTAAATTCATTTATTATGAATGTGTAGGTTCTTGTAAAATGTCTAAGAAATCAGCACTTGCTGTTTCCATTTTATTCGCAGTTTTGTCAATTTGTGTTGACAAATAATTATGTCCAACATAAGCAATCAATCCTATAATTAATCCTGTTGCAGAAGTTATCATCTTAGTATAGATTCCTCCAGCAATTGTATTTAAAGTATATTCTCCAGTTGATGCAATACCATAAAACAATTGAACCATTCCTACAATGGTTCCTAAGAATCCAAACATTGGCGCAATGCCTGCAACCAATGATAATATATTCAAGTTACGCTCCATGGAATACATTTCTAGCTTACCTACGTTTTCCATGCTCTTCTCTATTGCATCCAAAGGCTTACCAATTCTCATAATACCTTTCTCAATCATTTTAGCCACCGGATTCAACGTGTTTTTTGCAAGTGATTTTGCAGCACTTACATTCCCCGCAATAATATTGTCACGAATAATCAACATGAACTGCGGGTCAATGGTACCTGCTTTTTTGATAGCAATAAAACGTTCAATAAAGACATATATCGCAATTACCAATAAAGCATACAATGGATACATAATCCATCCACCCTTTTGTAATAAACTTATTAAAGAAATTTGAGTATCAGCTACTTGTAACAAAAACAACATAGTGTATAATTTATGGTTTAAAGTTAATCGGTTTTGTCTAATAATGGACGCATGTGAATAACTATGAATTTGTTAAAATATTAGTCCACCAAAGCAATATTTAATATCACTTCTACCGATTTTTCCATATCAGACACTGCTATCCATTCATGCCTGCTATGAATTGCTTGCATACCAGTGAATACATTGGGAGTGGGCAAGCCCATAAAGCTCAATCTACTTCCGTCAGTCCCCCCTCTAATTGGGGTAATAATTGGATCCAACCCTGCTTTTTTATACGCAGCAATCGCTTTTTCAACCACCATTGGATTTTGATCAAGAATACTTCGCATATTTCTATACTGTTCTTTCACTTCCATCCTTACTGACGCTCTATTATAGTCCTCATTTTGGTCGATTACTTTTTTTGCTATGGCCAATAATTTATCCGCACTAATTTTTAATTCTGCGGTATCAAAATCTCTTAACAAAAATTCAATATGCGCGAACTCCGCTCCCCCTTCAATATGATTGGGGTGCACAAACCCTTCCCTGCCCTCTGTTTTTTCTGGACACCATTTGTCTTTAGGTAAAGCTGCAATAATATCTCCGGCAATTTTAATTGCATTTTGCATAACTCCCTTTGCCGTTCCAGGATGCGCAATGACGCCCTCAATATATAAGGTTAAATAGTCTGCGCTAAATGTTTCCATTTCAAAACTGCCTAATTCTCCGCCATCTAAAGTGTATCCAAAATCGGCTCCTAATTTTTTGATATCTAACAAATCTGTACCTCTTCCAACTTCTTCGTCCGGTGTAAATAATATTTTAATGGTTCCATGAGCCAATTCAGGATGCTTCATTAAGTAAGCCACCAATTCCATAATAATAGTTACTCCAGCTTTATCGTCTGCGCCCAATAATGTATTACCGGAAGCAGTAATTATATTAGCTCCAATAAAATTTTTCAAATAAGGATATTGGTCTACTGTTATTACCTGGCTTGGATCTTCTGGTAAAACAATTGGCGCTCCATTATAATTAGTATGCAATATTGGTTTGACATTGGTACCACTACAATCTGGCGCTGTGTCCACATGCGCACAAAAACAAATCACAGGAACAGCAGTGGGAATAGTAGCTGGAATAGTTGCCATAACATACCCATGCTCATTCATAGCAGCGTCTTGCACTCCCATTGCTTGTAATTCAATTACTAAAAGTGCTAATAAATCTTTCTGCTTGTTGGTAGAAGGGAAACTGGTACTATTGGGATCACTTTGAGTATCTATTTGTACATACTTCATAAACCTTTCCGTCACATTCAAATTATCGAGTGCCATCTTGTAAATTTGAAGTGAAGGTAAAAAAAAGGCGTCCCAAATAATCGGAACGCCTTGTAAATATTATAATCGGCAATTAAGGCATTATAATAGAAGACTTAGATTCAATGTTTACTAATTCTAAAGCAAAAGTTAAATCTTGACCTGCTAATGCGTGGTTAGCATCTAATACTACCACTTCCTCTTTTACTTCCACAACTATTACTTGAAATTGTTGACCTTGACCATTGTTCATAGTTAATGCCATTCCGATTTCAGGGTTTAAGTCTGGAGGAAACTGAGTCTTAGGGAATTCCACAATCATCTCTGGTTGTTTTGGTCCATAAGCTTCTGCAAAAGGAATATTAATTGTTTTTTTCTCTCCTACTGTCATTCCTAAAACGCCATTATCAAAACCAGGAATTACCATACCTGCGCCCACTTCGAATTCTAGAGGAGCTCTTCCTGTTGAAGAATCAAATGTTTCACCACTAGTTAAAGTACCGTGATAATGCACTTGAATGGTATCACCATTTTTTACTTGTTGCATATTGTATTTTTTAAATAAAGCACCTAGGGTGCAAAGGGCAAAAGTACATAATTCTGATTAACTTTACACCATGAATCAGTCACCTCGAATTGTATTTATGGGAACCCCCGCATTTGCGGTAGCGTCTTTAAAAGCATTATTAGACGCCAAAATGAACGTAGTTGGCGTTGTCACTGCACCAGACAAGCCAGGCGGAAGAGGCATGCAATTGCAGCAAAGTGCTGTAAAACAATTTGCTATAGCCAACAACCTACCGCTTTTACAACCGGAGAAATTAAAATCTCCCGAATTTTTCGATGCTTTATCAAGCTGGAAACCCGACTTACAAGTAGTGGTGGCTTTTAGAATGTTACCGGAAAAAATATGGTCATTCCCTCCAATGGGCACCCTAAATGTACACGGATCTTTATTGCCACAATACAGAGGTGCGGCACCTATTAATTGGGCCATTATGAATGGAGAGAAAGAAACAGGGGTAACCACTTTTCAATTGCAACATGCAATAGATACAGGTGATATTTTACTACAGGACCGAATTCCAATTACAGAAAACATGACAGCAGGAGCACTGCATGATATTATGATGGAAGTTGGTGCCAAATTATTAGTGAAAACTTTAAATGGCTTAATTGATAATAATATTAAAGCAGTTCCTCAAAACGACGACTCTATTATTAAGCATGCTCCAAAAATATATACAAAAGACAGCGAAATAAATTGGAATGAACCTGTTGAGAAAATTCACAATATGGTGAGAGGGCTTGCACCCTTCCCAGGCGCTATCACTAAGGTAGAAGGCAAGATTGTTAAATTATTTACCACGCGCATTGAAAAAGAAAACCCAACAGAACCTGCTGGAACCTTTATAACAGACGGCAAGACTATCGCAAAATTCGCATGCAACAATGGTTATCTATTATTGGAAGATATTCAATGGGAAGGAAAAAAAAGAATGCCTATTGTTGACTTCTTAAGAGGCTATAGAAAATCTTAATTCAACTAAATTAGTTTCAATAATACTTTAAATTAAAATGGATTTAATTAGCTAATATTTTATTGAATTCTGCTGCTTCTACTATGCCTGTTTTTCTCCATACTTCTTTACCCTTTTTGTAAATAATAAAAGTAGGTAGCACTTCAAATTGCACATGTTTCATTACGTCCATATCTACTCCGCCATCCACTGCTAAGAAATATAGTTTTGATCCTTGGTCTGCTTTTATTTTATCCACGGTAGGCAACATTTTTCTACAAGGTGGGCACCATGTTGCACCTATATCAACCAATACTAAATCATGAGTTGAAATTACTTTATCAAAATCGTCGACACGCATTTGTACCGCATTTGCATTGCCCTCAACTGGCAATCCGTTCATTTTCCAATTACTCATGCCGCCTTCCAAATTAACTACATTATAGCCTTGTTCAATTAAATAAGATTGAGCTGCAGCGCTTCTTCCGCCAGCTTGACAATACACATACACAGTAGCTTTTTTATCTAGATGCTGTGTTCTGTCTTTGAATTCTTTTTGATCTGTCCAATTGGCTTGTAACGCATTTTGTAAATGCCCTCCAGCATATTCTCCAGCCGTTCTAACGTCCAATATTTGAACTCCTGGCTTTTGGATAGCGTCTTTAAATGCAGCAGCAGGCAAAGTCAATGGAGCTGCTTGACTGCTGTTCGCATTTGGCTGTGCGCAGCTAACAAAGAATACTGCCAAACTTAGTAGGCAGGCAAAAAATTTACATTTCATAGATCCAATTAATAGGTTACAGAAATAGGGAAAGTCTTATTGGTAATGCCTAAAATAGCCGCAGCTGCATCATTTAAACGATACTTAATATTTGCACTTACATCTGGCAATGCACTTATTACTTTAGCACAGATACTTTTAAGATCTGGAGTAGTTATGCGTACTAAAGTACCAACAGGTAATTCATTTGTAAGGATATAGAATTTTTTATCTTCCCAACCACTTACACTTTTAAATACCGCTGCAGTACCTTCCAAGGTTTGAAAACTAGTAGCTTTTTTTTGATGAGAGAACAAGCTTGCAAAATATCCTTCCTCGTCCTTATTTGCATTTACGAATACTAATTTATGGGCGCTATCGCTTGCTCTTTTTTTCTCCTGATTTTGAGCAATCATTTCTAATGGCGCTGCTCTATTTATTTTTTCCCCCTCATACGATTTTGAATAAGCATGCCCCTTTCTATTTTTTTTACCATGAATTCTAGACTTCTTCCCATGGCTATTTTTTTTAGACCTATTTGAAGAAGTTGTTTTTTTACTAGCTCCTGATTTATGAACTGTTTTAGATTTTTGATGTGTCCCTGACTTCACTTGCTTCTTCTTTGCAGCAAACGCTGTATCCTGAGCCAAGATGCCCACAACACATAATAACAATAAAATCCATTTTTTAAACATGGTACAAAGTTACAAAAATCAAGTGCAAAGAAAACTTTAAAATTTTCATTATAATATAATGTAATATACAAGTGCTAGTAATTCAGTATCCTCCATTCATTTGGATAGTAATTATTCGATCTATTCGGTAATAATTTAACCCAACCTAGCCTGATATTTAGGTAAGTGAGCGCATGCCAACCCTTCCCTTCTGGCAAATGCAAGTCTGCTCTTCTTAAATACTGTAAGGCTGTTGCCAAATCTACCTCCGTGCTTTGATAGGGCAAATTATTCCAGTCACTCATCGCAAGCGCATGTGCAGGTATTAAATCTTTCCCTTTTATCTCTCCAATTGCTAAACCCATTTTCCTAACATACAAATGGCTCAATACCGTTTGAATATCCTGTTTAAAATGTTCAGGTATTGCGATAATTATATTTTGATGTGTTAGATAAAAATAGTTTGCTGGCAACTCAAAGATAGACTGCATGGAAAGCAAGTCGTTCTTAGTTAAACTCGTAAACTTAAAATCATCAACAGGATATCCTGAAGACTGCGCTGTTTCTTTTTGAAAAACTGTTATAAAAAAACCCTCCCCTTTTACTTTATTGGGATAAGCTCTAAATCCCTTGGCTTTTGCTTTTTCACTATAACAGGCTTCTACTCCCCATGCTGCAGGCATTTCTATAGGAATGTTAATCATGCCCGGCATAGCAGCAATATGATCCATTATTTTTTCATCTTCGTCATAGGAATAAGAACAAGTTGCATATATCAAGTAACCGCCTTCTTTCAGCGTTACAATACTATCTTCCAAAATTCTTGCTTGTCTCACACTACAATGTTGCACATTGTCCAAGCTCCATTCCTCAATAGCAGAAGGGTCCTTTCTGAATAAGCCACTGCCACTGCAGGGTGCGTCTACTAGCATCACGTCAAAAAACTGTGGCAAGGATTTAAAATGTGCTGGATCGTTTTGTGTTACTACTACATGGTCTGCTCCCCATTTAGTAATATTCTCAACCAAAATATGATTTCTGGATTTTATAGTTTCATTCGCTACAACCAATCCTTGTTTAAAATAATTGGCAACTAATGTTGACTTACCTCCGGGTGCCGCACATAAATCCAATACTTTATGAGGACCGGGATTAGGTATAATTTGACTGAGCGCATGATGCAATAACATACTACTTGCTTCCTGTACATAATAAGCCCCGGCATGCCATAATGGATCTAGGACAAAAGAAGGTCTTTCTTTTAAATAACGACCTGCTGGGCACCATGGAATTAATTCAGTAGTTCCCAGGAATGGATGAGCTGCTATTGGAATAGGCTTAAAATCATTTATTCGCAATGAAGTTATTTGGGTGCCTGTTTCATGTACATGTTTAAATGCAGCTTCGTCGAAACCAGGAAGGCCTTGTAAGGATTGTATGAAAATTTCAGGTAGCAAATAAAAAAATTAATAACGAATTATGAAGTGCTCTTTTTCTTGGTTTTCTTTTCTCAAAAATACAAGGCCAATATAAAATAAATCAATAGTTAAGGTAACAGAAGGATGTGCTTTAATTTGCTCCCAAGCTTTTTCCATTTCAGCACTCCAATGAATATCATCAAATATAAAAACAGTATCCTCGTTTGACTTTGCCAATAAATCATGAAAATATTGAATAGTAGGAATATATTTATGGTTCCCGTCAATATAAGCAAGCCCAACCTTGTCTAGATTGGCTAATACCGTTGGCAATGTATTATCAAAATCACCTTCCACAATCTGAATATTTTTAATTCCCAATTCCTCAAATTGTTGTCTCGCAATAGCGGCAATAGTTGGAGCCCCTTCCATTGTTATTACTGGCTTGTCATTTACAGCTGATGCAATATAACAAGTAGTGACTCCTAATGAAGTTCCCATTTCTATTACATTAGCGGGATTGAAATAAGCAATAATGCGATGTAATAACTGACCGTATTTTTTAGGCTTTAAAGAACTAGAGGCGATTTTTTGTATAGGCCGAAACTTTTTATCAATCTGTCTTGACCCCGCTCCTCTATCCCAAACTTCAATCACATTTTTGTTACTAAGCAAGGTTGCTCTTCTACTTTCAATTGCTGCTGTAGCGGCATGTTCCTGTTTATTTAAAAGTACTTCGCGAATAAATTGATACACGAATGGGGAATGTACCCCATGACCTTTACTATTAGAAGCTTTTGTATAATACTCTACGTATTTTTTTATAAGGGTTAATGTGCTGTACATATAATTATTTTCTTTCCCAACGTTCTACCTCAAAAGGGAATGCATGTTTTTGGTCCGCCTCATGGGATTCGGAATTGGTCTTAACCCATTCCTTACCTAGTTCCGGAAAATAAGTGTCACCTTCAATATGTGTATGTACTCTGGTCAGATATACAGTTGACGCAAATGGCAGTGCCATCTCGTACACTTGCCCGCCACCTATAATCATTAACTCTTTATAATCTTGTTTAGCTGCAATCGCAATAGCTGCTTCCATAGTTTTCACTAGTGTAGCGCCATTTAAAGTAATATTATCTTGATTGCTTAAAATTAAATTGACTCTTCCTGGTAAAGTTTTGCTTCCTAGAGATTCAAAGGTTTTTCTCCCCATCAAAATGGGTAAGCCCCAAGTTGTATTTTTAAAAAAGCGCATATCCTTTGGCAAATGCCAAAGTAATTGATTGTCTTTTCCAATAGCATTATTGTCCGACGCCGCAACCACTAAACTTATTTTCATGCTTTGTTTTTTTATACTGCTACTGGAGCCTTAATACCAGGATGTGATTCATAATTTTCTAAAGTAAAATCTTCGAATTTAAAAGAGAAAATGTCCTTTACTGCTGGATTGATTTTCATTGTTGGTAAATGAAATGGGGTTCTAGACAATTGTAAATGCGCTTGATCAAAATGATTGTTATATAAATGTACATCGCCAAAGCTATGTACAAAGTCGCCATACGCTAATCCACAAACCTGTGCAATCATCATAGTTAATAATGCATAAGAAGCAATATTAAATGGCACTCCTAAAAACACGTCCGCACTTCTTTGGTACAACTGACAACTTAATTTTCCGTCAGCTACATAAAACTGAAACATATTATGACAAGGCATCAATGCCATCTTTGACAAATCCCCTACATTCCATGCACTCACAATAAGTCTTCTACTGTCTGGTGTTTTTTTAATTTGCTCAATCAATTCTGTAATTTGATCCACCACAACACCATTTGCACCCTCCCAACTTCTCCATTGTTTACCATATACGGGACCTAAATCGCCATTTTCGTCTGCCCACTCGTCCCATATACGAACCCCATTGTCTTTAAGATATTTTATATTCGTGTCTCCATTTAAAAACCATAAGAGTTCGTAAATGATACTTTTTAAATGTACTTTTTTGGTAGTTACTAAAGGGAAGCCCTCTTGTAAATTAAATCGCATTTGATACCCAAAACAACTTTTGGTACCTGTGCCTGTTCTATCAGTCTTTTGAGTTCCGTTATCTAGAACATGTTGTAATAAAGTCAAGTATTGTTGCATGCTGCAATTTACAACGATTACAACTTATTGATTCATTTTTTTTTGTCTTTTCGGCGAGCTAATTCCTTCCTAATTAAAAGCAATTCCCTGTTAGTTTGACCGTTGACACTTGAATTCTCCTCTGCCCTTCTCATTAAATAAGGAATCACTTCCTTTATTGGTCCAAAAGGTAAATACTTGCTCACATTGAAACCTGCTGTTGCCATATTGAAACTAATTTGATCACTCATCCCAAATAACTGTGAAAAATGAACTCTTGCATGGTTATTAGGCATTCCCATTTTAGCCATTTCATCAATAATTTTCATGTTGCTTTCTTCATTATGAGAAGCAAGTAATAATGAAATAGTGTCTATATTTTGAATGCAGTATAAAGCTGCTGCATCATAATCCTTGTCTGTTGCAATTTTGTCCTCATGAATGGGAGAAGGGTATCCATTTTTTTGTGCACGCTCTCTTTCTTTTTCCATATACGCGCCTCTTACTAATTTTGCTCCTAAAACAAAGCCAGCTTCTTTTGCAATACCATGTGATAGTTGTAAAAAACGCAACCTGTCGTTTCTGTATAATTGATAAGTATTATAAACAACCGCTTTCTCTTTATTGTAGACTCCCATAAGCTCTATCGCCAAACGATCAATAGGATCTTGTATCCAAGTTTCTTCTGCATCTATTAAAACGCCTATCCCTTTTTCATTTGCTACTTCACAAATTGCAAACATTCTTTCTCTAACATTATCCCATGCTTTATTTTCCGACTCACTGTCGTGAATACCACTTCTTAATCTAGGTGCTTCGTTCAAATGTTCTAACAAAATAAGACTAGCCACACCTGTGATTTTTACACTTACATAGGGGACATTATTTTGAGTAGCCGCAAAATCAATTGCCTCAATAATATTTTCAGTTACACTATCGAAATTATCGTCACCTTCTTTTGCTTCAACACCATAATCTAAAATCACTTGCACCCCATAAGAACCTAATTGTTTAGTGACTCTTGCAGAATCTTCTAAAGTTTCACCACCCACAAATTGCTTGAAAATAGTATTACGAATTATTCCATTTATAGGTAAGCCGGAATTCATTAAAGCAGGCGTCAATTTTGTAGCTATCGATACAATTAATGGACTTTGAATTACTGTAAATAAAAACTTTGCTTTTTTTAAATCTGAGTCAGACTTGTACGCAAATGCAGCTTGGGTGTTGTCAAAAGATAAATTCATACTAACGTGGGTTCGTTTATCAAATATCGGTACAAAATATTGAAAACCAAAGGATCTACAAGTATATTTATGTCTTAAATGACTCCTTATGAAAATAATAAAGACAGAGATCTTCTTGTATAAAATCCCAATGGTTCCATTTACAATTGCCACGGGTACCATGCAATTTGCTCAAAACGTTTTGATAAAAATTCATACCGACGAATCCATTATTGGCTGGGGCGAATGTTCTGCATTCCCAATGATTGTTGGAGAAACACAATTGAGCTGTTATAATTTAGCCAAGGATTTTGCAGCTTTTTGGAAGGGCAAGAATCCATTAGAAATAGACGCTCGACTTAAGGAACTGGATTATATTATAGCGGGCAATTATACTGCCAAAAGCGCATTCGACTTGGCTTTGTATGATATTGCAGCGCAAGCAGCCAATAAGCCACTATATGCTTTTTTAGGTGGCACTGCTAAACCAATTGAATCTGACTTGACTATTGGCATTGATAGCCCAGAAAAAATGGCAGAGCAAGCTATAGAATTTGTTGCAAAAGGGGTCAAAATGATTAAAGTGAAACTCGGGAAAAAGCCATCGGAGGATATAGAAAGAATTAAACAAATAAGGACCGCAATAGGGAATGATATCATTTTAAGAATTGACGCCAATCAAGGTTGGACACCAGAAGACGCTTTGCCTGTTTTAACAGCTTTGTCTACATTTAATATTCAATTTTGCGAGCAACCAATGCACAAATATTATGACGATGCTTTACCTGCGCTTTGCGCAGCTTCCCCAATTGCCATCATGGCCGACGAATCTGTATTTACACATCATGACGCACGTAAGTTGATGGCACAAAAAGCATGTCATGCAATTAATATTAAATTCTCAAAAAGTGGTGGCATAAATGAAGCAATAAAAATTCATGCTATTGCAAAAGCCAATCAAATTCCATGTATGATGGGTGGGATGTTAGAAAGTCGTCTGGCATTAAGTGCTAAAATGCACTTTGCAATGGCTCATGACAATGTAAAATATTACGACATGGACACCTGTTTATTGGGCCATACTGTAGACCCCGTAATTGGCGGCGTTCAATTTAATGGAATGCATTTGTCCATATGTGACGCACCTGGAATAGGCGCAACTGTAGACCCAGCTTACCTTTCCAAATTGGAATCTTGTGTTGTATAACAATTTGTATCTTTAATTTACAAACTGCAATTATGGAAGCTAGAAAAGCAATTGATTCTTTTACAACAATGAACGAATTGGTATTACCCAATGACACGAATACCTTTGGAGATTTAATGGGAGGTAAACTAATGTACTGGATGGACATTGCCGCTTATTTGTCCGCTTCCAAGCATTGCAATTCGGCTTGTATGACCGCCTCTGTAGACAATATTAGTTTTAAAACGCCTATTAAACTAGGCAATGTTATTTGCATAGAAGCCATTGTTACAAGAGCTTTTACCACTTCCATGGAGATTCATTTAAAAGTTTGGAATCAAAATATGATTGACCAAACTAGAGTGCTAAGCAATGAAGCTTTTTTTACCTTTGTTGCTTTGGATGAATACAAGAAACCAAAAAAAGTTCCAGAAATTATTCCAGAATCAGATCACGAAAAGAAAATCTTTCTTACCGCATTAAGAAGAAGGCAATTAAGACTGGTATTAGCTGGCAAAATGAAGCCGAATGATGCAACTGAATTGAAGGCGCTATTTACGGAAGTTTAGCAGCTGCTTCTACATGGTGTCTACCCTTTAACATGTATTCCTTACTTTGTTCAATCGCATTCATTATTTGATCTAAAATGACTTCTACAGAAGCATCATAGTCAATTACTAAAGGCGCTTTGAATCGCACTGTCAATGGTGTCCCTACTTTTTTAAATGTTAGCCCCTGCTTTGTAAAAGCTCTCCAAAAGCCATTTATAACTACTGGCACTACAATTGGCTTGTTGTTCTTAATAATATGTGCAGTCCCTTTTCTACCTGGCGCAAAAGGCTTGGTAGTTCCTTGGGGGAAAGTAATCACCCAGCTTTTTGATAATGCGGAATCTATTTTTTGCGTATCAAATTCATCTCTTTGTCTTTGTACATCCTGACCTTCTGCCCTCCAAGTTCTTTTTACTGTCAATGCACCCCCTAACTTAAATAAGCGAGTTAACCAGTTACTATTCATGGTTTCTTCTGCAGCTACAAAATAAACATTAGTAAAAGGGTTTAGTAGGTAATAGGGTATTCCAAGTTTATTATACTTCCCCCATTTCACAGCACAAAAAATATGAACAAAAGCAATCACGTCGCCAAAATAAGTTTGATGATTGCTTACAAATAAAACATTCTTTTTGGGCAAATTCTCTAAGTTCTCTGTACCCTCAATTACAATTCTATTAAACAATGCAATGCCAGGATAAGAGAATAAGCCTACAATACCATATATAATAGAACGAAATATTTTAATTCGCTTTAGTCGATCCATTAAACTCATTAGTACGCTTGTTAGTTACGAGTGCAATATAACACATAAATATGTATCAGAATGCCCCTCTTTAACTAACAAATAGTATCTTTAAACAATGAAGAAATCTGCCGTTATTTTCGATATAGATGGCTTATTAATCAACAGTGAGCCATTATGGAACAAAGCTGCAACTGAAATTTTCCGTCAATACGGAATTCAACTCACCGACGATCAATATGCTATCACTACTGGACTAAGATCAAAAGAATTTGTAGCGCATTGGTTGCACTCAAATAAAGTACCTCATACTGAATTTGAAAGAGCAGAACAAAAAATAATTACACTAGCACTTGACCTTATTGACAAAGAAGCTACTTTAATGCCAGGGGTAGAACATATTTTTCAATTTTTCTTACAAAGAGATTTTAAAATTGGTTTAGCTACTTCCTCTCCTGCCCTTTTAATAGAGTGGATAAAAGACAAACTGGGGATTAGAAGTTATATCCAATCTAGTTGTTCTGCGCAACATTTATTGCATGCCAAGCCACATCCGCAAGTATATTTGGATTGTGCAGCAGGTTTGCATGTCAACCCACTTGAATGTATCTGTTTCGAAGATTCTTTTTATGGCATGTTAGCAGCGAAATCTGCTAGAATGACCTGTGTGGTGGTTCCTTCTGCAGAACAAGTGAAATCTGAAAAATGGGGTGCAGCCGACTTGAAATTAACTTCATTGCAAAATTTTGGAGCACTTCATTTTAATATGCTGAATGACTAATTTGAATCATATAAAAAAAAGTAGAACTTATAACAATTCAATATAAATTACAGTCCCCAATGGAATTAGCAAGAAAAGTTATAGGAAAAGAATTAGACCTTTTTGAGGTAAGCTTCAAAGAGGCCGTAAAGAGCCGTGTGGCATTACTTGACCGTATCATGCAATACATAGTAAAGCGCAAAGGCAAGCAAATGCGACCTATGTTTATTTTATTGTCCGCAAAACTACATGGAGAAATTACAGATGCTTCTTATAGAGCTGCTTCACTAGTTGAATTATTACACACTGCAACTTTGGTTCACGACGATGTCGTAGACGACTCCATTGAAAGAAGAGGTTTCTTTTCAATTAATGCGTTATGGAAAAATAAAATCGCTGTATTAGTAGGAGACTATTTACTGTCAAAAGGATTATTGCTTTCTTTAGAGAATAAAGACTTTACTATTTTAACAATTTTATCTTCTGCTGTAAAAAAAATGAGCGAGGGTGAATTATTGCAAATAGAAAAGACGAGGAACTTGAATTTCGACGAATCTGTGTATTACGAAATTATAAACGGGAAAACAGCAAGCTTACTAGCTTCTAGCTGTGCTGCAGGTGCTGCTTCTGTCACTCAAGACGAATCTGTTATACAAAAGATGAAAGACTTTGGAGAACAGGTTGGTATGGCATTTCAAATAAAAGACGACTTGTTCGATTATGGCGATGCTAAAATTGGCAAGCCAACCGGGAATGATATCAAGGAAAAAAAATTAACCCTTCCACTAATTCATATTTTACAAAAAGTACCTTCTTCACTTAAGAAACAAATTATTTATATTGTCAAGAACAATAATAATGACAAGGAAAAAGTGAAGTTTGTAATAGACAATGTTAAGGCATATGGAGGTATTGAATACGCAAATCAAAAAATGTTGGAGTACCGTGACAATGCCTTATTAATTTTAAACTCATTTCCACCATCCCCTGCTAGAGAAGCGCTAGAAGAATTAGTGAGATACACAACCGACCGTCAATTTTAATGGAAAAAAGGTGGAATATACTTAAAGCCAATCCGGCTAAAGTGCAAGTACTGCAAGACGTACTAAAAATTCACCCAATCCTTTGTGAGTTATTAGTTCAAAGAGGCATTGACGATTTTGATGCTGCTAAAAAGTTCTTTCGACCAAGCTTAGATCATTTACATGATCCTTGGTTGATGAAAGACATGAAAAAGGCAGTAGATAGAATTGAAATCGCTTTTGAGAAACAAGAGAAAATATTGGTTTTTGGAGATTACGACGTAGACGGAACAACATCTGTTGCTACTTTATACCAGTTTTTAAAACAACTGTCTCCGCATATTGACTATTATATCCCACACCGATACAAGGAAGGATACGGCATCTCCAAGATTGGTATAGATTATGCAAAAGAAATTGGTATTGATTTAATCATATCCGTTGACTGTGGCATTAAGTCCATAGACCTTATTGCCTATGCCAAGGAATTAGGAATAGATTTTATTATTTGCGATCACCATTTACCAGATCTTATTTTACCACCTGCAGTGGCGATATTAAATGCCAAACAAGTAGACTGCACCTACCCATTCAAAGAGTTATGCGGGTGCGGAGTGGTATTTAAATTAATAACCGCTTTGGCGCAAGTGCACAACTTGCCAGCTGAAACTTATTTGAGGTATCTAGACCTAGTCGCTACTGCTATTGCTGCCGACATTGTACCTGTTGTTGACGAAAATAGAACTTTGGCATTTTTTGGAATCCAAAAAGTAAATGAGGATCCTAGTTTTGGAATCAAGGCTTTAATGGAATTAGCGAAGCAAGTTCCTCCAATGAAAATTAGCAACTTGGTTTTTGCTGTAGCTCCAAGAATTAATGCTGCAGGGAGAATGGACGATGCTAAAAAAGCAGTGCAATTATTTATTGAACCGGACTATCAGAGTGCTATGGCAATTGCTTCTTTATTACAACAAGATAATTTAGATCGCCGTGAAGCAGACACCAGTATTACAGAAGAAGCGTTGGCGCAAATAGAAATGGACCCCACCCATATACATAGAAAATCGAATGTGGTTTTTCAATCACATTGGCATAAAGGGGTAGTTGGAATTGTAGCAAGTCGATTAATTGAAAAACATTATAAGCCAACCATTGTACTTACACAAAGTGGTGACATTGTTGCAGGGAGCGCGCGCAGTGTTTTAGGTTTTAATTTATATGAGGCACTACATGCATGCAGATCGCATTTACTTGGCTATGGCGGGCACTTCGCTGCAGCAGGAATGACAATGGCAGTAGATAAATTGGAAGACTTTAAAGCCGCATTTGAAATTGCTGTTGCCGAACGTATTACAGAGGAACAATTGACTCCGGAGATCGCTATAAATGCATTGCTCCCTTTGGATAATATCAGTATGAATTTTTATCAGATCATCTCTCAAATGGAACCATTTGGCCCCGACAATATGCGTCCAATATTTTTAGCACAAAAGGTTTATGATAATGGTTATACCAAATTAGTAAAAGACGCACATATCAGTTTCAATGTGACACAAGGGAAAAATACAGTAAAAGGTATTGGATACAATATGCCACAACATATAGACCTAATTAAGTCTGGCGAACCATTCGACCTAGTGTTTCAATTACAATTAAATGAGTGGCAGGGAACACAGACCGTTCAAATGCAAGTTATAGATATCAAAAAAAGCGACCTTAATTAGGTCGCTTTTTTTGCTTAACGCTTTTTATTTTTTTAAACAAGTGGGTAATCATACCCAAATGAACAATGGTCCTATTTTAATAAATCAACGCTTCTATTTATAAAATTGGTTAACTCTGCACCATTCAATAAGCCCTGTGACAACAAAGCTAAGTCTGCTAAATTTCGAGCTTGTTTTTGTTGCTTATCAATATCAGACTCTTTTAATAAAGATTGATATATAGGGTGATTACCATTAATAGTTAAATTAACCTCGTCTGGCATTTGAGCATAAAAAGCAGTCATACCGCTGCCACCCATACTTGCCATGTCCTTCATACGACGCATAAACTCGGGGCGAGTTGCAATGACTGGTGCTGCGTCCTTACTTAATCCTTTAACGTCTACCGTTAAAGTTATTTCCGGAACCTGAAACTCAAATAATTTAATTGCTTGATCCACTTCGTCCTTAGACAAAATTGAATCCACATTTTCTTGCTTGTCAATTAAGTTATCTACCACATCCGCATCCACGCGAACAAACTGAACACCCTCCCACTTCATCTCAACGTTATTGATAAAAGCAGCGTCTACCATTGTTTCTAATTTCACCACTTTATAGCCTTTACCTGCAGCAGCCTGAATAAAAGCGTCTTGCTGTATCGTATTAGTAGTATATAATAAAACATGCTTGCCTTCCTTGTTTTTCTGCGTTGCTTCTGTTGCAGATTTATACTCATCCAATGTATAGAATTTGCCTTTTGATGCCGCGTCCTCTAGAATTAAAAACTTATTTCCCTTCTCTAAGAACTTGTCGTCAGTGATCATTCCGTATTTTACAAACAAACCAAGACTCTCCCATTTTTCTTCAAAAGAAGCACGTTCTGTATTGAAGATCTCTTCTAATTTGTCCGCAACTTTTTTAGTAATATGCGCATTGATTTTTTTAACGTTTGGATCGCCTTGTAAATAGCTACGACTCACGTTTAAAGGAATGTCTGGGCTATCAATAACACCATGTAATAACATTAAGAATTCTGGTACAATATCTTTTACTTCGTCAGTAACAAATACCTGATTGCAGTATA
This sequence comes from Chitinophagaceae bacterium, assembly GCA_947374225.1. Classification (GTDB taxonomy): domain Bacteria; phylum Bacteroidota; class Bacteroidia; order Chitinophagales; family Chitinophagaceae; genus Sediminibacterium. Next base: position 8,385 of record CANCAY010000008.1, on the reverse strand, counting down.
ATTGGATCTTGTCTTTCTGAATCTCAAAACTTTGTTTGATTTTAGGGAAGTATAATATACCGGTCAAGTTAAACGGATAGTCCACATTTAAATGAATCCAGAATAATGGAGTTTCTCCAAAAGGATACAATTCTTTATAGAAACTGATATAGTCTTCTTTAGTTAAATCGGCTGGCTTACGAACCCATAATGGATTGGTATTGTTGATAGACTTTTCTGCTTCCGCTTCTGATACAGCTTCACTATCATCTGCAGTTTTACTTTCCGCTTTTACCGCGTTGGCGTCTGTGAAATAAATAGCAATTGGCAAGAACTTACAAAAACGTTCTAAAATTCCTTTGATACGATTAGCGTCTAAAAACTCTGCACTCTCTTCGTTGATATGAAGTACCATTTTAGAACCTCGGTCACTATAATCAACCTCGTATAATTCGTATTCAGTACTACCATCGCAACTCCAGAAAACACCAGGAGCACCTGTATGGCTCTTACTATAGATGTCTACTTTATCACTCACCATGAATGCGCTATAAAAACCAAGTCCGAAATGACCAATTACACTCGCTTCTTTGTACTTAGTAACAAACTCTTCCGCACCACTAAATGCCAATTGGTTAATATATTTATCAACTTCTTCTGCTGACATTCCAATACCGTTATCCTTAATGGAAATAGTTTTTTCCTTAGCATCTAATACCACGTCAATACGTAATTGACCAAGATCGCCCTTAGCTTCCCCTTTACCATGTAAGGTTTTCAATTTCTGAGCCGCATCAACTGCGTTACTCACTAACTCACGTAAAAAAATCTCGTGGTCACTATAAAGGAATTTCTTAATGATGGGAAAAATGTTCTCCGTCTGAACACGTATTTGACCTTTTTGCATATGGATGTCTTTTAGTGATACTATGGCAAATTAAATACCAAAAGTCTATAGGCTGCCAGACTGTCAACAAATACAGGCTAATAAGGACTAATGAGGTAAATTTTGCAGCCAGGCCGCTCCTGTACAGCGTTTACCCTTTAACAAAATGTCACTTGTGTCTCTTATGAAAATTTGTTTTTCACTATTAAAAACAGAGTAAACACCCACAATTTCTCCATTACCCGACGGCAACTTAATACCCGCAAAATTGGCATACCCACTAGTTCTTAAATAAATAGTCCCTCCAACGCAAAATTTAACTGCCCTACTAGCACCAATCTTATTTTTTTTATCGGAAAACGTTTGACTCGTATCGGCAGAAGCAAACTCTACATTGTTGACTTTTATAAGTCTCCCCTGCAGGGTATCTGACAGGTTTTTATAACTTACATTGAGTGGTAAAACTTTGACGTTCTCTTTTAATACTGTAATATGTTTCGAGAACATTGGAGCAGGAATACCAGCAGTTGAGACAGAACCAGAACTAGTATCCACCGCTGCTACTAATTGTACCATTCTTCTATAATCGGACAATATTAAATCTTGAACACGAAGTCTTAATAGTGTTCCAATAGGATAAGTTTGATAAATACTGGTTGCGTCTAACAATAGCATAATGCCTCCAGTACTATCTTGAATTGAAATTGTTTTATATAAATTATCTGATTCGTCATTTGCTACTACCACCGCTTCTATTACATAACTCTTTGTTATGGCTTCCATAGAACCCATGACATGCAACCTTCTTAGCGCTTTTATGGTCATAATGGAATCAGTAGACGTTCCTTGATAGGGTGCGGAATAAGAATTCTGCTTGAGGCAAGCCGACATGAAAATGAAAGTGGAGACAAAACTCAAGCCTAAAATAATTGATTGTGACTGATTTTTTTTCATATAATTATTGAATTTGAAATTGAATACCAAGTGCGTAAATAAGTCCTTGGTCATATAAATATTTTATGGGAAACTTGCTAGGGTTGTAATTAATATAGTCAAACCTGGACTGCTCAAAACTTAGCACTGGAATATGTTGATTAAAACAATTTCTAATACTCAAACTTGATCGAACTTGCAATAAAGCATTTGATAACCTAATATTAAAGGACTTGGCTAGAAATGCATTTACGACTAATTGATTAGGCGCTTTTGAAACTCGAAGAATGGAATGTTGCGTTGCAATGTCCTTAAGCTGATTAAGCAATTTTGCTGATCGCCTGAAATAATCATAGTCCACAAACCTATTAATTGCATATACAGCTGTTAGTCCAATTTGAAGTGCGTAATTTGGTTGAAATCGGAGCGAAATAGCTTCTACCATTTCAGGACTAGTAGCAGCTGGCAGGCCTTTTATTTGCAAGACGCCAGACTCCACTTTGTACAAGTCGTTTAAGAGTTTGATTTCGTAGATAGGGTTATTGAGCACCGAATATTTACCAATAGTACTAGTTGCTTGTAATTGAATCATTGAAAATAAATCCGTTTCAAATGAGCATTCCATCCCTTTGAATTCCGAGTCCATTTGTCCATATAAGCCATATACAAAAGCGTTATAATAATCATGATAAAATAAAGTATGCCCATACTGCCCTGTGTTTTTTTGCAAATAAAAATTCAATTGCAGTTTTTCAGGCACACCATGATATATGATTGAAAAATCAACTCCTTGTTTACTTGCAGGTAAAATAAATGAAGCTAATTGATCTTGCATACTGGGATCAATATAAATAGCAGCTGCGTTTAAAGTCTCTGGCATTTTAAAAAAACTTGATCTTAAATAAAGTCTTCCCGACCACTTATACAAGTAAGTATATTTAATGCCAATTGAATTGAAGTTTACGACAGAAGATGGTCCAAAAGATTGGCGAGGAAATAAGCCGTTTTTGTTTACCCCCTCTCTCATAAACTGATCATTGTTGCTTATTAAACTGAAACTTGATTCATAACGAGGTTCTTGCAATTTTACTTGTGCACTAATGGAAGCGCTGAAATTTGTGATCCAATAATTGGGTCCCCAAATAGCTCCTTGTGTAATTTTTTGATTTGGATTTGAAATATTATTTTCAAAACTATTGGAGACGCCATCGTCATTAACCCAGCTATTGTAATTATAATAAAACTTTCCGCCGAGTAAATTTCTCAACTGGCTGTAATAATGTGACTTGTCCATTGCTATGCTAGTATGTATATCCCAAGACCAATGTGCATTATAGAAATGTTGCAAATTGGACGCCACTCTAAACAAAGTACTTCTTATAACTGTTGAATTAATTATATAATACGACCTTCCACTTGCACTTGATTTATTAATTTGCTCTAGCTCGTCAAAGTCAACCTGCAATTTATTAGGGTTCAATAATAGCCAGCTAGTCCATGACTTTTGCAACAGACTGTCCTTACTATAGGATGGCAAATATTTATAATAATCTGGACGCGGGTCTTTGGTTTGTGTCCAATCCAATTGAGATTTTTTTTGAAAACCCCAAGCATATCCTATGCTAACATTGAAAAATACACGATCCTTCCATTGCTTGTCATAATGAACCAATGCAACCGGAACATTGTTTTCTTTCGTACTAGGATACATTGCAATACCATGAAACCATCCCCAATTAGGATTATAATTACTATTCCCTGATAATAAAAAAGCCTCCGTTACAGCAGGTGATTGACGCCCTTGACTAGATAGATTCCACCAAAAAGAGATTCCAAATTTCTGACCCTGCTTTAATGATTTATCAATACTGACAGCAGCTCCATTCAATTTTTTATACCCAATAGGCAAGACACCCAAAGTGCTATTCTGAAAAACTATCAAGGAATGTATATACCAGTGTTGCTTAATCTTTCCAGAACTGTAATTGATAAAATTCTCGCTTACTTGGAAATTACTTGAAAACCTTATCCCATATTGAATTGATTTCCTAAATGGAATTGCAGAACTGGATAAATAATTCGCAGCCGATTCCGATGCAACCCCTTTTTGAACATACCCGTATTGTTCTGAAAAATCTTCCTGCCTAAATAATTTATATAAGCCGGAATAAGTCATGGCCGAATTCCATCCTGCATTTTTAGACTGCCAATTAATACCGTTTATATAGGTGGTTGTCCCATACTGTTGTCCTCTTGGAGTCCACCCAAATGGATAACCTGCAAAACTAGATAGCTGATAAATTACAGAATGCCCCGAATTTAGTAAGGTTGGCATCCAGCTACTAGTATCGGCTGGAATATTTTCACGAAAGTCAATATTGGACTGCATTTCCGATTGTGCGTAAATAGGAACTACACTTAAATTGAATACTATTACTATAATGGCTTTTATATATTTCATTGGAAGGATCCCAGTTTTGAACACTCAATTTGAAATAAAAATGCATTCGAAATGTTTCGGCAAATACGTTGATTTGCGAATTAGTAATTCACTAAACTGAGTGAAATAAAATGTATAAAATCAATGAAAAATAAATGGGATATGAAATGGAAAACAAAATTGAAAAATAAATGGACAACGAAATGGAAAACTAAAATTATGTTTGTTTTATTATTGCTTTCCCTGAAAAGTAGCCTCTATGCCCAAAAAATAGTAGTAGGCTTTTACAATTGTGAAAATTTCTATGACACAATAAATCAAATACAAGTAATTGACGAAGATTTTACACCTGAAAGTGACAAGGGGTATAACGCTCAGCGATTTCAACAAAAAAATAAAAATATTGCCAACACTATTTATAAATTAGGCTTATTGGGCGATGGTAATGGTATTGCAATGCTTGGTTTGGCTGAAATTGAAAATAGAATGGTACTTGAAAACTTAGTGCAGTCGCCCATATTAAAAAAGTACAATTATAAAATTATTCATTTCGACTCTAAAGACTTAAGAGGCATTGACGTGGGACTTATTTACAACCCTGCCATTTTTAAACCTTATATATACAAACCATTTTCTTTATCAATTAACGCACATGTAAAAGACTTCCCCACAAGGGATATTTTGTATGTAAAGGGAACTTTGTATGAAACATGGGTACACTTATTGATAAATCACTGGCCAAGCAGAAGAGGTGGCCTTAAACAATCTAGTCAAAAAAGGATCTGGGCCTCCACAATTTGTAAAAACATAATTGACAGTATAACGGCGCTCGATCCAAAGGCAAATATTATCATGATGGGGGATTTTAATGACAACCCAACGGACAAGAGTATTAAGAACATTCCCTTAGTGAACCCTTTTTACAACTTATTTAAAAAAGGGGAAGGGAGTCTAGCTTTTAGAGATAGCTGGCATTTGTTTGACCAGATTTTAATAAGTAATCCCCTATTCAAATCCAATAAGGAGTCTAAAAACGAGGGAGGCAATAAGTTAAAGTATTATAAATCAATTATTTACAAGGATTTTGATCATATCGAAATGAATGGAAAGTACCAAGGATATCCCAAAAGAACATGGGATGGTAATGAATTCAGAGGAGGCTTTAGCGATCATTTCCCAGTAGCTATGATTTTTAGCCTAAAAACTGACGGAAATCCACTGAATTAGCCTACCTTCGCCATCCCAAATCTGTTTTGGCAGATTCATTCTGTAACAGGAGTGTCCACTGGGAAAAACCAATTATTTAACCAAAAAATTCAAGTAATGAACAATTACGAATTAATGGTGATTTTTACACCGGTATTATCTGAAGAAGATTTCAAATCTGCTCAGAAAAAATACCAAGACTTCATCAAAGAAAATGGTGGAGATACTGTAGCCTCAAATCCTTGGGGTTTAAAATCACTTGCTTATCCTATCGATAAGAAAACTACTGGTATCTACTGGATACTAGAATTCACAGGTCCTGCAACAATCAACGAAAAATTGAAAATTCAGTTCTTACGTGATGAACAAATCATGCGTCACATGATTACAAGACTTGACAAAAACGCAGTTGAGTACAACCATATTAAGAGAAACGGCGGTTTCCCTGTTCACAAAGCAATTGAGGCTTAATTAAATTTTTACCAACATGGCAAAGAATGAAATCAAATACCTTACAGCGATCAAACAGGAAAAACCTAAGAAGAAATTCTGTCGTTTTAAGAAGTACGGTATCAAATATGTAGACTACAAAGATGTTGAGTTTTTAAAGAAGTTCATAAACGAACAAGGTAAAATGTTACCTCGTCGTTTAAGCGGTAACTCTTTGAAATACCAACGTAAAGTAGCTGACGCGGTTAAAAAATCTCGTCAAATGGCTTTGTTACCTTATGTAACAGATTTATTGAAATAGAACAACATTAGTAAACCATCCCTAATCTCGCGGTACAATAAATACCAAGGCGAGAGACAGTAATGAAATAAAATTTGTGACTGGGCTCTTGGGAACTAAAAAAATAATTATGCAAATAATATTAGTAAAAGACGTAGATAATTTAGGTGGAAAAGACGAACTAGTAACTGTGAAAAACGGATACGCTCGTAACTTCTTATTCCCAACTAAACATGCAGTTGAAGCAACGCCATCTAACTTAAAGCAATTGGAAGAGCGCTTAAAAGCTAAGGCAAAGAAAGAAGCTGCAATGTTAGCTGAGATCACTAAAGTTATCGCTGTATTAACCACTGGTCCAGTTAAATTAACTGCTAAGATTGGTGCTAATAACAGAATCTTTGGTAGCATCACATCTTTACAAGTTACGAAAGCAATTCGTGAGCAAAAAGGATATGAGATTGATAGAAGAAGAATTTCAGTTGCAGACGATATCAAAGAATTAGGTGCTTACAAAGCAACTATTGATTTTGGTAATGGTCAAACAACTGAAATTGACATCGAAATTGGAGCTGAAGCTTAATTAAAGCTGCATTCAATATTTAGGTTTAATTTTCTAAACCTACCCATAAAAGCCCTTTCTGAACCCTCAGAAGGGGCTTTTTGTTAGTTTTCAAAGCCGAATCACCCCATTTTGGGGAAATTTAAAATAATAATGTTGATAATCTTATTTTAATGACTATCTTCGTTAACGCTAATGGAAGCAATGTCGCAACTATTAGTTTTTAGATCACTTAATTTTAAAGAACATGAACATTTATGTTGGAAATCTTAGCTGGAACATGACTAGCGAAGATCTTGAGAACTTGTTTACTCCATTTGGATCAGTAGCAAGTGCAAAAATTGTAACAGACAAATTTAACAACAACAGAAGCAAAGGTTTCGGTTTTGTTGAAATGGCTAACGATGACGAAGCTCGTACTGCAATCAGTCAACTTCACGACACAGAAATCTTAGGTCGTAACATCGTAGTAAACGAATCAACTCCACGTCCTGAAGGCGAAAGAACATTCACTAAGAAGCCTTATGGCGCTGGTGGTGGAAATCGCGGCGGTAGCGGTGGTGGATTTAATCGCGGCGGAACTGGCGGCGGTTACAACCGTGATCGTGGTGGTAATGGTGGTGGTGAATACAACAGATATTAATCAACCTCGTTCCAATACAAACCCGACTATTTTTAGTCGGGTTTTTTTATGCCCAATATTTTAAATAGATACTATAATAAGAATAACTTTAGGCATAAATAACAACTTTATGAAACACAATCCTATAGTAGGTTGTATGCGTTGGGGTATCTGGGGTGAAAACTTCAATAGCAAACAATATGAGACAATTATTGATCAATGTTTGAATATTGGTTTAAGCACTTTTGACCATGCAGATATTTATGGACACTATACTACAGAAGCTGATTTTGGAGAAGTATTGAAAAATAATTCAAGCTTAAGAACCAAGATAAAAATTATTACAAAATGTGGCATCAATATGTTAACGCCCAATAGGCCAACACATGAGATAAAGTCATATGATACAAGTTCAAAACATATTAGAAAATCGGTAGAGCAGTCTTTGAAAAATTTCAATACAGACTATTTAGATACCTTGTTAATTCATAGACCAGATTTATTAATGAATCCGGTGGAAATAGCTGAAATTATAACTGATTTAAAAAAAGAAGGAAAGCTTAAAACCTTTGGTGTATCTAATTTTACGACTAGTCAAGTCAATTTACTGAAGCAATATATACCAATCGAGCACCATCAAGTAGAAATCTCAGTTACTAATATTTCTGCTTTTAATGACGGCATACTGGATCAATGTATTTTAGAAAAAGTAGAAGCGCAATCCTGGTCTCCATTAGGCAACGGGTTGTTTACAGAAAAAACGGAACAAAATTTACGTATACTATTTACAGCAGAAGAACTTTCATTAAAATATAATTGTAGTATTAATGAAATATTACTGGCGTTTTTATACGCACATCCTGCTTGTATTGTTCCTGTAATTGGAACTACAAAATTTGAGAGAATACAACAAGCAAAAGAGTCAATGAAAATAGATTTATCTAGAGAGAATTTTTATAAATTATTAGCTGCGTCTACAGGACATGATGTGGCATAAATATAACTAATATGGAAAAAAGCTACTGGGAAA
>CANCAY010000007.1 GCA_947374225.1 Chitinophagaceae bacterium | reverse complement strand
ATGCAACTAATAAAACCATAATTTATTAATTTAGAATATTGAATTTCTAAATTCGAAATAAATCTAATAAAAATTTATAAATTATAAAAAAATAGTAATAAATAATTTTTTATAAAATATTGAAATTCAATAAAAATTAATTACTCGTTCCGTATTATTACGTAACAATATTTAAAAAAATAAGTAGAATTATCCTCAATAAGATTAATTATCCTTAAAGGAATTAAGTGCCCTATAAAATATTAATAATTATTTTTTAATAACGCTACAATACATTCAGACAATGCAATTTCCCAATTTGGAATTGTAATTGAAATTTCAGACTCGATTTTGTGCGTATCTAAAACCGAATAAGCAGGACGCTTAGCGGGTGTAGGGAAATCGATGGTATTGATAGCTTTTAAATCACATTTAAGATCGGCAAGTTCTTTTATTTTTTGCGCAAATTCATACCAGCTGGTTTCACCTGTATTCGCGTAATGATAAATACCTTTAATTTCCTGTCCTTTATTAATTGCTATTAGCATTTGGATGGTTGCTAAAGCTAAATCCTTAGCGTATGTTGGTCTACCCTGTTGATCCCCCACTATACTTAAATTAGCTCGCTCCTTCATTAAACGTAACATGGTCTTTACAAAATTATTTCCATGTTTACTAAACACCCATGAAGTTCTAATTATAATTGTTTGCTCATTTGCATCCATTGCCATTCGTTCCCCGTCTGCTTTAGTAGTTCCATAATAATTCACAGGGTCTACTGTCGTGTCAGGTAAATAAGGACTAGTAGCGTTACCATTAAAAACATAGTCAGTTGAGTAACTAATAAATGGTATACCTAGATTTTTACTAATCCTTGCTAATTCTTGAACTGCTAATGCATTCACAGTATAGGCTAATTCTTTTTCAATTTCTGCCTTGTCAACAGCTGTATAAGCCGCTGTATTTATAATGGCATCAGGTACTATGGAATTAATTATTGCGTCGAAACTTTCCGGCTTAGCTAAATCCAATATGGTTCTGTCAACAAATACAAACTCAAATTCTGGAAATGAGGAAGCAGCTTGTGCCAGTTCCCAACCCAATTGTCCATTGGCACCAGTAACTAAAATTTTGTGTATGGACATAATATTGAATTATATTAAGTAGTAAGATTATGATTTTGAAGTAACTTCTTTATTATTTAGAAATAAATTATTTCGACGTAAATTCTTTAGGTAATTTAGTCCACTCGCTTGGAGGAAGGGATTTAAAGTACTCGTATGTTTTTTGTAATCCTTCAGCTCGTTCAACTTTAGGCTCCCAACCTAATAGGGTTCTTGCCTTGGTGATATCTGGCTGTCTTTGCTTTGGATCGTCTACTGGCAATTCTTTGTAAACAATTTTTACTTTTGACTCCGTTAGTTTTAATACTTCCTCTGCAAAATCTTTTAAACTTATTTCATTCGGGTTGCCAATATTCACCGGACTTGCGTAGTCACTTAATAATAGTCTGTAAATGCCTTCTACCAAATCGTCTACATAGCAGAAGCTCCTAGTTTGGGAACCGTCTCCAAACACCGTCATATCCTCTCCTCTTAATGCTTGACCAATAAATGCAGGTAATGCACGGCCATCATTCAATCGCATTCTTGGGCCATAGGTATTGAAAATTCTTATAATTCTTGTCTCTACATTATGAAAAGTATGATAAGCCATTGTAATACTTTCCATATAACGCTTGGCTTCATCATACACCCCTCTTGGACCCACTGGATTTACATTACCCCAGTACTCCTCCGTTTGTGGATGCACTAATGGGTCACCATATACTTCACTCGTACTTGCTACCAATATCCTTGCCCCCTTTGCCTTGGCTAAACCCAAACAATTATGCGTCCCCATGGCTCCCACTTTTAAAGTTTGGATAGGGATTTTCAAATAATCAATTGGACTTGCAGGTGAAGCAAAGTTTAATATATAATCCAATTCGCCTTCTATGTCTATATACTTGGTAACATCATGATGTATGAACTCAAAATTCGGATTGCTACGTAAATGTGCAATATTTTGTAAGTCTCCTGTGATTAGATTATCCATGGCGATTACATAGTAACCTTCCTTAATAAATCGATCACATAAATGAGATCCTAAAAATCCTGCTGCACCTGTAATTAATATTCTTTTCTGAGTCATTTTACTTATTTAGACTTGTCTTTTAAATTTACCACTTAATGATTAAATGGTTCTTGTAGAGTCTGCTCTTCCGATACTCTCATAGTGATACCCTAAGTCCTTCATCTTAGCTACATCAAATAAGTTTCTGCCATCAAAGACAATCTTATTGCCCATCTTTTGCTCCATTAAATCAAAGTCGGGTGTTCTAAACTCACTCCACTCTGTTGCAATAATTAATGCCGCAGCACCTTCTAATGCTTGGTATTGATTTTCAGCATAGCTAATCTTATCTCCTATTTGTGCTTTTACATTTGGCATTGCTTCTGGATCATAGGCCGTCACAGTAGCTCCTAATGCTGTTAATGCCTCTATAATACTTAATGCAGGTGCTTCTCTAATATCGTCTGTGTTAGGCTTAAAAGCTAAACCCCATAATGCAAAATGTTTGCCTTGTATATTATTTTCGTAGTAAGCCTTGATCTTTTCTACTAAATGTAATTTTTGATTCGCGTTTACTAGCTCCACTGCTTTTAATATCTCAAAAGCATAGTTCACTTCGTCCGATGACATAATTAATGCTTGCACATCTTTTGGGAAACAACTTCCGCCATATCCAATACCTGGGAATAAAAAGCGTTTGCCTATACGGTCATCACTTCCAATACCTCTTCTTACCATATCCACGTCTGCTCCCATGCGCTCACACAATTGTGCAATCTCGTTCATAAAAGAAATCTTGGTGGCAAGGAAAGAATTGGCTGCATATTTAGTAAGTTCAGAACTACGCTCGTCCATAAATATCACTGGATTACCCTGTCTTACAAATGGCGCGTATAGTTCACTCATTACTTTTTTTGCACGCTCTGATCTGGTTCCAACCACGACTCTATCTGGCTTCATGAAATCGTCCACTGCTACTCCCTCTCTTAAAAACTCTGGGTTACTTACTACATCGTATGCGCCGCTATAGTGCTTCGCAATGGCCGCACTTACCTTGTCTGCCGTACCCACTGGTACTGTGCTCTTATTTACAATGACTTTATAGTCTGTTAATATTTTTCCTAAATGATCCGCAACACCTAATACATATTTTAAGTCTGCACTACCGTCCGCACCCGGAGGTGTTGGCAATGCTAAAAAAATAATCTCTGCACCTACTATCGCTTCTTCTAAATTAGTAGTGAATGTCAAACGTCCTTCTTTAATATTTCTTAAAAATATTTTCTCTAGTCCTGGCTCGTATATCGTTATCTGACCGGCACTCAATTTGCCAACCTTAGTCTTATCTATGTCTACACAAGTTACTTTGTTACCTGTCTCTGCAAAACAAGTTCCTGTTACTAACCCAACGTATCCTGTTCCTACTACTGTAATTTTCATCTAAATAATTTTAATTAAAGAATGACTGAACACCTTCTACAATATGAACTAATTGTGCTTCATCCATTTCAGTGTGAATAGGCAATGAACAAACACAGGGGGTTAATTGATCTGTAATTGGCAAATTCCAATGTTGATTATTTTGCGCACCAAACATTTTTTGTAAATGTCCAGGCACTGGATAATAAATCATACATGGAATTTCCTTCGCTGCTAAATGTGCAATGAATTTATCTCTATCTACGTTTTTCAACTGCATGGTATACTGATGAAAAACATGCGTTGAATAAGTCGCAATTGCAGGAGTAATAATTTCTGAAATATTTGCAAATGCAGTACTATAATAATTTGCAACTTTTTGTCTAGCTTGATTATAAGCGTCTAAATGTTGTAATTTAATATTCAATACAGCTGCCTGAATTGAATCCAAACGGGAATTACAACCCACTACATCATGATAATAACGAGCCGATTGTCCGTGATTAGCAATCATTGCCATTTTATCAGCTAACACTTTATCATTGGTAAACAAGGCCCCACCGTCTCCAAAAGCTCCTAGATTTTTACTTGGATAAAATGAAGTCGCTCCTATATGACCAATCGTACCTGTTTTCTTTTTTGTACCATCCGAAAATGTATAATCACATCCTATAGCTTGGGCATTGTCTTCTATCACATATAAATTATGTGCTTTTGCTATCGCCATAATTTCTTCCATTGGCGCTGCCTGACCATATAAGTGCACTGGAACAATTGCTTTTGTTTTTGGAGTGATTGCCTTTTTTAAAGATTCCATATCCATACAAAAAGTCACCGGGTCTACGTCTACAAAAACCGGAGTCAATCTTAACAACGCAACAACTTCTGTAGTGGCGATATAAGTGAAAGAAGGGGTTATCACTTCGTCCCCAGGTTGTAAATCCAAAGCCATCATGGCAATTTGTAATGCGTCCGTTCCATTCGCACAAGGAATAACGTGTTCTGCACCTAAATAAGTAGCTAAGTTTTGAGTAAAATCCTTTACCGCTTTGCCATTAATATAGGCCGCTGTATCCAATACTTCATTTATAGCAGCATCCACTTGAGGCTTGATTGCTAAATACTGAGTTTTGGTGTCCACCATTTGAATTTTTCTCATCCTATAAATTTTGGCAAATTTACAATAAAAAGACTGATTTTTGCCTAGAATCATACTACATGGCATTATACAACCTGTTCCTCTTTTGCTATCCTAAAATAGCCAAATTATTAGGTCTTTTCAACCTAAAAGCGAGCCAATGGAGCATTGGGCAATCAGCTGTATGGAAGGAGATTTATAAAAAGAAAGCAGGCATTACTAAGCCAGTTATTTGGGTTCATTGTGCTTCTTATGGAGAATTTGAGCAAGGACTACCTATAATTGAAGCCTTGAAATTGCAATATCCCAATTATCAAATATGGTTAACCTTTTTTTCCCCGTCGGGCTATTTACATAGAAAAGACGACCCGTCGGTTGATGCAGTTACCTATCTCCCATTTGACGGAGCAAAAAATGCAGCACAATTTATTGAAACTATTCAGCCTAAATTAATCGTATTTATAAAATATGAATTTTGGTATTACTATTTAAAAATTGCGCATCAAAAACAGATTCCAGTTTTATTAGCCGCTGCCATTTTTAGAGAAGATCAGCTATTTTTCAAATGGTATGGTGGGCTATATAGAAAGATGCTAAACTGGTTTACTTATATATTAGTTCAAGACCCTATTTCCTATGAGCTTATTAAAAATAAAGTAGATCCCAATAAATTATACTTAACAGGTGATACTCGTTTTGATAGAGTCATTACAACAGCCAATAATGAGGTTACTAATAATTGGATTTCTGTTTTCAATAATACTCCCATTATTATAGCTGGTAGTACTTGGCCCTCGGACCATGCAATTTTACAAAAGGTAATTTCAACTAAGATAAATGCCAATTGGATAATTGTACCTCATCATGTAGATGCAAGTGCAATAAATGCATGTAAAGCAATTTTTGAAAATAGTATTACACTTACTGAATTAGAAAAATCAATTGCGTCAAATTCAAAAACAATCCCATTTACAACTCCTTCTATAGTAATAATTGATAGGATTGGTTTATTAAGAAACCTGTATCAATATGCTACAATAACCTATATAGGCGGCGGTTATACAAAGGACGGTATACATAATACATTGGAGCCTGCTGCATTTGGCGTACCTGTAATTTGGGGACCCAATGATAGTAAATACAGGGAAGCTATTGGATTGAAAAACGCTAAAGGAGGCTTTCAAATTAATAATGCTAATGAACTAACCAGCACAATTACTGAGTTATTATTTGACAATGCTAAAAAGGAAAAAATGGGCAATGCGGCATTGAAATACATTAATGAAAATGCAGGAGGCACTCAAAAAACCATTGAACTAATTCAAGAAAAACGTCTTTTAACTAATTGATCAAAAGACTTTACAACTGAAGAATCTTCATTCCAATTGTTTTTAATTCTTAATTCTTTTTTTATCCAGAATTGAGCTTCTGCATAAATATTGAAAGCGTTTATCGTTTTTAAACTTAATTCAAAATCTTTCTCATCTCCTGCAAATAGTTCTTGAATAAATTGAAATTTATCGTTTATTCCAATTGCCGCTTTTAAATCCTTTATAGGCTCCAACGCAATATGTTCCGCGACTTCTGGAAGCTCAACAGCAACAGGTTCAATTACTGGAACTAATTCAATATCAGGAACAAGCTCATTAATTGAAACTGACTCCGTGATTCCATAAGGCATAATTACCGACACATTATTTGGATAGTTGGAAATGGGAGGCGATGGGTCCAACTCCGATAACATTAAGAGCAAAGTTTGTCTTAATTCAGATTTATTTGCATGCTGAGCTAATTGATTCTTGAATTTTTCAGCTAAAGCTTGGACTCTTTCCATTGTAATGTTTACTTTTGTAGGCTTAAACGACCTATAGTGTTAACGCACAAATTTATTTAATTATTGTCTATGTTTATTGAACAACATTTATCGAGTGAGAAAAGAGGATGGATTGAAGTTATTTGCGGTAGTATGTTTAGTGGAAAAACGGAGGAATTGATCCGTCGACTAAAACGTGCTAGAATTGCTAATTTGAAAGTAGAAATATACAAACCTGCTACTGACACCCGTTATGATGTAAATAAGGTAGTAAGTCATGACGCTAATAGTATTGCTTCCACTCCAGTGGATAAAGCCATCAATATCCTATTATTAGCTGAAAATGCTGATGTTATAGGTATAGACGAAGCTCAGTTCTTTGATGAAGACATTATTCGTGTTTGTGAGACTTTAGTGAGCCAAGGTAAAAGAGTCATTGTAGCTGGATTAGACATGGACTATTTGGGCAAACCATTTGGACCCATGGGACCTCTTTTAGCTATTGCAGATTTCATTACTAAACTTCATGCTATTTGTGTTCAATGTGGCCATTTAGCCAATATATCATACCGCACCAGCGAAGAAGAAGGCACAGTCGTATTAGGAGAAAAGAATAATTACGAACCAAGATGCCGTTTGTGCGCAAGCAAATAATATGAAGAAAGATTTACAAAATATGTACACCCTACTCAAAAAAGATATTTTACTTGAGTTTAGGCAGCAGTATACTTTTTTTGGAATCTTATTATATATTGCTTCAACCACTTTTGTAATTTACTTAACCATGGGGCAACCCGAGGATAAGGTATGGAACGGATTGTATTGGGTAATTCTTTTATTTATTTGTATCAATGCTGTTGCAAGAAGTTTCCTACAAGAAGGTCGCGGCCGCATGTTATATTTTTATACTATTGCAAGCCCTATTAATTTTATATTCTCTAAATTAATTTACAATAGCATTTTAATGATGTTAATGAGTGGATTAAGCTTATTATTGTTTACCATATTATTAGGTAACCCATTAGAGCATGCATTATTGTTTTTTGGGATTAGTTGCTTAGGTGGCATTAGCTTAAGCTTAGTATTTAGCTTCTTGGCAGCTATTGCTGCTAAAGCTTCTCAGCCTTCTGCTATTATGGCAATTCTAGGATTCCCATTAATTATTCCTCAAATAATGTTACTTATGAAAATAGCAAATATTGCCTTTTCAGACATAGTACAAAATGGACTTCCTCAATTAGTAGGTTTACTTTGCGGATTTGATGCAATGATTGTTGCACTTGCTTATATCTTATTTCCTTTTCTTTGGAAGGATTAAAATCTTAAGTGTCGTACAGTCTGTCCGTTATTGATTAATTGCTTCAACGACTCAATTCCAATTTTTAAATGTCGCTCCACAAATTCTGCAGTTACTAAACTATCACTTGCTTCTGTTTTTACACCTTCTGGAATCATTGGAGAATCACTCACTAATAACAAAGCACCTGTTGGAATTTTATTGTAAAATCCTACTGTAAAAATAGTAGCAGTTTCCATATCAATTGCATAGGCTCTTACTTTTGTCAAGTACTCCTTAAATTCTTCATCATGCTCCCATACGCGACGGTTGGTAGTGTACACAGTTCCCGTCCAGTAATCAACTCCATTATCTCGAATGGTAGTAGAAATCGCCTTCTGCAATGCGAATGCAGGCATTGCTGGTACTTCAGCTGGGAAATAGTCATTTGACGTTCCTTCCCCTCTTATGGCAGCAATTGGCAATATTAAATCTCCAATTTTATTACGTTTTTTTAAACCACCACATTTCCCTAAAAATAAAACTGCTTCCGGTTGTATTGCAGTTAATAAATCCATAACCGTTGCTGCACCAGGACTTCCCATACCAAAATTTATAATAGTAATTCCTTCCGCAGTAGCACACTGCATAGGTCTTTCCTTACCAATGACTTCTACATTATGAATTTTAGCAAACATATTTACATAGTTGCTAAAGTTGGTTAACAATACAAATTTTCCAAATTGATCTAAACTAGCGCCTGTATATCTAGGAAGCCAATTGTCTACTATTTCTTGTTTTGTTTTCATAATGCTATCTTTGAATCCGGTTAATATATAAAAATACAAAATTTATTCGATTTCATAAATGATCATTCTAAATTACCCACCCTATCCTTTTAAAATTCAATCTATTGAAGGCAGGGATCAAATTTTTGATCCATTTAGAAAGTCATGGATTATATTGACTCCAGAAGAATGGGTGAGACAAAATATATTACAATACTTAGTGCAGACTTGCAAGTACCCTGCTGCTTTGATTGCAGTTGAAAAAACAATTCAACTAGGCGAACTAAAAAAGCGATTTGATATTGTTGTGTATAAAAATGACAGTCCTTGGATGATTATTGAATGTAAGGAAGCGCAGGTTGAAATTTCAGAAAAAACAATGCAACAGATTCTACAGTATCAACAAGTATTAACTGCTACTTATTTAGTTATGAGTAATGGGCATAGTACTTATGGAGCTAAAATAGAATCGGGGAAACTGCAAGCATTGCAAAATTTCCCCGAATATTTTTAAGGGAAGATTCCCAATTCAGCATAAGAAGTTCCTACTTTGTCAATAGCACAAACATAAGCAGCTGTTCTCATATCTGGAATAGAAGGATTCGCTTTCCAGATATCCATGATCTCTCTAGTTGCATTAATCATGGTTTCTTCTAAACCACTATGCACTAAATCAATTTCGTCTGGACCATGTGCAATAATATTCTTTTCAGACTGTGTAACTTTTTTTCCAGTTAATTCTTCGATCTGATTTAAGATATTGATATTCGCATTTTCAGTAAATCTTTTTTCTAAACGACCATATCTTACGTGGCTTAAGTTTTTCAACCACTCAAAATAAGATACAGTAACACCACCTGCGTTTAAATACATATCAGGTATAACTAAAATACCTCTCTTTGCAAAAATATCATCTGCCTCAGGAGTCAAAGGACCATTCGCTGCTTCTCCTATTATTTTTGCTTTAATACGTGGAGCATTATTTACATCTATTACATTTTCTAATGCTGCAGGAATTAAAATATCACATTCTAATTCTAACGCATCGCTGCTTTTTTCAATATTAGACGCTCCTGGAAAATTTAATATACTTCCAGTTGCTTTACGATGTTGAAAAACTGCTTCCTCATTTAATCCATCTTTGCAATAAATGGCACCTTCATATTCTGCAATGGCAATAACTTTTGCACCATGCTCTCTAAAGAATTTAGCAGAATAATATCCTACATTTCCTAAGCCTTGCACTATTACATTTTTATTTTCAATGCCCACAGTTAAACCTTGTTTTTCCATTACATCTGGCATCAAACAAACTTCTCTAACACCGTAGAATACACCTAAGCCTGTAGCTTCTTTACGACCTCTAACGCCCCCTAATGAAATTGGCTTTCCTGTTACACAACCCGCGGCATCTATCTCACCTGGCTTTAATGATTGATAAGTATCCACGATCCATGCCATCTCTCTTTCACCAGTTCCATAATCTGGAGCAGGTACATCAATACCTGGGCCAATAAAGTTTTTCTTAACTAACTCTGAAGTATAACGTCTTGTTATTTTTTCTAATTCATAAGGACTCAATGATCTTGGACTAATTTTAATACCACCCTTAGCCCCACCAAATGGCACATTCACAATAGCACATTTATAAGTCATTAAAGCAGCTAATGCCATCACCTCGTCTTGGTTAACCGCCATACTAAAACGTATACCACCTTTACATGGAGATTTATGTTGAGAGTGTTGTACTCTGTATGCTTCAATTACCTCAATACGACCATCATCCATTTTTACTGGAAAACGCATGCTATAAATGCTATTACAAGCTTTAATTTGCTCTAAAATTCCTTTCTCCCACTTTGTATATTTTGATGCTTTATCGAAGCTTTGTTCTACGCTATGAAAAAAACTATATTCTGTTTCTACTGACATAAATTTTATTTTAAATGATTTGTTTTTAATAAACAGATAAACTCTTTATTAAATTATTTTTCTAATTGACTAATTTTTTTATCAATGCTTGCAACATAAAGGAAAAGTCCCACTAATATAATAGACACAATGGTCATTACTAAGTATATTTTACCTTGTTGTACCATGATGCCATTATTGGCTGCTGTTGATTGTAATAATTGAAACATAGAATTGAATTATGAATTGATTGAAATGTTAAATTGATTTGAGTATTTTATTTTTAGCACCCTACTTGAAAAAGGCTTTTACAATAATCCCTCTTTTTTTAATTTAATAACTTGATATCTTATTTGCAATGTGCTTATCCAAACTCCTAAAAGTGTCCAGCCAATTACCGCAGGATAAAATACAGTTCGCATTGTAGCAGACATGTCTTTCCCATTTATTCCAGGATTGCCTTCACTGCCCTGTCCTCCAGGATGCAATGATTCTGATAGTCTCGGCAATATCCAAAGTGTAGGGAATAACATGAAGAATGCAAATACATTATACACAGCGGAAATACGTGCTCTTTTTTCCATATCTATTACACTACCTCTTAAAACGAAATAAGCGAAGTATATAAGTAAAGCGATAGCTGCTCCATTTTGTTTAGGATCTCCAACCCAAGGGCTTCCCCATTGATAATTAGCCCATATTGCACCAGTGATAATTCCTAAGGTTCCAAATAGCAAACCAATGGAAGCATAGGCCATTGAATAAACATCATGTATGGGATTTGCAGTTCGTAAAAATTTGATGGCATACCATAATGACACAAAAAATAGTATCATCATACCAAACCACATGGGAACATGAAAAAAGAAATTACGAATGGACTCTTGCATGCGGTCGTCCAACTTAGGCACTTTAACTAAAAAGCCATAAGTACATGTATATAATAACAAGACAAAGGATAAAATTTTCCACCATTTAGCTCTCAACATAGTTTAACAAGTTTAAAACCAACACTTTCAAAAACTAACAATTGTTTGCAATATTACAAACTTTCAATCAAATAGCCAATTTCTGGGTGTAAGTTGTTCCTACAAATTTACTGTATAAGTCGTATATTTGCCTCCATAATTTTCATGCCGTAACATGAAGCGAACTGCCCCGTAAGGCTGTAGTAAACTTAATGTGGCTATCATTTTAAAATAGACACAAATGAAACTCTCCCAATTTAGGTATGACCTACCTTTAAACCTGATTGCACAGTACCCCACAAAACGAAGAGAAGACAGTAGATTGATGGTGGTAAACCGTAAAAACGGTCACATGGAAAATCGCCATTTCTCTGATTTATTGGAGTATTATGATGACAAGGACGTATTTGTGGTAAATAACACAAAAGTCTTCCCTGCTAGAATGTATGGTCGTAAGGAAAAAACAGGTGCAAAAATTGAAGTATTCTTATTAAGAGAATTGAACAAGCCAAACCGCCTTTGGGATGTCATTGTTGATCCCGCAAGAAAAATTCGTGTTGGAAACAAATTGTATTTTGGAGAAAATGAAGAGTTAGTAGCAGAAGTTATTGACAACACTACTAGCCGTGGACGTACTATCCGTTTCCTTTGGGAAGGTGATGACGAAGGATTTAAAAAAATGTTAGAGTTTTTAGGTGAAACACCTTTACCAAAATACATTAAGCGTAAGCCTGATGAAGACGATAAAGAAAGATACCAAACCGTTTATGCAAAGCATGAAGGTGCAGTTGCTGCTCCTACTGCTGGTTTACACTTTAGTAAAGAGTTAATTAAGCGTTCTGAGATCTTAGGTATTCGTTTTGCTGAAGTAACCTTACATACAGGATTAAGTACTTTCCGTCCAATTGAAGTAGAAGATTTAAGCAAACATAAAATGGATGCTGAGTACTTTAAAATTGACGAAGAAGCTTGTAAGATTATCAATACTGCTAAAGAAAATGGTCGCCGTGTATGTTCAATTGGAACTACCGCAATGCGCGCAATGGAAAGTAGTGTTACCGCTCAACGTTTGTTGAAACCAGCAGAAGGATGGACAAACCATTTTATCCACCCTCCTTATAATTTCAATATTGCTGACAGTTTAGTAACCAATTTTCACTTGCCTAAAACAAGTTTATTAATTATGTCTTGTGCATTTGCAGGATATGAATTAGCAATGGAAGCTTACAAAAAAGCAATTAAAGATAAATATCGTTTCTTCAGTTATGGAGATGCGTTATTGTTCATCTAATAGCACCGACTATTATTTGACCTACAACTAAAAAAGGCTCCGATTAAAAATCGGAGCCTTTTTGTTTCAAGGAAGTTTTAACTCCTAAAGTTAATTGTAATGTAAGAATTAATTATTTTCTTATAAATTAAATAAGCCCTTATTAATTAACTGTAATGTTTTTGTCTTGTAAGCACTTGGCAATAACAAAGTGATATTATGTGGGCTACCTCCATAACTTACCATGGTAACTGGAACTTCATTTATTGCATCAAATAATTTTTTCAATACCGCATCTGTTTTTGCAATTTCATTACCTACAATAGAAACAATAGTCTGCTCTCTCTCAACTTCAACAGAAGCTATATTACTTAATTCTTCTATAATTTCAGCTAAATGTAATTCATTATCTATAGTCACTGACACCGCTACTTCCGACGTAGTAATCATGTCAATTGGTGTTTTATACTTTTCAAAAACTTCAAATATTTTTCTTAAGAATCCATAAGCCAATAACATTCTACTACTCTTAATTTTAACGGCAGTGATGCCATCCTTTGCCGCTACTGCTTTCACACCTACTGTACCCGCTTCTTTTTTAATAACCGTGCCCAATGCAGATGGCTGCATGGTATTCAATAATTTTACTGGAATGTTTTCTTGTTGTGCTGGCCAAATACATGTTGGATGTAAAATTTTTGCACCAAAATAGGCTAACTCAGCAGCTTCGTCAAAACTTAATTGCTCTATAGCAACCGTCTTGTCTACTACTCTAGGATCATTATTATGCATGCCGTCAATATCTGTCCATATTTCACAAACAGATGCTTTTATAGCTGCTGCTATTAATGAAGCGGTATAATCACTACCTCCTCTTTTTAAATTATCCACTTCCCCTTTTGCATTACGACAAATATAACCTTGTGTAATAAATAATTTCTTACTTGAATGTGCAGCTAATACTACTTCGAGTTTTTCTCTTATCAAAGCTAAATCAGGCTCCTCATTAGCGTCTAATCTCATGAACTCCAAAGCCGGAATTAATGCATGTTCAATTTTTTCTTGATCTAAATATAATGAGAATAATTTTGTACTCATTAATTCTCCTTGTGCTAAAATATCTCTATTCAAAGCATCACTCAAAGAAATTCTTTGTGTGATTTTTAAAAACTCAAAATGCTCGTCAATAATTGAATTCGCTTTAGCTCTTAATTCATCTGATTTTAATAAATCTAAAATAAAGGCACGATAATGTTTTTCTAATGTTTCTATTTGATTGGTAGCACCTTGTTTATCCGCTTTTGCTAAAAAATCACTTATGCCTACTAATGCATTAGTGGTTCCACTCAATGCACTTAATACCACAATGGTAGATTCGTCATCACGTGTAATTAATTGAGACACTTGATGCATTCTTTCTGGCTTGCCTACACTTGTACCACCGAACTTCATTACTTTCATACTACAAGAATTTTCTATTTCAATTTAAAATTTTCTATCTCAATTTAACGAGACTCAAAGGTAATTAGGATTTTTGAAAACATGCGTTAGCCTATAATGGAATATTCATTTTACTAGACAATGCTTCTAAATCTTTTACCACTTCCATCACCAATGGAATTCCCTCTTTTTTCCTTGCTGCTTCCATGATTCTTTCCAAATCTCCCGCTACATATACTTGGTCTTTTCCTTCAATAGGTGTTGCTGTTCTAAAACGATTCAACCATTTATCCATATTGTCTTTAAAGTCCTTTGCTGGCCTAAATGCATCAATGCGCATGGCACCTACAAAATGGCCTAAGCCTTCACCTGGCATATTTTCTGGCATGGCAACATATGCTGGAAAAGGAGGCGCCCATGGACCAAAACTTGCTCCACTTAATACCCCAGAAAAAATGTCTACAATACTGCCCAATGCATACCCTTTATGACTACCCTGTTCCTTCTCTGAACCTAATGGTAATAATGCACCACCTTTTTTTAATATAGCTGCATCCGTTGTAGGATTACCCTGCGCATCCTGTGCCCATCCAGTTGGAATAGGTGCATTATTCCTTTGTGCAATTTCAAGTTTACCATTGGCCGCGGTAGTGGTTGCAAAATCTGCAACAAATGGAGCTTGATTCCCTGCAGGTACTGCAACAGCTATTGGATTAGTCCCTAATAATTTCTCTGCTGAATATGTTGGTGCTACTAAAGCACTTGCATTGGTCATGGCCATACCAATCATATCCTGTGACAATGCCATCATTGCATGATACCCTGCAATACCAAAATGATTACTATTTTTTACACTCACCCATCCTGTACCAACCTGCTTTGCTTTCTCCATTGCAATCTGCATAGCTCTTGGTGCAACTACTAAGCCCAATCCTTTATCTCCATCCACTACTGCAGTAGAAGGAGTTTCGTGTACGATTTGAATATTAGGTGTTGGATTAATTCTTCCCACTTCCCACAGTCTTACATAACCCACTAAACGAGCAATCCCATGACTATCAATGCCTCTTAAGTCTGCCGATAATAAAACATCTGTTGCTAAAATTGCATCGGCTTCTGAACATCCCATTGTTTTAAAAACATGTAAGGCAAATTGATACAACTGTTGATAGGAATATATTTTATCACTCATACTTATAAATTGATATTCAAAATAATTAAATACTTAGTTGCAAATTTACGCATAAAAAAAGGTGCACCGAAGTACACCTTTATGAAATTATATTTTCTTAGGAAAATTATACTAGAATGGTAAATCGTCCACTGGAGAGTCATCTCCTGCTTGTGATGTACTTGGCGCATATGAAGCACCTGCACTTTGATCAGGAGCAGTTGTGCCACCTGGCTTAGCACCTAATAATTGAACAGAAGTGATACGTAATGTTAAAGAAGCACCTTGTCTTCCGTCAGCTGTTGTATAAGATCTCACGTCTGGAGTACCTTCTACATAAACCTGCGTACCTTTCTTTAAATAAGGAGCTACTGCGGTTCTGTCTGTCCAATAAGAACAGTCTACCCATGTAGTTCTGTCTTTTTGATTGCCTTGAGCGTCCTTGAAACGTTCTGTGTGTGCCACATTAAAATTGATTACAGACTTTCCGTTTACGTTGTTTACTAAGGCGTCTTTACCTAAATTTCCGATTACTTGTAACTTGATCATTTTCTTGTATTTTGTCGTTATATGAGGGTGAAGATAGGATTTTTCGTTTACTTTTGTGCCAAGCCAACATTTAACTGGCCAAACACTATGAGTAAAAAAGGAAAGGTTTTAGTAGCCATGAGTGGCGGTATCGATAGTACAGTAGCAGCTTTAATGTTACATAATGAAGGGTATGAAGTAGTGGGAATTACCATGAAAACCTGGGATTATGCTACTAGTAACACCAACGGAAAAGAGACAGGATGTTGTAATATTGACTCCTTTAATGACGCTCGTTTAGCAGCGGTTAATAACGGATTTCCACATTATATATTAGACATTAGGGAGGAATTCGGCGATTTTGTAATAGAAAATTTTGTAGAAGAATATTTAGCGGGTCGCACCCCTAACCCTTGCGTTATGTGCAATACCCATATTAAATGGAGGGCTTTATTAAAAAGAGCAGACGCCCTAGGATGTGAGTTTATTGCCACAGGTCATTATGCAAAAATTCGCCAGCATACCAATGGTCGCTATGTAATTTCAAAAGGCTTAGACCAAACCAAGGACCAGAGTTATGTATTATGGGGAGTGGACCAAGATTTACTTGCTCGTACTATTTTACCATTAGGTGGCATGCATAAAACAGAAATTCGTCAAATGGCTATTGACTTAGGCTATCCAGAATTGGCTAAGAAAAGTGAGAGTTATGAGATTTGTTTTGTGCCAGACAATGACTACCGTGGTTTCTTAAAAAGACGTGTGGAAGGATTAGAAGAAAAAGTAAATGGCGGTTGGTTTGTGGATACAAAAGGAAAAAGATTAGGTAAACACAAGGGCTATCCTTTTTATACTATTGGACAAAGGAAAGGTTTAGAAATTGCAATGGGACGTCCTGTTTATGTAACAGCTATTGACCCAGTGAAAAATATTGTTGTAATTGGCGACGAATCTGATTTAGACCAAAATGATATGATGGTGGCAAAATTGAATTGGATAAAATACGATCATTTAGACGGACCTATGGACTTGATGGCTAAAATTAGATACCATGATGCTGGTGCATTATGTACCCTATCTCATACTGACAATGGTGTACAAGCTAAGTTTTACGAAAATGTAAAAAGTATTGCGCCAGGACAAAGTGCTGTATTTTATGAGGGAGACGATGTGGTAGCGGGAGGAATTATACAGGGCGGGAAATTGATTTAAATTTCACTATTTCTTAAATTCAAGCCACTTTTATTCTGCGACTTTTTGAAGTAATGCTCCAAACATTGTATCCGCTTGTTGTTCATAGCCTTTAAAGTATTGTAGTTTCACTACTTTATACTTTCCAGTTGCTACAATTGCTGCTACATTTTGTTCGTTTTCTTTTTCATAAACAGAACAAGTAACGTATAATAAATGCCCATTCAACTTTACAGTTGGCAATAAATTATGAACTATTTGTGCTTGTAGTTTGGTGTATTTATTTAACTGTGCTTCTGTAAAATACTTTAATTGCTCTGGAGTACGACCCCAGGTTCCACTACCTGAACAAGGTACGTCTGCAAAAACAAAATCAAATTGCTCCTTAATATCAAACGCTTCAGTTAAGTCAATTACTTGTAAGGAAGCTGGACGAATACCTGCTTCTTGTAATCTGTTTTCGCAATTAAATAATATACTTTCACGCACATCAGATACATGCATTTTTATATTATCCATGCAATCAAACATCAGAATGGTCTTGCCACCACTTGCCGCACAAGCATCCCAAACCTGAATTACTTTGTCCAAACTAGTGGGCACTAGTTTTAACAAGCTAATTAGTGCTTGTGAATTAAGGTCTTGAATTACCGCTTCTTTATTAAGTTCTAATACATTTTGTAAAGAAGTGGTATTGGCAAATGACAATGTATTTTCTCCTATTTCATTAAAAACAATATTCGCAGCTTGTAATTTTTTAATAACATTTTCCTTTTGCCAAGGACGAGCACGAATGAATAATAAAGGCTGCGTTTTATGAGATTCTATAAATACTGGAATATCTATTTCTTTAGATATCAATGCTTCAAAAGGGAATTGAGTTGTTGTTTCTCTAAAATGAGCATAACAAAAAGCACTGATACTCTTTCTATCACGACTTCCATGTTTTTTATTTGCAGCAAAATATTTTTTCAAATAGGCAGCCAAGGGCTCCTGCCCTTCATAAGCAGCAATTAATTTCTGAGCGACTTCTTGATGTTGATTTTGATGTGACATGCTATAAAAAAGAAAGTCATGTTTTGCATGACTTTCTTTTATTTTTTTATTTTATAATTCTAATAAACTTGCTACAGGATCTTTTCCCATTAATAATAATGCGGGGCTTTCTAATAATGCTTTCACACGTACTAAGAATCCAACGCTCTCACGACCGTCAATAATACGGTGATCATAACTCAAAGCCAAATACATCATTGGTAAAATTTCAACCTTACCATTTACTGCCATTGGACGATCTTGAATTTTATGCATTCCTAATATTGCAGACTGAGGAATATTTATAATTGGCGTACTCATTAAACTTCCAAATACACCACCATTGGTAATAGTGAATGTACCACCAGTTAATTCGTCAGCTGTTAATTTACTATCACGTGCTTTACCAGCTAATTCAATAATTTTTTTCTCCACGTCGGCCATACTTAAGCTTTCTACATTTCTTAATACTGGAACCGTTAAACCTCTTGGAGTACTCACTGCAATACTAATATCAGCGTAGTCATGGTATAAAACCTGATCACCGTCAATAAAAGCATTTACAGAAGGCCATTCGCTTAAAGCAATCGCACAAGCTTTTGTAAAGAAACTCATAAAGCCTAAGTTCACACCATGTGCTTCTTTGAATTTATCTTTAAACTGCTTTCTGATATTCATAATAGCAGTCATGTCTACTTCATTAAAAGTAGTCAACATCGCTGTCGTGTTTTTTGACTCTACTAAACGACGACTAATTGTTTTTCTTAAGTTGCTCATTTTCTCAGAACGTACTTCACGAGTGAATAGTTCTTGACCAGGAAATGCATTCTTACCAGGATGAGACAATGCTTCTAATACATCTGTCTTTGTTATTTTTCCAGCATATCCACTTGCTTTAATTTGAGTAGTGTCTACTTTCTTATCTGCAATGATTGCTGCCGCTACTGGAGTCGTTTTAACATTGCTTGGAGCAGATGCAGTTGGCGCTACAGCTGCTGGGGCAGCAGTTTGAGCAGGAGCTACAGGCGCTTCCGCTTGTGCAGGCTTAGCCGCTGTTTCGTCAATATCAGCTAAGATATCTCCAATTAATATACTATCCCCTTCCTTTGCTTTTTGAAATAGAATACCAGCTTGTTCTGCATTCACTTCGAATGTAGCTTTCTCACTTTCTAATTCTGCAATTACTTCATCACGGTCTACCCAAGCTCCTTCTTTCTTTGTCCATTTTAACAAAGTTACTTCTGTAATTGATTCTCCTACTGTTGGTACTTTTATAGAAATCATCTTGATATTTTTTAAATAGAAAACGCTGTTGTTATTATTTCATTTTGTTCTTTCGCATGCACTTTAGAATATCCAGTTGCAGTTGATGCACTAGCTTGTCTGCTAATTACACCATACTTTATTGCTTTCAGATTCATTTGCAAGAAACTTGCCGCACCCATATTCATTGGTTCTTCTTGTACCCAAAACCAAATAGCCTTACCATATTTTTGATTCAATGCTGTAATTTGATTTACTGGCAAAGGATAAATTTGCTCTAATCTTACAATGGCAATGTCTTGTCTGTTTTCTGACTTTTGCTTTTCAGCTAATTCATAATAAATTTTACCAGAGCAGAACAATACTTTTTTAACTTGTGTAGGGTCTGCAACAAAATTATCGTCAATCACTTCTTGGAAAGCGCCATTAGTTAAATCTTCCATTTTGCTAAATGTCCAAGGACTTCTCAAATTAGCTTTAGGAGAAAAATTAATCATTGGTTTACGGAAGTTCCAAGTTAACTGACGTCTTAATGCATGGAACAAGTTGGCAGCAGTCGTAATATTAGTAATAACCATATTATACTCTGCACATAATTGTAAATAACGCTCTAAACGTGCACTACTATGCTCTGGACCCTGACCTTCATAACCGTGAGGTAACAACATGACTAAACCATTTTGTCTTTGCCATTTTTGTTCCCCTGCTGCAATGAACTGATCGATGATAGTTTGCGCACCATTAGAGAAATCTCCAAACTGTGCTTCCCATATAACCAAAGCATCCGCATTGGCTAATGCATATCCATATTCAAATCCTAGTACTCCATATTCGCTTAACAATGAATTGTAAATTCTAAAAGGTTGTTGTCCTTCTGCTACCTGGTCTAATCTACAATATTGCTCATTGGTATTTTCGTCAAATAACACTGCGTGTCTATGACTAAATGTACCACGCTTAACGTCTTGTCCACTCATTCTAACTGTCTTACCTTCTGCTAATAAAGAAGCATAAGCCATCAATTCACCAGTTGCCCAATCTATTTTATTTTCAGACTCATATAATTTTAATTTCTCCTGAATTAATTTTTCCACTTTTTTTAATGGAGTAAAATTGGCAGGCCATGTCATTAATGAATCAAAAATACTTTTAGCAGATTCCTTAGAAATAGCGGTAGCAGGAGAAGCATTAAAGTCTTCTGGCTTTGCTTTGTGCATTGCTTTCCATGCTAATTCTGGTGCTTGATATTTGTATGGTAATGGATTTTGTTTTACCTCGTCCAATCTTGCTTGTAAGTCTGACCAGAACTTTTGCTCCATTTCTTTTGCTAAACCCTGTGCTGTTGATTCTCCATTTTGCAATAAAAATTCAACATACATCTCTCTTGGATTCTTATGCTTTTCAATTAAGCTATACAATTGAGGTTGCGTATACTTAGGATCGTCACCTTCATTGTGTCCATGCTTTCTATAACAAACCATGTCAATGAATATATCACTTTGATAAGTTTGTCTATATTTTGTTGCAATCACCACTGCTTTGTAAACAGCCTCAGCATCATCTCCATTCACATGCAGTACAGGCGCTTGCACCATAGCAGCAACCGATGTACAATAGTTCGCACTTCGAGCATCATCAAAATCGGTAGTAAATCCAATTTGATTATTGATTACAAAATGAATGGTACCTCCTGTTCTGTATCCATGTAAATCACACATCTGTAAAATCTCATAGACAATTCCTTGTCCAGCTACAGAAGCATCCCCATGAATTAATATTGGTAAAATTTTATTAAAATCTTTTTCATACAATACATCTGCCTTAGCACGCGCAAATCCTAAAACAACTGGATCTACTGCCTCTAAGTGTGACGGGTTTTGCATTAATTTTAAATGCACTTTTTTATTGTTCAATGTTTCCACCTCAGAGCTAAAGCCCATATGGTATTTAACATCACCGCTTCCCATTGTTTGGTCTAATACTGCAGTGCCTTCAAACTCGCTAAATATTTGCTCATAGGTTTTACCCATAATATTAGCTAACACATTTAAACGTCCTCTATGTGCCATACCTATTACCACTTCCTCTACGCCTTTGTCTGCAGCTATATTAATGATTGCATCTAAAGCTGCAATGGTAGACTCTCCACCTTCTAATGAGAAACGTTTTTGGCCAATATATTTTGTGTGTAAAAACTTTTCAAAGATCACTCCTTGATTTAGTTTTTCTAAGATTCTTCTTTTTTGATCTAAAGAAATGGGTTCGGAAAAAGTATTCTCCATTTCGTTCGTTAACCAATCTACTCTTTGTTGATCGGACAAATACTTATACTCAATTCCAATGTTATTAGCGTACGCTTTTTGTAAATGCGCCAATATATTTTTCAAAGTAGTCGCTCCTAAACCTATTAAGCTTCCTGCATTAAATGTTTTAGTTAAATCCGCATCGGTTAAACCAAAAAAGCCAAGATCTAAATTTGCTTGTCGATCCTTTCTTTCACGAATTGGATTGGTAGTCGCTATTAAATGACCTTTATTGCGGTAACCTAAGATTAAACGATACACTTTTATTTCACTCATCCAGTCAATGTTACCACTAGCTACATTTGTTGTTGCAGTAGTAGCACTTAAGTTTGTTGATGCTCCATTTTGCATTGCAAAATCAAAACCTTCAAAAAACTTTTTGATGTCTGGATCGATAGATTCAGGTGCTTCTAAAAATTGTTTATACAAACCTTCTATAAAGGTTGGATGCGAGTTGGTGATGTATGAAAAGTCCTTCATTAAAATGCCTTTCTATTTATTTAAAATTCTGGAGGGCAAATATCGGTTTAAAAGATTGATTTATAAAGTAAAAGGCATAGAAATGCTGCATGTATTTTATATTATTACTGATTCTGATTTTAAACTGGCCTTTTAGGGCCTATTTAAGAAATTAGGACTAAATGCATGCATTTTAAATAACTGATAATCAGTCAATTACATTGAATTTTATTTTTTTTCAATTTTAATTTTAATTATTTGCCGAAGTACCTTACCTTTGCCCTCCTGAAAATTAATTAGTACATGGCAAATCATTCGGCTACCAAAAAAGATGTAAGACAAGCAACTAAACGTCGCGATAGAAACCGTTATTATGGTAAAACTACACGTAATGCAATTCGTGAGTTGAAAACTATCGAAGAACAAAAAACTTATGACGAGAAGTTACCTAATATCATCTCTCAAATTGACAAATTAGCAAAACGTGGAATTATCCACAAAAACAAAGCTGCTAATTTGAAAAGTAAGTTAGCTAAACACACTGCAGTTAAAGCAGTTGTTGTTAAGAAAAGATAATTATATCCGCTAAGCGCGATTAAACTTATACACTTCAAAATCCTACCCTTTCGGTAGGATTTTTTTTTGCGTATCTTCGCCCCATGACTGAAAAAATACTAATCCTCGATTTTGGGAGCCAATACACTCAATTAATTGCTAGGGCTGTAAGAGAAGCCAATGTATATTGCGAAATCACCCCATTCCACCATCCTATTGTGTTCGACAGTACCTTAAAAGGGGTCATATTAAGTGGTTCTCCTGCTAGTGTAAACGAAGACGAAGCCCCAAATGTAGATATTCAATCCATTTTAGATAAGATACCAGTGCTAACTGTATGCTACGGTGCCCAATTAAGTGCTAAGAATTTTGGGGGGAAAGTAGAGAAATCTAATAAAAGAGAATACGGTCGTGCTCAATTAAGAATTCAAAAAGAGGACGTTTTATTTAAAAATATACCTAATAATAGCCAGGTTTGGATGAGTCATAGTGACTCCATTACCAAATTACCAGACAATTTTGAGCTATTAGCCGACACTGATAGTATTCCAGTTGCCGCTTTTCGAAAGAAAGAAGACGACGGAAATAGCTTACACGGTTTACAGTTTCACCCAGAAGTTTACCACTCTACCGAGGGTAAAAAAATGATCCAAAACTTCCTAGTTGATATTTGTGGTTGTAAACAAAATTGGACACCAGCCTCTTTTGTGAATGAAACAGTTGAAAAACTAAAAGCGCAGATTGGAGACGGACATGTCATTATGGCGTTAAGTGGAGGGGTGGATAGCACTGTTGCTGCTACCCTAATTCATAAAGCAATTGGAGATAGATTACATGGAATTTTTGTTGATAACGGGGTTTTGAGAAAAGACGAGTTTCAACAAGTGTTAGACATGTATAATAATATTGGGTTGAACGTAAAAGGCATTGATGCTAAAGAAATGTTCTATGATGCCTTAGCTGGTAAATCTGATCCTGAAGAAAAGCGTAAAATTATTGGAAAACTATTTATAGATGTATTTCAAGTAGAAGCATCTAATATGTTGGAAGCCAAGTTTTTAGGACAAGGAACTATATACCCTGATGTAATCGAAAGTGTTAGTGTTCATGGACCTTCTCAGACTATTAAGTCACACCATAACGTAGGTGGACTTCCCGATACCTTACATTTAACACTTGTAGAGCCATTAAGAAGCCTATTTAAAGATGAAGTACGTAAAGTAGGACTTGAGTTAGGCATACCTAAAGACATGATTGCTAGGCATCCATTTCCTGGACCAGGCTTGGCAATTCGTATTTTAGGGGATATCACACCTGAGAAAGTTGACTTATTACAAAGAGCAGACGCTATCTATATAAACGGATTGAAAGAGTTCGGCTTATACGATAAGGTATGGCAGGCTGGAACCATCCTATTACCTGTAAAAAGCGTAGGAGTTATGGGAGACGAACGTACTTATGAATTTACAGTAGCCCTAAGAGCGGTAACTTCTGTAGACGGAATGACTGCCGACTGGGCTCATCTACCATACGAGTTCCTAGCACATATGAGCAATTCTATAATCAATGAGGTAAGAGGAATTAACCGTGTTGTATATGATATAAGTAGTAAGCCTCCTGCTACTATTGAGTGGGAATAAGCTAAAATTTAATTTTAATATAAATAGCCTAAGTATATGTTAATCATTTGCTTAGGCTATTTTATTTAAAGTACTATTTAACTGAAGCTCGACATTACTTAGCTTTCATTTTATAGTTAAATAAAGAGTGAATAAAATAAACTACTCGCGAACTCTGAGCGCAGCGAGTTCGCGATTTTAGATGGACGCGGTCATTTTTAGCGGGCAGGGCGAACAGAGAGCGATAGTTTGTTTTATAAAGCTCTTTATTGAAGAAAGTAAGATGGAGTGGGATATTTAGACAAGCCATTGCAAATGATAAAAATGAAGACAGGCAAAAAAAATCCCGAATGATTAGTTCGGGATTTGAGTATAATTAAAGGACTTTTAGTTCATTTTACGCTTCAAACTAGTGATTTGGTCTTGAAGGTTATTTACTACACCTGCTAGCTGATCCACATTCCACATAGGTTGTGATCCTGCTTTATTGATGATATACACCGCCTTCCATATCTCTACTATATCTTGACTATTTACTTGATATGGCTCGTATAATGGATTGTCACTCAGTAAAGTAAGTCGATCTTTATGGTCGTCGTTGGTAATGATTCTTTTATATACAACACCGTCAGCACTTGAAATAACAATATAGGTATTGCTGTTCTTTACCTCCTTAATACTGTCTACTTTCTCACCAACTATCACACTTCCACTTGGAGTTGGCAACATACTGTCGCCAATAATCTCAAAAGCACGGTAATCTCCAGGAGCTAACATTGGCAAAGTGAAGGTATTTAACTCGTCCAAAAACTCAGGATCTGCGTAACCAGCTAAATATCCAGCTGCCGCTTTGACAGGCACAAATGTAACTATTGAACTATTGGAATTTGACTTATCCGACTTTAATGATCGTCGACGATCTAAATAGGATTTACTATTTGATCCCGATTCTTCTCCAAAATTCCCTACTAGGGATAAATCCTGGAAAAGGAATTCTTCAAGACTTATACTAAATAAAGCACATATGGCTTCTTGTACTTCTAGTCTTGGCTCCGCTCTTTCTTCTTCATAAGCACCCACCAAGGAACGTTTAATTTGAAGTTGATTGGCCATTTCTTCTTGTGTCCATTCGCGCTGCTTTCTGATGTATTTTAAATTCTTACCTGCGTATGACATAACTAATGATTTTAGTGCAATTTACTAATATATTTAGTATTACCAAATATTTTTAGCAATTTTTATAAAATAATTTCGTTGCCATCATTTCTACCCCTAGTTCGTTTTTAATTTTTGTGACAAGGGTCTGGCATAGTAACTTGCAGTATGGCTAAAACGAAAATTGAAAAACCAGTCATCCTAATTACAAACGACGACGGTATAAGTGCCCCTGGTATTAGAGCATTAGTGGAAGCAGCAATTCCATTTGGTAAAGTAGTGGTAGTTGCGCCAGACAAGCCTCAAAGTGGTATGGGACATGCCATTACCATTGGACACCATTTGAGACTTCAAAAAGTAGCTTATATGGAAGGTGTGGAAGCTTATTCTTGTAGTGGGACTCCTGTGGATTGTGTGAAACTAGCTGTAGACAAGGTATTGCACCGCAAACCTACAATTTGCTTAAGTGGTATTAATCATGGAGCCAATCACTCCATAAATGTGATATACTCTGGTACCATGTCCGCTGCCTTGGAAGCTTCTATTGAAAGCATTCCTAGTATTGGATTTAGTTTATTGGACTTAAGCATTGAAGCAGACTTTACAGCGGCCAAGCATTTTGCTGCTATTATTATAGAGAAAGTGTTGTCTGATAAAAAGCTAGACAAACATTTATGCCTTAACGTTAACTTCCCTAAAGTGGCAACTAACTTAATAAAAGGCATCAAAATTTGTAAGCAAGCATATGCTAAATACGAAGAGAAATTCGTGGCAAGAACGGATCCTCATGGAAAGAAATATTATTGGCTAACTGGAGAGTTTAAGAACTTTGACAAATCAAAGGACACGGATGTGTGGGCTTTAAAAAATAATTACGTGAGTGTGGTTCCAGTACAATTTGACTTAACCAATCATCCCCTTAAAACACAATTAAGTAAAAAATGGAAATGGTAAAAACTGGAAATAAATAATCATGCAAAGAGATAATTATGTACTTGGCGTGCTGCTTGGTTTAGCACTACCCTTTTTAGGTTTCCTAGGATTTTACGAATGGAAGTTTAGCGTATTCCCGTTAGCAGAATTTTTAGAACTATTAAGACAACAAAAGTCTATTCTTTCTGCAATGATTAGTGTTTCTTTATTAATCAATGCAGGCGTACTTACTTTTTTTATTCAAAAAAAGAATGACAAAACTGCTAAAGGAATATTTTTCACTACTTGTATTTATGCAATAGTTGCTATTGCATGTAAATGGTTTTTGTAAATGAGATATTATATTATAGCTGGCGAAGCTAGCGGCGATTTACACGGTTCTAATTTAATTAAAGCCATTATCCAGCAGGACCCAAATGCAGTGATACAATGCTGGGGCGGTGATTTAATGGAAGCTGCAGGAGGCAATCTGGTAAAGCATTACAGAAGCCTAGCATTTATGGGTTTTGTTGAAGTGCTCATGAATATTCGTACTATTTTTTCGAATATAAAATTTTGCAAAAAAGACATAGAAGCATTCCAGCCTGACGTGTTAATTTGTATTGATTATCCAGGATTTAATTTACGTATTGCTAAATGGGCTAAGGCTAAAAACTTGAAAGTGATTTATTTTATTGCACCTCAGGTTTGGGCATGGAAAGAAAATCGCGTGCCTGCTATGCGTG
Source organism: Chitinophagaceae bacterium (assembly GCA_947374225.1). Lineage (GTDB taxonomy): Bacteria > Bacteroidota > Bacteroidia > Chitinophagales > Chitinophagaceae > Sediminibacterium. The sequence goes on along the minus strand of CANCAY010000007.1, from coordinate 41,904 downwards.
CAACTATTGACCGGCTACTTTGTATTCTTCCTTTCGAGAAAAAATATTTTAAGGACAGATGGGACTGGGACGTTGATTACATTGGCCACCCTTTAATGCAGGTTTTAGCATCACAAACCAATTTGCCGCACCCTATTCCTAGTATTCAAGGTGAAAATATTATTGCATTATTACCAGGGAGTCGACAGCAAGAGATTCTAAAAAAACTACCTGTCATGTTAAGTGTGGTTGCTCAGTTTCCGGAATATCATTTTGCAATAGCTCAGGCTCCAGGACTAGACGATAATTGGTTCGCAAGTTTAGTGCCAAAAGAAAAAAATGTTCATATTGTAAAAGGCAATACTTATGGCATATTAAATCATAGTAAAGCTGCCTTAGTCACTAGCGGTACTGCTACTTTAGAAACTGCTTTATTAGGCGTTCCTGAAATTGTTTGCTACAAGGGCAACCCCATTACTTTGGCTTTAGCGAAACGCTTTGTAAAAATTAAATACATTGCCTTAGTCAATTTAATCATGGACAAGGAAGTAGTGAAAGAATTAATTCAAGAGGACCTAAACACGAAAAACTTAGTAGCCGAATTAAACAAGATCTTAAACGACAAAAATAAGCAAGCTCAGATAGCTTCTGACTATACCCTTCTTAAGGAAAAATTATACACTGGACAAAGTGCAAGCGAAGTTGCTGCAGGAATTATACTAGAGGAACTTTCTAATAATCATAAATAGCAAGGCTAATATGAATATAATTACCGTGATGCGGTTCATGCCATGCATGGCTTTCATCATAGTAGTTCGTTCTTGTTTAGGATCGCGCTTAACAATAAATAAGTACTCTCCTAATTGTCTTAAAATACCCATAGTTTTCTATTTAAAAGTTAAGCATGCTGTGAAACCAACCAATGCTTTAATATATTGGTAATTTGAACTGTTTCTATAATAAACCCATCATGTCCATATAAGGAATCAATAGCCACCAAAGTCGCATCTGGCATATGATTTTCCATAAACCTTTGTTCGTCTAATGGACAAAGAATATCACTATTAATTCCAATTATCAAAGTTGGAATTTTAATACCCGCTAATGTTGTCATCAAATCCCCTCCTCTCTTACGTGCCAAGTGATGACTATCCATTGATTTTGTTAATAACCAATAGCTATATGCATTGAAACGTTTAACTAATTTGTCTCCTTGATAATTAATATAGGAAGATGCTTTAAAATTATCAATTTTCTCAGGATCATCGTCGGTTTGTCTTTCTTGGAAAATAGCATAGTTCCGATAAGTCAACATACCAATTGCACGAGCTGCTTTTAAACCTTTAGCACCTGCATTGGGCGTAGCTTCTTTCCAAGTGCAATCTGCTTCTATTGCTAAACGTTGTGCCGTATGAACTGCAACACCCCATGCACTCTCAGAAGGAGAGGTAGAAATCAAAAACATTTTCTGTATTACGGAAGGCTCCATTATAGACCATTCTAATGCTTGATATCCTCCCATACTGCCTCCTAATAATAAATCTATTTGCTCTATTCCTAAATGTTCCCTTAATAAAATATGTGCTTGCACCATATCTCTAATAGTCACCGTTGGAAAATTATTCAAACTTATTTCAGTGCCTAAGTCCTCTACACTTAATGGACCAGTAGATCCATAACATGAACCTAAAATATTAGCACATACAATAAAGTATTCGTCAGGATTAATTAAATAGCCTGGACCAACTAACCCTTTCCACCAATCTGCCACATCTGAATTCGCTGTTAATGCATGACAAACCCACACCACTTTCTTAGTTGGTGAGTATTCACCGTAAGTATGATATGCCAATTTAAGTTTAGGCAAGTTTACCCCACATTCAAGGGTAAATGGCTGATTATATTGATATACTAATGGACCCATTTTTTCGTATTCTATTGCTGAGTAAGTATCTATTTGAATTACCTTTGCCAAAGGTACAAATTTTATACTTCCTTTATACTACCAAATATTATACTATGGCAACTATAACACTTAAAAGAATTGACGACGACTATCAATTTGAAACTACAGACGAAGCAGGTCAAGTTGTAAAAATGGATATTCCTATAGATCAAGGTGGACATGGCAATGGCGTTAGACCTATGCAAGCTTTACTTAGTGCATTAGGTGGTTGTAGTGGTGTGGATATTGTAATGATATTAAAGAAACAGAAAGAAACCATTGAACAATTAGAAATGGTAATCAACGGAGAACGTGCTGTAGGCAAAGAACCTGCTTTATGGGAAACTATTCATGTTAACTTTAAATTTAAAGGAACCATGACTAAAGAGCGTGCAGAAAAAGCATGTAGTTTGTCTATGGATAAATACTGCTCTGTAGCAGCCACTTTAAGAGCAGCGGGTGCCGTTATCACATGGGATGTTGAAATATTATAATTCGAAATAATTAATTAGAAAAATAAAGAATCAATTCTTTATTTGAAAAAGAAGACCAAGCATATGAAGCATAATCAGTCCAAATTAATAAGAACACAAATCAAGCAAACTGAACAAGGGGAACATTCTACACCAATGTATTTGACAAGTAGTTTTACTTTTGATAACGCAGAAGAAATGCGTGCAGCGTTTGCAGACGAGTCGGACGACAATATTTATAGTCGCTTCTCAAACCCAAATGTGAATGAATTTGTAGACCGCCTATGTGTGCTTGAAAATGCAGAAGCTGGCTTTGCTACGGCGAGTGGAATGAGTGCCGTGTTTGGATCTTTTATGGCTTTATTAAAAAAAGGGGATCATATTTTATCTTGTAACTCTATTTTTGGAAGTACCCATACTGTAATATCAAAGTACTTACCTAAATATGGTATTGATTTTAGTTATGTAAGCGCGAATGCAACAGCAGAAGAATGGAACGCTGCTATTCAGCCAAACACAAAAATGATTTATTTAGAAACCCCTACGAATCCGGGTTTGGAAGTAATAGATATTGCAATGGTTAGTGCTGTTGCCAAAAAACATAATGTCATTTTAAACGTTGACAATTGTTTTGCTACGCCTATTGGTCAAACCCCTATTGACTTAGGTGCCGACTTAGTAGTGCATTCTGCTACTAAATGGATTGACGGACAAGGCAGAGTTTTAGGTGGTGCCATTGTTGGAAGAAAAGATTTGATTCATGACATTTATTTATTTTGCAGAAGTACTGGCCCTTCCCTTTCTGCATTTAACGCATGGGTATTAAGTAAAAGCTTAGAGACATTAGAAGTTCGCATGGAACGTCATTGCAGTAATGCTTTATTCCTTGCCGAAAAATTAGAAGGTCATGCCAATATCAATTTTGTTAAATATCCATTCTTAACAAGCCACCCTCATTATGCGATTGCTAAAAAGCAAATGTCAAATGGAGGCGGTATTGTTTGTTTTGAAATTAAAGGAGGCATTGAAGCAGGAAGAAAATTTTTAGACCATTTGAAAATGCTTTCTTTAACTGCCAATTTAGGGGATACAAGAAGTATCGCTTCTCATCCTGCAAGTACTACTCATGCAAAATTATCGGAAGCGGAACGACAAGCGGTAAGTATCACACCAGGCTTAATTAGGATCAGTTGTGGCCTTGAACACCGTGAAGACATTTTAGCTGATATTTTACTAGCATTAGAAGCTTAATTTCCGAGGTATTTAGTCTTAGTTTTTCGGATTTATACGTATATTGAATCCGCTTTAAAACTGATCTAACGATTACTAACGATTAAAACCAACCAAATGAAATTAAAAACTGGCGTATTACTTTCTGCCATGATGTTTCTTCAGTATTATATCTGGGGTGCATGGTACGTAACAATGGGAACTTACATGGGTGAAGTCCTAAAATCTTCAGGTATTGATATTGGAGCTGCTTATAGTGCAGGTGCCATTGCTACTATTATTTCTCCCTTCTTTGTAGGTATGATTGCAGATAAGTTCTTCGCTGCTCAAAAAATTATGGGCGTATTGCACTTAGTAGGAGCTGCCTTATTATTTTACGCAACTAAAGTAGACAACTCAAGTTTTTACTGGGTTATCTTAGTATACTCTATGTTATATATGCCAACTATTGCTTTAAGTAATAGCGTTGCATTTGCTCAAATGACTGACCCAGGAAAACAATTTCCTTGGATCCGTGTATTTGGAACATTAGGCTGGATTGTAGCTGGATTAATTATTGCAAAAGTAGGTATTGAAAAAACGGCTGGTACATTCCATGTAGCTGCTGCAGTTTCATTGGTATTAGGCGTAATTAGCTTCATCTTACCTAACACACCACCAAAAGGGGTTGGTACTAAAACTTCATTTGCAAGTATTTTAGGTAAAGAGGCATTCGTATTATTAAAAGAAAAATCTTACTTAATATTCTTTGGTGCCGCTATCTTAATTTGTATACCACTTTCATTCTACTATGGTTTTGCAAATCCTTTCTTAAATGAAGTGGGTTTAGAAAATGCTGCAGGTAAAATGACTTTAGGTCAAATGTCTGAAGCCTTATTTATATTAGCTATACCATTTATGTTCAATAAAATTGGCGTTAAGAAAATGCTTATTTTAGGAATGGGTGCATGGGTATTACGTTATGTTTGTTTTGCTTATGGCAGTATGGACGCAAGCTGGATGCTATATGCAGGTATCATTTTACATGGTGTTTGTTATGACTTCTTCTTTGTTACTGGCTATATGTACACAGAGAAAAAAGCGGGCGAACAAATTAAAAACGCAGCACAAGGATTATTTACATTTGCTACTTATGGTGTAGGTATGTTTATTGGTACTTGGTATAGTGGTTATGTAGTAGACCAACACAAGACTGCAACTGGACATGACTGGACTAGTATCTGGTTAATGCCTGCAGCTATTGCTGGTGCAGTATTAATTGCTTTCATCTTTACATTTAAAGAAAAGAAAGAAGTTGCTACCGCTTAATAAATAAATTTTCAAAAGCCTATCCTTTTGGGTAGGCTTTTTTTATCCTCATTTTTATCAAACACTTAATTTAACAAATATGCGTATAGCAATGTTAGGAGCAGGATTCATTGGCCGTTTTTATGCCGATGCACTGCAAGGATATAGAAGTAAAGACAAAGTAGTAAGTATTTATGCACGACGTGAGGAAGCTGCAAAGAAATTTGCCGAAGACTATAACTGTGCACACTGGACTACAGAAATGGAAGAAGCTATCGCCCACCCTGATGTGGACGTAGTTTGTATTTCATTACCTAATCATATTCATGAAATAGCTGTAATGCTTTGTTGCAAACACAAAAAAGCAGTCATGACTACTAAGCCATTAGGACGCAATGGTGAAGAGGCAAAGAGAATGTTGATTGCTGTGGAAGAAGCGGGCATTTTTAACGGCTACTTAGAAGACTTAGTGTATACTCCAAAATTCATAAAAGCGAACCAGAGCGTTAAAGAAGGGGCTGTAGGCCGTATTCTTTGGGCTAAGTCTCGTGAAACACATCCTGGCCCCCATAGTGAATGGTTCTGGGATATTACGCAAGCAGGTGGTGGTTGTATTTTAGACCTTGGTTGTCATTGTGTAGAGATATCTAGAAGCTATATTGGAAAAGATATTAAACCAGTAGAAGTAATGTGTTGGGCAGATACGCAAGTAAAACCTATTGACGCAGAAGACCATGCTATTGGTTTAGTTAAATACGAGAATGGCGCTATTGGCCAATTTGAAGTAAGCTGGACTTTTAGAGGAGGTTTAGATTTACGTGATGAAGTAATGGGAACAGAAGGAACCATTTGGATTAATAGTTTTTTAAGAACTGGTTTTGAAATGTTTACTACTGGAAAAGGTGGCGACTATATTGCTGAAAAAGCTGAGAGCGATCGCGGTTGGTTATTCCCTGTTGGAGATGAATTAAATGAATTAGGTTATAACCATATGTTCATGGACATGTTCAATTCATTAGAAAAAGGAGAAGCCCCAAAAGAAACTTTTTACGACGGCTATGTAGTGAACTGTATTTTAGATGCAGCCTACCGCTCTGCAAAAACTAAATTATGGGAACCAGTTAATTTAGACATTTGGAGAGGTAAAGTTGGATTAACTAAAGAAAGTCATTTAGTTGAATATGATGCAGACCATTATTTAGTAAAAGAAGAAATGACGCATTATGGTGCTAAAAAATTAATTCTAAAGCATAAGACAACTGGAAAAATTACAGAGCAAACAATTAATTAATATATTAGTAATTTAAAAACCAACTACCAACTTGAGCTAGCTAAATATTACATTATAATTTCATAAAAAAGAGCGTCTCCTTTTGAAGACGCTCTTTTTTTTTATTTTAACCTTTTTACATTTTTTTGATACTAAACAAATATCAAATCATGCCAGTTTAATATATTTCTATAAAGATTTTTTGAACTTATTAAAGTTTTGTACCGCTGAAACAATATTCTCAAAAGGCTTTTTAGGAAAATCTTGCTCTAAGAAGAAGTATTTCATTCCAGCAATATCTACATTTTTAAATGTGTCTTTAAAGTCATAAGCACCCTCTCCAAAAGGCACAATCTCCCCTGCAGTGGTCATATCTTTTACATGTAATAATGGGAAGCGACCTTTATGTTTTTTGAATATTGCTACTGGATCCTTTCCTGCTTTAAATACCCAACCTAAGTCCAATTCCATTTTTAAAATATCGGCACTTACTTGACTTGTAAAATAGTCAAAAGAAATGATGCCATCTGTCTTATCAAATTCAGTTGCATGGTTATGATAAGCTAATTGTAAACCCGCTTTTTTTGCTTGTTCTCCAGCTCGTTGTAATACCTCCGCAGCAATTTTAATATCATCGCCTGTTTCAATATTAATATTCGCACACACGATATATGGAATACCTGCTTCGGCAACCTGATCAATTAACTCTTGGCTATTGTCTTTAAGGTTTTTCATTACTGGGATAGTCACTGGCTTGCCGTCTGGACCATTTGGTAATTTCGCATTGGCTGGCATTTTAAAAGGCGTCCCTAACACATGGTGTGATTTCCAATCCATACCCATATCATGCAGTAAAGCTTTAAACTCTTTAGGCTTTCTACCATAAAAACCACCCTGCTTACTAAAAGCAGATTCAATGTTTTTATATCCTGCAGCTGCTACTTTTTTTAAGGTATCAACTGTGTCAATATCCATTTCATTGAATAAAGTAAATAGCTGAATACCTGGAGCTGGCAAATTGGGGCCTGCAAAACTATTAGCCCAACTTGACTTGCTTAATAAAGCAGTTCCTACCGATAAGGCAGCTGCTTGTTGTAAAAATTTTCTTCTTGAATTCATAATGGCTTTTTATAAAGTGAATAAGACTACAATGCGTTACTATGACACAATATAAAAAATTTGGGGGAGTTTCACAAATAATTATAACTTTAAATTAATTAAAATAATCATCTTACATTCATCAGACGCTTTCGCGTCTTCTTCTTTAAAAACTATGGCAAAAAAGAACATTATTCCACCTAATCTAAAGCAAATTTTAGACAAAGGGGACAAGCTATATCAACCAGGAATTTCTGTTGATTGTGTCATTTTTGGCTTTCATGAAAATGTGCTTAAAATATTATTATTGCAGGTTAAATATGTGAACAAATTGGCATTGCCTGGAGGATTCATTTTAAGAGACGAACCCATTGAACAAGCAGCTTATCGTGTACTACAAGAACGTACCGGCGTGAATAATATATTTTTACAACAGTTTAATGTGTTTGGAAATCCAGAACGTTCTGACGCTACTGTACATCAAGCTGCTTATTTAGAGTATGGTGTAAAAATACCTAAGGACAATTGGTTATTACAAAGGTTTATAACCGTTGGATACTATGCTTTAATAGATTTTACCGAAGTTAAATATGGAGATGTTATTTTTGAAGAAGGTTGCGAGTGGATTGACATTAATAAATTGGAGAATTTAATGATGGACCATGAAGCTATTATTTTAAATGCACTAGAAGCCCTTAGAACTCAATTAGCTTACTTACCCATTGGCCGCAATTTGCTGCCAAAGAAGTTCACCATGCCGGAGCTTCAAAAATTATATGAAACCATCTTAGCTCAAAAGCTAGACCGTCGTAATTTTCAAAGAAAAATGTTAGGTTTTGGTATTTTGAATAGACTCAATGAAACTAAAAAAGGTGGCGCCCATAAAGCCCCCTTCTTGTATACATTCCATGATAAAAAATATCAAAAAGCATTGAAGGAAGGGCTGTATGGTTCCTGGTAAATTTTCTTTATTGAATTGGGCAAGAACTATTTACTCCAATTTATTTTAACAGTTTTCACGTCGCGTGAATTAGGTCCCACCATGATTTGAAAATCACCTGCTTCCCAGTCATACTTTAAATTGCTGTTGTAGAATTTTAATAATTCAGGAGTAATTTCGAAGTTGATATTTTTACTTTCTCCTGCAGCTAATTCTACTTTATTAAAGCCTTTTAGTTCTTGCACTGGTCTTGTTATAGTTCCTACTTCGTCTCTAATATACAACTGAACCACTTCCTTGCCTGCAACCGTACCAGTATTTTTAACATTCACCGATACTGTTAATTTTTGATTACCTTTTAATTGCTTAGCTGACAACTGAATATCGCCATATTCAAATTTAGTATAGCTTAAGCCATATCCAAATGGATATAATGGTTCATTGCTTACGTCGATATAATTAGATTGGAATTTAGAGAACCATTTTCCTGTTAACGGACGGCCTGTATTTTTGTGATTATAGTACAAAGGAATTTGGCCCACATTCTGAGGGAAACTCATACTCAATTTTCCTGACGGGTTTACTTTACCTAATAATGCATCCGCAATTGCATCTCCTGCTTCTGAACCTGCGAACCATACATCTAAAATAGCTGGTACATTTTCGTTTTCCCAGTTTAATGTTATTGGACGACCATTAAACAAAACCAATACAACTGGCTTCCCTGTTGCAACTAATGCCTTTAATAAGCGTTTTTGAGCCTCTGGCATGTCTATATTAGACTTAGAAGCACTTTCCCCGCTACTCTCCGCCCCTTCTCCTAATGCAGCTACAATCACGTCAGCATCGGCACTCACTGAAATAGCTTCTTGAATTAATTGTGCTGCAGTACGCCCGTCTCTTGCAATATCCTTACCGAACATAGTTTGTCTTTTTTGCATTTCTACGTCGTCTTCCAAATTAGCACCTAATGCATAGACTACTTTACCGTTAGTGCCTATCGCATCAGACAATCCTTTTAATAATGTAATTGACATAGTATTATCTGCTCCCACACTCCAAGTGCCTGTCATATTTTCTTTCGCATTTGCAAGTGGCCCGACTAAAGCAATCTTCTTTCCTGCTGCGATTGGTAATACATTATTATTTTTCAATAATACAAAACTTTGTGCTGCAATATTTCTTGCTTCAGCACGATTAGTAGCGGTAAATACTTCTGTTGCAGATCTTTGCTCATTGCAATAACGATATGGATCATCAAATAAACCTAATTCGTATTTTGAAATTAAAATTCTTTCGCAAGCTTTATTAATTTGAGCCAATGTCACTTTGCCTTCTTGCATTGACTTTTTTAACGTTGTTAAAAATCCTTCTCCTACCATGTCCATGTCAACCCCTGCATTTAAAGAAAGTGCATTCACAGTTTGAAAATCTCCCATACCATGATTGGTCATTTCTGGAATACCTGTGTAATCTGACACTACGAAACCACCAAACTTCCATTGTTTTCTTAACACGTCGTCTACTAACCATTTATTGCCGGATGCCGGAACCCCGTCAATTTCATTAAATGAAACCATCACCGACGCTACACCAGCATCTACTGCTGCTTTATATGGTGGAAAATATTCATTGTACATTCTCACACGACTCATGTCGGTAGTATTATAATCTCTGCCGCCTTCTGCTGCACCATATAATGCATAATGCTTCACACATGAAAGTATAGTATTGGGTGCTGCTAAGTCATCCCCTTGATATCCATGAACCATCGCTTTGGCAATAGCAGAACTTAAGAATGCATCTTCCCCGTTACCTTCAGATACCCTTCCCCATCTTGGATCTCTTGTTAAATCCACCATAGGAGAAAATGTCCATTGTATTCCATCTGCACTCGCTTCGCTCGCTGCAATTCTTGCAGAGCGTTCTACCAATTGCATGTCCCATGTAGCAGACATGCCTAATGGTATAGGGAAAATAGTACGATAACCGTGTATGACGTCCATCCCAAATAATAAAGGAATATGAAGTCTTGTATTATTCACTGCAAACTGTTGCAATTCTTTAATTTTTGTTACAGAACGGATATTGAAAACACCTCCCACTTTACCCGCTTTTACTTTCTCCGCAATATCAGAACTACTTACACTACCTGTTACAAAATCACTAGAAGCCGGTAAGTTTAACTGGCCTAGTTTTTCCTCCAGTGTCATTTTAGCCAATAAACCATTTACAAACTGATGCATTTTTACATCTTTACTTGTTTGTGAACTTGATTGTGCTATAGCTACAGTCGTTATTAAAACTGAAGCAATAATTAAAAGATTCTTTTTCATGTAATCGTATTTGCTATTTTATAATTTTTATATTTTATTTTCCTAGTATGCGTTTTACTTGGTAAAGTTTGTTACCAAACTAATGTAGAAGCTGAGGCTGCCGGTAGTTCAAAAACCATTTGCTTATTGTCAACAACTAATTTAACCTTTTGAGCCATACCCGTATTAAGTACTAAGCTAACCTTTTTACCATTAGGCAGTATAAATCCTGTAGTTTTAATACTATTCGCATTGGTAGTAGTTGCCACCCTTTGAGCTCCTGCCGGAATATATTTAGACGCTTGTCCAATAATATAATAACTCACATTTCTAGACACTGTATCGCCTTGTATTGTAAATGCGCCTTTACATTCTGTGCAGCCGCCTGGAGTATATGGTTCAAATTTTGCATTGGCTGCTAAATTCCACTCTAAAACTAAACTACTCCAGTTATTAATAGTACCAATAACAATATGTTCTAAATGCCACATTAAATCACCGGCAAACTCACCCTTTGCGCCAGTCCATTGTTCAGTGAAATATATTTTTTTATCAGGATGCGCTTCGTGCACTTTTGATAAAGCAGACTCATTGCCTAAATACAAATGAAAAGCTGACGCTGATGCATAAGATTTTGCAATGGAATCATCCAATATAGAAATTGGATAATTAGGATGGTCAGCATTATGATCAAATAATACGATCTCTGTTTTAATATTCTCTTTTTTAAATTGTGGACCTAAATAATTTTTTAAAAAATCTGTTTGCTCTTGCGCATCCATTAATAAGCTTGGATTATTGCCGCCATGTTCTGGTTCATTCTGCATGGTTACTGCAGCTATAATAATACCTTGCTTTTTCATTGCTTTAATATACTTCACAAAATAATTTGCATAAGAAGCATAATATTTTTTAAGCAGGTGTCCACCCTTTGACAATCCATTGGACTTCATCCAAATTGGAGGAGACCAAGGCGAAGCCATTATTTTAAGTGCAGGACGGATAGCTAATGCTTTCTTTAAAATTGGTATTAAATGAAGCGTGTCTTCTGACAAATTAAAATGGGTTAGTAAAGAATCTGTTTCCCCTTTTGGAACATCACAATAGCTAAAAACATTGGCATCTAAATCGGAAGCCCCCATACTAATGCGGATATAACTAACCCCTAAGTCGGCTTTACTGTTACCAAAAACTTCTTGTAAAATGGCTTGCTTTTTTGGGGCAGACAATTGATCAATTAATGCCGCAGACCCTCCTGTTAATGCATATCCAAAACCTTCTATTTTTTGAAAGCGTTCTTTAGACTTAAAATGTATCGTCGCCATGACAGTATTAACATTATTAGCTGGATTAAGTTTTATTTTTTTTCCACTAAACTTATTACCCCCATTTGCAGTAGTAATATATTGTATTCCCTGCGCTTTCAATAAGCCACTTTTTGAAAACATTAAAAATAACAAAAGAATTAAAGTAGCTTCTTTATATGGGAAACACTTATCAAGATGATTAGTCGAATTGGATTTCATTCTTTTGATTTTTATATTTTATGTTCTTTCCATTGAGCTACTGCATAGTCCACTGCTCTCGCTGTTAGGGCCATGTATAAAATAGAAGGGCTTTGATTCCCTGTACTAGTCATGCATGCGCCATCTGTTATAAATACATTTTTACATAAATGCATTTGATTGTATTCGTTCAAAATTGAATCGGAAGCATCTTTACCCATCCTGCAACCTCCCATTTCATGTATGTCTAATCCAGGTGCTTGATGATTGTCCTTGGATCCTATATCTACCACGCCAGCAGCAGTTAACATATTAGTAGTCTCTTTTAAAAAATCTGCAGTGAGTTTATCATCATTGTCATCATACCCAACCGACGTTATTAATAAAGGCAAGCCATAAGGGTCTTTTTTATCAGTACTTAGTCTCACATGATTTTCTTTTTTAGGAATCGTTTCCCCTTGCAAGTAAGCATATACATGCCAAGCTCCTGGTTCTTGCATAGCTTCTTTAAAATTATCACCAATAGTTTCATCGATAGTAGTTTCGTCATTCCGCTGACGATACGCCCCAACAAATGTGGTATAACCTCCTTTAAAATCCGTTTCTTGTTTTCCTAAATTTCGGTAGTTAGCAATAATTGAATCGGTTGGATTGCGACCAAAAACATAAGTTTCTTCAAACCCTGGCATCTTACCCCAAACACTCGCTCGATAATTGTGATGACAAATATATTGTCCTAATACTCCAGAGTCATTCCCAATTCCATTAGGGAATCGTTTTGATTTTGAATTTAATAAAATCAGATTGGTATTTAATGCAGAAGCATTCATAAAAATAATATCAGCATAGTACTCATAGGTCTTTTTATTATTGGCATCAATTACTTTTACCCCAATCGCTTTTTGTTTTGTTTCATCATATATAATTGAATGTGCAACTGCATCTGTTAAAATAGTTAAGTTTCCAGTATTGGCTGCCCATGGCAAAGTAGAGGAAACAGAACTAAAATAACCTCCAAAGGGACAGCCTCTCATGCATAAATTTCTAGCTTGACATTTACCCCTTCCTTGCTCCAAATGTATTGGTTGAGGCTCTGTAATATGAGCCCATCTTGCGTGCACTAAATGTCTGCCAAATTTTGCTGCTACTATTTGTTTAATATGAGATTCTACAATAGTCAAATCAAATGGTTTCATAAACTCACCGTCTGGCATTGCTTCAATACCATCTGCATTACCACATACGCCGATAAATTTTTCAACATGTGAATACCAAGCTGCAACGTCCTTATATCGAATGGGCCAATCAAGTCCATATCCAAACTTAGCGGGTGCTGCAAATTCATGATCACTCCAACGTTGACAGGCCCTACCCCAAATGATGGACTTCCCTCCTACCTGATATCCTCTTATCCAGTCAAAAGGTTTTTCTTGTATATAAGGTTGTATTGCGTCTTCAATAAAAAAGTGCGCATTGTCTTCTCCAAATCCTGCAGACTTGGTAATGAGTGGATTCTTATTTTTAAACTCCGTGGTAATATTTCCTCTATGTTTTAATTCCCAGGGAGCCAGTGTTGCAGTTGGGTAATCTTTTATATGTTCTACTTTTCGCCCTCTCTCTATTACCAATGTTTTTAAGCCTTTTTCACAAAGCTCTTTGGCTGCCCATCCTCCACTAATACCTGAGCCTACAACAATTGCGTTATAAGACTTTATAACTATCGTTTCATTGGTTTGGTAGGTAATTGGATTCATTTTATAATAGTCCTTTTTTTAAGGCTTCCACTGCGTAATTTGCGGCTCTTGCAGTAATGGCCATAAATGTGAGAGATGGATTCTGAGTACTTGTACTTACCATACAGGCACCATCGGTAACAAACAAATTTTTACAATGGTGCATTTGATTCCATTCATTTAATAAAGAAGTTTTAGGATCCTTTCCCATGCGCACTCCTCCCATTTCATGTATATCCAAACCTGGAGCCTGCTTAGAGTCATTGGAAATGATATTTTTACATCCAGCAGCCGCTAACATTTCAGATCCTTGTTCCATAAAATCTTTCATGGACTTGATATCATTGTCATCATAGTCAACCGAGGTAATAAGTTGAGGTATACCCCATGCATCTTTTTTGTCTTTGCTTAGTCTTACATGATTTGTTGCTTTTGGAATGGTCTCTCCTTGCATCATCATGGACACATACCATCCACCAACTTCCCCAATAGCGTCCTTATAGGCACCGCCAATACCTTCTGTTCCTTCGCCGCCAGCATTACCTCTTCCTGCACCGAAAAATGTCATATACCCTCTTTGAAAATCAGTTTCTTGTTTATGAACATTTCTAAAATTAGGCATCATAGGTTGGGTTGGTCGTCTTCCATAATAATAGGAATCTAAAGGGCCGTCAATGCTTGCCGATAAACTTCCTCTATAATTATGAAAAGCAATATACTTACCCAAGAGTCCATTGTCATTACCCATGCCATTTGGGAAACGTTTTGAAGTGGAATTTAATAATATCAAATTCGTATTTAAAGTGGACGCATTTACAAAAATTATTTTTGCAAAATATTCAGTCTCTTTTTTTGTAATCGCATCTATTACTCGAACCCCTTTTGCTTTCTGTGTAGACTCGTCATATATAATCGAATGCACTACACTATTTGTTTGCAATGTTAAATTACCTGTTTTTGCAGCCCAAGGAATAGTGGAAGCATTTGAACTAAAATAGCCTCCAAATGGACATCCTCGCTCACACATATTTCTTGCTTGACATTGATTCCTTCCTTGTTCTATATGAATAGGAGCCGGTTTTGTTAAGTGTGCGCAACGTCCTTGTACTACATTACGATTTGCAAACTTATTCATGATTCCTTTTTGCATGGACTTTTCTACATCATTCATTTCCCAAGCAGGTAAAAAATGACCATCGGGTAAAGTATCTAATTTATCATAGTTGCCACTTATTACAGCGAAAAATTCAACATGCGTATACCAAGGTGCTAGTTCGTCATAAGTTATAGGCCAGTTTCCAAAACCATCTCTAGCAGGTCCTTCAAAATCATACTTACTCCATCTTTGGGTCTGTCTTGCCCATAATAAGGACTTTCCCCCAACCTGATATCCTCTAATCCAATCATATGGCTTCTCTTGAACATATGGATGCTCACTGTCCTTCACGAAAAAATGTTCCGAGGTTTCATTGTATGCATAGCATTTGTTTGCTATGGGATTCTCTTTTTGCATTGCCAAAGTCTTTCCTTTTCTATGCGGAAATTCCCATGGCGGCATGGTAGCCGTTGGATAATCTTTTAAGTGCACTACATCTCTCCCTCTTTCTAGTACCAAAGTTTTTAGTCCTTTCTCACAGAGTTCTTTGGCTGCCCATCCTCCACTAATACCGGAGCCAATAACAATGGCGTCAAAGCTGTTATTTTTTGTAGACATAGCAATCGTTTTATTCCAATATTTTCTTCACCACTAAACCACCCACTTTCTTCCCAGCTTCTGCACCCGTATTTACACTTAATGTATAATGAATACCACCATATACTCTACTAATAGAACATTCTGCAGCGGCTTCGTGCAAAGAGTTGAACTTTCGTTTCATTCCAATGTATTTATAATCACTAGAATCTTCGAATGATAAATTGTCTCTATACAACTTTGTTAACACTGTTGCCGCAGATGCGGTAATGGTACTATGCCCACTTGTATATTCAGGGAATGGAGGAGTTTGTAAAAAAGGCATCCAGTCTTTGTCAATCATATCTTTAATTACAGTTACTGGACGTACGTAATTACTTCTGTACTTTTCATCCCAACAAGCAATAAAACCATCATATAAAGCAATAGACGTTAATGCAAAAGTTTGAGCAGCTTTAACTGGATCTGCTTTTTCTTGTTTAATAATTTGACCAGCTATTCCTATCCAATGTCCACCCGGTGTAATCTTTTTATTCCCAAAAGTCATATGTCCAGCATGTTCTAATACAAATGGATTGTCATCCCAATACTTAGCAATCATTTTTTGTTCTGCTGTTAAGTTTTTATTTATTTCATACACCTCTTTCACCATATTATGAAAAACCGAACCTGGCTTAGTACTAAAAGGAGGTGGTAATGCAGGTTTAAATTGAGATGCCGAGTCCAACACCATTGGCTTCATGGTATTCCAACACCATTCTACCCCATCTAAATAATCTGGTGGTGTAGGACGCCATTTACCTGGCTCATTGCTACCTAAGAATTTGGCCTTCCCTCTTGAAGCAGCATAACCGTCCGTTTTAGCTCTTGCTAATACTACAGAAGCTATTGTATCTCCAAAAGCTATAGAAGCTTCATAAGTAGCAGGATCTAAATTTTGTTTGAAATTATTATATATATTCTTTTCATATTGATCTAATGAATCCACTGAAAACACTTTTACATTTCTTGCCACTTTAAAAAATGCTTTGGTCGCTGCTAAAGTATAGTCATACTTTTTATCCTTATCCGGTAAAGGCATTTTACCAAAACCATTTAGTTTCTCTGTAATAGAAGGAGCGTCTTTTTTAGCATGTCGCATAGCTTCGTATGCTGCTATGGAAGAATACACGTAAATTCTACTTGCCACAGGAGGAGTAAATACATCGTAAATAATAATCTGCGTCAACTGGTCCTCATTTGCTATTAAAACATCAACCGGATTTAAGGCAACTTGCTTCTCTTGTTTACATGATGTAAAAAAAGCAAAAATCATTACTACACTTAAAAGACCAACAGACTTAGTTCCCCATTTAATATTAATCATCATTTTACACATTTTCATAGTACACTGAATTAGAATTTAAAACCAAACTTTTAATTTTAAAATTATGTTTATACATTTGAACTGTTACCTACTCGAGAACTCTCTTAACACCTTTTGAATCTGCTACAGTTATTGATTTTATATT
The DNA here is from genome assembly GCA_947374225.1 of Chitinophagaceae bacterium. GTDB lineage: Bacteria > Bacteroidota > Bacteroidia > Chitinophagales > Chitinophagaceae > Sediminibacterium. The sequence goes on along the minus strand of CANCAY010000007.1, from coordinate 24,925 downwards.
GCTAGTAAACCTTACAAATCTTGCAGACTGTGATAAGAAAGAACTACCATAATAGAACTCAAGCTTTCGACCCTTCCCATTTTTATACAAAACTGAAGCACTCATTTCATTTGCATTAATTGGAATAAGACGTTCTTTAGCTTTTAATTCAAATACTTTCATTGCACCTTTATTTTGAGATGCTGCTATTAGATAACTACCGCTGGCACTTTTTAGCTTAACTAATGCCTTTCCATTTCCTGGAATAAATATACCACTTTCGAGAATGCTTAATGGAGCAAAGCCACCTTTACCATCCCCTTTCAACAATAATCCGTTCATAGCATCATATCTTCCAACTGAAACTTCTGTACCATAATCATTTCCATTAATAAGTACATCTAAATTGCCATCTCCATCAAAATCATCTACTTCCATTCCATTTAAAATAGAAACCTGTGCTGATTTGGGCAATACACTTAACTCGAATTTCCCATTCCCCTTATTTTTTAAATAACTAGACTCTAAATAATTCGCTTTTAATATTTGTGCTCCCTTTAATTGTTCTGGTGTGAATAATTGATCAATTCTTGCACTTGCAAAACTTTTATAATTCTGATATTTGGCACGAGTACTAATCATCTGTTTAACAATATCGTCTCTTGTTTGGGCTGGGAATAATTTTTTGATTGTATCCTCATGACTAGTAGGAATATACAATGCAGGAAAAGCATCATAACTACCATTATTATCAAAGTCCTTGGCATATATCTGAGCAGGATAAACACTAGAGGCTTTATAAAAAGAATTAAGCCCCAAATTTCCAACTATATAGTCCATGTCTCCATCTCCGTCAAAGTCGCCTGATTGAATCGAATTCCACCATCCAACTTTATCATGCACACCAGACATACTTGAGCTATTTTTAAATACTCCTTTGTCATTCGTTAAAAAAGTTATTGGCATCCACTCGCCAGTAATTATTAAATCCGTCCAACCATCGTTATTAAAATCAGTAAATAAAGCATCGCATACTAAGCCAATTTGATTTAAGCCCTTCGCAATAGTTTTAGTAACGTCTGTGTATTTTACTTGACCATTTTTAGAGTCATTTCTGTATATAAAACTGTTAACTGGCTTTGGGTAATTCCATGGATCTACCCTGCCTCCTACAAATAAATCTAAATCACCATCATGATCATAGTCAGCTGCTTTAACACAAAGTTTACTGGTATTATTTAAAGGAAGCGCCGTTAAGTCTTGTTTAAAATAACCTTTCCCGTCATTAATATATAATTGGTCTTGATAACTTGCCGCATTGGGTTGATTTTCAAATCCACCACTACTAATATATAAATCCAAGTCTTGGTCTCCGTCTACATCTATTAATAAAACGCCTTCGTCACTATTTGGTTTATTAAAATGTATAGCTGGTAGTAAAGCTTTTTGAACAAACTGATTGTTCTTTTGTTGGAAGAATAATTGTGCACTATTATTACTTGCGCCACCTACAATCATATCGTCTAATCCATCTCCATTCATATCACCAACAGCAATGGCAGGACCATATTCTGAAAACTTATGAGGTAATAATTTTTGAATATTAAAATCAACAAAATCAGTTTGATTATGCACATAATTTATACCAACAGCATTGGTTACTTCCTTAAATAAACTATTGGTTGCAAATGTATTTTGAATGTTATCAGTAACTGGATTTCCATTTTTTATATCAACAGTCAATTCTTGATCCGACTTTATGTTTTTTAATACTTGTATTTTTTGATTTGGCCATTGAATAATGGCTGAGTCTATTTGTTGAATAACACCTAGTCCAAAGTGAATGTTGTTTTGAACAGTTGACAAATAACCTCTAAATGGACTTTGGTCTGCTATTTGCTTTTTACCGTGATCATAATATAATTCAACTGTAGCACCTATAGCTTGCATGTTTTGTGCAGTACCTTTAAAAGCAATATCTAAATAGTGGCTTTTTTCAGGCTGCAATTGTCTTTCCTTATTTTGATAAATACTAGCTGGGTCATTGATATTATTTATAACTAAATCTAAATCTCCGTCATTATCCAAATCCGCATACACTGCTCCATTAGAAAAGGTAGGAGTAGTAAAGCCCCAGTTTATTGACTGGTCTGTAAAAGTTAAATCTGCATTATTTTTGAATGCGTAATTATGAATTTTAACTTCTGGAATTTCAACTAATAATTGTGTTTTACTTGCAAAGCTATACGCCTTGTTTCGATAAGTAATAAAATCATGGTCTGTTACATCTTTTGGAAAACCATTTGTCACAAATAAATCACGATTGCCGTCATTGTCCACATCCGCCAATAAAGGAGTCCAACTCCAATCAGTTTCTGCAATACCCGATAAAAAAGCAATCTCACTAAAAATAGGTGCACCTATGGAATCGTTTTGTAATACTCTTGGACCTTGGTTTATTTGTAAAGTATTTCGAACATACTGATATTGGTATCCGTATAAATCATTGTTTTGAAATGTTTGATAGCTGTTCGGGTTCATCATCATTTTCTTACGATAATTATCCCTAGGATTCATATCTAATGTAATGAAGTCCATCAAACCATCATTATTAATATCTCCAACATCTGTTCCCATAGAGTTGACAGAGCTATGTTTGAAGTATACCGCTAATTGATCTGTAAAAGTACCGTCATGATTATTGATCCATAAATAGTCATTAGGCAGATAGTCGTTTGTTACATAAATATCTTTCCATCCGTCTTTATTAATGTCTGTAACAACTACACTATGTCCAAAACCTTCTTTTATAATTCCTGCTTTTTCAGATACGTCTACAAATACAGGATGTTTTAAAGCAGAATCATAATTGTTTTGATATAATCTTGAACTACTAAAATATTCTGGATTCTGATTTTTTGGATGATATACATTGGGAATATGTGGGTCTTTAATTTCATTCACTACCAAGAACATATCTAAGTCACCATCATTATCGTAATCGAAAAAATTAGCCATGGTTGAATACGTAGTGTCTGCTAAACCATATTCAGCCGCCATATTTTTAAACCTAGGTATTCCATTAGCATCATTCCCTTGGTTTACATATAAAATGTTTTCTCTTTTAGCAGCATTGGTATCCAATGTGGCACTGATATATAAATCTGACTTACCGTCGTTATTAATATCTATTACCGAAACACCTCTACACCATTTGCCTTCGCCAGTAACAGCTGCCAAAGTAGTAATGTCGTCAAATTTAAATTCCCCTTTATTTAAGTATAATTTATTGGACACTTTATTGCCAGTGAAATAAATATCTTGCAACCCGTCTCCATTAAAATCACCTATACCTACTCCACCTCCATTATATACATTAGAGATGTCTAATACATTTAAAGAATCTGACTCTTTAACTTCATTGTTAAACTGAATACCAGAATGATTCGAGTCTACTAATTCAAATAATGGTTTTTCTCCATTACAAGCAACTATAAATAACACAAAAAATAGTCCAACACAGGGAGCAAGCAACTTCATAGTAAAATAGAATTTAGTACAAAAACATCGTTCTTAAAGATACGTACAAAAATGTTTTTTTGCTCTATAACATAAAAAAAGAGCCCCGATAAATCGGGGCTCTCTGTATAAGAATTAATTAAATATTTAATTCAAATTAGTATCCAGGGTTTTGAGTCAACACAGACTTTCCGTCTTTTTGTGTTTTGTCAATTTGAGCCTGTGGTATAGGTAAGTATTCAGACTTTCCTGTAGTGTAAGTAACACCGCTCATAGACGTGTATCCTTGCTTAGCTTCGCTTTTAGCATAGGCATCTAATTCAGTTTTACCAGCACCCCAACGAGTTAAGTCATAAAAACGGTGACCTTCCATAGCTAATTCTAGTTTACGCTCAAAACGAACTGCTTTTCTAGCATATGCTGCGTCAGCAAATGCAGTATACAATCCAATTTTGTAGTTAGCTACAGATGTCAAACCACCATTGTTTTTACCAGCACCCACAAATCCAGCAGGATTTGAAGCACGAGCACGAACTAAGTTAACGTTTGTCAAAGCTGTTGCTAAATCACCAGTTTCAACTGCTGCTTCTGCTGCCATTAATAAAACGTCAGCTAAACGAATAATTGGGAAGTTATTTGCAGTGAAACCGTTAGTCCAAGAAGAACCATCGGTGAAAGTACCAATTTGAGATTTGTAGAAAACGTGCTTGATTGGCTCATAAGGGCCAGCAGCAGCTTGGTTACGAACCCAAGTAGAACCTGGCATAATATCCCAGTCTAAATAAGGGATACCACGACGACCAACTGTCCAGTCAATACGTGGATCTAATGGAGTTGTTGAATCTGGAGTGTATGCTTGGTCAGCAGATAAACCCATATCTGTTTTCAATGGAGTTGCATTATAAGACTCATCTAAGAATGGTAAACCATTCGCGTCTACTTTAAATGCATTCGCTAAAGAGAAAGAAGGTTGGTAGAATCCGCAACATCCTGTTTGACCTCCATAAGGGAAGTTTAAGGCGTCACCTGTTGCAGCGTTAGCAGCACCAGTACCATCATTTACTGTCATTTGAACTGAGAAAATATGCTCAGAACCATTCTTAGTTGCAGCATTGTTTACATCAGCAAATTTAGATAACAAAGCGTATTTAACACCAGTAGATGTTTTACCGCTAGCGATTACTAATTTGAAGATTGCAGCAGCTTCAGCATACTTCTTTTCGAACATATAAACTTTACCTAAGTAAGCAGCAGCAGCCCACTTGTTAGCGCGACCAACTCCGTTCATTGTTTCAGGCAAATTGTCATAAGCGAATTTGAAATCAGCTTCAATTTTAGCTAAAGCTGGACCATTTGCAACAGCAAAATTACCTGCTGCATAAGTAACTGTTTCATCAATAAAAGGGATATTGTTGAAATTCTTAGCTAATTCGAAATGATAGTGAGCACGTAAGAATCTTGCTTCAGCAGAGATACGAGCAACGTCTGCTGCTGTAACGTCTTTAGCTAAAGCTAACATTCTTAAAGACTCATTTGAACGTTGAACTCCATCATAACGTTGTTGCCATAATTGGTCTAAATAACCGTTAGATGCAGTTGCATTCCATTGTTCGATTGGAGTGATCAAGTTTTGGTCACCTGGATCTGATCCTTTGTGAGCGTCACCACCCGCAACTGAACCATATACCCAGTTACTTGAAGAAGTTGCCCAAGGACCGTTACCAGTACCTGCATTACTTCCTTCTCCATCTAATAAAGAGTAAGCTCCAACTAAAAGGGCTTCAACTCCAATCTTGTTAGATAACGTTGCTTGGCTTAATGCGCCTGCAGCCGGTACTTCCAAGTAAGATTTATTACAAGCATATAAAATCACCAGAGAAGAAAGCGCCACTGGGATTATATGTTTAAAATTATATTTTTTCATAGTGTAATTAGTTTTCAATTAAATAATTTAGAAAGTAAGGCTTACCCCAACATTGAATGTCTTAGAAGGAGGATAAACACCGTAATCAACACCAAATGATACTGAACTACCAGCTACCTCAGGATCTAATCCAGAGTAGTTAGTTAAAGTAAACAAGTTAGCACCTTGTAAATAAATACGTGCTTTGTCGATACCATAACGCTTTAATGTAGAAGGCTCAATAGTGTAACCAATACTTAATTGTTTAATTCTTACATAAGATCCGTCTTCCTTATAGAAATCATTTAATACTCCATTAGTTGAGAAATATGAGTTGTTTTCAACAATCGGATATTTCGCATTTGGATTAACAGCAGTCCATTGATCTCTTGGCTTGCTTCTATCAGCAGGCATCCAAGAACTTGTCAACAATGCAATACTCTTTGAGTTTTGGAATTGAGGATAGAAATCTTGGAAATAACGAGTTTCGTTTAAGACATCGTTTCCAAAAGAACCGTAGATAACTGTAGAGAAATCAAATGCTTTGTAAGTAACACTTAAGTTTAAACCTAAAGTGAAAGCTGGGTTTGGATTACCGTAGAAAGTTCTATCAGCATCGTCAATTTTACCATCTTTATTTACATCTACATATTTGAAACGACCTGGAGCAGCGTCAGCTTCAGTTGGAGAAGAAGCTACGTCAGCAGCATCTTTGTAAATTCCAGCAATTTTGTAACCAAAGAAAGCACCTACTGGATGTCCAATTTGGTTTCTTACTTGATTACCTGTATTGTGTGTACCAGCAGTTTCGAAGAAACCTGCAGCACCTGGGATATTTATGATTGTACTTTTGTAAGCACCAGCATTAACACCAATTGAGTAACTTAAATCGTTGTTGATTCTTCCACGATAGTTCAAACCTAAGTCAATACCAGTGTTTTTCATATCACCAATGTTAACCTGAGGTAATGTAGAACCCACACCTACAACAGCAGGCGCTTGGTCTTGGAACAATAAACCTTCGATAGACTTGTTATACCAATCAAAAGAGATATCTAATTTGTTGTTTAAAACAGTCGCATCAAAACCGATGTCTAAAATCTTGTCTCTTTCCCATCCAGTAGCTTTGTTACCTAAGTTAGTAGCATAGAAGCCCATAACTGTAGAAGAACTTGTACCGTTTAAGTCATAGTAAGAAGATCCACCAGAACCACCATAAGTAGTATATTGGTTTAAAGCACCTACGTTAGATATAGATCCTAAGATACCATAGCTACCACGTACTTTTAATGAATTGATAAACTTGATATTCTTGAAGAAATCTTCTTGAGAAACTACCCAACCAGCAGAAGCTGACCAGAAGTTACCAAAACGCTTATCAGGACCGAATACAGAAGAACCGTCACGACGACCGTTCAAACCGATTAAATACTTATCATTGAAAGCATAGTCAACTTTCGCTAATATAGAATTACCAGTTGTTTTGTAGTATTGAGAATAGTTAGATTGACCAATTGGAGAACCAGTATTTAAACTTAAATAATCTGTGTTATCAGAGAAATAGTTTACTCTAGAACCACCAACTTGACGACCAGCAACTTTTAATACTTCATAACCTGCCATTAATTTAACGCTATGTTTTTCTTTGAAAACATTGTTATAGCTTAATGTGTTTGTGAAGTTATAGTTGTTGTTGTATCCGCTATATTCATTGTAAGAGTTAGAAGAACCATTTTCAGCGTTCTCATAACTTCTGTATCCATGACCGAATCCATAATAGTTGTCTAAACGACCACCAAATACAGTTCTAGCTTGGAAGTGTTTCGCGAAGTCAACTTCTGCGAATACATTACCTTGAATCTGCCAGTTAAAGTTTTTGTTGTCTTTAGAACGAACTTGGTTTGCAACTGGGTTAGATGAGTTACCTAACTCAGAACCAGATGTACCACCAAATCCACCACCTGCATCATATACAGGAATGATTGGTTGCTCCCAAGCTGTTAAATTAATTGCATTACCCTCTTGGTTGTTTCCAACTCTTGGGTTGTCCTTGAAGAAAATAGTTAAATTTTCACCAAAACGAATATTGTTTTTAACATTAAATGTAGTGTTAACACGAGCTGTGTAACGCTTCAAATAAGTGTTTAACAAAGTACCTTTTTGATCTAAATAGTTCAAAGAGTACAAGTAAGTAGATTTTTCAGAACCACCAGTAGCAGTCAAAGTATGACTTGTCATTGGAGCACTGCTCATGATTTCTTTCCACCAATCAGTTCCTCTTTTGTTTGCAGGAACGATTAAGTAAATATCACCTTTAGAGTAGTTGTTGTTGTATTTAGATAAATCTACAGCACCAGTCACACCAGACTTAGTTCCAACTTTGATATAGTCAGGTAATACTGGAGATTTTCCAGTACCATATTGTCCTGAAACAACATCACCGTTGCCATTAACTTGTCCTGTGTTCTTAGCAGCCAAGAAATATAAATCAGCCATTCCTTGAGGATCTAATTTATTCCATACGTTACCAGACTTTGGAGTTTGAACACCATAGTATGATTCGTAAGTGATAGAAGCTTTACCTCTACCTTTTCTTGTTGTTACAATGATAACACCAGCAGATCCACGAGCACCATAAATAGCTGCTTGACCATCTTTCAATACTTGTACTGATTCGATGTCACTTGCAGATAAATCACGGAACATACCTAGATCACCAGGAGCTGACTGTACTCCGTCCACAATTACTAATGGAGTAGAGTTACCGAAAGATGTGATACCACGTACAAACACGTTAGAAGGCTCACCTGGGCTACCAGAACCAATGATTGTCAAACCAGAAGCTTGACCTTGTAACATTTGCTCTGCAGTTCCAGAAGGAACAGACTTCATGTCTTTTACGTTAACAACAGAAACCGCACCTGTGATTTCTTTTCTTTTTTGTGCAGTGTAACCTGTCACAACAATCTCGTTTAATTGAGATGATTCTTCTGTTAAAGAAACTCTAACAGTGTTTTGAGAGCCAGCAACTTGTACTTGCTTTCCAGAAAAGCCAACAGACTTTACAGAAAGAGTAACAGTGCCAGAAGCATTTACAGCAAATGAACCGTCGTCTCCAGAAATTGCAGAGACTTTTTGTCCATTCACAGAAATAGTAGCACCAGCAACGGCTTTACCGTCGTTCGCTGAAACTACTTGTCCTTTAATGGTTCTTGATTGCGCGCTCGCAACAAGACCCCATAGTAACAAAGGAACCGTAATTAAACGTAGGAATTTTCGCATAGTGTTCGGGTTTGATTTTAAAATTTAATACAATCGTGTACCAATAATATAACAGATTCTTAACATTGCAAACCTTTGTGTATGTTTTTTTTCATTTATTTATTCATATGTGTACAATGTACACTAACGCGAAATAGTCTTTGTGTATTTATTACACATATAAAATAGTCTAAATGCTGATATTCTGTTAGTTAACTACCTAAATTTGATAGTATCAATGAAAGAAAACAAAAACTATACTATTAATGACTGGCATGTTCAACATTTAGGGGATCATGCAATGGTCTTTTTATTGCCCTCAATAATAGACGAAAGTTTAGTAGATCAAATAATGCAATTCAATTTCTTTATTGAATCAAAAAAAATAAATGGAATAAAAGATATCATTCCCTCCTATCATTCATTGACTATTGTGTATGACATTTTATTATTACAAAACACAATGCAGCATTCTTTTGCATGTCATGATATGATTGAGTTTGGCAATAAATTATTATTAGCATTTTTTAATGAAACAATAATAGTCAAAGAAAATAAAATTAAAAATGAAATTATAAAAATTCCTGTTTGTTATGCAATTGAATATGGAATTGATTTGAAAAATTTGTCTGAAATAAAAAATATAAACGTCGACGAAATAATTAAAATACACACTAGTATAATTTATAATATTTACTGTTTAGGTTTCATGCCTGGCTTCGCTTATATGGGAAAAGTAGATGCACTAATTCAAATGAATAGACATCCCAAACCCAGGCCATTAGTGTATGGAGGGAGTGTTGGTATTGCAGGAGAACAAACCGGCATCTATCCTATGAACGCGCCAGGTGGCTGGCAAATTATAGGAAGAACTCCAATCAAAATTTTTGATCCAATTCATTTGGCAAAATTTAAAGTGGGCGATCGTATTCAATTTTATTCAATTGACAAGGCAACTTATTTAGCAACTAACGAATACCCTACTATTTAATATGTCAATTACCATAATTAAAAAAGGAATTTCAGATAGCATACAGGATGCTGGTCGTTATGGATATCAACATATTGGAATTCAACCAGGCGGTTATATGGATTACTTATCTGCCCAGTTAGCAAACTATATTTTAAATAACGCAATTACAAATCCAGTTATTGAAATTCATTTTCCAACAAGTACTTTTTGTTTTGAATCTGAAAATATTATTTGCATTACTGGCGCTAATTTTGTTCCTGTTTTAAATGAAAAAAGTATAGCCATGCAAACTCCTATCCATGTTAACAAAGGGGATGTTTTACAATTTCTACAACCCATACATGGACGTATTGCTTATATTGCTTTTCAAGGAGAATTGACCAATGACAAATGGTTAAATAGTTTTAGTTATTTCGCTAAAAGACTAGATACTGGATCAACACTTGAAATTGTCAAGAATGAACGCACACCTAAGGATCCTTCTATTTTAAATAATTTATTTGAAACCATAGAAACTAAGGTTTTCAAACAAGCTGCCTTTCAGTTTATACCAGGCCCTGCTTGGAATGATCTGGATGCCGCTTCCATTCAGCAACTTTTAAACACTCCATTCAAAACCACTCTACAATCGAATAGAATGGGCTTTCAATTAACAGGGCCTTCTTTAAACTTAATTAGACCCAAAAGTTATTTGTCTAGTGCGGTAACTAGAGGCACCATGCAATTATTACCCAATGGAGCACTTATTATTTTAATGGCCGACCATCAAACCATTGGAGGCTATCCTAATTTGGGTCAAATAATTTTGGTAGATTTACCAAGATTTGCTCAACTAGGCAATGATAGTATTATTCATTTTAGTTTAACCAATGTCGACAGTGCACAACAACAATATAAATCCTTACAAAACAGGTTTACAAATTGACCTAAATTGCGATATGGGCGAAGGAATGGATAATGAAGCGCTTATCATGCCATTTATTAGCAGTGCTAATATTGCCTGCGGTTTCCATGCAGGCGATGAAGACACTATCAAACAGACCATTGAATTAGCGTTGCAACATAATGTTGCTATAGGAGCCCATCCTAGTTATGATGACAGGGAGAATTTTGGCAGAATTTCTCAAACCATTTCTTTATTAGATCTTGCTGAATTAATTGCAGAGCAAATTTATTTATTCGAGAAAGTTGCACAACCAATGGGTGTCAATATGCATCATATTAAACTACATGGTGCTTTGTATAATGACTGTGCAAAGGACGAAAATAAAAGTAAAATTTTTATTCAAACTATACAAGCCATTAACCCTGATTTAATTGTTTATGGTTTAAGTGGAAGTCATACCATTCAACAAGCAATTATTTTGGGACAACCTTATTGTAATGAGGTTTTCGCCGATAGAACTTATCAGAAGGACGGACAGCTTACACCAAGACAAATGGCAAATGCTTTATTAATAGACAATGATGCTGTTTGTAATCAAGTTTTAGAAATGGTCTTAAACAAAAGCGTTACCACTATTTATGGTGACCTTATAAAAATTAATGCTGAAACAATTTGTTTACATGGTGACAATATTCATGCAATTGAATTAGCTGCTGCAATTCATACAACGCTTAAAAATAATAATATTGAAATCAAACATCCCTAATCCAATTAAAAAAGTAATCCCAAACATGACTGGCTTAAGTTTGGGGGCCGCTTTTTTAATGGCAAATTCCTCTATTGGTCCCGGATTTTTAACACAGACTTCTTTTTACACAGAACAACTTTTAACCAGTTTTGGATTCGTAATTATAGTTTCTATTATTTTAGATTTTGGTGCACAAATTAATATTTGGAGAGCCATTACATTAAGTGGCATGCGCGCGCAGGAAATTGCGAATGAACTATTACCAGGACTAGGACATTTACTGTCCTTATTAGTAGTTTTAGGAGGATTCGCCTTTAATATTGGCAATATCGCAGGCTGTGGACTCGCTTTAAATATTTTAACAGGCATCTCTTTTGCTAATGGAGCAATCATTAGCGGCCTAATTGCTATTATCATATTCTGGCTAGAAGAAGTAGGGAAAGTATTAGACCAACTCACCAAGTTTCTAGGAATCATCAAGATAAGTTTAACCCTTATTATTGTATACCTAGCCCATCCCCCATTATTAGAAGCTGTGCATCATAGTTTTGTACCTGAACATATTTCATTGTTGGCAATTGTTACTATTGTTGGTGGAACTGTTGGAGGTTATATTACTTTTTCCGGAGCACACCGATTAATTGACGCAGACATATCTGGCGAGGAACATATGGACTTTGTAACAAAAAGTGCTAGTAGGGGTATTATGATTTCCTCTTTAATGCGCTTTATCCTTTTCCTTGCGGTAGTTGGCATTGTAAGTAAAGGCATTCATTTAGACGCTAATAATCCGGCCGCAACTGTCTTTGAATCTGCAGGTGGAAGATGGGGCTTATTTATATTTGGTATCGTTTTATGGAGTGCTGCCATTAGTTCTGTAGTAGGTGCTTCTTATACCTCATATACCTTTGTGAAAAATATTCAAAATAAATGGATTCAGAAAGAACGCATCATGATTACTTTATTCATAGTGCTTTCTACTGCTATATTTATTGTTTTAGGTAAACCTAAAGAACTACTCTTAATGGCGGGATTGGTAAATGGCTTTATTCTTCCTTTTGCATTAGCCATTATGTTAATTGCTAGTAGAAGACTAACTGTATTAAAGCAGTTTGCTTACCCTTTATGGATAGAGCTTTCAGGCTGGGCAGTAGTTTGTCTAATGGGCTCCATGAGCGTCTTTGCACTTATTGAAAAATTTAAATAAAACTTATTTCTATATTTATTTAAGAAATTATATCTAAGAAAAAGTAATCCAAAACTATTATAATTAATTTTTATCTGCCGACTCTGTATCTAACATTTCAAATTTCTTCTCCTTGGGTTTAAATCCAAAATTGTAGCGCAAATTAATACCCCATCTTCTAGTATCATTCTCACGATACCCATTGGTGTTAATACTTCCCTGATGTAATGTGAAGGTATTATTGTTCGTAAACAAAATATCATTCATTGCAAAAGTAATAGTCAATTTCTTATTTAAGAATTGTCTATTTAAAGTAGCATTAATTTGCCCAAAATTATCTAACTCATAAAATTGTTGCTGCCCATTGCTTCTCCAAAATCCATTAATTGTAAATACAGATTTAGTATCAATTTTAAGAGACTGAAAAGTAAAGAAGGTAACAGTTGCTTTGTCAAAAGTAAATGGCTTGTTTTCATAAAAACCATTGTATGTATTTCTATTATACTGTGCACCTATTACAGCAAAGAACTTTTTACCTGGAGGAATTGCAGCAATAGCCCTAAAATAGACTTCCTTACTCTTCCCTAAATTATCGTAAGTTCTATAGGCAATTTGTTTGTTGGCAACCGACTGATATACTACACTTGTAAAAATGTCCTTTGTCTCATTTACCCCTACAGCAAATAAAGGCTTGTCGTCTACACTTATATTAGCTTCATAATTAGACGTAAACTGTGGCTTTAAGCCTGGATTACCAATTTCATATAAGAAGGGGTCAATATACTTTGGGAAAGGATTTAAGAAGTCGTAACTAGGCCTGCTTATGGTTTTACGATACACCAAAAAGCCCCTTAGCTCATACCCCGCAATCATCATTATTTTTCTACTTAAATAAACATAGGGGAATGCGTCTGTTCTGTTTACAGAAAAATTAGTGTCTTTCGGAATTATTTGATGTCCTTCCATGATGGTTTGTTCCAGCCTGGTTCCCACTTTCAACACAATGGCGCCCCATGTTTTGGAAGACTGTAAATATGCCGCATTAATTTGTTCTTTAAAATTATAATTACTGGTTCTAAATGGGTCGATAGAAGTATTCCCCGCAATAGTTTTAGTATAATTTGAATTATTATTAAACAACAATAAAGAAGTTTTAATACCCGTTTCCCAAGTTAGCCCCTTCCATTTTTTCTTGATATCAGACTGTGCAATAAATAAGTTTCTGTCATTCCCAAAATCTCCTAATCCATTAATGTTTGCACCCGACTCCAGTAAATGAGTTGCATAAATTTGACGGGTAGCAGCATTTGAATAATTATAGGAAAGGTCTGTTATCCATTCTCCTGAACTAGAATCTAATTTGAGTTTAGAACGGAAAGATTGATTAATATTATAATTATCCCCTTTATTGTTCACCGATGAAATGGTAGTATTAAATTGTTTATTACTATTTAATAAATCCTTTAAATAGGATTGATTTTGAGTCTTGTTGTCAAAATTTGAAACACTGAATCTTCCGTCATAACTTAATTCCCACTTATCCTTTAAAGACTTACTTAAACCATATCCAATATAAAATGATTTATTAGGGCTTTGTGTGCGGGCTTTTTGCTGCAAGAGCGTGTCAGCTGAAAGATACCTGTCTGTATTATTAATAGTGTAGCCATCATTATTATTATACTGTGTATTGATATAAGAGCTAAGCTTATCATTGGTATTATTCAAATTAAGCCCTAAAAATTGATTGCCATATTTGCCTTGCGTGAACCCTGAATTCACAGAACCGTTCAATCCCAACTTAACTCCTTTCTTTAAAATAATATTGACCACGCCTCCTCCACCCGATGCATCATATTTTGCAGAAGGTGTTCTTATTAATTCAATTTTCTGAATCACATTAGGTGGTAAACTTTTTAAAAGTGTTGCTAAATCTGCTGGACTCATTTTTAAATCCCGTCCATTAATTTGTACCCCTGCTGGTGACAATCCATTTAAATATATTTGACCGTCTGCATCAATAAAAATACCTGGTGTTTTTTCAATGGTCTCTAAAGCATTGGTAGAACTTGCTGCTAAAGGTTCTGGGTCTACAATGGACTTATCGTCTTCCTGTCTTATCAAGGATTTCGTGGAACTTACTATTACTTCTTTTAGTTCCCCTGCTTTCTCTTTTAATAATATTTTAACATAATTGGACATGTCAAATTTTAAATTTCTTGTTTCAGATTGATAACCTATTGCATCTACTTTTATTTTATACAATTTACTAGGATCCACCATTAATATTGCTACTCCATTACTATCCGCTATTTTATTGTGCTTTGTTGCAGTGTCTCCTATTTGAAATGAAATGTTTGCAAATGCTATTGGGTTCATTTTTGAACCCACAAATTCAAGCTTAACTGATTTGTTTTGAGCAAAAAGAACAATATTCAAAAAAGTAAAAATTACTAAAAAACTATACTTCACTATTTGGACCATACTTGTAAATTGGATGCAAAAGTATATACTGTTGGATACTTTCTCCTTTAAAATTATAAAAAGTACTAAAAAGGCCAATCCTAATTATAAGACTGGCCTCGTTTAAGCGTTTTTAAGCACTGAAAATTATCTTTCGACAAACTCTCCTGCATCATTAGACTTTACTCTAATACGCTTAGGCCCATTTTCCAAAACCATTTTGTATAGTTTTCTGGAATCCTTGTCTCCATAATAATTAACTAAATAAATATCCTTAGTGAGTGACCAATTAGGATACTTAGTTGACAAGGAGGTTCTAACAGCTGGAGGCACTGATACATTCTTATACCGTTCTGCTGTTCTTAATAATTTCCCATCCTTGTCATACGCTGCCAAAACACGGCCGTTTGGCAAATAAAAGGAAATAGAATATCCGTCATATTCGTCGTCGTAATATTCCGAGTCCCTTACATCATAACTTGCTGCTTGATGTTCTAATAATCTTACTGGTTGTGCTACAGTATTGTCGTATACCGACCTTAAGTACCTATAGTTGACACTCGCTACGGTTACTGAAGGCAATGTTTCTTGTGCGAAAACGTCTAAGTTAAATCCGACAAGTAAAACAAGTAAGAACATGAATAATTTAAACTGTTTCATAAAAATGTTTTTTATGTTAAAAATGCTCCGATTTTTTTAGGAGTTACTACACAAAACTATAATTATAAAACAGCGTGCTAAATGACCCGGGTCTGAGTAAAATTTGATTCTAATCAAATAGAAATAAATACATGACAAAAAAATAGCACCGATAAAATCGATGCTATTTTTATATAATACAAAACTTACTAAATTTCTCCTTTCCCGTCTAACCAAAGCTTTACTGCTTCTGTAGTAACTGATTTTGGTCGCTCTAATGGGAAGCCTAAAGCACGGTCCCATGTTAAACTTGCTAATACACCCAAAGCTCTACTCACTGCAAATAATACAGTATAGAATTCGTATTCAACAATACCATAGTGTACTAATAAAGCACCGCTGTGTGCATCCACATTAGGCCATGGATTTTTAACTTTACCTAATGACTCTAAAATTGGAGGTACTGTTTCATATATATTCCAAACCGTGTTCACTAATTTGTCGTCTGGTAAATGTTTTTTACCAAATGCCATTTGTGCTGTGAAACGTGGATCTGTTTTTCTTAATACAGCATGACCGTAACCTGGAACTACTTTACCAGAAGACAATGTTTTTTGAACATACTCCACAATTTGTTCTTTAGTTGGACTATCAGAACCTATCGCTTCTTGCATTTCAAAAATCCATTTGATTACTTCTTGATTTGCTAATCCATGTAAAGGACCTGCTAAACCATTCATACCTGCAGCATAACTTAAATAAGGATCACTTAATGCAGAACCTACTAAATGTGTAGTGTGTGCAGAAACGTTTCCTCCTTCATGGTCTGCATGGATAGTCATGTACAAACGCATTAATTCTTTTGTGCTATCGTCCTCAAAGCCCATCATATAAGCAAGGTTTCCTGCCCAGTCTAATAAACCATTTGGATGAATATGTTCGTTGTTCTTATATTTTCTTCTGTATATATAGGCAGCAATTCTTGGTAATCTTGCGATCAAATCCATTGAATCGTCATATGTATATTGCCAGTAATCTTTTTTGTTCATTCCTTTAGCATACTCTTGTGAGAATTTGCTTTCCGTTTGTAACGCCATGACAGCTGCTACATACATGGTCATTGGATGTGCACTTAATGGGAATGCATCAATCACATCAAATACATGTGATGGCACATGACTTCTTCTTTGCCAGTTATTTGTAATTTCTTTTACATCCTCTGCTGTTGGAATTTCTCCCACCATCATTAAATAAAATAAACCTTCTGGTAATGGCTCGTCGCCACCTGGCGCTTTTGGTAATTTATCTTGTAACTCTGGAATTGAATACCCGCGGAAACGGATACCTTCCTGTGCATCTAACAAACTAGTTTCAGTAACTAAACCTGTAATACCACGCATACCTTGATATGCTTGTGCTAAGGTTACTTCCCCTATTTTTTTATCGCCATGTTCTTTAATAATGTCTTTGATTTCCGCAGCTGCTGCTGTGGCCTTTGCACTGAATAAATCCTTGATCGCTTCCATAGGCTAAAATAAAAATGAAAAACCGGTTAATTTTGGCCACAAAGTTAGCTAAGAATAGTTTATTTAGGTGCTTTTTTGTACAAATAATATACCACCCATATAAAAATCACATTGGGTATCCAAGCAGCCACTACAGGAGGCAGATTCCCCTTGGTGGAGAAGATGGTTGAAAAGCGGTCTGTAATGATAAAAACAGCGGCTATCACGAAGCCCAGCGCCAAATGGGACCCACTTCCTCCCCTAACTTTACGCCCTGCAATAATGCCTCCAATTAGGGTCAATAAAAGTACTGTTACGGGTGTAGCATCTCTTCTGTAGCGTTCAATCTTCAATTCATTCAACCCTTCGGAGCCTCTTAGGGACTCAATCTTGATTTGTCTTATTAACTGAGGGGTAGTGAGCTTATCCTTGGTATACTTGTCCTTTCCTAAGTCAACTGGCTTAAATGGATATTTTTGATGCAGTGTGGGGTAATAGGTAATGTCTTCTTTACTATCTTTTACTTTTCGCTCAATTACTTCGGTTAATTGCCAATCCTTTTTAGCAGTATCCCATAAAATAGATTCTGCTCTTATATTCTTTACAACTTTGTCTTTGTTAATGGTATTGGCAAAAAACGTGCCCCCTCTTTTATTAGCAGTATCATAGCCATAAATTCCTGCATACGTAAAGGAATCAATTCTGAAATAAATGTCAGAGGAAGTCCTCATTAAAGCATCGTAAGAAGAGTTTCTGTCCACATAAGCTGCTTCAAAACTGCCACGAATATTATTTGCCTTAGGAACAATCCATTGATTTGAAATCCATAATACCAATCCTAAAAATACACCTCCAATCCAATAGGGACGAAGCCATCTATTATAAGAAGTGCCACTTGCCAAGATAGCTACTATCTCTGTTTGTCCGGCCATTTTAGAAGTGAAAAATATAACGGAAATAAATACAAACAATGGGAAAAGCAAAGCCAAAATATGTGGTACAAATCCAATATAGTAGTGCGTGATTATTTCACCCGCAGACAAGCCTGATCTTACAAAGTCATCCGTTTTCTCACTCAAGTCAATCACTACTGCGATTACTGCAAAGAAAAAGATGGCAAAGAAAAAAACTGCCAAAAACTTTTTTAATATGTACCAATCTAGTTTTTTCAATACTTGTTTTATCTTTTATAAACGCTTACTAATTTGTGCTATCATATCGACTTTCCAACTTGCATAATCTCCAGCAATTATATGCTCCCTTGCCTGACCTACTAACCAAAGATAAAAAGATAGATTTTGAATACTCGCTAATTCCAGCCCTAATATCTCATCAGCTACAAACAAATGTCTCATATACGCTTTGGTATAATATTGGCTCATTTCATTTGGCAATCCTGGGTCTAATGGGCTAAAATCCTTGGCCCACTTCAAATTTTTAATATTAATCACCCCCTGACTGGTGAATATCATGCCATTTCTTCCATTCCTAGTTGGCATGACACAATCAAACATATCCACCCCTAAGTCAATGGCTTCTAATATATTCCAAGGAGTACCTACTCCCATTAAATATCTTGGTTTGTCCTGGGGTAAATTTTCACAACATAAAGCAGTGAACTCGTACATTTCTTCCATTGTTTCCCCTACACTTAAACCTCCAATAGCATTCCCTACAGCTCCTTTTGAACTAATATAATCACAAGAAGCTTTTCTCAAATCCTTATATAATCCACCTTGAACAATGGGGAATAAATTTTGTGTATACCCATATTTATCGGGTGTTTCCGCTAATCTGTTAAAACATTTATCCAACCAAGTATGTGTTAAGTCCATACTTTTTCTAACATACTCATATTCACTTGGAATGGGAGGACATTCATCAAATGCCATAATAATATCTGCTCCAATTGTTCTTTGAATATCCATTACATTCTCAGGACTAAACAAATGTTTACTACCGTCAATATGGGATTGAAAAACGACACCTTCTGGCTTGATTTTTCTATTATTAGCCAAGGAGAAAACCTGGTAACCTCCACTGTCTGTCAAAATGGGTCTATCCCATCCCATGAACTTATGCAAACCACCTGCCGCTTCCAGTACTTCCGTACCTGGACGTAAATACAAATGATAGGTATTTCCTAAAATGATTTGAGCGTGTATGTCCTGCTTTAACTGCTGCTGTGTTACCGCTTTAACAGAGCCAATAGTACCCACAGGCATAAAGATAGGTGTCTGAATCACTCCATGATCGGTGGTAATGGTACCTACCCTTGCCCCGCCATTTGTACTTTCTTTTACTAATTCAAATTGTAATGCCGCCATGGCGCAAAGGTAAGGTCAAAAATCTTTACTTTTGCACCATGATAATCCACCTATCGCTTACTAATATATTGGTAGTAGCTTTTATTGCTATTATAGCTATTCAACTCTTTTACTATTTATTCTTCTTTTTAAGATTAGCCCTATACAAAAAGCCTACAAAAGAAGTGCATATGGAGCACCCTATTTCGGTAGTGATTTGTGCAAGAGACGAAGCAGAAAATATTGCGAATAATTTGCCAGGTGTTTTAGTACAACAATATAATACCACGCATGAATTCGTTTTGGTAAATGACAATTCCGAAGACGAGTCTAAATATTTAATAGAAGAATTCAAAAAGTCATTTAAGAATTTGAATCCTGTGACTTTAACGCAGGAAGCTAAAATGATTAGCGGAAAAAAATTCCCATTATCTATGGGTATTAAATCTGCTAAAAATGAAATATTACTTTTGACTGACGCTGACTGTGTTCCTGCGAGTGAGCATTGGATGCAATTAATGCAGGACGGATATAGTGATGGTATTGAAATTGTTTTAGGCTATGGTGCTTACAGAAAGAAGCCAGGGATTATTAATAAATTAATTCGTTTTGAAACTTTTCAAACCGCATTGCAATACTTCTCTTATGCCTTAGCTGGCTTGCCTTATATGGGTGTTGGAAGAAACCTGTCTTATAAAAAAGAAGTATTTAATAGAAATAAAGGATTCTCTTCTATCAATCAA
This sequence comes from Chitinophagaceae bacterium, assembly GCA_947374225.1. Lineage (GTDB taxonomy): Bacteria > Bacteroidota > Bacteroidia > Chitinophagales > Chitinophagaceae > Sediminibacterium. The sequence goes on along the minus strand of CANCAY010000007.1, from coordinate 4,817 downwards.
ATCCCAAGTGGAGACGATGATTTATTTATTAATCAAGTTGCCAATAAACATAATACCGCCATTGTAATTGAACCTGATGCACACACTATTAGTGAGCCTAAGCGTACATTCAACGAATGGATGAATCAAAAATATAGACATTATACAACCAGTAAATACTATAAAAAATCACATTCCTTTTTATTGGCATTATTTGCAGTTAGCCAGTTTTTAGTATACCCTGTTTTAATTGCTTCCCTTATTTTAACTAAAGAGTATATACTCCTATTAAGCTTATGGGGACTGCGCACAATTATTCAAGGCACTATCCTTAGAAGCACAATGAAAAAATTAAATGAACTAGACCTTTGGCCTTGGTTTATTGCATTCGATATATGGTCTATATTTTATTACTTATTTACTTTGCCTAGCGTATGGAAAGCTCCCCACAAAACATGGAATTAATTACCAAATATTTTGACGATTTCACTCCAACTCAGCTAGCACAATTTACTGCGCTAGAACCTGCCTACCGTGAGTGGAATAGTCAGATTAATGTAGTGTCCCGTAAAGACATTGATCATATCTATTTGCACCATGTATTGCACTCCTTAAGTATTGCTGCAGTGGTGGAATGGGAAAAAGGCACACAAGTAATAGATATTGGCTGTGGTGGCGGATTCCCTTGCGTACCATTAGCTATATTCTTTCCAGAAGTTCAATTCTTAGCCGTAGATAGTATTGCGAAGAAATTGAAAGTAGTGGATGCAGTTTGCGAGATGGTGGGTATTAAGAATATAAAGACACAGCATACTCGTGTGGAAGATATTAAGAATAGAAAGTTCGACTATGCAGTAAGTAGAGCCGTTGCCCCTTTAAAAGACTTGTGGAAATGGGCAGGACCAATTATAACTAAAAAGCCAAATCAACCCAATGGATTGATTTGCTTAAAAGGTGGCGACTTACACCAAGAAATTTTCGAGAGTGGTGTACGTCCTAAAATGATGTCGATTCATGATATTTTTCAGGAAGAATATTTTATGGAGAAATTTATTATTCAAGTGAAGAAATAGATTTCACTATTCGTTTTCAACTCGCCACTTAACGCTATGGCTCGATGTTCACTCATAGCAAAATCTATTTCTTCTGCTTATAAAAACAATATGCTCTATATATGCTAATTCGGTATCTCTAATTTATTATTCGTTCTATTAACATCGGGCATTCGCTGACTTGGGTCAATTTCGATAGACTTCAATTGAGACAATGGTTTCAAGGTTTCAAAAGTGTAATTAGGTTGCACCCATTTCCATTCCTCATGTACTATTCTATTTTGCGCGTCTTCTGCAATTTTACTAGCTAACATTAAATCCAATGGAATGTAATGTAATTCACTAGTACCGTCTTTATAAGTCACTAACACTTCAATAGGCATTGGCATTTTACCTTCGCGTTGGATGCTTACAATAGCACCTTGCTTACCCACTTGAATATCATTTAAGCCATAGTCAATGGTCTTGGTACTATTCATCCAATACTCTTTAAACCATTGTAACTGAATACCACTTGTCTTTTCAGCAACACGTGTAAAGTCATTCGCATTAGGGTGTTTAAATTTCCAGGTATTGTAATAATTCATTAAGATATTATCTCTTACTGCATCTCCTACTATATAACCAAGTGCTCCTAAAAAAGTCGCTCCTTTAGTATATGCAGCACTACTATATGCGTAGTTAGTATTATAATGATCGGAGTGCGTACTCATGGGTTCTTCTAAACCACTCTTTGCTAATGTTAAATACCCACCATAATTACCATATTGTATAGCAGGCAATTGTTGTTTTACTTTTTCATTACTTACTAGTAATTGTTTCTTTGCAGCATCGCTTATAAAAGGTGACTGAGTAGCCATATTTTGCTCGTACCAATAAGAAATATCATCCTCTGCAAAACTGGTAAAACCTTCGTCCATCCATGGATATAAACTTTCATTGGTACCTAGTATATGCTGATACCAGCTGTGCATCCACTCATGAAACACAGTGCCTAAACCTGGCCCTTTTAATAAAGTTGCCATCGCATATTCCATGCCGCCATCCCCTCCTTGTATAAATGAATACTGAGGATAAGGATAAGCACCGAATTTTTTTTCTATATAAGGCAACGCTTTTTCTGCAGCCCATAATACATTTTTCCATGCGCTATCTGAGGCCGCATCTTTTTCTTTAAAGTATACATGAAAGGTTAATCCTTTTCGAACTTCTTTAGCAATATGTTTAAAGTGATTATCCGCTACCCAAACAAAATCATGAATATTATTGCCTTTGAAATTCCAAGACTTTAACCCAGCTGCATCTGCCGTTGCTGTTGGGTTTTGTAAAACACCTGTTGCAGCTACCATGTAATTTTTATCTAATTCTAAATTCACATTGTAGTTGCCCCAAACACCATAAAACTCTCTTGCAATATAGGGATTGGTATTCCATCCCTGATAATCATATTCCACCATTTTAGGATACCATTGGCTCATTGAATATCGAACACCTTCTGCATTATCTCTTCCTGATCTTCTTATTTGAACAGGCACTTGTGCTTCAAACTGCAATGACATTTTAATGGATGACTTTGGTAAGATGGGATAGTTTAATTGAACTTCCAATATGGTCTCATGTTCTATTAATTTCTGCGCCTTTCCACCCACGAAAACCTGACTCACTTTTTGATAGCCAATTTCAGTAGGTGCTAATTTTTGAATGCGATCCTTAACCCTTCTATCCCAGTCCTGTACTGCGTCTTGCCCTAAATTAGTAGCATTAGAGGCGGTAATGGCTCCACGTTTGATACTTAATAAATTTTTTCCCAACTCTCTACTTCTAATATCCATTGCAGAGTTTGGAGCAAAAGCATTCCAATACATATGGAAATATACTTTACGCAAAGTATCTGGCGAATTATTAGTGTACAACAATTCTTCTGTACCTGTAACGATATTATTATTGACATTTAAAGCCGCATTAATAGTATAGTCAATATGCTGTTGCCAACGGTCGGGTTGGGCTTGCAATAGGCTAATAAATGCCGCAAAAATAACAATAATCAATAGCACCTTCTTTTTCATAAACTAGCTTTAATAATGCTAATTTACACAATTTTTTAAAGTTAGTTTTACTTATTTAGGATCTTAAAATTCTTAATCATTAGTTTAAATTTATAAAGTTATTTTAAAATACACGAACTGCACGTACTCCACCATTTGCATATCCCTTATCTCCTTCATATAAACCTGATGTTCCTGACAATGCTACTAGCCATGCATTATATGGATCACCATCCCCTTCAGTTGATGTCCAATAAAATGTGCGATTGATTGTTCCAATATATGATTTATTAAATCTAATACCATAAAGTTCAGAGTAGCTAGGCAAATACCAGTTTGTATAACCACCACCTGTATAAGCTTTTGCTAAACCTGCAGCATAATTTGTTCCAGCACCTTCTGCTGCAACAATTAAATTGGAATTATTTATGCCAGCACCTAATTCAACAAATGTCGTTAGACCATTAGGAGCTATATTATCAAGACCTCCGGTAGCACCAAGAAATACACCATAGGTTCCCCAAATGATATCTGTTAAATTTGGAGTTAAATCACCTGAAATAATTAAACCATGCTGTTGGGCTGGATCGTATCCGACATCACCAGACTGAAGTATATATGCTACTTTACCCCCGCCATAATTATTCCCTAATGACAAATTGAGTGTAATTTTAAATGCTGTAGGACTAGAACTAGCCGCTGCATAATTTCCATCTGAACTTGCAGCAACTGTTGCAATAACGGCATAAGTGCCTCCATCAGTTGGCCTTGCTGAACTTGGTCCGTATGTTGTGTATCCTGTACCTGAATAACTATAAGTATAAGAAGTACCTGTGCCTGTATTTGTTGCGGCATTTGGTCCTTGAGCAACAGGCGATGCTAAATTATAACTATAATTTCCAATTGTTGGCGTCACAGTTGGAATCACTTTCGAAATGGTAAATGCAGCACTTGAGCTTGTTGCAGTATAGTTTCCATCTGGACTTGCACTTACAATTGCAGTAACACTGTAGGTTCCTGCATTTGTAGGACGAGTGGCATTTGCAGTATATGTTGTTGACCCAGTTCCAGCATAACTATAAGAATATACTGTTCCAGTTCCTGAATTTGTTGCAGCATTCGGTCCTTGCGCAACACCGGATGTGTATGTATATGTTCCAACAGATATATTTATGGTTGGAATACCTTTTGCAGCAGCATTACCAGCTAGATTTAACCAAGTTGATCCATTGTAATATTCTGGTTCTCCATTTATTCCGCAATTTGTACAATATAAAATTAAACCTTGTGCTGGATTTGTAATAGCAATTCTCTGCGTTAGTGTCAATCTAGGCGGTAGAAATCCTTGAGTAGTTGAATTCGCTTCCAATATAGCAGAAGTGCTAGTAGCCGTTACAGTTCCTACAATTACCTTCCCATTAACAGTTGCATTATTTAATACTCCTACACTCGTTAAGCTAGATCCAGTTATAGTTGCATTTATATTATTACCAGCTAAGGTTTCAGCATTGGCAGCTGCAGCAATAGTGATATCTCCAGTTCCATCAAATAATACACCGTTAATATTCCTTGCAGTAGTTAGTTTTGTAGCTGTTGCAGCATTGCCTGTTGTTGACTGATTCAACGTTGGAAAATCACTTACCACAGCAATACTTGGAACACCTGTGCCTGTTGTATTTTTTAAAATTCCAGTACCCAATCCGGCTAAACTTGTTCCATTTATTTTTACAACAGTTAATGC
>CANCAY010000006.1 GCA_947374225.1 Chitinophagaceae bacterium | reverse complement strand
CGTAAAATAAATAAAGACATCTTTATTATTTGCAATGGGTTTAAACAAAAAACATATACTAGTAGAATTACTAAATTAATCAATACTGGGTTTAAAAATGTAATACCTGTATTAGATAATGTAGAGGAATTACAATTCTACAAACGTAATGCAAAAGTGCCTTTTAAATTAGGCATTAGAGTAGCGGCAGAAGAAGAACCAAGTTTCCCTTTCTACACTTCTCGTTTAGGTATTCGTGCAAAGGATATATTAGAGTTTTATGTAGACGAAATAGAAGGATACGAGGATAAGTTTCAATTAAAAATGTTGCATATCTTTTTAAATAAAGGTATCAAAGACGATATCTATTATTGGTCAGAGTTGAACAAGATCATCAACTTATATTGTCAGTTAAAGAAAATCTGCCCTGAATTAGATTCTATAAATATTGGTGGGGGCTTCCCAATTAAGCACTCATTGGGTTTTGAATATGATTACAACTTCATAATTAATGAAATTGTTTCCAATATCAAAAAGGCTTGTAAAAAAGCTAAAGTACCCATGCCTAATATTTATACTGAATTTGGAAGTTATACAGTAGGAGAGAGTATGGCGCATATCTATAAGGTATTGGCAGAGAAGAAACAAAATGACAGAGAGTGTTGGTATATGATCGACTCTTCTTTTATTACAACACTTCCAGACACTTGGGGTATTGGAGAGAAATTTTTGATGCTGCCAGTAAATAAATGGGAGAATGATTATCAACGTGTGGTTTTAGGTGGTATTACTTGCGACAGTCATGACTATTATGATTCTGAGGAACATATCAATGAAGTATTCTTACCTAAGTTGAAGGATGATACGATGGAAGACAAGGAAGAAGAAAATAAAGAGCCGCTTTATGTTGGATTTTTCCATACAGGAGCTTATCAAGATCAAATTAGTGGTTACGGTGGAATTAAGCACTGTTTGATTCCTTCTCCTAAACATGTGATAGTTGAAAAAGATCCTAAAACAGGAAAAATGGTTGATTGGGTTTATGCAAAAGAACAATCAGCGCAATCCATGTTAAAGATTCTAGGATACTTGAGATAATGGTATTAAAAGTCAAAAGGCCCCGATTTAAAATCGAGGCCTTTTTCTTTTTAAAAGCGTAAGCATTTAGTTTTATTTAATGCTTATGGTCGTTTTAGGTGTTACTATTGCTTCTTTTATAGGAAGCGTTAATGTAAGAATTCCTTCTTCTAATTTTGCCTCAATAGCTTCTGAATTAATTTTTTCGTCTAAGCTAAATGTCCTTTTGAAGCTTTTATTTGAAAATTCTTTTTTAATTAACCTTTTGAAATTAGTTTCTTTGTTTTCAGAATGGTTATAGATTATTGTCATCAATCCTTTTTCCATTTGAATATTAATTTCTTCTTTTTTAATTCCAGGTACTTTTAATTCAATCACGAAATTATTTTCGTTTTCATGAATATTTACTGGAGGGTAATAAGTGGCAGTTGCAGGAAAAATGTCGTCCATTAAATTGCCAAATACAAATGGGTTTTGTTTTAGGTTTGTCATATTTGTTTAATTTATTATTTGTAAAGAATTTATCCATATTTACCTCTACAAATGCTATTCCAGTCCATTTTTTTGAATTTAATACGTCATTATGTCATGTTATTATATTGTTAATAGCCAAAATGACTTGAAAACAAATTTGTGAGTGATTTTTAAAATCCCTAATTTTGGTACAAATAGAAGAGATATGTACCCCGCAGAGATAGTTTTACCAATGAAAGCAGAGTTAGTTGATAATGGATTTACAGACTTAACAACAGCAGCAGAAGTTGAAAATGCAGTGAAGCAAGAAGGTACTACATTGGTTGTGATAAATTCAGTTTGTGGTTGCGCGGCAGGAGCTTGCAGACCAGGTGTTGTAATGGCAATTGCTAATGCAACAATTAAACCAGACAGAATCACAACTAGTTTTGCTGGTTTTGACGTTGAAGCAGTAAATAAAGTAAGAGAATTACACTTGCCTTATCCTCCTTCTTCTCCAGCAATTGCTTTGTTTAAAGACGGAAATTTGGTAAGTATGGTGGAAAGACATCATATTGAAGGAAGTCCAGCTCAGGTAATCGCACAACATTTAATTTCATTGTTCAAAGAACATTGTAATTAATAAAAATATTAAAGGTTTTGTTTTTAGATGGGTTAGTAAAATACGGCCGCACTTTCTAGTGTGGCCTTTTTTTTTCGTAACATTGCAAGACATATCAATAACTATACATGTATCCTAATTTATATTACTTAATACAGGACTTATTTGGAATCAAAATTTCAGCATTACAATTAGTCAATACTTTTGGCTTTTTTGTAGCGTTGGCATTTATTGGATCTGGTTATGTATTATATTCAGAACTAAAACGTAAAGAAGGTTTAGGAGAGTTTGTAGCAATTGAAGAGGAGTTCATTATAGGGGCTCCTGCGACTATTGGAGAATTAGCTACAAGTTTATTTTTTGGATTTTTATTTGGGTTCAAAATAATTGGAGCATTCATTATTGAAAATGCATTGAATAATCCTCAGGCATTTATTTTATCATTACAAGGAAGTGTTGGTGCTGGGATTCTTTCTGCAGCAGTAATGGTTTACTTAAAATGGAAGGAAAAGGATAAAGTTAAATTAGCCAAGCCTGAAACCCGCAAGTATATGGTGTGGCCACACGACAGAGTAGGAGACATTGTATTACAAGCAGCTTTGTGGGGATTTATAGGAGCTAAAATATTTCACAACTTAGAGAACCTAGAAGATTTTGCAAGAGACCCATGGGGTTCTTTAATAGCATTTAGTGGACTTACTTTTTTTGGAGGACTTATTGTAGCGACTATTGCAATCATATTATATGTTCGACGATATAATATGCGTGTTATTCATTTTGCAGATGCCATGGCGCCAACTATGTTATTTGCTTATGCGGCAGGTCGTATAGGATGTCATATGAGTGGTGACGGAGACTGGGGTATTCCTAATTTAAATCCTAAACCATTTACTTGGTTGCCAGATTGGATGTGGGCATATCATTATCCGCATAATGTAGTGAATGAAGGTGTGCATATTCCTGGTTGCATAGGTAATTATTGCAATGAATTGCCTTTGCCAGTTTATCCAACTACCTTTTACGAAATCATTGCGATGTTTATTTTATTTCTAATTATGTGGTCTTTTAGAAAAAAAGTAACTCAGCCAGGAATCCTGACAGGGGTGTATTTATTGTTTGCTGGTTCGGAGCGTTTTTTAATCGAAAAAATCAGAGTCAATAATAAATATATGTTTTTGCCATTTCAGCCAACACAAGCTGAATTGATTGCCGTAATCTTAATCCTATTGGGAATTGTATTCTTGGCAATGTCCAAGCGTTGGTTTCCTAAACAAATTTCTAAAACTTAAATTTTATATAATGCCATCATTTGATATCGCTAGTACTGTAGACATTCAAACATTAGACAATGCCATTAATGTGGTAAAGAAAGAAATTACCAATCGATTTGATTTTAAAGCAATTCATGTTGTAATTGACTTAAATAAAAAAGACTATGTTATTAAATTAGAGTCTGAATCTGAGATGAAAATTCAACAAATAGTGGACGTTATTTTAAGCAGATCCATCAAACAAGGAATAGACCCAAGTGCATTCGACTTCTCAAAAGAAGCTTTACCTAGCGGGAAACTCTTTAAAAAAGACGTTCCTGTAAGAAACGGCCTTAAACAAGACGATGCTAAGAAGGTGGTAAAAATGATCAAGGACAGTGGCTTGAAGGTACAAACGGCTATTATGGACGATATAATCCGTGTTACAGGCAAGAAAATTGACGATTTGCAAGACGTTATTGCTGCTTGCAGAGCTGCCAACCTAGGTTTGCCGCTTCAGTATATCAATATGAAGGGCTAAAATGGCCTATTTTACTTATAAATTTGGCAAAAACAGGGCTTTAGCTTAAATTTGCATCCTATTAAATAATTGTACGGCAAAAACCGTGCTTCCTTAAAAATCATAATAATGAAAGAAGGTATCCACCCAGAATCGTATCGCTTTGTAGTATTCAAAGACATGAGTAATGGCACATCTTTTTTATGTAAGTCAGCGGCTAACACAAAAGAGACAATCCAATTCGAAGACGGCAACGAATATCCAGTAATTAAATTGGAGATTTCTAACACTTCACATCCTTTTTACACTGGTAAAAACATGTTAGTGGACACTGCTGGACGTATCGACAAGTTCAACAAGCGTTACGCAAAGAAGTAATAAAAGCGAGCACGTTAATAACGACTCTTTTTATAAAAAATTCAAACCCTTTCTTACATTCGTAAGAGAGGGTTTGAATTTTTAGACCTATCAATACTTACCTTTGTTACTCGTAAATTTCAACTATGCAAAAACTAGATATACTTGCTTTTGGTGCACATCCTGACGATGTGGAATTAGGATGTGGAGGCAGTTTGATTGCTGCTGTTGCGCAGGGGAAAAAAGTAGGAATTATTGATTTAACAAAAGGGGAATTAGGAACTAGAGGTACTACTTCAATTAGGTTAAAAGAAGCTCAATTAGCTGGTCAAATTATAGGAGCAGATGTGCGCGATAATTTAGGAATGGCAGATGGTTTTTTTGAAAACAATAAAGAAAATCAATTTGCAATAATCGAAACCATTCGACGATTTCAACCTACCATAATTTTGTGTAATGCACCAACCGACCGACATCCAGATCATGGTAAAGCATCGCAGTTAGTTGTGGACGCTGCATTTTTATCTGGACTAAGTAAAATACAAACAACGCATAATGGTATGCCACAAGCTTCATGGAGACCTACTCAGGTATTTCATTATATTCAATCCAGAAATTTAGTTGCAAATTTTGTAGTGGACATTAGTGGGCATATGGATAAAAAAATGGAATCAATACTGGCACATAGTTCACAATTTTTTGATCCTAATTCTATTGAACCAGAAACATTTATTTCAAGTAATTCTTTTTTAGAATTTATAAAAGGTAGAGCAAAAGAATTGGGTCAACAAATAGGAGTGGAATATGCAGAAGGATTTATTACAGAAAAACAAATTGGTATTGCAAGTTTTGATGCCATCATTCAAAGAACTACTTAATATTATACCACCCAATAGTATAAACTAATTTTTAATAATAAGAATACATTTTAATTACAGCTTATGTCAATCGTTAAATGTGGTTTAGTTCAAATGTCTTGTACTGCTAACAAAGAAGGCAATACTAAAAAGGCAATTGATAAAATAAGAGAAGCAGCAAGTAAAGGCGCTAATATTATTTGCCTGCAAGAATTATTTACATCCTTATATTTTTGTGATGTGGAAGCCTATGAAAATTTCAAATTGGCAGAACCTATTCCTGGTAAGACAACCGACGAATTGTCTGCCATCGCAAAAGAATTAGGAGTAGTTATTATCGCATCTTTATTTGAAAAAAGAGCAGAAGGCTTATATCATAATACCACTGCGGTTTTAGACGCAGACGGAACTTATTTAGGTAAGTATCGCAAAATGCATATTCCCGATGACCCTGCTTATTATGAAAAATTTTATTTTACTCCAGGTGATTTAGGCTATAAAGTATTCAAAACAAAATTTGCTACCATTGGTGTTTTAATATGTTGGGATCAATGGTATCCAGAAGCAGCTAGAATTACTAGTTTAATGGGTGCAGAAATGTTATTTTATCCAACCGCAATTGGTTGGGCAACTGCACAAGACGAAGCAACCAATACTGAACAATATAATGCATGGCAAACTATTCAACGTAGTCATGCGATAGCTAATGGAGTGCCAGTGATTAGTGTAAACCGCGTTGGTTTAGAACAGGACGGACTAATGCAGTTTTGGGGTGGTAGCTTTGTAAGCAATCCATTTGGTACTTTATTGTACAAAGCATCTCATGATCAAGAAGAAGTTGCAGTGGTTGATATTGATACGGAGAAGTCAGATAGTTACAGAACGCATTGGCCATTTTTACGCGACCGACGAATAGATTCTTATCAACCGATTACTAAAAGATATATTGACGAAGATGTTAAGTAGTTCCCCAACACCCAGATCATTAGGTTATTATTTTCCTGCAGAATTTGCAAAGCAAGATGCTACATGGTTAAGTTGGCCTCATAAAGAAGCAAGCTGGCCTGGCAAATTGGATAGTATTTATCCTTCTTATATTGAATTTATAAAAGTGTTGACAAAGTCTCAACGAGTTTGCATTAATGTGGTCGATGCTGCTATGCAAGCTACTGCAACTCAAATGATGCAGGTTCTAAATGTAGATTTGTCGCGTGTACAATTTTATATACATCCAACAAATGACGCTTGGTGTCGTGATCATGGACCAAGTTTTTTAATTCGTAATAATACAGACGCTCCAAAAGCTATAATAGACTGGAATATAAATGCATGGGGTGGAAAATATCCTCCATATGATTTAGATGATGTGATACCAACACTTATTGGAAAGGCGTTGAACCTTCCTGTTTTTTATCCTAATATAATTATGGAAGGAGGCTCTGTTGATTTTAATGGAGCTGGAACGGTATTGACTTCAAAATGTTGTCTATTAAATCCAAACCGTAATCCTGAACTAAGCCAAGATCAAATTGAAAGGTATTTGTGTAATTACTATAATGTTGATCAAGTGCTATGGGTGTCTGAAGGAATTGTTGGAGACGACACAGACGGACATATTGACGACACCGTTCGTTTTGTAAATGAAGACACGGTTGTAACGGTGGTGGATCAAAATAAGCAATCAGAGAATTATGAGCTATTGCAACAAAATTTAAAAGAATTAAAAGCAATGCGTTTGTTGAATGACAAACAATTAAATATTGTAGAATTACCAATGCCTGCTGACGTAATTCATGAGGATCAAATGTTGCCAGCCTCTTATGCTAATTTTTATATTAGTAATGCCCATGTGGTGGTACCTACTTATAGATGTGATCAGGATGATCAAGCCATGCGTTTAATACAAGAATGTTTCCCAACAAGAGAAGTGGTTGGCATTGACTCAACTGATATTATTTGGGGTTTAGGAAGCTTTCATTGTTTAAGTCAGCAAGAACCAAGTTGTTAGTTATTTAATTACAATTATTTTATTTCAAATTATAAATATGAATTTTATTAAAACGGTATGTATTCTTTTTTTAATTATAGCTGTTGCTTCTTGTAACAATTTTCAATACAGAACTACGAATCGTTTATATAAAAAACAAACTAAGGAATTAGTAAATCAAATTAAGTTAAATCCAGGTTTGCAAATAGTGAATCATCTAACTGCCGCTAATGAGTGGGTAGGTACTACTAATTTTGATTTACGTAAACCGAATTTGGTTATCATACACCACACTGCACAAAATTCATGTGAACAAACATTAAGAACATTTACATTAGAGCGTACTAAAGTGAGTGCACACTATGTAATTTGTAAGGACGGAACCATTCATCATATGCTAAATGACTATATGCGTGCATGGCATGGAGGAGTTGCAAAATGGGGAAATATTACCGATATTAATTCAGGATCTATAGGTATTGAATTAGACAATAATGGTTTTGAGCCTTTTGAGGAAGCTCAAATGAATAGTTTGAATTTATTATTAGCACAGTTAAAATCAACTTATAAAATACCAACTGAAAATTTTATTGGTCATGAAGATATAGCACCAAAACGTAAAAATGATCCTAATATCCATTTCTCTTGGAGTAGTTTGGCAAAGAATGGATATGGCTTATGGTTTGAACCTGATACTTTAAATATGTTACCCGAATCCATATCAATCCCTTTTGCATTAGCACTTGTGGGATATGATGTTCAAGATAGTACTGCGGCCATTTTAGCATTTAAACGTCATTTTAGACAAGACAGTACTTCAATTATAAACGATGCTGACAGGTCTGTTTTAGCTCAATTAATTGCGCATAAACTTAGTTTAAAATAAATTTTATCGCTAACAATTGTTAGTGTAAATTTATACAAATGAATAAATTATGGATTTTAAGCTAACCGAAGAGCAATTGATGATTCAAAGAGCGGCTCGTGAATTTGCGCAACAACAATGTTTGCCTGGAGTGATTGATCGTGACGAAAAACAACAACTTCCCAAAGAACAATTATTACAATTAGCTGAATTAGGATTTTTAGGTATGATGGTAAGTCCGGAATACGGCGGTGCTGGTATGGATACGGTGAGTTATGTATTAGCAATGGAGGAAATTAGTAAAGTAGACTCAAGCGTGAGCGTTTGCATGAGTGTTAATAATAGCTTGGTTTGTTGGGGTTTAGAACATTATGGTACAGAAGCTCAAAAACAACAATATTTAAAACCATTAGCACACGGAATTAAAGACGGCCAATTATATACTGGTGCTTTTTTATTAAGTGAGCCAGAAGCAGGTAGCGATGCAACACATCAGCATACTTCTGCAATAGATAATGGCGATCATTATATTATTAATGGAGTAAAGAATTGGATTACTAATGGGTCTTCTGCTTCCGTATATTTAGTGATTGCACAAACAGATTATACAAAAGGACACAAAGGAATTAATGCATTTATAGTAGAAAAAAATACACCCGGAATTACTGTAGGTGCTAAAGAAAATAAAATGGGTATACGTGGCAGCGATACACATGCCATTTCATTTACCGACGTTAAAGTAGCTAAAGAAAATAGAATAGGAGCTGAGGGATTTGGTTTTAATTTTGCAATGAATACTTTAAATGGAGGTAGAATAGGAATTGCCGCTCAAGCATTAGGAATTGCAAGTGGTGCATATGAATTAGCATTGGCATATAGCAAACAAAGAAAAACATTCGGCAAGCCAATCCATGAACATCAAGCAATACAATTTAAGTTGGCAGAAATGGCTACTAAAATTGAAACTGCCCGTTTGCTGTGTTTTAAAGCAGCATGGGAAAAAGACAATCATTTAGATTATACTACTACAGCTGCCATGGCTAAATTACATGCTAGTGATACTGCCATGTGGGTTACTACAGAAGCCGTACAGGTGCATGGGGGTTATGGTTTTGTAAAGGAATTTCATGTGGAGCGTTTAATGCGCGATGCTAAAATTACTCAAATTTATGAAGGCACTAGTGAAATTCAAAAAATGGTTATAGGAAGAAGTATCACTCGATAATGTTAAAATAAGACTTTATATTATTAAATTGCAGTCTCTTGAATAAATTATAATTCATTTTTAATATGGCTGTAAATACCGAACAATATTATTCTATTTTAAATGAACTTGCTGCTCATCAAGTACAATTAATTGCGGTAAGTAAAACCAAGCCGAATGAGGACCTACAAGCTTTATATGATTTAGGTCAAATCGATTTTGGAGAGAACTATGTTCAAGAATTAGTTGACAAATCTCAAAGTTTACCTAAAGATATTCGATGGCATTTTATTGGTCATTTGCAATCTAATAAGGTTAAATATATCGCCCCCTTTGTGTACATGATTCATGGGGTGGATTCTGAAAAATTATTACAAGAAATTAATAAACAAGGAGCAAAGCAAAATCGTATTATTGATTGCTTATTGCAAGTACATATTGCGTCGGAAGAAACTAAGTTTGGATTTGATGGCCCTTCACTGCATGAATTATTATTAAGTGGTCGGATCAAGGGTTATACAAATATTCGTATTAGAGGTTTAATGGGTATGGCTAGCTTTTCTGAGGACCAAGCATTATTAAGTCAAGAATTTTCTACTTTAAAATCTTATTTTGACATGGCACTGAAAGCATTTCCCAACGGTCAGTTTGATACCCTTAGTATGGGAATGAGTTCTGACTATGCATTAGCAATTGCTAAAGGAAGTACGATGGTTAGAATTGGCAGTTTATTATTTGGTGCAAGGAATTATAGCAAATAACAAGAAAATATAACTAATAAAAAAGAGGAGTCTCCGAAATGGGAACTCCTCTTTTTTATTACGTATTCAAAATTAAATGAGATTAAATAGAACTGATTAAGTTTTATTTAATCTCCATATTTTTATTTTACTTTAACGTAATCAAATACTAATTGAGTAAATGCTTTTACACCTACAATAAATCCTGACTCATCTAAATAGAAGTCTGGAGTATGGTGTGGGCCTGCATTTTTAGGATCTGTACCTTTTGGTAATGCACCAACATTAAAGAAAAAGCTTGGCGCTTTTGCAGCATAGAAAGAAAAATCTTCTGCACCTGTAACCCAAGTTGATTCAGACACATTTGCATCACCTGCAGCTTTTATTAAAGAAGGAATTGTTTTCTTTACTAAAGTTGGATCATTATAAGTAACTAATGTTTTAGTATCAATTGTAACGTCTGCTGTTGCACCAGAGCTTGCTGCGATTGTTTCTGCAGTATGCTTAATTCTCTTATGAACATCTTCTTGCATTTTGCTATCTAATGTTCTTATAGTACCTGTCATTTCAGCCGTTTCAGGAATAATATTAGAACGCACTCCACTATTAATGGTACCCACTGTAATAACAAGTGGAGCAGTTGTTAAATCCATTTGTCTACTCACAATATGTTGTAAACCTTCAATAATTTGAGCAGAAGCTGCAATTGGGTCAACTCCGCCCCAAGGTTGTGAACCATGACTGCCTTTACCATTTACTTTGATAGTAAACCAATCAGAAGAAGCCATGAAAGCACCTGATTTATATTTTATAGTTCCTACTGGAGTTTGAGATGAAATATGAATTCCGAAAACTGCTTCTACTTTTGGATTATCTAAAGCGCCTTCTTTAATCATTAATGGTGCTCCACCTTCTTCGTTACCTGGAGTTCCTTCTTCAGCTGGTTGGAATAAGAAAACTACTGTACCTGGAACGTCTTTTTGTAAAGCACTTAATACTTTAGCTGTTGCCATTAACATTGCAGTATGTGAGTCGTGACCACATGCATGACTTACACTTACTTTTTGACCATTATATTCTGTCGTTACTTTTGATGCAAATGGAATAGTAGATCTTTCAAATACTGGTAATGCATCAATGTCAGCTCTTAATGCTATTACAGGACCTGGTTTGCCACCTTTTAATACTGCAACAACACCTGTTTTTGCAACAGGATATCTTACTTCTACATTAGGTAATGTTTTAAGAAACTCGGCAATATATTTACCTGTATTTGTTTCTCTGTTAGACAGTTCCGGAAATTCATGAAAATGTCTTCTCCAACTTATTAGTTGGGGTTCAACGTCTTTAATTAATTGATTATAAGCTTTAGGAAGCTCTTGTGCTGTTGCTCCTAATGTACTTGTCACGAAAAGGGCTAAAAGTAGTTTACGCATTTTTGTAATTTTATTTTTTAAAAGATTTTTATTTAATTATTTTTTCTATTTATTTTTCAATTCTTTTTTACTATGCTTGATATTCTCCGAAAACATCTCTTAATATATCTGATATTTCACCAAGTGTACAATGATTTTCAACAGCTTCAATAACAGGTGGCATTAAGTTTTGTGTACCTAATGCAGCGGTATGAATTGCGGCTAAGCATAATTTTACTTTATTCGGATCTCGTTGTGCTTTCAATAAAGTAAGTTTATCCATTTGCTGCTGTCTTATGGATTCATCAATCTTGAAAACTGGAATATCTTGATTTGAGTTAGATTGAAATTGGTTCACTCCAACAATTATTTTATCATTGGATTCAATTGCTTTCTGATAAGCATACGCACTTTCAGCTATTTTATTTTGCATAAATCCAGATTCAATAGCAGCAACACTTCCGCCCATTGCATCAATCTGTTTGATTAATTCTGTTGCTTTGGATTCTACTTCGTCCGTCAAACTTTCTACATAAAAACTTCCAGCTAAAGGGTCTGCTGTGTCTGCAATTCCACTTTCAAATGCTACTATTTGTTGCGTTCTTAATGCAATACTCGCAGCTTCCTGAGTAGGTAAACCTAATGCTTCATCAAAACCATTTGTGTGTAAACTTTGTGTTCCACCCATTACAGCGGCAATGGTTTGAACTGTTACACGACTAATATTATTATGTGGTTGTTGTGCCGTTAAAGTTGCACCACCAGTTTGTGTATGAAACCTAAGCATCAATGCTTTCTCGTCTGTAGCACCTAATTCCTTCATGATATTTGCCCACATACGTCTTGCAGCTCTAAACTTTGCAACTTCTTCAAATAGATTATTATGTGCATTAAAGAAGAAGGAGAGACGTTTACCAAATTGATTAATGTCTAGTCCTTTTGCTTGAGCGGCTTGTACATATGCTTTACCATTACTTAAAGTAAATGCTACTTCTTGAACTGCAGTACTACCAGCCTCTCTAATATGGTATCCTGAAATACTTATACTATTCCATTTTGGCAAATTCGTGCCACACCATTCAAAAATGTCTGTAATGATGCGCATGGATTGTTTAGGAGGGTAGATATAGGTACCTCTTGCAGCGTATTCTTTTAAAATATCGTTTTGTATAGTACCTGATAATAATTTTAAATCTATTCCTCTTTTTTTAGCCAATGCAACATATAAGGCAAGTAAAATAAATCCAGTAGAATTGATGGTCATGGAAGTACTAATCTTATCTAATGGAATATCCTTAAATAAAATTTCCATGTCCAGTAAAGAGCAAATAGATACACCCACTTTACCAACTTCGCCGTCTGCTAACTCATGGTCTGCATCATAACCAATTTGAGTAGGTAGGTCAAATGCTACGCTTAACCCCATCACACCCTGGCCCAATAAGAAATGATAACGTTTATTACTTTCTTCAGCGGTGGAGAAACCAGCGTATTGACGCATTGTCCATAGCTTACCACGATACATATCATGTTGAACACCTCTAGTATAAGGGAATGTTCCAGGTTCAAGTGTACTGTTAAATTTTTCCGGTATATCTGCACTGGTATATACTTTCTTAATTGTTATGCCACTGTCTGTCTTTTTCTGTGCCTCTTGCATCATTAAATTTACGAGTTTTTTGGCGCTATTTACACTAAGAATTTTTCTATTTTCGAAATTTATGAGCCTTACTTATTCGTTCATTAGCTGTAATTTTGTACTATAAATGTTTACCTATGTCAGAAACAATAAGTTTAGCTAATCCTGTAGTATTTACAGCAGGCGCAATTGAAGAAATTCATCGTTTAATGGCTGCTCCAGATTTTGACCAACAACAAAGACTAAGAGTGGGAGTTAAAGGAGGAGGATGCAGTGGAATGACCTATGTTTTAGGTTTTGATGTGCCTACAGCAGAAGACCAATTGTTCGCAATCGAGGGCATTCCTTGTTGTATGGAGAAAGCCCATCAGATTTATTTATACGGAATGAGTATTGACTGGCAAGGGGGCTTAAATAGCCGTGGATTTACTTTCACCAATCCGAATGCCTCAAGTACTTGCGGTTGTGGTACTTCTTTTGCAGTTTAATTTTACCGCATTCTAAATATTTAATGCCTCGATTTTTCGGGGCATTTTTCATTTCATCCTTGATCATTCAAATTTGAATTTACTATTAGTATCAATATATATAGCCTCTCACTCTCAGCTTCGAATGAAGCTAAAAACTCGCAAATGCATCTAAAATTGCGAACTCGCACCGCTCAGACATGCGCAATTTTTTAACGATGCATTTACTCATTTTTTTAACGCTATTCTCAGATGTTCGTGAGTAGACTATATTTATTGATACTTAATTTAGTAATTATAAGGAGGTAGCATATGATTCCACTCCTGAACTTAGAGCCATAGCGTAAAGAAAAGGGATTTTTGAACCGTAAAAACTCAGCATGTTTGAGCACGAAGTGCGAGTTCTGAGTTTTAGGTGAAAAAATTGCTTTTTAGCGTAATGGCGAGCAGAGAAGGATGGAATACGTATGCAAACTCCTAATAAGGAGAGGCAATATATATTGATACACTCAGTAAATTGGGTAGAATAGGATTAAACTAAAAATGCCCCACTTTGCAGTGAGGCATTTTTTATATCAAACGATTAACGTTTATTATTTCTTCTTTTCATCACGGCCTAATGGCTTGCTTTTTGCGAAGTCAACCAATACTGGTGCTGCTACAAAAATAGAAGAGTAAGTACCTGTGATAACACCAATTAACATTGCGAATGCGAAACCTCTTGTTACTTCTCCACCAAAGATGAATAAGATTAAGATAGTTAAGAATACCGTCAATGAAGTCATGATGGTTCTGCTTAAAGTTTGGTTAATTGCTTTATTAATAATTGTCGCATTATCTGTTCCTTTCATTAATTGACTGTCCTCACGGATACGGTCATAAACAATTACTGTATCATTCATAGAGAATCCAATTACTGTCAATATCGCAGCAATAAAATGCTGGTCAATTTCTAATGGGAATGGAACCACTTTTCTTAAGAAACTAAATACAATCAATGTTACTAATACGTCGTGTAACAATGAGAAGATAGTACCTAATGAGTATCTCCAATCACGGAAACGTATGAAGATGTATAAACAAATAGCGATCAAAGCAAAAATAGTTGCTTTAGTTGCTCCTGCTTTTAAGTCATCAGAAATTGTTGGCAATACGGTTTGAGAACTTTGCTTGTATTGAGTATCGAACTCTTTATAAGTAGTTCCTGTTGGTAAATGCTTACTTAATCCTTTGAATAATAAACCTTCCACTTCTTGATCAATATTATTTCCTTGCTCCTTAATTTTATAAGAAGTAGTTATGTTAATTTGATTTTTAGTATCTACAGTTTTAATAATTGGAGCTTCGCCAAATACTGATTTAAGTTCGTCTCTAACTTCGTCAATGCTTACTGCATTTTGGAATTTAACTGTATAACTTCTTCCACCAGCAAATTCTACACCTTCATCAAATCCGTTGAAGAAACTAGCAACACCCATTACCAACACTACTGCTGACAACATGTATGCGTACTTTCTGAACTCAATAAATTTAAAAGAAGCGTGCTTGAATACGTTTCTTGAAACTGCTGTGAAATATTCAAAGTGTCTATTCTTACTTGTATAGATATCAGTGATTAAACGAGATACTAAGATTCCACAGAATAATGATAATAAAATACCAATAATTTGTGTTGTAGCGAATCCAAGTACAGGACCTAAACCAAAGTAAGCTAAGATACATGCAGTTAAAAGGGTAGTAACGTGTGCATCCAAAACTGGAGACATAGAACGCTTGTATCCGTCCGTAACTGCTAATTGATAGCTCTTACCTTTTGTTAATTCTTCCTTGATTCTTTCAAATATAATTACGTTAGTATCTACCGCCATACCAATTGTTAATACTAAACCGGCAATACCAGGTGCTGTTAAAGTAAATCCTAATGCACTTAATATACCAATGGTAAATAATAAGTTTAAGATTAAAGCAATGTTTGCAACCCATCCACCAGTGTTAAAGTATAATAACATTAAAGCGAAGATCACTAAGAATGAAATTCCGAACGCCATCATACCACCGTTTACAGAAGCTTTACCTAATGTTGGACCAACTTGTTGCTCATGTACAATTTTTGCTGGAGCTGGTAATTTACCACTCTCTAAAATTTCAGCTAAGTCTTGTGCAGTTTTCAAGCTATAGTTACCAGAGATTGAAGAATTACCTGTTGTAATTGCATCATTCACATTTGGTGCAGAATAAACTGTGTTATCTAATACAATTGCCAAAGGCTTGCCAACATTTTTAGATGTCATTTTAGCCCAGATAGTTGTACCAATTTTATCCATATTCATTTTGATAGCTACTTTACCGCGCTCGTCAAAATCTTGTGCAGCATTAGCAACGTGATCACCTTCTAATTCAGCTTGACCGTTGTCTAAAGTTTTGATTGCATATACAGGAAGAACATCTTTTGTTTTTGCATCAGCTTCTTCTTCCACCTTACCATACATAAATACTAAATTCGATGGGAACTTAGATTTTACTTCTGGCATAGCTAAATAAGCATTTAATTTAGCAGTATCTTTTTTCAAGATATAGCCAATCTCACCTGGGTAAACATATTGTCCAGACTTACCTTGATAAGGTTGTGTGAATTGAACTGTTTTTAATAAAGGATTTTTATTAGCACTTGCTTTACTTGTATCTAATTTAGCTGTTGCATTCGTATCAACGATACCATTTAAACTAGCTTCAATTGCTTTATCTGCAGCGATGATACCATTTTGAAAATCTTTATTTTCAAATGTATATACTTCGAAGAATTGCAAATTCGCAGTTGATTGTAAATAAGAACGTACTCTTTCTTTATCAGTTACACCAGCTAATTCAATTGTGATAATTCCTTTAGCAGGATCTGGATTGATATTAGGAGAAGCTAATCCGAAACCGTCAATACGTGTTCTTAAAATCTTATAAGTATTATTGAAGGCGATTGTTGATTGTTCTTTTAAATAAGAAGCAACCACATCGTCAGACGCATCAAACTTTAATTTACCGTTACTTCTAGCTGCAAATAAAGGAGCTAATTTTCCGGTTGGGTTGATACGAGTAAATTCTTCTCTAAACAAAGTGATTAGGTCAGCACGACTGTTTGCTTTTTTTGCAACTGCATTTGTTAACGCAGTATTAAAAGAAGGGTCTTTAGTGAAATTAGCTAATGACTTAATTAAGCCATCAAGGCCTACTTCCATCGTTACACTCATACCACCTTGTAAATCAAGACCTAACATAAGTTCTTTCTCTTTAGCTGAACCATAAGTGGTTAAGCCAAAAGCCAACTTAGTGTCTTTTGTACTGTCTAATAAATGTTTGTAGTATGCTTTTTGAGCATCACTAACACTGTCCTTGTATAACAATTGTTCTTCTTTGTCACTTGGATACATTTGTTCAGCTGTAGGTAATTTTTTTACCCAAGCAGTTGCTTTGGCTTCCATTGCATTTTCGTGGCTTTTTACGAACCAAGTAAACGACAATTGGTAAAGACAAATTAAAATAAGCGCAAATGTAAAAAAGCGCACTAATCCTTTGAGTTGCATAATAGTATGGTTAACTTTTTTAAGTCGGCAAATATAATGGAAAGAGGTTAAAAAACGCCCCTTTACCGATTATTTTCCTAGTTCAAAACGATATCAAAAAATAGGGGAGAATTTGCTGGTATTGAGCCATTTGCTTGTGATCCATAAGCAAGTGAAGAAGGGATCAAAATTTTCATGTGACCGCCTTTACCAATTTTAGGAACTACTATTTGCCAGCCAGTCACTAGTTGACTTAAAGATGCTGTAAATGTTCCAGCATCAAACTGTGTTCCAGTTAGTAATTTTCCTGTGTAAGTTATTGATAATGATTCACATAGGTTGACTTTTGTTGATGCCCCAGGACTCACAATTTGATATAATACACCACTTGAGTCAATAGTATAATTAATACTGTTGGCTGTACAATAGGCTACCATTGCTGTTCTTTGAGCTGAATTTACGTCCTTTGTATAGTTTGCTGTTAATTTACAAGCTTCTGTTTTACTACAAGAGCTAATTGAAAATATGCCAATAATTAGCATAATACATGCGAAAATGGATAAAAATAGAGCATTTTTGGTCTTTTTTGGGGTAAAATTGATCATTTTTTGTTTTTTATATGTTTTAGTTCATTAAATCTTTGTTCATTCATTTCACAGGTAAATTGCTGGTATAGCCAAGCGAAGCCAATAGAGATAACTAGGATTGCAATAATTACCCATATTATATTACCTCTGGTATTGGCAACCATATTAGCTCTTTCATACCAGCTCATGTCGGAAAGGATCAAGACAAGTACCCCTAAACTTAATCCAGCACTTAAACCTCTTAAAAAAGGTTTACGCTTATAATGAGGTAATGTTCTCTGTTTTTCCCAATCCTGATAAAATTTTTCTTCTTCTGCGCTTATCATGTAGCAAATTTATGGAATGACATCTATATTAGAGGCTCAATGCTTACTTTTAATTCCTAAAACAAAATTGCTGCTATGAAACTAATGATTCAAAAATGGGGGATTACTTTATATATACTATTGTTAACAGTGCATTTATACGCTCAAATATTAGGTAATACTTTTAGTACTTTACAATTCATCACTAAGGTTTTATTGTTGCCAATTTTGATTGTGTTTTTAATGATGCAAGATGATTTCTCAAAGGCATCCAAAGTAAAATGGTTTTTAATAATTGCATTGTTTGGATCTTTTATGGGAGACGTTTTATTGACTAGTGAAAAATATTTTATTGCTGGTATGCTAGCATTTATGACTACGCATGTTTTTAATATTTTATACTTTAATAAAGTAAATGGGATAGGGCAGGCCAAGTCAAAAAAATTCTTAGGTATATTTATTTTATTGGCTGTTTTCTGTGTATTTATTTTTCTTCAATTGAAGGGTGCCATGGGCGCATTGATCTATCCTATACTTGTTTACATGATTCTTATTTGCTTTTCTGCTTTAATGGCAATACAGGCAGGAGGTAATACAAAAGCTGCTTTAATTTCAAAATTATTTTGGTTCCCTGGCATGTTATTTTTTATAACATCAGATACGGTTTTAGCTTTCAATAAGTTTAGCTGGTCATTACATTCGCCCATAAAAAATATAGGACTAGTTACGATGTTGACTTATGGTATTGCACAATTATTATTAGTAAAAGGATTTCAATTATATTTAAAAGTATCAACAGATAAATAAAATTGAAATCATAAAAAAGGCCCCTCAATTGAGGAGCCTTTTTTTATTAGTACGCGAACGAATCGCAACTTAATCTTAGTAACCCATTCCGCCCATATCAGGAGCACCACCTTGTGGAGCAGCTGCTGGAGCTGGTTTGTCTGCAATTACACATTCTGTTGTTAACAACATAGATGCAATTGAAGCTGCATTCTCTAAAGCAACTCTTGTAACTTTAGTTGGATCAATAACACCTGCTTTGAATAAATTTTCGAAAACTTCAGTTCTTGCATTGAAACCAAAATCGTCTTTACCTTCTTTGATTCTTTGTACAACAATAGATCCTTCGATACCGCTATTCTTTACAATTTGACGTAATGGTTCTTCAATTGCACGACGTACAATTTGGATTCCAGTTGTTTCGTCATCGTTAGCACCTTTTAATTTTTCTAAACTTGCAACTGCACGAATATAAGCAACGCCACCACCTGGAACGATTCCTTCTTCAACTGCAGCACGAGTTGCGTGTAAAGCATCGTCAACACGGTCTTTCTTCTCTTTCATTTCTGTTTCAGTAGCTGCACCTACGTACAATACTGCAACACCACCGCTTAATTTAGCTAAACGCTCTTGTAATTTTTCTTTATCGTATTCTGAAGTTGTGTTTTCAATTTGAGCTTTGATTTGATTTACACGACTAACGATATCTGCTTTTTTACCTTTACCACCAACGATAACGGTATTGTCTTTATCTATTGTAATAGAAGTTGCTTGACCTAAGTAAGTTAAGTCTGCGTTTTCTAATTTGAAACCTTGTTCTTCACTAATTACAGTACCTGCAGTTAAGATAGCAATGTCAGTTAACATTTCTTTTCTTCTGTCACCAAAGCCTGGAGCTTTAACAGCTGCAACTTTAATAGTACCACGTAATTTATTTACCACCAAAGTAGCCATTGCTTCACCTTCTAGGTCTTCAGCAATAATTACTAATGGACGGCTAGTTTGAGCAACTTTCTCTAAAATATGTAAGATGTCTTTCATTGCTGAAATCTTCTTGTCATAAATTAAGATATATGGATTTTGCATTTCAGCTTCCATTTTTTCGCTATTTGTAACGAAGTATGGAGAAGTATATCCACGATCAAATTGCATACCTTCAACAACATCAACTGTTGTGTCAGTACCTTTTGCTTCTTCAACAGTGATAACACCTTCTTTACCAACTTTAGCCATTGCCATTGCAATTAACTTACCAATTTCGTTGTCGTTGTTTGCAGAGATAGAAGCTACTTGCTCAATTTTCTTTGTGTCGTTTCCAACAGTTTGAGATTGTGCTTTTAAACTAGCAACTACTTTCTCAACGGCTTTGTCAATACCACGCTTCAAATCCATAGGATTTGCACCAGCAGTAACGTTTCTTAAACCTTCACCAATAATAGCTTGTGCTAAAACAGTTGCAGTTGTTGTACCGTCACCAGCTAAGTCAGCAGTTTTTGAAGCTACTTCCTTAACCATTTGAGCACCAATATTTTCAATAGGATCTTCTAAGTCAATTTCTTTTGCAACAGAAACACCATCCTTAGTTACAGAAGGTGATCCAAATTTTTTCTCGATTACTACGTTACGACCCTTTGGCCCTAATGTAACTTTCACAGCGTTGGCTAATGTGTCAACACCTTTTTTCATTTTATTTCTCGCTTCTAAGTCGAAGAAAATCATTTTAGACATATGGAGTTATTTTTTAAATTCTTAAATATGGTTTTAATAGAACTGTAATTAAACAATTGCTAAAATATCACTTTCACGCATGATCAATAAGTCTTGACCTTCAACTTGGATTTCTGTACCAGCATATTTGCCATATAATACAGTGTCACCAACTTTAACAGTAACTGGTTCGTCTTTCTTACCAGTTCCAGCTGCAACAACAGTTCCACGTTGTGGCTTCTCTTTTGCGGTATCTGGGATGATGATTCCACCAGCTGTTTTTTCTTCAGCAGCGGCAGGCATAACAATGACTCTGTCATGCAGAGGTGTAATGTTTAGTTTTTTAGCCGTACTCTTAGCCATACTTTATCGTTTTTTATGATTAATAATGTTATTACTACTTAATAAGCTATAACCATGCCAACTGACTTAAACACAATTGAATAGGTCAAAATTTCAGTTTATGGCTCATTTTGCAGTCAAGGAGACAAATCTATGCTTAAATTTTATGTTGTTTGTTGGATTTTGGTAAAAAATGTCAGTTTTTACCATTTATTTAGATAGATTTGCAGCCCAATTAGCTCTTACAAATATGATGAACCGAAGAAATATCAGAATTAAAGTAATGCAGGTTTTGTACATGGTAGAAACACAAAATCAAGGTACGCCTAACGGATTACTACATAAGGAATTTGACAAAACTCGTAATTTGTTCGTTTTCCTGGTTCATTTACTCCATAAAGTAGCTTTGTTTGCGGAAGTGGAAGCACAACAAAGAGCCTCTAAAAATTTACCCAACTCAGCAGATTTATCAGTTAACACTAAGTTAGCAGGCAATTTAATTGTTTGGGAAACTATGGAATCGGAAAGCTTTAAGAAAGCTTTAGAAATAGTGAAGCCATCTCAATGGATTGATGCAGATATTGTAAAGACCATTTTCCGACAATTATCTGAGTCTCCAGAATATCAACTATACATTTCAGAGCAAAATAGAGACAAAAGCAAGGAAAAGGAAATCCTTAAATTCATATTTGGATCCATTATTTTGACGAATGACAATTTAGTGGATTATATCGACGAACGTTTTACCAATTGGGAGGACGAGGGTGATATTATGATTGGTTTTATCTTAAACTATATTCAAAAGCCAGCTTCGATCAATTTCTTGGATTTAGTAGGCGATGAGAAGATGAAATTTGCTGTTGATTTATTAAATACAGCCATTGACAAAAAGCCAATTACAGAAGGTATAATTGTTCCTAAATTAAAGAACTGGGATCCAGAACGTATTGCACTAATAGATATGATACTATTACGTTTAGGCGTTTGTGAACTAATGTATTTTGATACAATTCCTACCAAGGTTTCTATTAACGAATATATTGATTTAGCAAAAGAATATAGTACAGAACAAAGCGGTCATTTTGTGAATGGAATATTGGATAGTATCCACAAAGAAATGGTAGCGTCGGGCAAAATTCAAAAAATAAGTCATAAAGGTAAATAGTAGTTTTAGCATTATATTTGCTTATCAAATTTTAAACAAACAAAAAAGAATACAATGACACAAATCTTATTACAAGCTCCTCAAGGTGGTGGTAGTTTTCAGTTAATTATGTTGGGTGGTATTATCGTGGTGTTTTGGTTTTTCATGATTCGCCCACAAGCTAAAAAAGCAAAAGAGCAAAAGAAATTTATCGATAATATGCAAAAGGGTGACAAAGTTGTTACGATTGCAGGTATACACGGTACTATTAATAAAGTAAATGAAGACAATACAATTCAATTAGAAGTGAGTCCTGGTACTTACTTGAAAATTGAAAGATCTTCTATTAGTTTAGAATGGTCTCAAGCTATTAACAAATAATACATTTGTTTAATTCAGTATTGAATCCGAAATTAGAATCCTATTAAGGTTACTAGTTTCGGATTTTTTATTGCTAAGCTTATTTAATATGTCACGGATAATTGGTTTAACAGGAGGAATAGGGTCTGGAAAATCGACCATCGCTAAAGTGTTTGCCACTCTGGGAATACCTGTGTTTGATGCAGACGCAACTGCAAAGCATATCATGAACGACAATTTGGAGATCAAAGAAAAATTGATAGCCAATTTTGGAGTGGAAGTTTACAATAACAATAAATTGGATCGCGAATACTTAGCCAAAATAGTATTTTCAGATAACTATAAATTAGAGCTTTTAAATTCAATAGTGCATCCAATTACCATACAAGCGGCTAAGGATTGGGCATTAAAACAAAACTCGCCATATGTGATTAAGGAAGCGGCATTGTTTTTTGAATCAGCATCTGCTCAAGGTGTATACAAAATTATTGGTGTGAGCGCTCCTATGAGTTTACGAATTCATAGAGTAATGAAGCGTGACCATTGTACTAAGGAAGAAGTAGCAAAGCGAATGGCGCACCAAATAAGTGAAACATTGAAAATGAAATTGTGTGATTTTGTGATTATGAATGACGATCAAAAATTAGTAGTTCCCCAAGTGATTGCTTTACATCAACAAATACTTTCTTTAAGTTAATAGGTACTAATAGTTATTACTTACAATTCTCAAATTGGATTTATTTGAGAATTTTATAACACCAGCGTTTTAGTCGACCCTCAAAGTCAAATGGGGTAGTGGCTCTAGTAATATCTTTAATTTGATCACTGTTTATATTTTCTGCGTCTAGAATAAACTGAGTAAAGTTGGTGCTAAAATACATGATACCACCTGGACGCATCGCTTTTAACATATCGTTGATTAATTCAACATGGTCTCTTTGAATATCTAAAATATCCTTCATTCTTTTACTATTGCTAAATGTGGGAGGATCCATTACCACTAAATCATATTGATTAGGCAATAATGTTTTTAAATATTGCTTAACGTCTGCATGAATAAATTGATAAGCCGCTGGATTTTTCAAATTATTTATTGCAAAATTTTCCTCACTCCACGCTAAATAAGTTTTAGACAAATCAACCGATGTAACTGTCTTAGCACCTGCCGCCGCAGCGTATACAGAGAAGGAACTGGTATAACAAAATAGATTTAAAAAGTCCTTATCCTTCGCTTCCTCTTGAACCATTTGTCTTGTTACACGATGGTCTAAAAATAATCCAGTATCTAAATAGTCTGTTAAGTTTACTAAAAATTTAAACCCATTTTCATTAACTGAAATAATTTTTGATGCTACAATTTCTTCTTCTTTTTCATATTGCCCCTCTCGATGTGACATTCTTTTACGAACTCTTAAATACATTTTATCAACGGGCACTCCGGTCATTTCAGAAATGATTCTTTTAGTTTCTACAAACCACAAATCATGTTCCTCGTCGGTTAAGGAATGTCGTCTATTGTATTCGGCAATATATATATAGTCTTCATAAAATTCCACACATATTGGGAATTCTGGTAAGTCATGATCATAGAGTCTCCAACAAGTAACGTTTAAACGTTTTGCTTGTTTAAGTCGATGCTTATAGTTTTTAAGCAATCGGTTTTGGAACATTTCAAATTTCTGATCAGTCATGAAGTACAGTATAAAAAAAGAAGCGTTACTGGTATAACGCTTCTAAAATTAAATTATTTTGAACGAATAGAATGAATTCGTTTTATTTAAGTTTTGCTAAAGCTTCTCTAATTCTTGCCCAAGCTTTTTCAATATTAGGCATGCTATTGGCAAAAGAGAAACGTACACAGTTAGGCTCACCAAATGCGTCTCCCATTACAGATGAAACATGCGCTGTGTTTAACAAGTACATGCTAAAGTCTGCAGCATTTGCAATAGTTTGGGTACCGTCAGATTTTCCATAATAAGAACTCACGTCTGGGAATACATAGAATGCACCTTGTGGAGAGAAACATTTAAAACCTGGCATTGCATTTACTAATTCTAATGTTTTAGTACGTCGACGCGTAAATTCTTCCGTCATTTCCATTGAAGGTTTCAAATCACCAACTAGAGCGGCCACAGCAGCTTTCTGAGTAATGGAACAAGTACCTGATGTAAATTGACCTTGTAATTTCTCCATGGCTTTAGCTAATTCTACATTAGATGCAGTATAGCCTAAACGCCATCCAGTCATTGCAAAACCTTTACTTAAACCGTTTATTACGATAACTTGATCCTTGATATCATTGAACTGTGCAATACTCTCATGTTTGCCTTCAAAGTTGATGTATTCATAAATCTCGTCAGACAAAATGGTGATTTGAGGATACTTCTTAAAAAGATTTGCTAATGCTTCTAATTCAGCTTTATTATAAACAGCGCCGCTTGGGTTACAAGGAGAAGAGAACATAAATACTTTAGTACGTGGAGTTATAGCAGCTTCAACTTGCGCTGGGCTCACTTTAAATCCATCTTCAACAGTACTTCTAATTTCTACCACTTTACCTCTTGCAATCTTAACCAATTCTGAGTAAGTTACCCAATATGGTGTTGGGATAATCACTTCATCACCGTCGTCCACCAAAGCTAATAAGGCATTCGCTAAACTTTGTTTTGCTCCTGTAGAAGTAACAATGTTTTCTGGTTTATAGTCAAGGTTATTATCTCTCTTTAATTTTGTACAAACGGCTTCTCTTAAATCTGCGAATCCTGCAACAGGGGTGTAGTGACTCCAGTTATCATTGATGGCTTTAATAGCTGCGTCCTTAATATGTTGAGGTGTATCAAAGTCAGGCTCGCCTAAACTTAAGTCAATTACGTCTACGCCGCTTGCCCTTAACTCACGACCTAATTTTGCCATTTTCAATGTTTCAGGCTCACTAAAACGATTTAATAAAGAAGATAGTATCATTTGATATTTAATTTGGTAGCACAAATTTCGCAAATTATTCTCAATTGAGGGTAAGTTTTAGTCATTGTTATGTCACTTTTTTCCCACTTTTTGAAATACTAACATACATTTGTCTAACAATATGGAAAAGTATATATCAGTTTTTGACATGTTTAAGATTGCCGTAGGGCCGTCTAGTTCTCACACCTTAGGGCCTTGGGTTGCTGCAAGGCAATGTTTGGAGAAAATAGAACAAACTGTAGGTCTTGAAAAAGTGCTTAGTGTTAAAGTTTTATTATATGGTTCTTTAGCAAAAACTGGCAAAGGCCATGGAACTGATATGGCTGTGATGATGGGGTTATTGGGAGAGGATCCCATAACAACAGATACACAATTAATAAGCTCAAAAATTAATGCCATTAAATTGAATCATTCCTTATTATTAAATGGAAAACATGAATTGTTTTTTATTTACGAGGAGCATATTCAATTTTTAAAGGACCAGTCATTGCCGCATCATCCTAATGCTTTAAGTTTTATTATACAAACAGAATTTGAGTCGTATACGTATACCTATTATTCAATTGGAGGAGGTTTTGTGGAATCTGAAATGGATATTTCTAATTCCACAATTCAAAAAAATACCGTGTCTGATGAAAAAGAAATGCCCTTTAACTTTATCACCACGAATGACTTATTGCATTGGTGTATGAAAACAGGTTTGCCAATAAGTGATATCATTAGAGAAAATGAAAAAATTATTTTAGAAGAATCTATATTAAATGGTGAATTAGATCATATCTGGCAAACCATGTTGGATTGTATTTATAAAGGATGTCATACTGAGGGTGTATTGCCGGGAGGGTTACAAGTTAGACGACGTGCTTTTGAATTGAATAAAAAATTACTTAAAGACCAATTGTACACGGATCAAAAATCTTGGTTGGATTTAATTCATAAAGGAGGAACTGATTTTAAATATATATTAGACTGGGTAAGCTGTTTTGCTTTAGCAGTTAACGAAGAAAATGCAAATTTTGGTAGAGTAGTTACAGCTCCAACTAATGGAGCAGCTGGAGTAATACCATCCGTACTTTTATATACAATATTATTTTGCAATAAAAATACCGCATCTGATATTCGTAATTTTTTATGTACATCTAGTGCAATTGGAATTTTATTTAAGAATGGTGCAACCATTTCTGCAGCAATGGGTGGATGTCAAGCAGAGATAGGTGTGTCGTCTGCAATGGCTGCTGCGGCTTTAACAGAAGCTTTAGGGGGGAATCAAAAACAGATAATGATGGCAGCTGAAATTGCAATGGAACATCATTTAGGGTTAACCTGTGATCCAGTTGGGGGCTTAGTTCAAATTCCATGTATTGAAAGAAATACCATGGGCGCCATAAAAGCTATTACTGCAGCACAATTAGCATTACAAAGTAAACCTGATTTTGCATTAGTAAGTTTAGACAAAGTAATAAATACTATGTGGAATACAGCTCAGGACATGAATGTGAAATATAAAGAAACCGCAGACGGTGGATTGGCTATTCAAATACCAATTGCATTAGCGGAGTGTTAATTATATTAAATCTCGTTCTCAGCAAATTCATAGTTACTATAATCCTGAATCACATTATATAGGGTACCTCTCTCTATAGGCTGACGTTTCGCTTGCTTAATTAATGCAACTAGTTGTGGTGTTGTCATAGCGGGTGATTGTTCTTCACTACCCGCCATTGAGTAGATTTTTGTTGTATCGTCAATGGTGCCATCAATATCATTCACTCCATAGCTTAAAGTTAATTGTGCTGATTGTCTTCCAAGCATAGGCCAATAAGCTTTTACATGTGGGAAATTATCTAGGTATAATCTTGATATAGCATACATTTTCAAATCCTCTGCTAATGTTGTCTCAGGAACATGACTCATATCGTTTCCCTCATTTCTGAATTTCAAAGGGATGAAAGTATTAAATCCTTTTGTCTCGTCTTGAAGTTGACGTAAACGCTCCATGTGATCAATACGGTGTTCGTATTTTTCAATATGTCCATATAATAAAGTGGCATTACTATGCATTCCTAAATTATGTGCTACTTTATGAATGTGTAACCATTCGTCTGCTGTTGCTTTGTCTGCACAAATTACTGTTCTAATTTCTGGATGAAAAATTTCAGCACCACCACCAGGTAAAGAATCTAATCCAGCTTCGTGTGCTAATCGCATTCCTTCTTCGGTAGTCACATTTGCTTTTCGGAACATGTATTCCAATTCCACTGGCGTGAATGCTTTAATATGTAATTCAGGACGATGTGCTTTTATTGCTTTCATCAAGTCCAAGAAAAATGCTAATGTTAATTTAGGATGTACACCACCAACAATATGTACTTCAGTTACAGGCTTGCCATCGTATGATTTTACAATGTCTAACATTTGATCAATTGTTAATTCCCAACCTTCTTCCTTATGTGCATATAATTTTGAATAAGAACAAAACTTGCATGAGAATACACAAACATTGGTAGGTTCTATATGAAAGTTTTTATTGAAGTAAGTTTTATCTCCGTGTAAAGATTCTCTTTTCCAATTGGCTAATGCACCAACATAGGGTAGTGATGCGTTCTCAAATAAATAAACGCCTTCGTCAAAAGAAAGGCGTTCATTATTAATTACTTTATTTCCAATTTTTTGTAGTTGATTGTCTTTAGCTGCACCAATAATCACTTCAATATTTTTCGTATTCATATTGTATCCTTTATTGGGTACAAAGTTACGAATTATACTAAGAATTGGGTGCTAAATTATCCTACTAAAATACCAGCAATACTTGCAGATAAATAAGAGGCTAAAGTTCCACAAAGCAAGGCTTTAAGTCCTAATTCAGCTAAGTCCTTACGGCGGCTAGGAACTAATTCTCCAATACCACCAATAAGCATTCCAACACTACTAAAATTAGCAAAACCACAAATGGCAATACTTACTATGAATAATCCCTTCTCTGTAATAATTGGAACTGTTTTGCTAGTCAAACTTTTGAATGCAACAAATTCATTGATGGTTAGTTTTTGTCCTAAAAGAGTAGCTGCATTTTGAATATCTACATTTGGAATTCCCATGGACCAAGCCATTGGGTAAAATAATTTACCAAACACATAGTTTAAACTTAAATTCAAATCGGCACTAAACAAATGGCCAATTTTTAGTAAACTCCAGTCAATTAAAGCGATCAAGGCAATAAATCCAATCAACATTGCTATAACGTTCATTGCAATCTTAAAACCTTCTCCTGCACCATGCGTAATGGCGTCAATGGTATTACTATATTGACTTTTAACTTCTAAAGTTACTTTACCCATTGTTTGAGAAACTTCAGTTTCTGGGAATATAATTTTGGCAATGACTAATGCTCCAGGAGCCGCCATTAAACTTGCAGTAATTAATTTAGGAGCTAAGTCCATACCAGCTTGTGCACCCATATTAGCATATACAATTAATATACCACCCGCAATACAAGCTAAGCTTCCACTCATACTTGCAAGTATCTCACTTTTAGTCATTGTAGGCAAATATGGACGAATCATAACCTGTGCTTCTACCTGACCAACAAAGGCACTCGCTACATTACTTAATGCTTCTGCTCCACTCACTCTCATTATAAAATTCATTGATTTTGCAATGACTGCAACAATCCTTTGCATAATACCAAAATGATAGAATAAAGCAACTAAAACACAAACTAAAATGATAGTTGCGGTTACATTAAAGGCAAATACAAAACCACCATTTGTAAAATCTGCAACACCAGCTGGGGTAGTAGCAGCTACTCCGCCATATACAAATGAAGCTCCTTGACGTGCAAATTGTTCAATCTTACCCATGCCGCGTCCTAAAAATTGGAAAAAGCTGGTTACTGCAGGAATTTTAAGAATCAATATCCCTATGGTTAATTGAAGTGCAAGACCACTCATTACTAAACGATAATTGATTCTCTTTTTATTATTAGAGAATATGTATGCAATCATTAAAATAAGAATAATACCTACGATACCTTGAAATCTTGCCATGGGTTAGAATTAAGGAAGAAAGATAATAAAATTTACTTTAATTGATTGATTTTTAGGCATAAAAAATCCCGCATATAGCGGGATTTCAATGATTTATAGCAGTATTAGCTATTTCTTGTATTAGTCTTATAAATGAGATTGTATTTTCTTATCTAAAACTGCTTTTGGAACTGCTCCAATTTGCTTATCTATCACTTGACCACCTTTTACAAAAAGGATAGCAGGGATTGAGGTAATACCAAAATTCATGCTCAAATTAGGATTAACGTCCACATTCACTTTACCAATGTTTACTTTTCCTTCATACTGCACAGCTAATTCTTCAATAACTGGCCCGATAGCTCTACAAGGACCACACCACTCAGCCCAAAAATCAATCACTGTCAACTTATCGCTTTCCATAACTACGGTCTGGAAGTTTGCGTCTGTAAATTCTAATGCCATAATGTTATATTTATTAATTGTTTTCTTATAATTCTGATAGATCAAAAATAACTCCATTCTTTAATAACTGCCCATTTGACTTTTCCACCTTTATCAAAATTCAATGGGGACAAATTATCTGACAGTCAGGCAGCTAACTATACCAAGTTGACTTGAACCTGTAATTCAGGGAATTCGTCCAAGAAACTTACTAAATCGTCGTTCATTAATAATCCTCTATCAAAAGTCAATAAACTAGCAACAAGCTGTTCTTTTGGTTCAATAAAATTGATTTTCAATTGCGTCTTTCCAGGAAAGTCTTTTAAATTTTTCTCGAAAAAGTCAATCATTTCTGGTTTCAAATTGGCTGGATGCAAGCTAATTTCTATAGACCTTGTTTGACTTTGTTTGACGATCTCTAATAAGGACATTTGTTGAATTTTGAATTCAAACAAATTTGCTTGATTGAATCTATTTCTAAAAGCACCGGTCATGTATATCTTTTGTCCAACTTCTAAATAGTTTTGAAACTTTACATAATCCTCGCTCCATAAAATAAAATCAGTTTTCCCAGTAAAATCTTCAATAACAAATGATCCAAAATTCTTTCCAGTTTTAGTAATTCTATGTTGTACTTCTGTAACCAAGCCTGCTAACTTAAATGGCTTACCTAATTGATTGGTTTGAAAAGCCAGCATGTCCTTAATTTCATTGAAATCATTAATAGGAGTAAACAAGTAATGCTTCATTTCAAATCCAAAATGGTCTAATGGATGACCACTCATAAACATACCAGTAATATCTTTTTCGTGATCTAATTTCTCTGTCAATGTCCATTCCTCGCAAACAGTTAATTTGGGAATAGGCACTTGCATAGCCGAGGGTAAGTCACCAAATAGGGTATTGGTAGTTCCCGTACTCATGGATTGCATTGCTTGTGCGTAAGAAATTAATTTCTCGAGCCCGTTTGTTCTTTCGCCATCACCAACATTGAAATATTGTGCCCTATGATATTCAGGGAAACAATCAAATGTTCCAGAATAAGCTAAACTCTCCAATGATTTTTTATTTACAGCTCTAGACAATACACGTTTAATAAAATCAATCATGGTTTCAAAGTGCCCACTTTTATCTCTTTCAATTATAATTGCTTCAATAGCAGATTCTCCAACGCCCTTTAATCCTCCTAATCCAAATCTTACTTGGCCTAATTTGTTTACTGAAAAACCTTTTAAAGATTCATTAATATCGGGCCCCAATACTTTTAATCCCATACGTT
This sequence comes from Chitinophagaceae bacterium, assembly GCA_947374225.1. Classification (GTDB taxonomy): domain Bacteria; phylum Bacteroidota; class Bacteroidia; order Chitinophagales; family Chitinophagaceae; genus Sediminibacterium. The sequence goes on along the minus strand of CANCAY010000006.1, from coordinate 48,256 downwards.
TACACTCTTCCATAAAGAAGGTGATTTTATCAATACTTCCTGCGTGGTTTAAAACAGCCGACATATATTCTGCAGGATAATGTGCTTTTAAATATGCGGTTTGATAAGCTACATAAGCATAACAAGTAGAGTGAGATTTATTAAAGGCATATTGTGCAAATGCTTCCCAGTCTGTCCAAATTTTTTCTAATGCTTTTTCCGGATGTCCATTTTTTACAGCACCAGCAACAAATTGGGATTTCATTTTATCCAACACCGACTTTTGTTTTTTACCCATTGCCTTTCTTAGTACATCGGCATCTCCTTTAGTAAAGCCTCCAATTTTCTGACTCAATAACATTACCTGCTCTTGATATACAGTAATACCATAGGTGTCAGCTAATATTTCTTCCATTATAGGTAAGTCATATTGGATAGTTTCTCTACCATGCTTACGTTCAATAAAGTTGGGGATATAAGCAATTGGACCTGGTCTATACAGGGCGTTCATTGCAATTAAATCGGCAAATTTATCTGGTTTTAATTCACGTAAATATTTTTGCATTCCCACACTCTCAAACTGGAATGTCGCATTGGTTTCTCCACGTTGGTATAAATGAAAGGTAGCTTCGTCGTCTAAAGGAATAGTATCCAAGTCAATTGTTACACCATGGTTTTGTTTGATTAACTGCAATGCAGTTTTTAAAATAGAAAGGGTCTTTAAACCCAAAAAGTCCATCTTAATTACGCCGGCTTCCTCAATAACACTTCCTTCAATTTGGGTAACCCATAAAGTGGAATCCTTCGCAGTTGCAACAGGCATAATTTCCGTCAAGTCCTTAGGCGCAATAATGATACCTGCAGCATGTATACCAGTGTTTCTAATGGATCCTTCTAATCGTTCTGCTTCATGTAATACGGCAGCTCTTAAATCATTACCTGCGTATATTTCTCTCAGCTTTTTAATATTGTCAATGTCCTCAGACTGATATCCTTCTTTTTCTGCAAGCGATTTCTCACCTTCTTTCACAGTAATAGGTGCATGTAAGCATCTATTTAATTCTGTACCAGGTTTGTCTGGAACTAATTTTGCTAATAAGTTAGATTCAGATAATGGCAAGTCCATCACACGTGCTACGTCTTTAATACTGCTTTTCGCAGCCATAGTGCCGTAGGTAATAATTTGAGCTACCTGTTCTTTACCATATTTTTCCACTACATAGTCTATCACTTTTTGACGGCCTTCATCATCAAAGTCCGTATCAATATCGGGCATGCTCTTACGATCCGGATTTAAGAAACGCTCAAATAGTAATTGATACTTTATAGGATCAATATTTGTAATTCCTATACAATAGGCAACTACACTACCGGCTGCAGATCCACGGCCAGGACCAATGAATACGTCCATCTCACGACCTGCTTTAATAAAGTCACTAACAATTAAGAAGTAACCAGCGAATCCCATAGTTTGAATAGTAAACAATTCAAAGTCTATACGCTCTTGAATTTCGGCCGTAATTTCTGGATATCTTTTATGCGCTCCTTCCCATGTTATATGCTTTAGAAATTCCCACTGATTCATATTAGCATCCTTATGAATCTGAAAACTTTTTGGAATTGGGAAAGCGGGTAGGAGGATATCCTTTTTCAAATTCAATATTTCTACCTTGTCAACAATGGCATTGGTGTTATCGATAGACTCAGGAATGTCGCTAAACAATTCAATCATCTGCGACTGCGTCTTAAAGTAGAATTCGTTATTGGGAAATTTAAATCTTCTATTTTTTACTTGAAGCTCGTCATTTACAAAATCGTCAAATCCTGGAGTAGATTGCTTTTCGCCAGTATTGATACATAATAATATATCATGCGCATTGGCATCGTCTTCATTAATATAATGACTGTCATTAGTTGCAATAACTGGTACATTATGTTTTTTAGAAAATTTTAATAAAGTAGTATTAATAATTTCCTGCTCAGGAATTTGATGTCTTTGAATTTCAATATAATAGTCATCACCAAATAAGTCCAGCCACCATTTAAATTCTTTTTCTGCAGCTTCTTCTCCGTCTCTTAAAATGGATTGTGGAACGTGCGCTCCAATACAACAGGTTGTAGCAATAATTCCTTCGTGGTATTTTTCAATTAATTCTTTGTCTATTCTTGGGTATTTGCTATACATCCCCTCAATATATCCAAGTGAAGTAAGCTTAATTAAATTCTGATAGCCTATTGCATTTTTTGCTAATAAAACCTGGTGGAAACGATGGTCTTTATTTTCTTTAGTGAATTGTTTAATATGACGATCCTTAACTACGTAAAATTCACAACCTACAATTGGTTTAACAATTGGCTCTAAAATGTCTTTCCCATTGGCGTCTTTACCTACTACTTTAGTTTTTTTCCAAGCCTGACTTACAAAATTAAATGCACCAAACATATTTCCATGGTCGGTTATTGCTAAAGCTGGCATTTCGTCTTTTATGGCTTTTTCATAAAGTCCACTAATTGACGCAGCACCGTCTAGTAAAGAATATTGAGTATGAACGTGTAAATGGGAAAATTTGGGCATTTCAGGTATTGGGATAAGTTGCAAATATCGTCAAAATCATGCGTTTTTTGGGGCTTAATTTTCCACAAAAATTGGTTAAAACAAGGTAAAATTTCAATTTTTTGGACTTTGTAACTTAACTTGCCACCCATGCCATTAAAAGTACATATTAAACTTTTTGTTGTTATAGCCTTACTAGCTTCTTTGTCTAGTTGTAATGTGTTTAAACCAGTTACAAATAAGTTCAAGAAATCAGCGTCAAGTATCAAAAAGGCAGATACAACTAAAAACGCTTCTATTAGTTTTAAGATACCTAATGCAATTAGATTTAAAGTACCTAATTTAAAAAAGAAACAAGCAAAGGTAAAAAAGGTTAGCGTTAATAATTCAGCATCAGATATAGCACAGGTTGATCAAAATGAAATTGAATTCCTTGAAAATATTTCAGTCAAGCCAGGTAAGATCTATATAAAAAGTGCGTCAGATTCAATTGATGCGGAACCTACTGTAAACAATACTGCAGAGAATTTTGAAAGAATGCCAGATAATTTGTCTGAAGTGGAGAAAGCAAATTGGCTTCAATTAAAGTATTCTATTAAAATGGATATCGCGGTGGAAGAAATCAATAATATTCCATTATTGAAAAAAATAGATGAATGGTGGGGAACTCCTTATTGTATGGGAGGTAATTCCAAAGGTTGTATTGATTGTTCTTTTTTTACGCTAGACGTGATGAAGCAAATTTATAATATCAACCTTAAAAGAACTGCAGCAGAACAATACGAGCAATGTGTTAAAATAGACTGGTCAGAACTTAAAGAAGGGGATTTAATTTTCTTTAAAACCGAAGGACGTCGAAACATTACCCATGTTGGAATATACCTAACTAATAATAAGTTCGCACACGCTTCTACTAGCCAAGGGGTTACTATTAGTGACTTAGCGGATGCTTACTGGCAAAGAAGGTTATTTAGTTTAGGCAGAGTTGCTGCAAATCAAGTGGGTCAATAAAAGATATTTTCTTTTAGTCCTTTTTCAACTTGTCCTTAAATACTTTTTCAAATTTTTCTAGCTTTGGCCCTATTACATAACGACAATAACCTTGATTGGTATTATCATTATAATAGTTCTGATGGTAGCTTTCTGCAGAATAGAATTTTGTAAAAGGAACTACTTCTGTTATGATAGGTCTTTCCCAAGCCTTACTTGCATCTAATTCTTTAATATACTTTTCTGCCAATTCCTTTTGATGTGTGTTGTGGTAAAAGACTACACTTCTATATTGTGGGCCTACATCATTTCCTTGTTGATTGGGAGTAGTAGGATCATGCGTTTTCCAGAAAACAGCTAAAATATCGTCTAAGCTAATTTTTGTGGTATCAAAAACAATCTGACATACTTCCGCATGACCAGTAGTTTTGTCACAAACCTGCTCATAAGTAGGATTGTCAACGTGCCCACCACTATAACCACTTGTAACAGACACTACACCGTTAAGTCTTTGGAAAAAGGCTTCAGTACACCAGAAGCAGCCGGATCCAAGGGTGATTGTTTCAGTATTTGTCATATTAATTGGAGTTTTTTTAATTGTTTTTGGTTTTTGTGCACATGCCGTTAAACAGACCAAACTGCATAAAACGAGTAAACTATTTTTAAAAGATTTCATGGTGCTAATTTGATTCTAAATTAAAACAATAAACTGTCTATAATTGTTCAAATGCTGTTAATGTTTATTTAACTAAATTTGCAACTTATTACAAGCCCATGCACGTTTATCCTGAAAATGCACTTACCCAACTTGAATTTGACAAGGTAGCTGCCATTTTATTAAATTATTGCCAAACTCCAATAGGTAAGGAATTGGTGCAGGAAATGCGTATCCATACCCATTTGAAATATATTCAAACGGCTTTAAGTCAAACACAGGAGTATAAGTTTATTAAATCTGCTAATCAATATTTCCCTTCCGACTTTGTTTTAGATATAAGAAGGGATTTGAAATTACTAGGTATTCCTGGGGCTCAGTTAACAGGGGAACAATGGCTTATTGTTAGAAGATTAACGGATCATATGCATCAGGTTTTTAGATGGTTTGATGCAGAAAGACAAGCTGCATTTGCTAATTTATATGTAGTGGTTTCGGCTTCCTATTATGAGAAACAAATTATTGATTCTATTGACATAGTAATTGATGAAAGAGGAACTGTAAAAGACAATGCTTCAGAAGACCTCGCTAAAATTAGGCATCAGTTATTTAAAAGAAGACAAGATTTAAGAAGAATATTCGACAAAGTGATTAGTCGCTTGGCAAAAGCTGGTTATACAGCAGACATTGACGAGAGCTTTAGTAATGGTAGACGTGTGGTTGCCGTTTTTTCAGAATATAAAAGACAGGTTAAGGGATTTTTTCATGGGGAGAGTGATAGTCGTAAGACTGCATTTATTGAACCAGAAGAGACCATTGAATTGAATAATGAGATTTATGAATTAGAACAAGATGAATTAAGGGAAGTACAAAAAATATTAAGACAGTTAACAGCTCAATTGGCTCCTTATTCTGCTTTATTATTAACCTATGCTCATATAGTAGGACATTTTGATTTTATTAGAGCAAAGGCATTATTAGCAATTGATATGAATGCCAATATGCCACAATTACAAAATACGGCCTGCACTAATTTAATAAATGCATATCATCCTTTATTGTTTATGTATAATAAAGTTTCAGGTAAAAAAACACTTCCAGTTAACTTGCAATTAGATGATGATACTAGAATCTTAATTATTAGTGGACCTAATGCTGGTGGTAAAACAGTGTCCATGAAAACTTTAGGTTTGAATCAGGTGATGCTACAAAGTGGCTTATTGGTTCCTGTAAGTGAGTTATCACAAATGGGTATTTATAAGCAATTATTTATTCAACTAGGCGATACCCAAAACTTAGCTTTTGAATTAAGTACTTATTCAAGTCACTTAATGCATATGAAACATTTTATTGAAAATGCCAATGGGAAAACATTATTTTTTATTGACGAATTAGGTAGCGGATCAGATCCTCATTTAGGTGGAGCTTTTGCAGAAGTTATATTAGAAGAATTATCACATAAGCATGCACAAGGTATTGTGACAACGCATTATTTGAACTTGAAAGTAATGGCGAATCATAATAAGGGTATAGTTAATGGAGCAATGCAGTTTGATGAAGTTAAACTAGAACCATTGTATCAGTTAGTAATTGGTAAGCCAGGAAGTTCTTACACATTTGCAATTGCAGAACGCATTGGACTGCCTAAGCATTTGATAAATCGCGCGCGTAAATTAGTGGACACGCACCATTTTGAATTAGACAAATTATTAAATAGAACTGAACAGGATTTACAATTGGTGCAGCAAGAAAGAAGAGACTTGCATAAAAAACAAAAAGAGAATGATGCTTTGCAGGTGGAATTGAAAAAGGTATTAGAAAAAGAAAAGCATTTACAACAAGTCAATTTATTAAAAGAACAAAATAGAATAGCTGAAGAAAAGTTTACCTACTTAAAAGAGATGGAACGCAATTTAAAGCAGATTGCATTAGATTGGAAAAAGTCTGAAAAGAAGGAAGACGTAATGAAGAATTTATACAATTTATTATTTAACAAAAACGACAAAATTGTAATTAATAAATTAGCGAAAAAAGTGGATAAGCAATATAAGGAGTCAAGTGAGCCTATATTAATTGGATCAATGGTGAAGTTAAAGAAGAACTATCAAGTAGGTGAAGTAATAGGTTTTAAAGGTAAAAGAGCAATTGTGAAAGTGGGCCAGTTGCCAATGAATATAGACGTAGAAGATTTATTAGTTGTTCAAAAAATTGATGAAGAAGCTGTCAAGGCAGCAAATAAAATAAGAAAAAATAAATAACAAAATTATGATCATAGACGATTTAACACAGGCTTCCAAATATGCATCTGTTCATCCTAGATTTGAAAAGGCCTTTGAGTATTTAACAACTACTGATTTTGCTAATTTGAAACCAGGAAAATATGAGATTGATGGTGATCATATTTATGCAATGGTGGTAAATGATGAAGCTGTTGCAATGTTGGATTCCACATCGGAATTTGAATGTCATAATACTTATATAGATATTCAATATGTATTTGGTGGGGTGGAAACAGTAGGGTATAAATCAAGGCCCACTTGCATTGAACCAAGAGGAAGTTATGATACAAAAAAAGATGTTCAATTTTTTGAAGATGCACCCGATTTCTTTTTCAAACTTTATCCAGGGCAGTTTGGAATTTATTTTCCAGAAGATGTACACGCACCAATGATAGGAGAAGGGTCTATCAGAAAAGTAGTAATGAAAATTAGATTAAAACCTTAATTGTTCAATTTGGTACGATAATTGATGTTGTAACATTAATAAATTATATTTTATGTCAGTGAAACAAGTTGAAATGGTGATGGCACCAAGAGAACCTCACTTTGTAGGTGATGGTTTTAGAGTACATAATTTTATCCCTGGTGGTTATGGACTAAGCATGCAACGCATGGATCCATTTATCATGTTGGATTACGGGTCTAAATTTTATTTTCCAGCAAGCCCCTTTAAACCAAAAGGTGTGGGTGTTCATCCTCACAGAGGTTTTGAAACTGTTACAGTAGCTTATAAGGGAAGTGTTGCACATCATGATAGTAGTGGTGGAGGCGGAGTTATTGAAGAAGGGGATGTACAATGGATGACTGCCGCTAGTGGTGTATTACATAAAGAATTTCATTCGGAAGCTTTTAGTAAAACTGGAGGTGATTTTCAAATGGTTCAATTATGGGTGAATTTGCCTGCAAAAGACAAAATGAGTACACCAAAATATCAAGCAATCTCGAATGCTCAAATACCCAAAATAGCAGTTCCTAATAATGGGGGTGTTGTTGAAGTAATTGCTGGGAACTATGACGGAAATAATGGTGCAGCTAGTACTTTTACGCCGGTTCATTTATTAAATGCTAAGTTAAATGCTGGTGGGGAAGCTAGTATTAATTTCCCAGCACATTATAATACAGCTTTTATTGTAATTGAAGGAGATGTGATTGTTAATGGTACAGAAGAAGCGCCATTGGATAATTTCGTATTATTTACAAATTCTGGTGAATCCTTTTCTATAAAAGCTACCGAAAATAGTGTGGTACTAATTATAAGTGGGGAGCCCATAAAAGAACCTATTGCTGCACATGGACCATTTGTAATGAATACCAGACAAGAAATCATGGAAGCTTTTCAAGACTATGAAAATGGCAAGTTTGGAGTGTTGGAAGACTAGCACCTTCGGAGGTTTGGGTGTAATTGTAGATTTTGCTACTGGTGCAATATATAAACCAGCTCACCAAGGTAATGGATTGTTTGATCAACCATAGGGATATTAGTATAGAACGGATGCTTTGATTAAATTGTCTATTGACAAGTCCTCATCTAGTTGAGGCCAATGTATACCATAATGAGCTGGTGAAAATTCAAAAATATTCCTTTGTGCTTCTGTTGCATTAAGTAGTCTATTTGAAATTTTTTTTAGCTTAATAATATACTTATGATTGTCAACCTCGAAAATCATTTCATCTTCTAAGAATATTATGGATTGTATATTATGGATTTTATCCATGATTGTTATTTAAGAAATGATTAAACCATGCATCTACAATAACATCGAAATTTTGGTAAATTATCTTTTTTACCTCTCGTTTGTTAGCTAGTGTAAAATTATATGAAAATGCTTCGGTAATTTCTATTTCATCAATAATTATCCAAAATTTTGCCTGCGCATCTCCCTTTTGAACATGGATATGTATTGGCTCTTTAGATTCGTTTGAATAAAAGTATAATTTCCATCCATATATAAATAATATTGTTGGCATGTTTTTACTAAACATACTCCAAGATATTAATCGAATTGTGTCGATAAATACTGCTTATAAAAGGGTCATTAGCAACTAAGATGTAATATTTTATACTTTAATAGTGGAGGTTTGGATTGCCGTCGCTTTGCTCCGGCATCCAAATGGGGGCGAGAATGAAGTAAAAAGATTTTGATTAATTTTCGAGCCTAAATCATGATTTGATAAATTAATGCCCAAAAGCAAGGCAGAGCCTTGCTTAACGTCTTACTTCAAAACAGCGGCATCAAAGCAGGCTTTATGCCTTTTTTTTCGTAATCCGTAGCCACTATCGTGGCTTTTGGGCATTAAAAAAGCCCCAATTAGGGGCTTTTTACTTCATTCTGCGGAGAGAGAGGGATTCGAACCCCCGGACCTGTAACAGTCAATAGTTTTCAAGACTATCGCAATCGACCACTCTGCCATCTCTCCGCGGCAAATGTAGGAACTGAAAGTCAATTTTGCAAAAAAATCTTAGTTTTTATCTAAGTAAACAAAAGAGCTAATTAATTGACTACCATGTATCTTTACAAAAAGGATTCAGTGAAAGAATTGTCAGCACTTAATAGGTTTTTCTGGAAATATAGATTTCGTTTTTTTACGGGGATCATTCTAGTCATTGCCACCAACTATTTGGCGGTACTTGCGCCTCAGATTACAGGATATGTAGTTGGACTAGTTCAAGCTAAATTACCAGGTGGGAAGCCGGTAGTATCCGGTAGGCATGATTTGATTGTAACTGCAATTATGGGACTTAGTGATCATTTTAAATTTAGCTTTGCTTGGTTAATTACTTTTTGTAGTGTTACCATTTTAGTACTTGCCATAATAAGGGGTGTATTTATGTTTTTTATGCGTCAGACTATTATTGTAATGAGTAGACATATAGAATACGATCAAAAAAATCAGGTATACACGCATTATCAAAAATTAGATACAGAATTTTATAAAACACATAGTACGGGTGACTTGATGAGTCGTATTACAGAAGACGTGAGTAGAGTAAGAATGTATACGGGACCTTCTTTAATGTATCTTATCAATTTAGTTTCTTTAATTGGTTTTTGTTTATACAGTATGTTTAGTAAGGATGTACGATTAAGTTTATATGTTTTAGCACCACTCCCAATTTTAGCAATTACAATTTATTTTGTTAATAGTATTATTAATAAAAAGAGTGAGCAAATTCAAAGTCAACTTTCCGATTTAACTACCAATGCGCAGGAATCATATTCTGGTATTAGAGTTATAAAATCGTTTGTACAGGAAAAAGCGATGCTTGGTTTTTTTAAAAAGAATAGTGAACTGTATCGAAAGAATGCAGTTGGCTTGGCCATGGTGGAAGCTTTTTATACACCCACTATGTCTTTCATGATTGGTATAAGTACTTTATTAACTATCTATTTAGGTGGATTACAAGCTTTAGCAGATCCTAGTAAAGTGGGCACTGTTATTGAGTTTGTGATATATATTAATATGCTTACTTTCCCAGTAAGTGCGATAGGTTGGACCGCTAGTATGATTCAGAGAGCAGCTGCTTCTCAAAAAAGATTAAATGAGTTCTTGTCTATAGAACCAAAAATTACACAAAATAAGTCTAGCGTTTTAAAGCCAACAAAAGGAGATATTGTATTTAATAATGTTTCATTTACCTATCCGCATTCAGGAGTCACAGCAATTAAAGATTTTAATTTACATATACCTGCTGGAAAAAAAGTGCTAATTCTAGGGAAGACAGGTTCTGGAAAAACTACTATTGCGCAATTATTGACAAGGATGTATGATGCGGATCAAGGTCAAATTTTAATTGACGGTGAAGCTATTAATACGATGAATGTTCAGGCTTTAAGAAAGTCAATAGGGTATGTGCAACAGGATGTTTTTTTATTTAGCGATAGCATTGAAAATAATATTCAATTTGGTTTACAAGATGTTTTAAAGCAAGACGATTTGATAGAAGCAGTTAAAACAGCACATGTACATCACGAAATTCAAAACTTGCCAAATGAATTCAAGACATTAGTAGGTGAGCGGGGTACCACTTTAAGTGGAGGACAAAAACAAAGAATTGCGATAGCAAGGTCATTAATTAAAAAGCCTGAAATTTTTATATTTGATGATTGTTTAAGTGCAGTTGATGCAAAAACAGAACAGACTATTTTAAAGAATTTTAGTATTTATGTCGCTGACAAAACAACCATAATGATTACCCATAGAATATTTTACAGTTATAACTTCGATATTATTCTGTATCTAAAAGATGGTCAGATTGCGGAAATGGGAACGCACGAAAGTTTGTTAGTTAAAAATGGATTATACGCTGAATTATACTATGCACAACAGTCTCAGGATCAAGGATAGGTTTTTTGATGCCTTTTTTTAGTCTAAATTTATATTTTACTTTTTCATTAACATTTTATATTTTAGTAGCATATAACTAAAGTATACAATGGAGAACACGAATTTTGATAACAACGATAAGAAGATAGAAAGTGTTTACAGTACTAGAATTCGTGCTGGAAAAAGAAGAACTTATTTCTTTGACGTTAGAGCCACAAGGGCAAATGACTATTTCTTAACCATTACAGAAAGCAGAAAGCGTTTTGATAATAATGGCTATGATAGGCATAAAATATTTTTATATAAAGAAGACTTCAATAAATTCTTAAAAGCAATTACAGAAGCACTTGATTATGTAAAAACAGAATTAATGCCTGACTTTGATTTTGATGCTTTTAATCATGACAATGTGGAAGGTTATGATGAAAACGGAGAAAATAATGTCACTCCTGTGGTTGTAACTAAACTTGATATTGAGGAAGCTATTGGACAAAATGTGGAAGTAATTATTACTTCTGTTGAAGAAACAGTAGTAAATCAAAATGAAATAGAAGAAGTTGTAAACGAAAATGTTGTTGATGAAGAATTAATAATTACAGAAAAGAAACCACTTGAAGCTCGTGATTCTGTAGCGAGCGCTGGAGATAATTTAAGTGGAGAGGAAGTTGACAAATGGTAGAAGTAGCCAAACAATAAACGATTGCTTGCTTGATATTAAAAGCCCCGTCTTATAACTAAGCGGGGCTTTTAAATTATAATGAATTAGTATTTTTTAAAGTGTTTTAGACATCCAAATGTCACAACCGGAATGACCAGAATTTCCAAGTGGTGCATTGAGTCTTTCAAATCCTACTTTTTCATATATTGCAACTGCCTTTGAAAGTTCTGGCATTGACTCTAAGTATACTTGATGGTATCCATTTTGTTTTGCCCAATCCATTGCTGTTAATAATAATTTTTTTCCTAGGCCTGTTCCTCTTGCATCTTTATGTAAATATAATTTTACTAATTCGCAAGTGCCTTCTGGTAAGTTCTCGGTAGGGTATATGCCAGCACCTCCAATTATTTGACCATCTAGTAAAGCAACAAAGTAAATAGAACCGTCTGTTCTAAACAGCTCATATAAATGATCTGTTGTTGAATCAAAATAAACAGTGCCAGGTTTGTTGGCGCCAAATTCTTCTAACGCGCCTCTAATTACTTTGGCGATATCATTATTGTCAATTAATTCAATGGGTCTAATTGTTATAGTAGAATTCATATGATTTATGATTTCCATTTTTTGTATTGATTAATCAATCCATTGGTAGAACTATCATGTCCTGTTACTGCATCCTTATTACCTAATTCAGGTAATATTTTATTAGCTAATTGTTTACCTAATTCAACTCCCCATTGGTCATAACTAAATATATTCCAAATAACTCCTTGAGTGAATATTTTATGTTCATACGATGCAATTAAAAATCCTAATGTGGTAGGAGTTATTTTTTGAACCATAAAAGAGTTGGTTGGTTTATTACCTGTAAACACTTTGAATGGTGCTAAGAAATCTATTTCTTTTTCTGATTTATTAGCAGCTACTAATTCTGCAACAACTTCCCCTTGTGTTTTTCCGTTTAATAATGCTTCTGTTTGCGCGAAATAATTACTTAATAATTTATCATGATGATCCCCAATTGGATTATGACTAATAGCAGGGGCAATAAAATCACATGGTATCATTAAAGTACCTTGATGTATTAATTGATAAAATGCATGTTGACCATTGGTGCCAGGTTCTCCCCAAATTACTGGGCCCGTTGCATAATTTACTGCAGTTCCTTTACGGTCTACATATTTACCATTGCTTTCCATATTTCCTTGTTGGAAATAAGCTGCAAAACGATGCATATATTGGTCATAAGGTAAAATTGCTTCGCTTTGAGCACCAAAGAAATTGGTATACCAAATTCCTAATAAGGCCATTATAATGGGTATGTTCTGTTCTGGTTTTTCATTTTTAAAATGATTATCCGCATCATGTGCCCCTTTTAATAAAGCTTCAAAATTATCATAGCCAATTGTTAATGCAATTGACAACCCAATAGCACTCCATAATGAATATCGTCCTCCAACCCAGTCCCAGAATTCAAACATATTTTTACTGCTAATGCCAAATGCATTAACCAATTTCTCATTGGTACTTAAAGCAACAAAGTGTGTCGCAATATGTGATTCTTCTTTAGCATGTTCTAAAAACCAGCTTCTTGCAGTTTGTGCGTTGGTCATAGTTTCCTGCGTAGTAAAAGTTTTAGATGCAATTAAGAATAGTGTTTCTTCTGCATTTACCTTTTTTAAAGTCTCCGCTATATGTGTACCGTCTACATTACTTACAAAATAAATTTTTATACCGTCTACCCAATATGGTTTTAGTGCTTCCGTTACCATTACGGGACCTAAGTCACTTCCGCCAATTCCAATATTAACTATGGAAGTAATTTTCTTTCCAGTATAACCTTTATGTGTACCACTATGAATAGACTCGCAAAAAGTTTTCATTTGTGTTAGTACTCTTTTAATTTCTGGCATAATATTCTCGCCGTCAACTAAAATAGGATTGTTACTAAAGTTTCTTAATGCGGTATGTAAAACAGCTCTGTTCTCAGTTTCATTAATTGCCTTACCCTCAAACTGCGCAGCTATAGCAGGTTGTAAGGAACATTCTTTTGCTAATTGAAATAATAATTGTAAAGTTTTGTCTGTAATAATATTTTTAGAATAATCGAATAAAACAGATCCTGTATTAATTGAATATTTTTCAAATCGAGTATTGTCTGACGCAAACAAATCTTTCATGTGCTTGCGATTCATTTCTTCTTCGTGGTGCTTTTTTAATACGAACCATGCTTGTGTTGTTGTTGGGTTAATTCTTTCTAACATTTTGCTACTTTATTTATCTTTTCTAGTTTAATTTTTTACTTTATTCTTCTTTTACTTTATGCTTCTTTATTACTACTTATAAACTATCAATCACTTCAATAGTTTCTTGAACCTGAGATTCATTAATGTCTAAATGCAATACAAATCGAACCAGGATAGGGGACATCGCGATTACTAAAATATTTTTTTCCTTTAGTGCATGTACTAAACTAGCTGCAGTATGTTTTCCATGAATACTTGCAATTACTATATTGGTTTCTACCTCAAATACATTCTGAACAAAATCCTTTTTTACTAATGCATCTTTAATTAATAATGCATTTGCGTGGTCGTCTTTTAATCGATCAACATGATGGTCTAATGCATAAATTCCTGCTGCTGCTAAGGACCCGGCCTGACGCATTCCACCTCCAAAAACCTTACGCCATCTTCTTGCTTTTTTGATGAAGTCTTTATTTCCTAATAATACACTTCCAACTGGCGCACCTAATCCCTTACTTAAACAGATTGAAATGGAGTCAAATACTTTTCCATAATCTAAAGGGTTTTCATTTTTATAAACAATGGCATTAAATAAACGCGCTCCGTCCAAGTGTAAGCCTAAATTATTGGCAGTTGCAACTTCACGTATAAATTGAAAATCATTAAAATTGTAACAAGCTCCTCCTCCACGATTGGAGGTATTCTCTAAACTTACCAATTTAGAAATTGGTTTGTGTACATCGTCAGGGTTGATAGCAGCTTGCACTTGTTCGGCTGTAATTCTTCCTCTATTTCCCTGCAATAATCTCACTGAACAACCTGCATTAAATGCTATTCCACCACCTTCATATTGATATATATGTGATAATTCGTCACATATAACTTCATCACCTGCTTGTGTATGTGTTTTTATTGCCAATTGGTTAGTCATAGTTCCGCTGGGACAAAACAAACCAGCTTCCATTCCAAAGATTTCTGCTGTTTTATGTTCTAGACTATTAATTGAAGGGTCTTCTCCAAAAACATCATCTCCAATAGGAGCATTATGCATAAAGTCCAACATTGCTATTGTTGGCTTTGTTACGGTATCGGATCTAAAATCTATCATTGGACGAAGATAAATCCCAAGGAGGGATTAACCTTGAAAAATGCCTAAAAAGGCCTAAAATGGGGGTAAATATGCTCCATAAATCCTTTATAATCAATATTTGCTTAATTAAAGTCAAAATAGTACCTTTGCAGACTGACAACACTATACTATTTTAGTGTTTCTGTCGTTATATACTTAAATAAATTCTTGGCATGAGGCAGCTTAAAATTGCGACACAGATTACAAACAGAGACTCTCAAGCGGTTGAAAAGTACTTACAAGAGATATCTAAGATTTCCATGATCAATCCTGAAGAGGAAACCACTTTAGCGCAACGCATTAAAATGGGTGATCAACGTGCATTGGATAAATTGGTTCAAGCCAATTTACGTTTCGTAGTATCGGTTGCTAAACAATACCAACACCAAGGCTTGTCTTTGAGTGATTTGATTAATGAGGGTAACTTGGGATTGATCAAAGCAGCACAACGTTTTGACGAAACAAAAGGTTTTAAATTTATTTCTTATGCGGTTTGGTGGATCCGTCAGTCTATTTTGCAAGCATTAGCTGAGCAAGGTCGTTTGGTTCGTTTACCTCAAAATAAGATTGGTACTTATAATAAAGCCAATAAAGCATACATGGCATTTGAACAAGAACATGAGCGTGAACCTTCTACTGAGGAGCTTGCTGGTATCTTGGAAATGTCTGAAACTGAAATCAATAATATTTTCCAATCTAATACACGTCATACTTCATTAGATGCTCCGGTTCACGAAGCTGAAGACGTTGCAATGGGTGACTTATTACAAGGTGGAGATGATACAGACGAGGATGTAATGAAAGATTCTTTAAGAGAGGAGATTCGTCGTGTCTTGAAATCTTTAAGTCCTAGAGAAGCAGAAATTGTAAACGCTTATTTTGGATTAGACGGAGAGAATGGTGTTACCATTGAGCAAATTGGAATCAAATACGATTTAACTAAAGAAAGAATTAGACAAATTAAGGAACGTGCTATTAAACGCTTGCAGAAAGCTAGATATAGTAATGCGTTAAAAGCTTACTTGGGCTAATTAAAAATTAACAATATCATAAAAGCCCCAACGATCTTAAAGATTTGTCGGGGCTTTTTTTTAGCTACATTTAGCTATCATTTAATAAAAAGGGAATATGGAAATGGAAATCGAAAAAGTAGACATTCTAATTATAGGTTCTGGACCTGCAGGATATACTGCAGCTATTTATGCTGCAAGAGCAAACATGAAACCATTGTTATATCAAGGAATACAACCAGGTGGTCAATTAACTATTACAACCGAAGTTGAAAACTACCCAGGTTTTCCAGATGGAATTCAAGGACCTGATATGATGGTTAATTTTGAGAAACAAGCAGCTAGAATGGGTGCGGATATCCGTTATGGATTAGCCACTAAAGTAGACTTTAGCGGTGAGATTAAGAAAGTGTGGATTGATGATGAAAAAATTATTGAAGCTAAAGCGGTAATTATTTCAACAGGTGCAAGTGCAAAGTGGTTGGGAATTCCAAGTGAAGAGAGACTGAACGGATTTGGAGTAAGCGCATGTGCTGTTTGTGATGGATTCTTCTTTAAAGGCAAAGACGTTGCAATAATTGGAGCAGGAGATACTGCAGCAGAAGAAGCACATTATTTATCTAAAATGTGTACGACAGTGCATATGATTGTTAGAAAAGACCAAATGCGTGCTAGTAAAGTAATGCAGGATAGAGTGTTAAACACGCCAAATATTATTGTGCATTTTAACACAGAAACAGATGAGATTTTAGGAGAAAAGAATGTACAAGCGGTTCGTGTTAAGAATACTATAACGAATGAATTACAAGAAATTCCGGTGAGCGCATTTTTTGTTGCAATTGGACATAAACCTAATAGTGATATATTCAAGCCTTTTATTACAATGGACGAAACTGGATATATTATGACAGATCCGGGTACCACTAAAACTAATGTGGAAGGGGTGTTCGCTGCTGGAGACGTTCAAGATAAAAACTATCGTCAAGCAGTAACTGCAGCGGGCAGTGGTTGTATGGCGGCATTAGACGCTGAACGTTATTTAACATCAAAAGGACATTAATGAGTGCTGCTAAGTCGTCCATGCGCGTTTGTTTAAATGACCTCATTTTCAAGGGCTATCATGGATTATATGAGGCTGAAAAAAAACTGGGGAATACGTTTAGAGTTGACGTTACCATTGACTTTACACCAACTGTAAATTTGATTGATCAAATGGATCAAACTATTGACTATGTTGAGGTATATCAATTGGTCAAAAAGATGATGGAAACACCCACGCCATTATTGGAAACTTTAGTATGTAAAATTGCAGATCAAATTTTATTAGATCATACCATTGCTCAATATGTGCTGGTAAAAATTACAAAAGAAACATTGCCCATTCCATTTTTCGAAGGCAAGACTTCTGTTTCTATAGAGAAAAGAAAATAAAAAAAAGATCACTAAATAACTAGTGATCTTTTTTTTTATTTAGATTTTAGTTCCCTTCCATCTCATTGTTCTAATATAGATATAAGAAGGTATCAATAAACTTAGCCAATAAATAATTTCACTAATCCAACCATAAGTAATAGGCAAGTTATAATACTCAAGTACAAGATAATTATAAATAATATAGATCAAGATAGCTACAAATTCTATTGACAAAGTTACTTTTGATTGTCCTGTACCAGTAACAGAACTTAGCCAAATAGTGGAAGCAGACATTATTAAAAGGGCAATAGAAACTACTCTTAACACTGGAATACCTTCTGCTAGGAATCCAGCACCTTGACCATAAATAGATAAAAATTGTGTTGCGAAAGTGTTAATTAATATGCAAACAATTATAGCAAATCCTAAACTCCATCTCATGATTTTATTAATTAATTCAATCACTTTATCTTGAAGTCCTTGTCCTATAATATTACTCACCATGGTATTCGCAGTAGCTGCAAAGGCCCAAGTAAAACTACCAAAGAAACCAAAAATATTACGCATCGCATTGGAAACTGCTAGTGATTGTTCTCCTCTATGTTCTATTAATATGTAGAAGAACTCCCAGCTTATTATACTTATCATGTACTGCATCATCAAAGGAGAAGATTGCGTTAAAATAAGTTTTATATAGTCTAGTTTCAATTCGAATTTTTTGAACAAATCGAATCTAGCTCCAATCTTTTGGTAATGTATTACTAGATAAATTACCAATAAGCCCATTATTTCAGAGATAATAGAAGAGTAGGCTGCACCATTTAGTCCTAATGAAGAAAATCCAAAATGCCCGAAAATTAAACTGTAATCAAAAAAGATATTTATAAAAGCTTCGGTAGCAGTTCCAATAATCAAAAATTTACTTTGATTCGTACCCACTAATAAGGCATTACGCATTTGATAAATAAACAAAAAAGGGATTCCCCAAATACGAATTTTCAAAAACTCTATAACGGTATTTGCTCTTTGGGTATCATGTAATAAAGCATGGAATATATAGGGCGCTACAAAATAAGTAAATGAAATGCCAATTACGGATAAGAAGATAGAGATAAAAACGCCCTGTGAGAATAGTATACCAATTTCGTCCACTCTATTTTCTCCTGCACGTCTTGAAATTAGGGCTTGAAGTCCATTATTTAAACCTTGGCCCATAACTCCGAAAATCAGGTAATACACACCTGTTATACCTCCAATGGCTAATGCTTGCTTACTTAAAGCGCCTAGGAAAATGTTATTGATAATAAAGTTGATCTGAGGTACCAATATCGCTAAAGCTATGGGAATTGAAATGGTCAGTATTTGCTTACTGCTTATATTAACCTGTAAAGATGGGGTAGCGTGGTTGGTACTCATATATTTGCAAATCTACAATTAGTTTTAGCAAAGAACTGCCCCTTTTTTTATATCATTGCATAAGAATTAATGTATGGCAAAAAAGAAAATCGGCATTTACGGACAATTACAAAGTACAGCTAATAATAAGGTGGAAGATTTATACCTTATTGTGGACGATCAATCTATTTGTTTTTCTGTAAAAAACACAGAAACAAATGAATTTGTAGCTTTCGAAGCTTTCAACAATACCACTGACAATATTGGATGGAATCAATTAGTTGCCTATTTGCAAAATAACTCAAAATTGATCCAAGCCATTTATAGGAATATTCATTTTGTAATGAATAGCCCAAGAATGATTTTAAGTAAAAAACAGAAAATTTCAGATCTAACGATTTATTTAAATGAACTAAATATAGTTCATGGAGAAAAGTTTGAGGAGGAGTTAATGATTTCACCAGCTGGACAAGATGCGGTTTTAGTATACAGTGTTCCTGATGCTTTACAGTCATTATTGTCTCGTGTATTCCCAACTGGAAAATGGAATCATTATGCTAGCTTTTTATTAGAGCAAAAAGAAGCGGAGGGAGTGTATATTCAATTATTCGAAAATAATTACACTTTATTGATCCAAAAAAATGGACAAATTCAATTACTTCAATACCAAGATATAAGCGGTGACGATCAGAATGTATATACTATTTTGAATGCTTGTAAAAGCATAGGACTAAACCCTAATACGCTAGCAGTCTATATTGCAGGTTACAACGAAACAGATCATGTGTGGGCCAATAATTTAGTAAGTTATTTTGAAAATGCTGCTATAATAAGTGCTCCAGAAACAGGAATTGGAGCATCTTTAAATAAAGAATATCCTCATCACAATTACGCTACTTATTTTATATTTTAATGAGAATTATTTCAGGAAAATTTGGAGGAAGAAGAATTCATCCACCGCAAAACATGCCGCATACTAGGCCAACTACCGATATTGCGAAGGAAGGATTATTTAATATTTTACAAAGTAGGGTAGCAATTGAAGATGCTATTACTTTAGATTTGTTTGGAGGTACTGGATGTATTAGTTATGAATTAGCTTCTAGAGGAGCCAATAATTTAACAATAATAGAAAAAGATCCTATTATGTTGGATTTTATAAAAAAGAACGTTGAAATGTTAAAAATTGAAAATACTCATATTTTACGCATGGACGTTTTTCAATTTATAAATTCTTGCACAAATCAATATGATATCATATTTGCGGGACCTCCCTATGCATTGAATACCATTGACGATTTACCTAAAATAATTGTAGAAAGAAAATTGATAGCTCCAGAAGGTTTTTTCATTTTGGAACACACTCCAAGAAATGCGTATGAAAACTTTCCAGGCTATAGTTTTCAACGAAATTATGGAACTACCATTTTTAGCTTTTTTCAATGTGATTAAATTTGCAATCTTAAGATGTTACTGTCATGTTAAAATCGGAAATAAGAAAAGATTTACTTGCCAAGCGTAAAATGCTTTCTGAGTCAGATTGCATGAAGCTAGACGACTTACTATTAATCCAATTGCAAAAGATGGATTGGTCGTTCACAACAATTTTAGGAAGCTTTTATCCCTTAGAACATCAATCAGAGCCTAATAGTATGTTATTGGTAAAATATCTTAAGTATATTTTGCCTGGACTTCAATTAGCTTATCCAATATGCTCAGAAGATTTTTCTATGAATTTCTATGAGGAAACAGATACTTTAAATGTAAATAAATGGGGTATCCATGAGCCACTTCCTTTTAATAAAGTGGACCCAAACATGCTGGATACCATTTTAGTTCCCTTGGTAGGTTTTGACCTAAATGGACAACGAATAGGGTTCGGGAAGGGCTTTTATGATCGTTATTTTGCCAGATGTCCCAAAAATACAAGGAGAATAGGGATTTCTTACTTTGAACCAGTGCCAAAAATTATAGATACCCATCAATTTGACGTACCTTTGACCCATTGCATTACGCCTTGGACAAGTTATGAATTTCAATAACCTTTTTTTAAAATCCTTTAGAGTTTTACTTTTACCATTCGCCATTTTATATGGATGGATTGTGTCATTAAGAAACTGGTTATTTTTCAAAAATTATTTCAAGTCTGTCAGGTTTAATGTTCCCATGATTTGTATAGGAAACTTGTCAATGGGAGGTACTGGGAAGTCTCCAATGGTGGAACACCTTTTATCAATATTGTCAGATGATTATAAAGTAGCCACTTTAAGTAGGGGGTATAAGCGGAAAACAAAAGGATATGCTTTGGCGGGAGAAAATACAACCGCGCTAGAAATTGGAGATGAGCCAATGCAATTTCATATTAAATTTCCCAACGTTGCAGTTGCAGTTGGTGAAAGAAGAATTGAAGCTATTCCTCAATTAATCCAAGATGTACCAAATTTACAAGCAGTAATTTTAGACGATGCGTATCAACATCGTGAAATTGTAGCTGACTTTAATATTTTATTGACAGACTATAGCAATTTATATTGTGATGATTTCTTTTTACCTACTGGAGATCTTAGAGATGAACGCAGATCTGCAAAGCGGGCAAATATTATTATTGTCACAAAATGTCCTCCCAATTTATCGATAACAGAAAGGGATGAGATTATTGAAAAATTATACCCAGAACAGCATCAAAGTATATTTTTCACATCTATTGCTTACGAGACACCTTATCATATTTATCATCCGTCAGAACAATGGGTGTTAACAATGAGAGATGAAGTTTTATTGGTTTGTGGGATTGCGAATCCATTGCCTTTAAAAGACTATTTGCATGAAAACACGCATACTTATTATCAACTAAGTTTTAGTGATCATCATATTTTCTCAATTGAAGATTTACATGAAATTAAATCAAAATTTGAAGAGATCAACGCCAAAAGCAAGTTGATATTAACCACGGAAAAAGATGCAGTACGTTTAGTAAAATACACAGAGGAATTACATGATATTCCTTTATATGTGTTACCTATTAAGCCCGCATTTTTATTTGATGCTGAATCACAGTTTAATCAATTAGTAATTGATTATATAGCAAAATTTTATAAAAATAATAATGGGAACGAAAAAGAAAGTAACTAGAAATAAAGCTACCACAACAAAACATACTAACTTGACTACCTCGTATCAAGGTGTGTTAGATATTGCAAAATCTGGAATGGGATTTGTAATAGTGAAGAATTTAGAGAACGATATATTGGTTTTTCCAACAGACTTTAATACTGCCTTAAAAGGGGATGAAGTGAAAGTTAAAATCACTAAAATTAGACAGGGCTCTGGAAAGAAGGAAGGAAAAGTATTAGAAGTAATTAAACGTAAACAAGTTGCATTTTCTGGTATTATGCAAGTGATGGATCGACATGCATTCTTTATTCCTAATACCATTGCACCTATGCCGGATATTTATATCCCAATGAATAAATTAAAAGGAGCTAAAGATAAAGACCGCGTAATAGTTCAGTTAACTGCATGGGAAAAAGCTAGTCGAAAACCAGAAGGAGAAGTTATTGAAATATTTACGCCAGAACAAGAAAATGACTTGGCAATGAAGTCGATTGTTGCAGAAGCTGGTTTTAATTTGAAATTTAGTAAGGAAGTAATGGATTTTGCAAATTCATTATCGGGTAAAATTACAGAAGCAGAAATTGCTAAACGTAAAGACTATCGTAAAGTACTTACGTTTACTATTGATCCTGTGGATGCAAAAGATTTTGATGACGCTATTTCTTTTCAAACATTGCCAAATGGAAATGTTGAAATTGGAGTGCATATTGCTGACGTGAGTCATTTTGTACAACCTAATACATTGGTAGACCAAGAAGCCTACGAAAGAGCGACATCTGTTTATTTACCCGACAGAGTGTATCCAATGTTGCCTGAAAAAATTTCTAATGAACTTTGTTCGTTGAGACCACATGAGGAAAAATTAACTTTCTCTGCAACTTTTGAAATTGATGCAGCTGGACAAATTGCACAAACATGGTTTGGAAAAACGATCATTTATTCTGATAGACGTTTCACTTACGAAGAAGTGCAAGAAATTATTGAAACTAAAAGAGGTGATCATGAAGATGAAATTTTATGGTTATTAGAATACACGCAAAATTTAAGGAAAGCAAGATTTGAACATGGTGCTATTAATTTTTCATCACAAGAAGTTCGCTTTACATTAGATGAAAAAGGAAAACCTACTGGAATTACAGTAAAAGAAAGTAAGGAATCACATCAATTAATTGAGGAGCTTATGTTAAAAGCCAATCAATTGATAGCAGAAAAGATGGGCAAAATTAAAATCAAGTCTGAAGCATTGCCTTTCCCATATCGTGTACATGATCAACCTAATGAAGATAAATTGTCGCCATTTGTTGCTTTTGCAAAATCACATGGTTATACATTTACAATAGATACTCCAGAACATATTGCGCATAGTTTTAACAACTTAATGGCCGCGTCTAAAGGGAAACCAGAACAACATGTTTTGGAACAGTTAGGCATAAGAACAATGGCAAAAGCGGTATATACAACTAATAATATTGGACACTATGGTTTAGGCTTTGATCACTACTGTCATTTTACTTCACCAATTAGACGTTACCCTGACGTATTAGTGCACCGAATTGTGCAAAGTGTAATTCAAGGGAACGCTATGAATGATGGTTCTTTGGAAGAGAAATGCGTACACTGTAGTGAAAGAGAACGTGCAGCAATGGAAGCGGAAAGAGCTTCTAACAAATACAAACAAGTGGAGTTCATGCGTGACTATGTTGGTCATGTTTTTGAAGGAGTAATTAGTGGTGTATCTACATTTGGATTCTGGGTGGAAACTATAGAACATAAATGTGAAGGATTGGTAAGCATTACTACCTTGTCAAAATTTGATGACTTTAAGCATATTGAATCAAGCTACTCTTTAGTAGGGTCTAGGTCTGGACGTAAATTTAGTATGGGAGACAAAATCAAGATCAAAATTGTAGCTGCTAATTTAGACAAGCGTCAATTAGACTATGAGTGGGATCCGAGTTTATAACTTAATTTCTGATTCTTGGAATTCAATTCCAGCTGCTGCCAAACGCTTTAAAATGGGTTTGTAAATAATAGGCGTAGTAGGAATTTGTAATCCAGTTAATTTAATTTCTCCTTGTAAATAAGCGCATGCGGCCATTGCTAATGGTAATCCAACTGTAGTTGCCATGGCTGTTTCTAATTCATTCTTACCCTTTAGTACCATGCTACTTTGCACTAAATATGCTTTATTATTTAGAGTATAATTTATTTCATGCATCATTACAACCATATCCATATCTGACTGTACTAATTTCCATTTATCTTCTAAAATCCATTGAAGAATACTTGCATTAGTATTAAGGTTTAGTGGAATTACAAGGTCTCTATCCAATTCTAAATATTCTAATTGATTTTCAATAATTGGGTCATTGCAAAAGGTTTTTAAAACTATTTGTAAATTGTTTTGTTCGATATGCTGATCCATCCATTGTATAATTGTTAATTTTTCATCTCTACTGAACGTATTTTCAGTTGTTAATTGTAATTGAACAATAGCATTCCAGCCCTTACAAAATTCAGCATGTCTTAATGTAGTTCTTACAAAATTTGGGATGCCTTGTAACTCATAAGTTTCCATATATGCCAGCGAATCTCTATTGGGGTAGTAAGTCAAATTACCAATAGTAGGAATAGTAATAATTGGGGTGGTTGTAAAGATGGAATTATAATCAATTGTCTTTTTTTCACCAGATTCGATATATATAGCACCTGCTTTTCCAGCTAAAATGATGTTACGAGGATTCCAGCTAATTTTATAATGCCAAGGATTTGTATCTGATTCAGCCGCGATTAAACCTCCGCAATGGGATTTAAACCCCGTAATTTGCCCGCCTTTTTGTTTTATTCTATCTATGAGCTCCATGGCGCTCATGTGGTCAATACCGGGATCTAATCCCATTTCACAGACAAACAATAAATCTTTATGTTGAATCTCTTGTGCAATTGACTTCATATTATCGTCTACATAGGAAGCCGTAAATAATGATTTACCCAGTGCCAAGCAGTCTTTTGCCACTAAAAAGTGAAGTGCTGCAGGGAGCATGGAGATCACAATGGTAGCCGGGGCAATTAAAGCTTTACGTTGCTCTTTATCCTCAATGTCTATGCCAATAGTATGTCCATTTGGAGCATTTTTCCACTTATTAGCGGCTATGGTTGCATCTGCATCTGCCAGCACAATATACCAATCGTTTTCTACTGCTTTTTGTTGTAAATAATTGATTAAAACAGTAGCTGATTTTCCAGCCCCAATGATCAAAATTTGAATTGCCATATTATCATGTATAAGTCATTAAAAATCCACACTTTAAAGTTAGTATTTCTTACCCACAACTGTGGATAAAAGGGTCATAAAAATAGCAGAAAATTGGTCGAAAAAAGGAGGTGAAAAGTTATCTTCGTACATAGTCGGTTCTGTGCCAATTTGGACAAAAAACTGGACTCAAAGAAAGTAATATTTATGGAAGAAAATTTAGGCTTAGAAGCAACCCAGGACAATGACCGTGTCATAAGGGTAAACATTGAGGAACAAATGAAAACTTCTTACATTGACTACTCTATGTCAGTTATTGTAGGTCGTGCATTACCTGATGTGAGAGATGGTTTTAAACCAGTTCACCGTAGAGTTTTATTTGCGATGCATGAGTTAGGAAACAACAGCAATAAGCCTTATAAAAAATCTGCCCGTATTGTCGGTGAAGTAATGGGTAAGTTTCACCCGCATGGTGATACTGCTATTTATGACACTTTAGTACGTATGGCGCAGGAGTGGACAATGCGTTACAAATTAGTTGACGGTCAGGGTAACTTTGGTAACCAAGATGGTGATCCTCCAGCAGCTATGCGTTATACGGAAGCTCGTTTGATGAAAATCTCTGAAGCTATGTTGGATGACTTGGAAAAAGACACTGTCAATTTCCAATTAAACTTTGATGATAGTTTACAAGAACCTAGTGTATTGCCAACAAGAATCCCTCAACTATTAGTGAATGGATCTTCTGGTATTGCAGTAGGTATGGCAACCAATATGTTGCCACATAATTTGAATGAAGTAGTGGATGGCTGTATTGCCTATATCAACAATAGAGAAATCACAATTGAAGAATTAATAGAATTTGTGAAGGCACCCGATTTCCCTACAGGCGGTATCATCTATGGAATGGAAGGCGTGAAGCAAGGTTTAATGACAGGTCGTGGTCGTGTTGTGTTACGTGGAAGATGTAACGTTGAAACCAAAGCGAATGGACGTGAATTAATTGTAATTCATGAAATTCCATATCAAGTTAACCGTGATAATTTAACGGACCGTATTGGTCAATTAGTGAATGATAAATCAATTGAAGGTATTTCGCATGTAAACAATGAAAGTAACAAAAGAGAAGGAACTCGTATTGTTATTGAATTGAAGAAGGACGCAGTTGCACAGGTAATTATCAATCAATTATATAAGTTTACCGAACTACAAACTAGTTACGGTATTAATAACGTAGCGTTAACTAAGGGCCGACCAAAAATCATGAACTTAAAGGATTTAATTTCCGAGTTCATCGAATTTAGAATGGAAGTAGTTATTCGTCGTGCGCAATATGAATTAAGAAAAGCAGAAGAACGTGCACATATTTTAGAAGGATATTTAATTGCATTAGACCACTTAGATGAAGTGATTCGATTAATTAGAAGTTCTGCAAATCCTGAAGCAGCAAAAGAGGCGTTAATCACTGCAGGATGGGGTATTAGCGAAATTCAAGCTAAAGCAATTTTAGAATTAAGATTGCAACGTTTAACTGGAATGGAGCGTGAAAAAATTAAAGAAGAGTTTGATCATTTAATGGTTTTAATTGCTTCATTAAAAGAATTATTAGGTAGTGAATATTTACGTTTTGAATTAATTAAGACAGAATTACTAGAAGTTAAAGAAAAATTCGGAGACGAACGTAAAACTGAAATTCAATACTTAGCGGACGAGATGCGTATTGAAGATTTAATTGAAGAAGAAGACGTGGTTATTACCATTTCACATTTAGGATATATCAAACGTACTTCAGTTTCAGAATACCGTTCTCAAAAAAGAGGAGGAAGAGGTGCCATTGGTTCTAAGACAAGAGAAGAGGATTTTGTAGAACATTTATTCATTGCATCAACGCATGATACTATGTTATTCTTCACTGAAAAAGGAAGATGTTTCTGGATGCGTGTTTATGAAATTCCAGAAGGAGAAAAAACAGGTAAGGGTAGAGCCATACAGAATTTAATTCAATTACCTCCAGACGATAAAGTGAAAGCAATTATTGAAGTGCGTAATTTGGCAGACAAGGATTATGTGAACAATCATTATATCATCTTATGTACTAAAAAAGGTATCATCAAGAAAACTTGTTTGGAAGAATTTAGTCGTCCAAGAGTGAGTGGTGTAAACGCTATCACAATTAACGAAGGAGATGAATTATTAGCAGCTCGTTTAACGGACGGTAATAATGAAGTCATGATGGCTATTAAGTCTGGACGTGCGATTCGTTTCCCTGAGGAAAAAGTAAGACCAACAGGACGTGGTGCTATTGGTGTTGCAGGAATTGAAGTGGACGATGCAACAGACGAAGTGGTTGGATTAGTTTGTATAAACAGAGAGGACAAAGACCGTACCATATTAGTAGTAAGTCAACAAGGATATGGTAAACGTACTCCAATTGACGACTACAGAATCACCAATCGAGGTGGTAAAGGTGTTAAAACAATCAATGTTACAGAAAAAACTGGTAGTCTAGTTGGTTTAATGGATGTGGTTGAGTCTGATGATTTAATTATTACTTGTAAATCAGGAGTAACAATTAGAACAAGTATCAATGAAATTCGTGAAGCGGGTAGAGCAACACAGGGTGTAAAATTAATTCGTTTAGACGAGGGAGATGAGATTGCAGCAACTTCAAAAATTGGAGATCAAGGTGAAGAAGACGCAACAGCGTCTGATGTTGAAGGAAATGTATCGTCTGACGGCGAAAATGATACTACAACAGATACCACTGATAATTCAGCTACTGAAGACGCATCAAATATCGAACCAGAAACTAACCCAGAAGCATAATAATTAATAACTTTACTTTCAATCATTCAAATCATACTAATATGAAACAGATCATCGGAGTGTTGGCAATAATCATGGTTGCATTTGTAGCCAATGCACAAGACTTCAAAAAAGTTCAAACAAGTGTTTTAATCAATCAATATGACGCTGCAAAAGCAGATTATGATAAAATTGTTGCTAAAAAGCCAACTGCTGCGACTTCTGCAGAAGGTTATTTTTGGAAAGCAAAAATTTATAGTGGTCTTTCAAAAGACGCTGCTAAAAATCCAACAGCAATTGCAGAAGTAAAAACAGCTATTGATGCTTATATAGTTGCAGATCCTAGTTTAGCAATTGCTAAAGAGAATGGAACTGAACCTTTCTTTGATTTATATTTAAAAAACTTTAGAGATGGGGTAGCTGCTTTCAATGAAAAAAATTGGAAAGTTGCTTCTTCAAACTTTAATGATGCTGTAAAATATAGTGATATCATATTCACACAAGGATGGGCTTCTACAAAACAAAAATTTGATACTACTTCATTAATGTATGCTGGTTTTGCAAATCAAAATGCAGGTAATACAGACCAAACTGTTATTTACTATAAGCGTTTAATTGACGCTAATATTAAGACTGCAGACGTTATGGACGTTTACAAGTTTGTTTTGTTACAGTATATTGCTAAAAAAGATAAAGCAAATTTTGATGCTTTATTAGCTACTACAGAAGCTGCATATCCTAAAGAAAACTGGTTTGATTTCAAATCTGAGTATATCGAGAAGAATTATACTATGGAAGAAAAAATCAAATTATATGATGAGCAAGTAGCGGCAGGTACAATTACAGAGACTGAATGTTTAATGTTTGGTGATGCATTTATGACAGGTAAAAGTGAAGAGGCGAGTGCTGCAACAAATGAAATGTATGTTTTAAAAGCAGCAGATGCTTATAAGAAAGCATTTTCATTAAACAATAAGAATTTTGCTGCTGCATTTAATGCTGGTATTAGTTATTATAACCAATTCACTATGTTAGACGAGAAAACAGGTGAAAACATTAAGTCATTACAAACTTTAAATGCTAACAAACCAGTAGCTCCAAAGGACCCTAAAAAGAAATTAGCTTTTGATGCAGCATTTAAAGCGCAACAAGATTCAATCAAAAAATTGAATATTGTATTAGAGCCAAAGATCAAGGAGAAAGTTGATGCATCTATTGAATGGATTGAAAAAGCATTCAATAGCTTAAAAGACAAAGAAAAAGTAGAAAGAATTGAAAAGAATATCTTATCAAGATCAGTAGACTTTTTAGCAACATTGTATTCTTATAAGCGTGACAAAACTCGCGGTAAGGATCAAAAAGCTTCAGATGAGTTTGATGCAAAATTCAATTATTATGACAAATTACACGACAAATACCAATAGTCGATAGTTTCTATATAAATCATAAAAAAGGCCTTCTAGCAATAGAAGGCCTTTTTTATAGAACTATCTTGAAGTATATTAATCTCTTGTAGTTACGAAAACTTTGTAATTTTTAGCCTCATTGAATTCAATCTGAACTTCCTCATTGCCAATTTTGAATATCACATGTGCTGGGAAAATCACATTTTGGAACACATAGGTATTACGTTTTTGCTGGCTGGTAATAGCCGATAAATTCTGGTAGGAGCCTAATTGAAAGTTAGCGTTTGACAGGGTTGGCTTGGGAATTTCACCATGTACATTGAATGCGCCACCCGAAACACTCTCCATATTAAGTTCGATTGTGCTATGTGGCGGAGTGGCTGGATCGGCTGAAATGGTCACCGAACTCACCATAAAAGTCTTATTTACTAAATTATAAGGATGTTCATATTCACCTATAAATACGCCCTTTTTCCAATAACCACTATGGATAATGGACCCAGTGGAGTCGGACATTTTGCCTAATCCTTGGGGGAAGCCACCTTTAAAATCACCCTCATAAATGTATTTTCCTATGGATTTACCTTTGCCATCTGCCTTGCCATTTTTACAATTTCCTTCGTAAACACCAACAAAATTGGGGTCTAAAACCTTGCAATCTTGAGCAAATATAGGAGTTAAATTAGTGGACAAAACAGCCAAAATAGTGAGGTTCAAAATGAGGGAATTCTTAGATTTATTTTTCATATAGGACATTGTTTAAGTGATTATTTAAATTTTAATTATATGATTTGTTAGCATAAAGCTACATGTAAAATTGTTTATAATATTAAGGCATAGGCATCAATCATATATGCTATGTCATAACTGGAACATAGTAGGCTAATAGATGCATTTGTTTAAATAGTCTATTTAACATAATGTTAATTATAAGTAATAATATACATTCAAATTAGACATTTTAGATCTAGAATAAGTGTCTAATTGTAGTAATCAATAATGTTAAGCATTCGTATATCAGATCGTATATCAGAAGAATCATTGTGTAATTACCTAAGTATACCTATTAGTATTCGAGAATTATTTCTATTAAACAATGTCTAGTGGAGCCTTGAATCATCTCAAGAAGTTTAGTATATTTAATCATAAAATTCATCCTTAATTGATAAACAAGTAAATACTATGTCGAATCCTTTATCACGTCGCAAGTTTGTACAAGACGCAGGTCTTACAACTATGGCATTAGGTTTAAGTCCTCAAGTAATTAAAGCTCAATCCAGTGCTAAAATGGATAAAGTTAGAGTTGCTATTATTGGTACCGGATACCGTGGTCAAAACCATTTAGAAATGCTTTGTCAACGAACTGATACCGTAATTGTAGCTTTTGCAGATCCAGATAAAGCGATGTTGGCAGATGCTCAAAAGATATTGAAAGATGCAGGACGACCAGCGGCTGTAGAATATAGCAATGGGAATGAGAACTTCAAACAACTCTTACAACGTACTGATATAGATGCAGTTATAATAGCTACACCTTGGGAATGGCATATTCCACAAGCCCTGGAAGCAATGAAAAACGGTATTATTCCTGGTGTTGAAGTTTGTGGAGCAATTAAGTTAACCGACTGTTGGGATATAGTGAATGCAAGTGAAAAGACAGGTATACCTGTTATGTGTCTTGAAAATGTGTGTTATAGACGTGATGTATTGGCAGTTTATAATATGGTTAGAAAAGGTATGTTTGGGGAATTATTGCATCTACAAGGTGGATATGAGCACGATTTAAGAGGTGTTAAGTTCAATAATGGCATAACTGCCTATAATTCTGGTGTAGAATTTGGAGAAAAAGGCTTGAGTGAAGCTAAATGGAGAACCAATCATTCTTTATATAGAAACGGAGAGTTATATCCAACTCATGGATTAGGACCAGTTGCTATGATGGTGGATATTAATAGAGGGAATAGATTGACTTATTTATCTTCAGTCGCAACTAAGGCAAGAGGTTTACATAAATATATAGTTAACCATCCACAAGGCGGTGATAATCATCCTAATGCGAAATTAAAATTTAAACTAGGCGACATAGTTACTACACAATTGCAGACTACTAATGGAGAGACTATTATATTAACACACGACACCAATTCGCCACGTCCCTATAACTTAGGATTCAGGGTTCAAGGAACTCAGGGCTTATGGCAGGACTTTAGTTCGGGTGCTTTAAATGCGGGACATATATATATAGAAGGGATTTCTCCAAAAGCGCATCAATGGGAAAACCCTGAGACCTATTTAAAAGAACATGACCATCCACTTTGGAAGAAATATGAGAAAGATGCAGAAGGTTCTGGACATGGTGGAATGGACTTCTTTGTTGAGAATGCATTTATTGAATGCATCAAAAGGAAAGTTCCTTTTCCTATAGATGTTTATGACTTAGCTACCTGGTATGCTGTTACCCCACTTTCTGAAAAGTCAATTGCTGAACATGGACAGGTTCAAGAAATTCCAGACTTCACTCGTGGTAAATGGAAAAATAGAAAACCCGATTTTGCAATGAACGATATTTTCTAGCAATAAACATATAAATTAATATTATAATACAATTTATGCCTTTTAAAAAAATAGCGTCCACTACCCTTTTATTAAGTCTCCTAATTTCGGGGCAATCTCAAAATGTAAAATCTCAAAATGCAAACATTGAGGGTTCTATAAAATTAGCTAAAGAGACTGCCAAAAACATTTTAAACAATGCATGGCCTAGCGACAAAGCAACCAGTCTTAAATTATGGGATTATGCCGAAGTTGGGTTTAAGGAAAATAAGAGTGCTGCCTTGCACGTGGCTCATTTAACAGAAGCTGGTTTCAAAGTTGAAACAGGGGTTGCAGGAATGCCAACAGCTTTTATGGCTACTTATGGTTCTGGGAAACCGGTAATTGGAATCTTGGCAGAATTCGATGCATTGCCAGGTTTGTCTCAGGAAGGGATTCCAGAGAAGTCAATTATTGCAGGTAAAAACGCAGGTCATGGTTGTGGACATGATATTTTTGGGACGGCGTCGGTTTCAGCTGGAATTGCCATTAAGAAATTAATTGAGTCTGGTAAAATAAAAGGAACCATCAAAGTATACGGAAGTCCTGCAGAAGAAGGTGGTGGTGGTAAAGTGTATTTAGTGCGTGCTGGTTTATTCAATGATGTTGATGCGGTAATTCATTGGCATCCTAGTAATAAGAACGAAGTAACTATGAAAAGTGCATTGGCATATAAGTCGGCAAAATTTCGTTTTTATGGAATCTCTGCACATGCTGCTGCACAACCAGAACAAGGTCGCTCTGCATTAGATGCGGTGGAAGCAATGGATAATATGGTGAATATGATGCGTGAACATATTCCTCAGGAAACAAGGATTCACTATGTCATTACCAATGGTGGAAAAGCACCAAATGTAGTTCCAGACTATGCGGAAGTTTTTTACTATGTGCGTCATCCTAAAAGAGTTCAAGTGGTGTCCATTTTTGATCGAGTAGTTAAAGCTGCCGAAGGCGCTGCTTTAGGAACAGGTACTTCTATGAAATTTGAAGTGATAGACGGAACTCATGATTTATTATTGAATAAAACCTTGGCAGACGTTATGCAGGTTAATTTGGAAGAAGTTGGAGGTGTTACATATACCCCATCTGAAATTGAATTTGCAAAAAAATTACAAACTAGTCTATTGGGAACCATCCCTCCTATCGACGATGCAGGAAAAGTATTTCCTTTAAAAATTGAAATGAGTTCAGGTGGTGGATCAACAGACGTGGGCGATGTAAGTTATATGGTTCCAACAGTTGGATTAAGTACTGCAACATGGGTTCCAGGAACGCCAGCACATAGTTGGCAAGCTGTAGCATGTGGAGCAACAGAAATTGCTGCAAAAGGGATGTTAAACGCTTCTAAGACGATGGCAATGACTGCTATTGACTTATTTACAAAGCCTGCAATTATAGAAAAAGCAAAAGAAGAGTTTAAAAAGCAAAAAGGGGATTATCAATACAAAGCTTTATTAGGAGATCGTTTACCAGCGTTAACTTATAGAGACTAATAACAAATTACAAAGTTTAAATAATCTGAAAGTGATTTAAAACTAAATAATTTCGTTGAATCTTTTTAAGAGTTCAATTTGATTGAGGGCCCGAATATAATTCTGGCCCTCATATTTTGAGCCATAGTAGGCATCCATCTTCAAGTGGTCTGTTAAAAATCTTAATGCTTGCATATAAATCATAAATTGACCACTATATGAAAAATGATCTAATTCAAATGCAGATAAATGCTTTCCCATATTTGATAAATAACCTTGTTGTAATGCCTCCCATCTGTTAGGTTCAATGGTAACTAAGTCTAAATTTTTTTCTTCTTCTGATACCTTGCATAAATAAGTTCGACACATATCCCCCACGTCACTTATAAAATAACCAGGCATTACTGTGTCAAGATCAATTACACATATTGCTTCGTCTGATTTATTAAATAATACATTACTAATTTTGGTGTCATGATGGGTTACTCTTTGTTTTACATCTTTGTGCAGAATGAATTGCTCATAAGTTTTAACCAGGTCATGCTGAGATTGTAAATAAGCAATGGCTTCTTTTGAATGGGAAATTCTAGACGCATTTCCAGCTTGAATAGCATCTGCAAATTGCGTATACCTTAAACTTAAGTTATGAAAGTCTGGAATGGTTATTTGTAATTGTGTAACGTCCAAGTTGATTAATTCCTGTGTAAATTTTGCAAATTGCGCGGCAGCTTGATTGGCTTGATTTGCATTTTCTAGAACAGTTAAAGCATGCCCCTCTATTTTTAAAAAAGCTCTATAATAAATTCCATTTAAAATGGTAAGGGTCTCCCCATTTTTATTAGTCACTAAATGTGTAAATAAATAATTGGGGTTGTTTTTATTTAAAAAAGATCCAATTAAATTGATATTAAAATCAATTGCTTTAGGATTTTTAAATACTTCATGATTGATGGTTTGTAAAATAAAGTCCCCAGTTTTAGTTTTTACTACAAAGGTTTTATTTATTAGTCCTTGTTGTAGTAATTGATAGTCTAAAACTTCCCAATCATATTGTTCAAATATTGCTTGCATAATTAATCACTAAAGTACAGAAAATAAGCACATTGTTCGTATCTTGAAATGGTAAAAATAGAAATATGAAGGAAATGAATAGAAGAGGATTTATAAATTTAAGTAGTTTAGGAATAACCAGTTTTTCAATACCTAATTTTATTGGCAAAGACGCTGGCGTAGTAATAAAACCATTAGTAGCATCTACATGGGACGCAGGAGTAAATGCAAATGCGGCTGCATGGAAAGTATTAGTTGCAGGTGGAACTGCGCTGGATGCGGTAGAGCAAGGGGTAATGGTAACCGAAGATGAAATTGGATGTTGTGTTGGTTTAGCTGCCAATCCGGATAGAGACGGTCATGTGACTTTAGATGCTTCTATTATGGATCATCAATATAATTGTGGTAGTGTGGCATTCTTAGAAAGGATAAAACATCCTATTTCTGTAGCACGTCGTGTAATGGAAAAAACACCACATGTAATGTTAGTGGGTGAAGGTGCACAACAATTTGCTATATCAGAGGGATTTCCTTTAGAGTCTGGAGCTTTGTCACCTGACGCACAAAAAGCATATGATAATTGGTTAAAAACTTCTACCTATAAACCAATTATAAATGTAGAAAGACAGTCTCAACCACATCAAAATGATGCTGCTTATGCTGCTCCAAAAAGATTTGAGAATGGCGACTGGAATCATGATACTATTGGTATGGTGGCTTTAGACAAATTTGGAAATTTATCTGGAAGTTGTACTACAAGTGGCGCTGGATTTAAAATGCGTGGTCGTTTGGGGGACTCTCCTATAATTGGAGCTGGATTATATGTTGATAATGAAGTGGGCGCAGTGGTCGCTACAGGACAGGGAGAAGACGTTATTCGTGTTGCAGGCGCAAGTGCCGTAGTAGAATGGATGCGTCAAGGAAAGTCACCTAAAGAAGCTTGCAGATTAGTAGTAGAAAAAATTAATAAGATAAAAAAAGAAAAAGCGGCTACTATTCAAGTATGTTTTGTTGCTATCAATAAAAAAGGCGAACATGGTGCATTTGCATTGCATAATGGATTTAATTATGCAGTACAAACTAAAGATGGAAGTCAACTACTAGAGTCTTCTTTTATTTCTGTTGTATAATTTATTTCTATCGTATAATTTTTATATGGTATGCGCTTAGTTTAAAATTGAATTAAAAATTTATGTCAGAATCTATATTATTAGAAATAGCGGTTTTTAATATTGAGTCGGCTTTACAAGCAATGAATGCTGGTGCTGATAGGATTGAGTTTTGTGAGAACCCACAGGAAGGTGGTACTACTCCATCTTATGGCGCATTACAAGTTTTAGCTAAATTAGCCACTACTCCAGTATTCCCTATCATTAGACCAAGAGGAGGAGATTTTTTATATTCAACCTACGAGTTTGAATCCATGAAGGAAGATCTAATAATGATAAAAGCGCTAGATTTTCCTGGAGCAGTTATTGGTTTATTAAATAGTGATGGTTCCATTGACATAGATCGTACTTCTGAATTAGTTGAAATAGCAGGAGCAATGGAAATTACTTTTCATAGGGCTTTTGATAGATGTAACAATGCGGTAAAAGGGGTGGAAGCGATTATTCAAACTGGTTGTAAAAGAATATTAACTAGTGGTCAAGTTCCTAATGCAAATGATGCATTGCCAATCTTAAAACAATTAGTAGATCAAGCTGGGGATAGAATTATTATTATGCCAGGTAGTGGGGTTCGTGCAAATAATATTGACCATATTATTCAAACTACTGGCGCAAAAGAAATACATAGTTCTGCAAGAAAAATGTTCCCGTCTAATATGATTTTTAATCAACCTACTATGCAGGAAAAAATGTTGTTCACTGGTGTTGATGAAAATGAAATCACAGCAATGTTATCGAAAATAAGTTTCAATCTTTAATATAACATTCTCGCTCTAATGGTATGTTTAACTTCTTTTAGTAAAGCAATCGCTTGTTTAGATAGTTTAGATTCAACGTCTAAAACCACATATCCAATATCTTCATTCGTTTTTAAATATTGCCCTACAATATTTATTTTATTCTTAGACAATGCAGTATTGATAGCGCTTAATACACCTGGTACATTGTTATGAATATGTAATATACGATGAGCGCCATCTACAGGCGGTAAACTTATTGAAGGAATTGTATGGGAGCCATTAGAGACTCCTCTTTCAAGGTATTGGTATAATTTAATACTTACATCCTCTCCTATATTTTCTTGTGCTTCTTCGGTAGACCCTCCAATATGTGGAGTTAGAATTACATTGGATAATCCTTGTAATGGTGTTTCAAAAGCATCTCCATTTTTTTCAGGTTCCCAAGGGAATACATCAATAGCTGCTCCTGAAATTTGTTTACTCTTTAATGCTTCTTTTAAAGCGTCCAAATCAACCACTTCACCTCGTGCATAATTTATTAATATAGATCCTTGCTTAAATTGTTTGATGACTTCCTTACTTATCAAATTTTTTGTTTGATTGGTGTCTGGGACATGCAATGAAATAATATCAGAACTACTTACTAGGTCCTTAATACTTTTTACAGACTGTGCATTTCCTAGCGGTAATTTAGTTTCAACATCATAGAATTTCACTTTCATACCCATCGCTTCTGCTAGGATACTCAACTGTGTCCCAATATTACCATATCCTAAAATTCCCATTGTCTTTCCTCGCATTTCAAAACTGCCTTTTGCATCTTTGTTCCAAAGACCTTCGTGCGCTGATTTATTTTTATCAATAATTTTACGAATCAACATAATGGAAGATCCAATTACTAATTCTGCTACCGAACGCGTATTGCTGTAAGGGGCATTAAATACTGCAATTCCTTTTTGCTTACAAGCTTTAAGGTCAACTTGATTAATGCCAATACAGAAACAACCAATTGCTTGTAATTTCTTTGCACTATCTAAGACCTTCTTTGAAATAAATGTTTTTGATCGTATTCCTAAAATATGAACATCCTTAATTGCTTTGATTAAATCTTCCTCACTTAAAGCTCCCGATACTTTTTTCACATCTGTATATCCCTGTTCTTTAAAATATTGAACTGCTTTGTCGCTAATATTTTCCAAAAATAAAACCTTGATTTTGTCCTTTGGATAACTGGTGTTAAAAATGCTACTCATGTTGCAAAGCTAAAATATTTTTCGCTCTTTGCCCTTCATTAACAATAAATTGTAGCAATTCTGCGTTATTTTTGTATACCCTTAATTACTAACAGATGATCGTCAGAATTTCACTTTTATTTACCTTTTTTATTATTAGCTGCTCTTGTGGAACTAGTCAAGGACCTAGAAGCCTTGATAATACAGAAAATATACCTTTTGTATACAATAAGCTTTCAGCAAATGACAAGTCTAAATATGCAGATGAAGTAAAAGCCAAATATGAGAAACTTTTAGGTAATCGTGGCTTTAGTGGTCAAATATTAGTCGCAAAAAACGGAGAGATCATTTTTGAAGATTATAAAGGTTATGCTAACTATAACGACAAATCCTTGATATTAGCGGAGACTCCTATTCATTTGGCATCTGTTTCTAAAACATTTACTGGAATGGTGGCTTTGAAATTATGGGAAGAAAAGAAATTGGATTTAAAAGCACCGGTATCTCAATATTTACCTAAGTTTCCTTATGCAGACGTTACTATTGAGGAATTACTTTCTCATAGAAGCGGTTTACCTGATTATACTTATTTCATGGAAACCCGAAAGTATATTTCTATTAGAATTAAAAATAAGAGAGGAAGATGGGTTAAGAAATTACAATTAGTAAGTAATGATGCACCTTTCAAAACTGGCATCTACAACAATCAGGACGTTTTAGATTTCATGATTACTAGACACCCCGCTCCTGCTGCTAATCCTGACAGAGTGTTTAAATACTGTAACACGAATTATGTACTATTGGCCCTTATTATAGAAAAAATCACAGGTACTGACTTCCCTACTTATATGAATGAAACAGTTTTCAAACCCTTGAAAATGAACAATTCATATATTTTTAGTGCGAAGACAATTAATAAATACACGCCATCCTATAATGCTAAAATGCAACCTTATAGAATTGAGAAATACGACTGTATTTATGGAGATAAGAATGTATACAGCACAGTTAGAGACCTTTATTTATGGGATAAAGCATTAACGGAAGGTACATTTTTAGCACCTGCTACTTTGGAAATGGCTTATGAGCCAAAGAGTCCTACTAATAAGTATTGGCATAATTATGGTTTAGGCTGGCGTATTTTAACCAAGCCTAATGAAGAACGTTTGATCTATCATAATGGCTGGTGGCATGGCAATAACACGGTATTTACTCGTCTAATTGGAGAAACGGCTACTATTATCATTCTCGGTAATAGATTTAATAAGTCTATCTACAAAGGCAAGGAAATAGCGTCCATTTTTACGGGCAAGGAGGATACTACCTCTTTAGTTGAGTAAAATTGGCTTTTTTGCGCGTTTTTTGGGCTTTTCACCCTATTTT
Source organism: Chitinophagaceae bacterium (assembly GCA_947374225.1). Classification (GTDB taxonomy): domain Bacteria; phylum Bacteroidota; class Bacteroidia; order Chitinophagales; family Chitinophagaceae; genus Sediminibacterium. The sequence continues at coordinate 9,406 of CANCAY010000006.1, read as the reverse complement.
TGCAGACCTTATTCGTAATTTAAAGTATATATATTATTGCTTATGAAAGATTTGTTATTTTATGCCGTTCCGGCAATGGGTATCGTTGGTTTATTGTATACCCTATTGAAATTCAACTGGGTATCTAAACAGGATGCTGGTAATGAGAGAATGAAAGAAATCAGCACATATATTGCTGAGGGTGCTATGGCATTCTTAAAAGCTGAGTGGAAAATCTTAGGATATTTCGTAGTAATTGTAGCCTTATTATTAGGCTTTATGGCTACTAAAAATGCTGAGAGTCATTGGAGCATTGCAATTTCATTTATTATCGGTGCTGTATTTAGTGCAACTGCCGGTTATATTGGAATGAAAGTAGCAACAAAGGCAAACGTTAGAACTGCGCAAGCAGCAAAAACAAGTTTAGCACGTGCATTGAAAGTATCATTTACTGGAGGATCTGTGATGGGCTTAGGCGTATCTGGATTAGCAGTATTAGGTTTAGGTGGATTGTTTCTTTTATTAAAGCAAATGTTCTACGTAAACGGTGATCCTTCTGAAATGCTTCGTACAATAGAAGTTTTAACTGGATTCTCTTTAGGTGCTGAGTCAATCGCGTTATTTGCGCGTGTTGGTGGTGGTATCTATACTAAAGCAGCAGACGTTGGAGCTGACTTAGTAGGAAAAGTAGAAGCAGGTATTCCAGAAGACGATCCTCGTAACCCTGCTACTATTGCAGATAACGTAGGAGATAATGTTGGTGACGTTGCTGGTATGGGAGCCGATTTATTTGGTTCTTATGTTGCAACAGTTTTAGCAACAATGGTTTTAGGACAAGAAGTTACAGCTGTTGGCGGTGGTAAATTGGTGGACGCATTTGGTGGATTGTCTCCAATTTTATTACCAATGTTAATTGCAGGTGTAGGTATTTTATTATCAATTATTGGAACATTCTTTGTACGTATCAGTGAGAACGCTGGTTTGAATACTGCTACTGTACAAAAAGCCTTGAATATGGGCAATTATGGTTCTATGATTTTAACAGCTATTGCTTGTTATTTCTTAGTATCAAATATTTTACCTGAGACCATGTCATTACGTGGTATCGAGTTTACAAGAAACGGAGTTATTGGTGCTATCGCTGTAGGTTTAATAGTAGGAACTTTAATGAGTATCATTACTGAATACTATACTGCAATGGGTAAGCGTCCAGTAATGAGTATTATCAAACAATCAAGTACAGGACACGCAACAAATATTATTGGTGGTTTAGCTATTGGAATGGAATCAACTTTCATGCCTATTATAGTTTTAGCTGCTGGTATTTTCGGAGCATCTTATTGCGCAGGATTATATGGTGTAGCAATTGCTGCAGCAGGTATGATGGCAACAACAGCTATGCAATTAGCAATTGATGCATTTGGACCAATTGCTGACAATGCTGGTGGTATTGCTGAAATGAGCGAGTTACCAGCTGAAGTTCGTGAGAAAACTGATATTTTAGATGCTGTAGGAAATACAACAGCTGCAAGTGGTAAAGGATTTGCCATTGCTTCTGCTGCATTAACTTCATTAGCATTATTCGCTGCCTTTGTAGGTGTAGCAATGCCAAATAATCAACATATTGATATCTACAAGGCAGACGTTTTAGCTGCTTTATTTGTAGGTGGAATGATCCCTTTCATCTTCTCTTCTTTAGCAATTCGTGCTGTAGGAGAAGCTGCAATGGCAATGGTAGAAGAAGTTCGTCGTCAGTTCCGTACCATTCCAGGTATTATGGAAGGTACTGGTAAGCCAGAATATGAGAAATGTGTTGCTATTAGCACAGAAGCGTCTTTAAAGAAAATGATGTTGCCTGGTGCAATCACTATCATCTCTCCTATTTTAATTGGTTTCACAATGGGCCCAGAAGCTTTAGGTGGTTTCTTAGCTGGTGCAACTGTGAGTGGTGTATTGATGGGAATTTTCCAAAACAATGCTGGTGGTGCTTGGGATAATGCTAAAAAATCTTTTGAGAAAGGTGTTGAAATCAATGGTGAGATGTTCTATAAAAAATCTGAACCACATAAAGCATCTGTAACAGGTGATACAGTGGGTGATCCATTTAAAGACACATCTGGTCCTTCAATGAATATCTTGATAAAATTGATGTCTATTGTTTCATTAGTAATTGCTCCAACTTTGGCGCAAATGCACAGTACTGATGCTGCTCCAGTTAAATCACAAACAGTAGAAATTTCAGTTATCCAAACTGATTCTACTGCAGCAACTACTGATTCAACTAAAACAGTAACTATCAGTGCTAATACTAAAACTTTAGTTCAAGCATTACAGGAAGAAGGTATTGCACCAATTGACAATGTTAATATTCAAATTAAAGACGGTAAAATCACTGTAAATGGTAAAGCATTAACAGATGAGCAAAATGCAAAGTTTTCGTCTTATTTGAAAAAGAAATAATGGAGTCTAAAATTTTAGAACTCTTTAACAAAAAGTCCCACAATTGTGGGACTTTTTTATTGGGATAATGCGTAAATTACGAACACAATCGTAATACTATGAGCAAGCAATTTAAACCTACCGAAAGTGAATTAGAGATTTTGAGTATTTTATGGGAACATGAGAATGCAACTGTAAGAATGGTCCATGAAGTTGTTCAAAAAACAAGAGATGTCGGTTATACTACTACCTTAAAGTTGATGCAAATAATGCATGAGAAAGGATTAGTAACAAGAAATGAATCCGCTAAAACACATATTTACACCCCTAGTTTTGTAAAGGAAAAAGCACAGGAGCAATATGTAGGGAAAATGATTAAGACTTTATTTAGTGGTAGCACTTCACAATTAGTATTACAAGCATTAGGTAAACATAAGCCTACTCCACAAGACTTGATTGATATTAAAAAATTAATTGAAGAACTAGAAGGAAAATAGTGTCATTAAAATTTTTGTGATAAATTTTAGCAATGTATTTCATCTCAAATATCCCTTATGCAGTTTTAAATAATATTGGTTTCATGGCCATTTTATATTTGGTATATGAAGCTTTACAATATTTGACGAAGCTATCAGCTAAACAATTATATATTATTGCAGTCGTTTTTGAATTCAGTGGGTTGATTCAGTTTTTAGTAGCATTGTTTACACATAATATTAGTTCAATTCTAAATAGCCCATATTCTATTGTAAATTTTACTAGTTCATTTATACAATGGAATGAGCATGAATACTTTGCCTATTTAGGAATTGCATATTTTGTATGCTTATTAATATTCATAGTTAGAGGTGTAAATGAGTTAAATAAACTTAGTGGTATTCGACAAAGTGCAAATTATTCTAGTGCTAATTACTGGAATCAACAGATTCAATCTACCTTCAATATTAACAATCAATATAAAATTGGACTAAGTGATTCGGTAGATACTCCTATTACATTTGGCTGGTTGGATCCAATCATTTTATTACCTATTTCATTATGTAATCAGTTAAGTATTGACGAAATTAAAATAATACTATTGCATGAAATTGCGCATATTATTCGACAAGATTATTTTATACATATTTTAGTTTCAGCTTGTCATACCATTTTATATTGTAATCCAATTTCTTATTTATTCACTAAACAGATTAATATTCAGCGAGAAATGGCTTGTGATAGTTGGGTAGTTGCACATTCCAATAATCCAATTCAATATTCAAAACTTTTATATACTATTGCGAATCATGAGGCCAATACAGTTCATAATAATTTTATTTTAAATTTTAGAACAAAGCAAAATGAATTATTAATTCGCATTAGACAGATAAACCATCTAAGTGTAAAAACGTCGAAATCATATTTCCAGTTAATTTGCATAGCTGCATTATCAATTTTTACTATTTTCTTTACTACAAATAACAGTTCAAGTAAACTGTTGTTAATGACATCTTTAAAAAACACAGAAAAACCTTCTAATATATTACTTCAAAAACATAAATCCTTTCAAGATAAGACGGCTTCCATTTTTGTAGTAAATGTAAAAGATCATAAAAGAGCTACTTATACTGTTTCAAAAAAGTCCGTGTTTACTAAAGACACAAAAGAATCAAATGCAATTTTGATTAAAGAAATGAACAGTCCAATCTCTTCTTACAATAAAATAGTGGATCATACCTTACAATGGCTTAAGCAACATGAAACTATTAATCAATTTGCTAGTTATGATTTGAAAAAAGATTCTATTGAGTTTGATTTTGCTGAAAAACTGGTATTGAGATCTATTCTTAAAAGCTATCAATTTAAGAAAGACATTTTAAATGCTAAAATAACACAAGCATCTAATCAGAAAGAAGCCTTCGATTTTATTATGAATAGTAAAGAATGGGATGAGATCCAACGATATGAGTTATGGACTAAAGAATTTCTACAAAAGCATCCTGGAACATTTAATCAAGTAGATAGTGCTCAGTTATTTTAAATTGGCATGCGATTTTAAAACATTACTTGCTTGTTTTCCTCCTACACAAAAAAGCATATCCAAAATTGACAAATTGGGTATAAAATTCACTTTGTCTTCAAATACCTGTTGATACTTTATTGGGTTTTCGATGGTATCATAGTTCTTAGGTAAATAGGTATGAAACACACGATTCCATTTTAATAAATCTGACTCAGGTAATGCTGACATTGAATGTATTTCCCATTTACCCTTTAGTTGTTGTTGAATCCAAATATGACAGGTCATTAAAAATTCAATTAATTTTTCTGGTTTGGATTCATACAATGACGCTAAACTAGCCTGATAGTACTCAAAATAGGGAGATCTTTTATAACTTGACACAATTGCTTTTAAATGTTGTTTGTTCCAAGGTGTGTCGTAAGAAATACACAGTTCATTTAAAGGCGTTTTTTGATCCCTCCCTCCTACTATGGGGATAGTTAAATGTAAGGGGCCTTGAGCAGTTGCTATCACCATTCTGTTCTTAAAACTCATTTTTGAAAAAGGAGCGTTATTGTCAAAACAGATCATATCTGATTTAATCACTTCTTGTAAGAAGCTAATAGATCCAAAATAAGGTAAGTCTGTAATGATCATAGTTAACAAATAGTTATGTAAATATATTTTCACAATCCCCAAATAACTAATAATTTTAATAAATTTTTAAAATGAACTTCTTGAAATATTCTTTATTGTGCCTAATTATTGTTTTTGCAAGTTGTGCTAGCCCCAAGCCATTTGTTTTTAAAGGTATGAAATCCATTAAAGTGGAAAAAGCGAGTTTCGGTAAGAACGTATTTAATGCCAATTTTGAATATACAAATCCCAACCATTTTGCTTTAACACTTCAGAAATTAGATTGTGAAGTATTTATTAATGACCAAGCTTTTACAAAATATCATTTAGATTCAGCTTATCATATTCCAGCTAATACAGATTTTCAATTACCTGCAAGAATGGAAGTTGAATTAGCCAATATCATGAAACACAGTATTGATATTCTTTTCAATAAACCCATGAAAATTACGGTTAAAGGGGACGCTACATTAACTAAGGGATTTTTTACAAAAAAACTACCTATCTCCTTTACTACTGAACAAAGACTGAACTTAAAAGAAGTATTAAAAGGCACTAATTAAGAATCATCTCCTATCAACATCCAATCAAATTATTGATTCCATGTAGAAGGACTTTCTCTCCATTTCATTAAAGTATCCTGTGTAGCAGCGTCAATTTCGCCTTTTTCCACAGCTAAGTCAATCAAACTTGCATAATTAGTTAAAGAATAAAATGGGACACCGGCTGCTTTAAATGCTTCGTCTGCAATATTAAATCCATAGGTAAAAATAGAGACCATACCTACTACTTCTAATCCTGCATTTCTTAACACATCTACAACTTGTAAACTACTTTTACCTGTAGATATTAAGTCCTCAATTACCAGTATTTTATTAGTGGTCGCATAAGCCCCTTCAATTTGATTCCCTAATCCATGCTCCTTTGGTTTTGGACGAACATAGATATAAGGAAGCTTCAGCTGATCTGCTGCCATTGCTCCCCAAGGAATTCCTGCAGTTGCAACTCCAGCTAACATATCTGCATCGCCAAATTTTTCAAAAATGACATTACACATTTCACTTTTAATAAAATCACGTACATATGGGAAGGAAAGTACTTTACGATTATCACAATAAATTGGACTTTTCCACCCACTAGCCCATGTAAATGAATTATTTGGGCTTAATTTTACAGCACCAACTTGAAGTAATTTTTCGGCTACCGCTTTTTCGTTCGTCATAATCATTTTATTAATGACGCGAAAATACTTGCTAAACCCTAGAATTACCCAAAGAGTTACTAAATACTATACACATTTTTATGCCAAAGCAGATAATAGCAGCAGGAGGAATCGTTACCAATCCTAAAGGAGCCATTTTATGGATATTTAGACGTGGTTTTTGGGACTTACCCAAGGGAAAATTAGATGAAGGGGAAACCATTCAGAGCTGTGCTGTGAGGGAGGTTGAAGAAGAGACGGGACTTAAAAATATCCAACTTCATGAATTGATACAATTTACAAATCATAGTTATTTTGATACCCATTTAAATGAAGAGGTCATTAAAAGAACTTATTGGTTCCATATGACAATTCCCAATGAGCAGGATGGAATTCCACAAACCTCAGAGGACATAGAAAAAATTGAATGGTATACAATGGGCAATGCGGCTCATTGTATAGATAATACTTACGATACTATAAAAGAAGTGATTGCTAGTTTTATTAGTAAGAATTTGAAAACAGATTAGACAGCATTTGAAAACGGACTAAAATAGTTTCTTCAAAGAATCCACAACCGCTTCTGGTAAAAACGGAGAAGCATCTCCTCCATTTCTGATAATATCACGAACAATAGTAGATGCGACAGAAGTATATTTAGGTTCACCTGTTAAGAAGATAGTTTCGATATGTCTATCCATGGTTCTATTAGCGTCTGCAATGGTTTTCTCATATTCAAAATCACTCACATAACGGATTCCTCTTAAAATAAATCTTGCACCAATAGACTGACAATACTTAATAGTTAGTCCGTCATATGTGACTGCTTCTACTTTGGGCTCGTCTTTGTAAATTTCTTCAAACCATTGTTTTCTTTGTTCTGCACTAAACATTGGATTTTTTGCGGCATTAATACCAATGCCCACAATAACTTTATCAAATAAGGGTAATGATCTATTTATAATATCAATATGTCCTAAAGTAACAGGATCAAATGTGCCGGGGAATAAGCAAATTCTTTGCATGTGTTAAGCTGGGTTAGTTCGTCCTGTTAATAAATATAAGCAAGCCATTCTAACCGCTACCCCGTTTTCAACCTGATCTAGAATTATAGATTGTCCGCTATCAGCTACATCGCTATCTAATTCGACGCCTCTATTAATTGGACCTGGGTGCATTATTAAAATTTCTTTATTGAGCTTATTTAAGCGATTCTTGGTTATGCCATAAGCTAAGTTATATTCTCTTAGTGATGAGAATAAAGGCTGATTTTGGCGTTCTAATTGTATTCTAAGTACATTAGCCACGTCACACCATGCCAAAGCTTTGTCAATATTATATTCAACTTTAATATCCATTGCCTCTTGTAGGTATTTAGGAATTAAAGTGGGTGGCCCAGATACCATAACTTCAGCGCCCATTTTCTTAAGTAAATAAATATTACTTAAAGCAACACGGCTATGCATGATGTCACCTATAATAGCCACTTTTAAACCAGCTAATTTTCCCAGTTTCTCTTGCATTGAAAATGCATCTAATAATGCTTGTGTAGGGTGTTCATTAATTCCGTCTCCAGCATTAATGATTGCAGCGTCAATATGTTTTGCCAAGTAATGAGGTGCGCCAGATGCACTATGTCTCATTACAACCATATCCACTTTCATGCTAAGTATATTGTTTACAGTATCTAATAAGGTTTCCCCTTTAGCGGCGGAACTACTTGATACGGTAAAATTTACGGTGTCTGCAGACAAACGTCTTTCAGCTAATTCAAAAGATATTCTGGTTCTTGTAGAATTTTCGTAAAAAAGATTCACAATAGTGACGTCTCTTAAAGTGGGTACTTTTTTTACGGGTCTTTGTAAAACCTCTTTAAATTGACCTGCAGTAGATAAAATAAGTTGGATATCCTCAGTGGTGAGGTCTTTGATACCAAGAAGATGTTTGGTAGATAGTGCCATTAAAAAACGAAATTAATATATTTTTATCAACTAAACAATGCCATTATTGATCTAATAAGATCACGTCATCCACTCCATCGTGTTCTTTCCATCTCACTTTTACCTTATATGGGGTTAAAGTATCCATTTCTTTACCAGCAAAATCAGGTTGAATTGGTAATTCTCTACTTGGCTTTCTGTCAACTAACACACATAAAGCTACTTTAGAGGGTCTTCCAAAGGCTAATAAGGCGTCTAAAGCTGCTCGAATGGTTCTACCAGTAAATAATACATCATCAATTAAAATCACTGTTTTGCCTTCAATACTAAATGGCAAGTCAGTTTGATTCGCTAAATGAAGTTCACGTCTTATATCGTCTCTATAAAAAGTAATGTCTAGTTTACCATAAATAACTTGTTCTGCAGGCAGTTCCTGGTGTAAAGCCGCCACAATACGGTCACTTAAAAATACACCTCTTGGTTGAAGGCCTACTATCACTGCATTCGTCAAGCCAGGATAGGTTTCTAAAATCTGATGCGCTAATCTTTTTATGATGCTTGGTAGCTGCTGTTCACTAATCAGGGTCATTTCCTTGAAAATTTGACTAAAAATACAGCTTTTTCTTATGTAAATTGCGGCCATGGTAGGTATTCAACAACTATCCCTAGTTCAGTTTAGGAATTATATTCAAAAAAGCTTCAATTTTACTAATAGAATTGTTGGAATTGTTGGGCCCAATGGTACCGGGAAAACCAATGTATTAGACGCACTTTATTACTTATCATTTACCAAGAGTTATTTTAACCGACCGGATGCTCAAAATGTGCATCATGCTTATCAAGGGATGCGTGTAGAAGGTATTTATAACATTAAAGAAGAAACTGTTCCAATAACTTGTATCATTAGAGAAAACTTAAAAAAAGAGTTTTATTACGATGAAGAATTATACACCAAATTGTCAAAACATATTGGTCGAATTCCATGTGTTATGATTGCCCCAGATGATGTTCAAATTATCACTGGTTCAAGTGAGGAAAGAAGAAGACTAATGGATAGTTTATTATCCCAATTGTATCCAGATTATTTAAAATATTTAATACTCTATAACAAACTATTATTACAAAGAAATAGTGTGTTAAAACAAGCAGCTGAAACAGGTAATTTAGATGAAATATTATTAGAGACATTGGACGAACAATTAGCTAGTAATGGACAATTGATTTACAAAT
>CANCAY010000005.1 GCA_947374225.1 Chitinophagaceae bacterium | reverse complement strand
TTAATATCTAATTAAGTGAAAAATAAACAATTTTCATTTTTCACTTAATTAGAAAGTTCTCATTTATTAATTTACTGGTTTTTCAACAATATCTTCACTAAAAATATAAGAAGCTTCGTGCTACAAAATTCAAGGAGTAGAATATCCTTTGAGGATTTAATTTGGAAAATTAAAATGTCTAACTAGGAAACTCCAAAAGACTTTATCATTATTTTTTAACAGCAGACATTTTATGCAAACATTAAAATATACAATTATAGCATCCGATAGTCAGTATAATAAATATGCTAAAGTGATTAAAACACTTTTATTTTCTAATGTAAAAACAAAAGCGGTAAAGGATGAAATTGATTTGATTACTTTGTTAATTGAAAAATATGATGCTGAAAATAGTATTTCTTATCAATATGATCCAGTCGAGTTATTGAAGTCTTTAATGAAAAATCGTAAAATGAAAAACGTTGAGTTGGCAAAATTATTAGACGTTAGTGAAGGGTTGGTTTCTGATATTCTTAAAAAGAAAAAAGGTCTTTCAAAAGAAACAATAAGAATTTTAGCAAAGGAATTTAAATTAAAACAAGAGGCGTTCAATAGAGTATATCCTTTAAAATCGAAGTAAAGCAAAAAAAATTGTGATTTTTGGGCACAAAAAAGCCTAAGTTGTTGAAACTTAGGCTTTTGCGGACCGGACGGGACTCGAACCCGCGACCTCCGCCGTGACAGGGCGGCATTCTAACCAACTGAACTACCGATCCAAGAACTTCCCAGAAGCGTTTTCGTTTCCGGGTTGCAAAGATAAGGGGAAAGAAGTTTTTTAAACAAATCTTTTATTAAAAAATCATGTATTATTTTTACAGCCCAAACTAACAATATGCCAGAATACCCAAATAGACAGTTTTTAGATTTCGAACAACCTATTAAGGACTTGTATGAACAAATTGACGCCACTAAAAAGTTGGCTGAAAAGAATCCTAAAATTGATTTATCTGCTACCGTTAAACAACTGGAGCAATCTATATTAGACAAGCGAAAAGCAATCACAGAAAGCCTTTCACCTTGGCAGCGTGTGCAATTAAGCCGTCATCCAGACCGCCCTTATACCTTAAAGTATGTGCACCTTATGTTCGACAAATTTGTTGAATTACATGGTGACCGTAATGTGAAGGACGATAAGGCCATGGTGGGTGGTTTTGCCGAATTAGACGGCCATACCGTTATGGTCATAGGTCAGCAAAAAGGGAGCAATACCAAGGCTAGGCAGCTAAGAAACTTCGGAATGGCTAATCCTGAGGGGTACAGAAAGGCCCTTAGACTGATGAAATTGGCCGAAAAATTCAATAAACCGGTCATTTGCCTAATTGACACTCCGGGAGCTTATCCAGGCCTAGAAGCGGAGGAAAGAGGCCAAGGAGAGGCCATTGCGCGTAATATTTACGAAATGGTGCGTTTACAAGTACCCATTATTATATGTATTATAGGAGAAGGAGCGAGTGGTGGAGCTTTAGGCATTGGTGTTGGAGACAAGACTTTGATGATGGAAAACACTTGGTACACGGTAATTTCTCCAGAAAGCTGTAGCTCTATTTTATGGAGAAGCTGGGATAAGAAGGAATTAGCGGCAGAACAATTAAAATTAACTTCCATTGATATGAAAGGTTTTGGATTGATTGACGAAATTGTTCCAGAGCCAGTGGGTGGAGCGCATTGGGATTATGATGCTGCTGCAAAAATGTTAAAGGAAAATATTATAAAAGCTTTAGCAGAAGTGATTAATACCAATCCTGCAAAAAGAGTAGAAGACAGAATTGAAAAATATTGCAAAATGGGCTTTTGGGAAGAAGCATAAAATTATTATCTTTAATCACTATGTTAAGACAAACACTAAAAGGAACAGGAGTTGCATTAGTAACCCCATTTAAGAAAGACAAATCAATTGATTTTGCAGCACTTGAAAATATAATTGATATCCAAATTCAAGGGGGTGTTGATTATGTGGTTACATTAGGAACTACTGGGGAGTCTGTAGTATTGTCTGACGAAGAAAAGTTAGCAGTGTTTAATTGCACGGTGAATAAAGTAAATAGTAGAGTGCCTATTGTTGTGGGTATTGGTGGAAATAATACGGCAGAAGTGATAAAGTCTTTTAGCAAATTTGATTTATCAAAAGTGGTTGCTATTTTAAGCGTAACTCCATATTATAACAAACCTTCTCAAGAAGGTTTATACCAACATTATATTGCTTTAGCAGACGCGGCACCAAAGCCAATTTTATTATACAATGTTCCTGGTCGTACAGGTCGTAATATGACAGCGGCTACCACTATACGTTTGGCGGCACATCCTAATATTGCGGGCGTAAAAGAAGCAGGTCCAGAAATGGCGCAGACGATTGAAATATTAAGAGACCGCCCAACTGATTTCTTAGTAGTGAGTGGTGACGACGAAATAGTGATGGCTCAGATAGCTTGCGGCATGGACGGCGTGATTAGTGTTGCCGCAAATGCATTTCCTAAACCTTTTAGCGATATGATTCGTTATTGTATGGCAGGAGATTTTAGCATGGCAAAAAGATTAAACGATTTATTGGTAGAAGGGTATTCTTATATGTATGAGGAAAATAACCCTGCAGGCATTAAAGCTTATATGTTTGAACAAGGAGTTATTGAAAATGAATTAAGACTTCCATTGGTTCCAGTAAGTGCAGGGTTACAACAAAAAATTCATAAGTATTTACAACAGTTTGCAGATTAATTGTAAAACATTAATTCAGCTTCTGCTTTATCGCTTGCAATTTCATTAATGCTTCCACGGGTGTGAGATTATTAATGTCAATGGCATCTAATTCTTTTCTAAGGGCTTCAAAAGTTTCTGTATGTGCATCAAATATAGACAACTGAAATTTTGATTCGCTCGTTTGAGCAGTAGGGGTAGCTAAATTTTGACTGCCTTGGTTCTTTAATTCCATCTCTTGTAAAATAGCATTGGCTCTGTCTACTAAGGCATTTGGCATACCCGCCATTTTTGCAACATGTATACCAAAACTATGGGTGCTACCACCTTTGGTTAACTTGCGTAAGAATATAATTTTATTACCCACTTCTTTATGGCTAACATGGAAGTTATGTACGTTAAGTAACTGCGCTTCTAAATCATTTAGCTCGTGGTAATGTGTAGCAAATAAAGTTTTAGGTTTTTGTTTGGCATGATTTAAAAATTCAACAATACTCCATGCAATGGAAATACCATCGTAAGTGGAAGTACCTCTTCCAATTTCATCTAATAGGATCAAACTACGCTCACTAATATTATTTAAGATACTAGCTGTCTCTATCATCTCCACCATGAAAGTAGATTCTCCTGCACTTAAATTATCGTTGGCTCCAACACGGGTAAATATCTTATCGGTAAGTGGCACATTAGCGGCTGCTGCAGGCACATAAGAGCCCATATGCGCCATTAAAGTAATTAAAGCAGTCTGTCTTAGCACTGCACTTTTACCACTCATATTGGGCCCCGTTAGAATAATTATTTGTTGACTATTGGGATCTAATAAAAGGTCATTGGCTACATAAGACTGGTCTACTGGCAGGTTTTGCTCTATTACAGGATGTCGACCTTCCTTAATATCTAATATTAAATCTGTTGTAATAGTTGGTTTGCAATACTTATACTGAATAGCAATCCCAGCAAAACAAATTAAGCAATCAATTACGGCTACCACTTGTCCATTGGTTTGAATCGCATTTAATGCTTCCAAAGTATGGTCTAGTAATTGTTGGTATAACTGATGCTCAATACTTAAAATTTTATCTTCTGCACCTAATATTTTTTCTTCGTAAATTTTCAGTTCTGGTGTGATATACCTTTCTGCAGTAGTCAATGTTTGCTTACGTATCCACTCAGTTGGAACTTTGTGTTTGTGCACATGGGTAACTTCTAAATAGTACCCATACACATTATTGTAGCCAATTTTCAAGGAAGAAATACCCGTTATCTCTGCTTCTTTATTTTGAATTTGTGTTAAAAATTCTTTTCCACCACTTGAAATAGCTCTTAGTTCGTCTAGTTCAGCAAGTACCCCTTCTTTAATAAATCCACCTTTTACAATAGTTGCTGGTGGTTGTTCTAAAAGGGTAGCGTAAATTTTATTTTTTGTATCAACGCAAGTGGCTAGGTCTGTACTTAATTTTTTTAAGTAGTCATTAGGAGATTCGTTTAATGCAATTTTTATTTGCGCCACTGCTTCCAAGGACTTGCCCAATTGCATTAATTCCCTAGGTTGAATTTTACGACTTGCTAATTTACTTGCCAGTCTTTCCATGTCGCCACACAATTCAATTTGTGATAATACCGCTTGTGAATGCTCCTGGTTATTTATTAAAGTCTCAACTGCATTTAATCTTGCATTTATATGTTGCACAGATTGCAATGGGAATATTAGCCAACGTTTAAGCAAACGTGCTCCCATGGGGCTTTTGGTGGCATCCATGACTTCTAATAATCCTTTACGGTCCGCACCATTGCCAATGAGTTCTAAATTGCGAATTGTAAATTTGTCCATCCACAATATTTCGTCTCTTTGAATGCGACTAATGGAATGTATATGTTGTAAATGGGGATGTTCTGTTTCTTTTAGATAATGTAGAATGGCACCTGCTGCTATTATTGCTTTAGTTTGTTCTTCAATTCCAAAGCCTTTTAAAGTTTGTGTTTGAAATTGTTTCAATAATAAGTCAGTTGCAAATGGAGCGTCAAAAATCCAACTATCTAATCCATAAGTATAAAAACCATTTCCGAAAGTTTCCTTGAAAGTATTTAGATAGTTTTTAGGAAATAAAATTTCGGCAGGTTGTAAACTCTGCAATAGTTTATCAATGTATTCTGTGTTGCCCTCTGCTGTTAAAAATTCACCGGTAGTGATATCCAAAAATGCAATACCACCCATATCGTTTTCCATATAAATTGCCGCCAAGAAATTATTCTGTTTATGCTCCAATAATTTATCATTGGTGGCAATCCCAGGTGTCAACATATCTGTTACCCCTCTTTTCACAATTCCTTTTACCGACTTAGGGTCTTCCAATTGGTCACATATGGCAACTCTATGACCCGCTTTAACCAATTTATGCAAATAAGTATCCAATGAATGATGCGGAAATCCAGCTAATTCACTACTATTTTCCGAGGCACTATTTCTTTTAGTTAAGGTAATGCCCAACACTTTAGAAGCAATTACAGCGTCCTGTCCGAAAGTTTCGTAAAAATCGCCCACTCTAAATAATAAGATGGCGTCAGGGTATTTCTGCTTAATTGCGCTATGCTGCTGCATTAGCGGGGTTTCTGAATTGGATTTTGCCATGGCAGACAAACCTACATAATTTTTCATAAAAACCGTACTTTTGCGTATGCGTAAATTGAGCATGGAGCAGTTAGGAAGGATGTCAGTGGAGGACTTTAAAATAGCCCCCAAAAAGCCCATTGTGGTGGTCATGGATCATATAAGAAGTATGCATAATGTGGGTAGTGTTTTCAGAACTGCCGACGCTTTTTTGATTAATGGCATTTGTTTATGCGGTATTACCCCTCAGCCGCCACATAGGGATATTCATAAAACAGCATTAGGAGCAACAGATTCGGTGGACTGGGTTTATTACGAACAAACTACCGACGCTGTTTTAGACCTTAAAAAACAAGGTTATATCGTATTTGCGATAGAGCAAACGGAAGGAAGTATTGCATTGAATGATGTTGATAAGAATGGTTCACCAATTGCTTTTGTTTTTGGAAATGAAGTGGATGGGGTGAGCGAGGAAGTGATTGCCATTTGCGATGGTGTCATTGAAATACCGCAATGGGGTATGAAACATTCTTTAAATATCTCGGTGGCTGCCGCCGTGGTTTTATGGGAGTTTGTGAGATAATGATATTTAGGGAAATTTAGTGGTGATAATTAAGAATTAAAAGAAAGAAATTATAATATGTCGACAGTTAAGAATTATTTGAGTTTAGTAAAATTTGCACATACCATTTTCGCATTGCCCTTTGCTTTAATTGGCTTCGCTTTAGGTTGGAGACATCAATGGTTAGGGCATATTGAAACAGAACATATTGCTATAAAATTTATTTTAGTTTTAGTATGTATGTTTACTGCAAGGTCCGCTGCAATGGCTTTTAATAGGTACCTGGACCGTCACTTTGATAAATTAAATCCAAGAACTGCTATTAGAGAAATTCCTGCTGGCATTATCAAAGCAGAAAAAGCTTTATTGTTTATTATTTTAAATGCAGTAGCTTTTATTATTGCAACTTATTTTATTAATTCAATTTGTTTTTACTTGTCACCAGTGGCTTTATTTGTGATATTATTTTACAGTTATACAAAGCGCTTTACGTATTTATGTCATTTGGTTTTAGGAATAGGATTGTCGTTAGCTCCAATAGGCGCTTATTTAGCGGTGACAGGTCATTTTGATATTCTACCATTATTATTTTCATTGGCTGTTATATTTTGGGTAAGTGGTTTTGATATTATTTATGCGTTGCAGGACATTGAATTTGATAAGTCACAAGCATTGTATTCCATGCCAAGCCATTGGGGATTAGAACGCGCTTTAAAAATAGCAAGTGTATTGCATGTTTTTTCTGCTGCTTTTGTTATTGTAGCGTTCTTTATAGGTGGCTTTCATTTTTTATATTTAGGAGGCTTACTAGTTTTTATTGGGATGCTTTTATACCAACACAGCTTGGTAAAACCCAATGATTTGAGTAAGGTTAATATTGCATTTATGACAGCGAATGGTATTGCAAGTATTGTATTCAGTGTGTTTGTAATTGCTGCAATAGGTATCCAAATTTATTTTTAACATTAACTTAAAGCTTTGCCTAGAATTATTTGTATTGACTACGGTGGAAAAAGAACTGGACTTGCCGTGACAGACCCTTTGCAAATAATTGCAACAGGTTTGACGACGGTGGATACTAAAAACCTTTATACTTTTTTAGCAGACTATTTTGCCAAAGAGCCAGTGGAACTTATTTTAATAGGAGAGCCCTTAAATTTAGACGACACACCCACTCATGCCACTCCCTTGGTCCAAAAAGCCATTATTGAGCTAGGTAAGAAGTTTCCTTTAATCCCAATTAAAACGGTAGACGAGCGTTATAGCTCCAAAAATGCAGTACGCGCCATGGTGGAAATGGGGATGAAAAAGAAGGACCGCCAGAACAAAAAGACCATTGACCAAATAGCGGCTACCATACTACTTCAGGAATATCTGGTCAACCGTTCTTAAAACTGCCCTTTTATCGATAACTTTGTGCCCAATATAACGTGAACTAATATGATTTTACCAGTTGTTGCTTATGGAGCAACTATTTTAAGAAAAGTGTGCGAGCCTATACAGGCCGATTATCCTCAATTAGCTTTGTTAATTGAAGATATGTGGGAAACTATGTACGAAAGTAGCGGGGTAGGCTTAGCAGCTCCTCAAATCAATAAGAATATTCGTTTATTCGTAATGGACAGTGCTCAAATTTTCGAGAACAGTGAACCAGAGGACGAAGCTTATTCAGATGCTCCAGGTATCAAACGTGTTTTTATAAATCCTCAAATTACAGCTACAGGCGGTAAGGACTGGATTTATAATGAAGGCTGTTTGAGTATCCCTAAAATTAGAGAGGACGTTTTGCGACCTGAAACAGTAACATTAAGTTATGTGGACGAACAGTTTAAGGCACATTCAGAAACATTTCACGGCATTTCTGCACGTATCATAATGCATGAATATGATCATATTGAAGGAAAGTTATTCATTGATTATATCAAGCCGCTTCGTAAAAAATTAATTCAAGGAAAATTGAATGACATTTCAAAAGGCAAAACAAGAGTGGATTACAAAATGATCCAACTTAAATAAATTAAAAGTCACTGTATGCGTAAATTATTAGGGTTGATACTTTTATTAAGTGCTATTAATTTGCAAGCGCAGGATACGACTATTAAAGTGGAGAACGGAGATTTTACTTTAACAGAAGCTATTGTTAGAAATAATTTTGATTACAAAGCTATTTTAGAAAGAATCAAAGAAGATACTAGTTTTTATAAAGCTTTTAGAACTTTAAGAACCATTGGGTATAGTTCTTATAACCATATAGAGATGAAGGATAAGAAGGAAGTTACAGTGGCAACCTTAAATAGCAAGACCAGACAAAATAAGATGAATGGATGTCGCACCATGGATGTGCTAGAAGAAACTGTTACTGGTAATTTAAGAAATAGTAACGGCGATTATAATTACACTACACCTTCACTTTACGCAAGTTTGTTTTTTACTAAAGGACAAGTTTGCGGAGAGACTAATATTGTAAAAGGTAGAACGAGAAAAATTGAAGGCTCTGGGATTGACAAAGCTAAGGAGCAATTAAAAATGTTATTTTTTAATCCTGGTAAAAAAATACCAGGCATCCCAATGATTGGTAATAAGTTGGATTTATATGACGAAGCAGCACATGAATTATACAATTACAAATTAGACTATGTTGACTATCATGGTCAATTGGCTTATGTGTTTGACGTACAACCTAAAGCAGACCTTGGTTTCTTTGCAAAGAATGATATTGTAGTTGACCAAATGATAACTTGGTTTAATCCAAAAACATTGGAAGTATTGGGTCGTAATTACTCCTTAAGCTATAAGGCTGGGGTGTATGATTTTAATGTTCAAATGGAAGTGGAAATGACTTATTTCAATGGTCAATTAGTTCCTAAAATTTTAAGATACAGAGGGAACTGGGATGTGATATTTAAGAAAAGAGAAAGAGGCATTTTTACCGCTACTTTATTCGACTACACGTCAGCGAAATAAACTATTCCGCTAAAAAGCTTTGCTCAATATATTTCACAACTTCTACAAGGCTTCCAGTATCCTTAAATACTTTTAATTGTCTATCGGCACCAGTACCTGTATTAAATATGTCATGTATTTTTTCAATATGCTTTCTGCTACCTAATTCATCTATTACACCGTCTACAAATTCTAGTAGCTCAATAATTAAGTCTTTTGCAGCTACTTCTTTTTCTTTTCCAAAGTCAATTAATTTACCTTCAATTCCATAACGGCTCGCTCTCCATTTATTTTCATTAATCAAAGCTCTTTGGTAATTGATGAAATTTATATTTTGCTTTCGTAATGTATAAATTTTAGCACAAATGGCTTGAAACATAGCAGTGATAGTAATGGTTTCCTGAATGGTCATAGGAACATCGCAAATTCTAAATTCGATGGTATTGAAAACAGGATGCACTCTTAAGTCCCACCATATTTTTTTAGCATTGTCAATACAGTTGGTCTTTATTAAAAGTTGTACAAAACTCTCATAGGCTTCAATACTTTCGAAATAATCTGGAATACCGGTTCTAGGGAATTTATCAAATACTTTAGAACGATATGATTTATAGCCAGTATTACGTGTTTCCCAAAAAGGGGAATTGGTACTTAATGCATAAACATGGGGTAGGAAATAGCGTGCAGTATTGGCGATATGAATGGCCATTTTGCGATCTTCTACGCCAACATGTACATGTAATCCAAAAATTAAATTACTTCTTGCGGCTTGCTGTAATTCGTTCAATAAATCCTGATAACGGTCCTGACTTGAAATGAGTTGTTTCTCCCATAAACTAAAGGGGTGGGTGCCAGATGCACCTAAACTAAACCCCAGTCCTTGCGCAATATCTAATACCCCTTTTCTAAGGGTTTTAATCTCCTCATATGCTTCGTCCACATTTTGACAAATACTAGTACTCACTTCCACAACAGCCTGGTGCATTTCGGCTTTAATTCTATCCTGAAATAGTTTTTGCCCTTCATTAACAATAAGCTGTTGATGGCTTTTTAATTCTTTGGTAGAAGGGTCTAAAACCATATATTCTTCTTCTACGCCAATGGTAAATTGTTGCAAGTAATCGGACATACGCTAATTTACAATTTATTTTAATACGTACAAAACGAAAAAGCCCCCCGATTGCTCGGAGGGCTTTTATAAATATATCAGTAAGTACTAGAAAATATATCTAACACCTAATTGAATTTGGTAACGAGAAGCCATTGACGTTACATCATGTTTCCATGATTGTTGTAATGGAGTCTTAGTTGTTGTGTTGTAGTAAGGGAAAGAGAATGTTGGTTTGTTGCCAACTAATCCTACATAACTCAATGGAGTTGTAGTTGTTGGAACATCATAAACACCCCAGTTCTTATTCAACATGTTAGTGAAGTTGTAAACATCAGCAGTGAAACGTAATGTTTGCTTTCTTCCTTTAACACCGAAAGTCACGTCTTGAGTAACATTCAAATCCATTCTACCAGTCCAAGGTAATACTACCGCATTTCTTTGTGCGTATTCTCCTCTGTGCTTAGATAAATAAGGATTGTTGTCAATGAATTGACTTAATTGAGGCCATAATTCTTGTTGAGTTCTTGTATCTCCAGAAGCGTTCACTAAAGTAATTTCGCTAGCGTTTCTTGGGATATACATTAAGTCATTGCTGAAACCATCACCATTCACGTCACCGTTGTAGATGTAAGAAGTAGTGTAGTTAGGAGCAACTTCTGCAAATACACCAACAGATGTTGCAAAATGCTTCAAGTATTCTTTTCTGTAAATAGCTTGAGCAATGAATCTGTGTGGTAAGTAGTTGTTAGAATAACCTTGAGTTGGAACGTTAGGGTTGCCATAAACTGGCTTAGATCCCCACATTGTAGAAGCAGTAGAACCACTTACAGTTGCATCCTTAGCTTCTTGATAGTTATATGCTGCACTTACGAATAAGTTCTTGAAAGTTCTTTGAACTTGAACGAAGAAAGTGTTTACATAACCAACATTAGCGTTAGTCATATAAATAGCATTACCAATTGTAGGGTTGTTAATTGCAGCTTTAGATGATCCACCAATTGGATAAACTGAAAGTAAAGGGAAACGTTGACGACCGTCAGCCAAAGTAATTAAACCAGTAGAAGGCAATGCAATGTTTTGGAAAACAGTAGCATTGATATTTCTGATATGAGTTGCTTCAACAGTCACAGTAAATCCTAACACTTTCTTATCTGCACCAATTGTAGTTTTCCATACTTGAGGGAATTTATAATTAGGATCAGAAATGTTAATGCTATAAGATTTAGACAAACCAGCTGTAACAGTAGGTCTGTATTTGTTAACGTCAGCAGAGAACGGATAAGTTGTACCGTTTGAAATAGATCCAAACAAAGCCATACCTGAGTTAGAAGCTTGGTTAGAGATCCATACGAATGGTGGAGCACCTTGGAATAATCCTGTACCACCTCTAACTTGTAAAGTTTGGTCAGAGAATACATCCCAGTTAAATCCAATTCTTGGAGAAATTTGAACTGCTTTATTTGGAGAAGCTCCAGTGTTAGCATGAATTCCGTTGTAGAACATAGATAATGTATCAACAACTGGATTGTACAAGAAAGTGTTGTAGAATTGAGTATAATCAGCTCTTACACCATAAGTGAAAGTAAAGTTGTCTTTAACTTTCCACTTGTCTTGAATGAACACACCTAATTCTAAGTCTTTTGGACCTACTAATGGGAACTCACCACCACCTAAAGTATATGATAAATCATATCTAGCAGCAGCTTTTGTAGAACCTGCAGCAGCAGAAGCGTAGAAATCAGCTAAGCTATTGAATCTGTAAACACCTTGGTAAGAAGGAGAGAATCCGTTAGCATATTTTTTGAAAGAGTTTTGAGTACCTAAAGTGATCTCATGAGAACCAATGTATTTTGTAAATACATCGTTCAATTGATAAATGTCAGTATTCAATTTGTTTCCATAAGTATATTGCTCATATCCAAAAGATGTGTAAGGGTTACCGTTACCGTCTAAGATATCTACTAATGGGAAATTGCTATTGCTTGATAAAGAAGTACGGAAATCTCTTAATTGAGTGTAACCAACTTGTAATTTGTTGTTTGCACTATTAGAGAAACGTGTGTTCAACTCAGCAATCAAAATGTTAGCGTTGTTATTAATAACATAACCAGCACCATAGAAAGGCATAGCAGTTACACCTGGTCTTCTACCAATTGAAGTATTCGCAGCACCTGAGTTAGATGGAGGAATTTCTGCAGAAGATTTCAAGTAGCTATACTTAATAGTGAAAGTGTTATTAGCATTAATATTCCAGTCAATCTTAGCAGTTAAACGCTTAGACGCTGAAGAATAAGAATATCCTTGATAAACACCTGGATCGAAATTATAATTAGTCTTTAAGAAAGTAGATAAAGCATCTAAGTCAGCAGCTTTTGCTGTTGAAACAGTTGTACCGTTTGGTGCATGACTTCCGTCAGCAGCTACGTATACAGTACCTGGAAGGGTATTGCTTTCTTGCTCTCCGTTTATAAAGAAGAATAATTTATTCTTGATAATTGCACCACCAGCAGTAAATCCTTTTAAATCATAATTGAATTGTTGCTTAGGTAAGTGAATAGATCCGATATCATAACTCTGCCAATCTTTGTTTTTGAAGTATTGGTAAACAGATCCAAAAGTTTGGTTCTTACCACTTCTTGTAACAGTATTGATACCAGCACCGTTGAATCCACCGTACTTAACGTCGAAAGGAGAAGTGTTAACTTGAATTTGCTCAACCGCATCTAAAGAGATGGCTTGTGCACCTGTTTGGCCACCGATATCACCAGCTAAACCAAATGAGTTATTAAAGTTAGCACCGTCAACTGTGATATTATTCAATTGGCTGCTCATACCTTGGAAAGAAGTACCGTTTGCAGATGGAACTAATTTAGTTACATCTTTCCAGCTTCTTGTTGTTGTAGGAGTACCCTCGATTAATTTTCTGTTGATAGTTTCTTGACCACCAGTCTTGCTTGAACTGAAAACTTTGTCAGAACCAGACTTCACAACTACTTCTTTCAAAGTATTTGTAGATTCAACAATGTTGAAGTTTTGTTTGTGCGTTTGACCTAAGTTTAAAGTGATATCCTCTGCAGTTTCTGTTTTGAAACCTACAAATGATGCACTAATTGAGTAAGGACCTCCAATTTTCAAGTTAGCTAAGTTGTAACGACCATCCTGACGAGTAGAAGTAGTATACTTCGTACCAGTTGGTTGGTGAATCGCAACAATAGTCACACCTGCAATTGCAGTCTTACCAGAAGAAACTGTACCCTGAATATCAGAAGTAGTTTCTTGAGCGTTTGCTCCTAAAGTAATTGATGTAATCATCAACAACGACAGAAGAAATTTCCCGATTGTTTTCATACCTGATTGATGTTTGTTTTAGTGATGCAAAGAAAGGAAATATTCTCCTAACTCGTTTTATGTTTTTGTTAACAAATAGGCTGAAAATGACTTTATCAGTACTTTATGTATTACAAATAAATTATATGTTTGTATTTACACATAAACTGTTAATAAAGCTAGCAGTTGCTTGTAATCTATGAATTCAAAAAGACCCATAAATGGGTCTTTTTGTTAGTTTTTGATAAAATTAAGTTATACTAATTAAGGGGGGGAGTTATCTATGATATGAATTTTCAGTTTCATTTTCTCTTTCCTTATCATAGGCACGTATGATGTCTTTTACTAATTTATGCCTTACCACGTCTTCTTCGTCCAATTGAATGTGAGCGATACCATCAATATCTTGTAAAATGCGCACCGCTTTTTCTAATCCACTTCTTTGATTGCGAGGTAAATCTACTTGAGTAGGGTCTCCAGTAATAATGGCTTTTGCATTGGAACCAATACGCGTTAAAAACATTTTAATTTGTAAGTCATTTGCATTTTGTGATTCATCTAAAATGATAAATGCATTGTCTAATGTTCTTCCTCTCATGTATGCCAACGGTGCAATTTCGATAGTTCTTGTAGACATATAATAACCTAATTTATCTGCAGGAATCATATCGTCCAACGCGTCATATAAAGGGCGTAAATAAGGATCAATTTTTTCTTTTAAATCACCAGGCAAGAATCCTAAATTTTCTCCAGCTTCTACAGCAGGTCTAGTTAAAATAATTTTTTTAACTAATTTATTTTTTAGGGCACGCACCGCTAATGCAACAGCAGTATAGGTTTTACCAGTTCCTGCGGGTCCAATAGCAAACACGATATCATTTTTATCTGCAGCTTGTACTAATTTTTTTTGATTCGCAGTTCTAGCTCTAACTGTTTTTCCATTAGGGCCTAACACTAAAATTTCGTTCGGATTTTTGTCTACAAAATTGTCTATAACATCGGCGTCGTCACCTCCTAAAATTTGCTCAAAATATAATTCACTTAAATGACCATTGCGTTCCATGTATTGAATAATTAAACCAATTTTTTCTTTGGCTATTTCAATTTGTTCTGGAGCACCACTTAATTTAACTTGAGTACCTCTTGATAAAATTTTAAGTAATGGAAACTTCTTTTTTAAGAGATCGAATTTGTTATTGTTAACGCCAAAGAAATCAATTGGGTTAACCGTTTCTAGGTTGATAATTGTTTCAGTCAATGGGTTGTATTTTATAGGTGAGTATTGGATTATAATACACTTAACACAATTTAAACCACAGTTGTTCAATAAACAAGGTTAAAATACGCACAAATGTGCATTTCTAGAAAGATAATACTGGCTTAACAGTTCTTTAAAGTAGTAATCATTTGTTTAGGATCGGCTGCTTTAAATACAGTAGTTCCTGCAACTAAAACGTCAGCACCCGCAGCTACTAATTGAGCCGCATTATTTTCAGTTACACCACCATCAATTTCTATTAAAGTAGAAGCATTTGCATTTTTAATAATTTGCTTTAATGCACGCACTTTTTCATAAGTATGTTCTATGAATTTTTGTCCACCGAATCCAGGGTTTACACTCATCACGCAAACCACATCAATATTATTTATAACGTCTTTCAATAAATCTACGGAAGTATGCGGATTGATTGCCACACCCGCTTTCATGCCTTGTGCTTTTATTTGTTGAAGCGTGCTATGCAAGTGTGGGCAGGCTTCATAGTGCACTGTTAAAATATCTGCTCCTGCTTTTTTAAAATCAGCAATATACTTTTCTGGATTAACAATCATTAAGTGCACATCCATCACTTTTGTGGTTGTTTTTTTTATTTGTTCTATGATGGGTAAACCATAACTTATATTAGGAACAAAGCTACCATCCATTACATCCAAATGAAACCAAGCGGCTTCACTTTCATTTAACATTTGACAAGCATTTCCTAAATGTAAAAAATCAGCTGCTAATAATGAAGGTGCAATAATTGCCATAGGTTTAATTTGATGCAAAATTAAGTACTTTTGTGTTCAATTTTAAAAGTATATGAATAAGTTAACACTCTTTGTAGCCGCCTTATTAAGCTTCTTTACTGCATTCAGTCAAAAGGATTCTGTTTATGTAGGATTTGTTCAAAAGGATTCAATCTTATTTGCAGGGGAGCACCATTTTAAAAATGTAATTCAATTAACTAATAGTGGGGACAATGCAGAGGCCTATTGGAGTTTTGACAGTAAGCGAATTACTTTTCAAAGAACCAATCCCAAGGAAGGAATTAACTGTGATCAAATTTTTATGGGCTTAGTGCCAAGCAATAGCAGCACTCCATTTACTTATAAGTCCATTAGTGGCGGCAAGGGTAGAACCACTTGTTCTTATTTTACCAAGGACGGCAAGCATATTATTTTCGCATCCACTAAGGACGGAAGCAACGATTGTCCTCCAGCTGTAGACCGTGCTAAATATGGCAATAAATATATCTGGCCATTATATAATACCTATGATATTTTCATGGCAGACACTTCTGGCAAAGTGGTGAAACAATTAACTACTGCAAAAGGATATGATGCAGAAGGTACTTTGTCTTATGACGGTAAGAAAATGATTTATTGTAGTGACAAAGACGGTGACTTAGATTTA
The DNA here is from genome assembly GCA_947374225.1 of Chitinophagaceae bacterium. Lineage (GTDB taxonomy): Bacteria > Bacteroidota > Bacteroidia > Chitinophagales > Chitinophagaceae > Sediminibacterium. The sequence continues at coordinate 67,472 of CANCAY010000005.1, read as the reverse complement.
TATGTGATGGACCTAGCTTCTGGGAAAGAAATTAGAGTTACCAATACCTTGGGATATGACGGGGGTGCTTGGTTTAGCCCAGACGGCAAGAAAATTGTTTGGAGAGCAAGTCGTCCAACAAGTGCAGAGGAAGTGGCGGAGTATAAGACATTATTAGCGGAGGGGATGGTAGCTCCAACTAAAATGGAAGTGTTTGTGGCCAATGCAGACGGAACCAATGCAAAACAGATCACCAATTTAGGGAATGCCAATTGGGCACCAAATTTTACACCAGACGGAAAACATATCATATTTTGTAGTAATCATGAATATAAAAGAGGATTCCCTTTTAATATGTATTTAATTGACCTTGACGGGAACCATTTAGAAAAGATTAGTAGAGATAAAGGATTTGATGCATTTCCAATGTTCAGCCCAGACGGTAAAAGAATCATGTTCTCTTCCAATAGAAATAATGGCGGTACTAGAGACACCAATTTATTTGTAGCAGATTGGGTAGAATAGGTGCTTTGTTTATATTAATGTACTTTTAAAACTTAAATTTCAAAATATGAATACAGGATTATTGCATTTACATAACCTATTAAGATGGGTGATTTTAATTACACTGTTATTGAGTATCTATAAATTAGCGGTAAAGCAGGACGCTTTAAAATTCACTAAAATGCTATTAATAGCATCTCATACCACTTTATTATTGGGTATCTACCAATATTTTACTGGAACGGTGGGTTTTCAATTAATTAAGTCTGCTGGTATGGCAGTAGTGATGAAGGATGCGTCAAGTCGCTTTTGGGCGGTTGAACATATCTTTTCAATGGTTTTAGCAATTGCTTTAATCACCATTGGCCATATCCGTTATAAAAAGACGCAAAAGCCGGGTGCCAGCCTTATTTTATTCGTAATTGCTTTATTATTAATACTTTTGGCGATGCCTTGGCCGTTTAAAGCAGGTGTGGGCCGTCCATGGTTCCCAGGCATGTAATTCGCATAATGTTGATAATCAATCTTTTATAAATCTGATTTCGGGTATCTTAGTTTATTTTGGGCTTTTTTCAATATTTCGCGGGTAATTTTTCTTATTTCCATTCATTTCCATATCTTTGCAACCCCAAAATAAGTATGTCAAAACAACCGCTGATTAAACAAGATGGTATCATTATTGAAGCAATGAGCAACGCAATGTTCAGAGTTAAACTAGAAAATGGTCATGAAATCTTGGCAACAATATCTGGTAAAATGCGAATGCACTATATCAGAATTTTACCAGGAGATAAAGTAGGTGTGGAGATGAGTCCATACGACTTAACGAGGGGCAGAATTATTTTTAGACATAAGTAACAGAAGAATAAATATTTTAAAAACAAAAAGATGAAAGTTAGAGCATCTATCAAAAAACGTAGTGCAGATTGTAAGATCGTAAAGCGTAAAGGCGTATTATTTGTTATCAACAAAAAGAACCCTCGTTTTAAGCAAAGACAAGGATAGTAAAGCTTTCAGCGTAGACGCTGAAGTTTAGAAAAACAAAAATTAAATTAAAAACAAGTTTTAGCATATGGCTCGTATTGCAGGTATAGACTTACCAAAAAACAAAAGAGGAGAAATTGGACTACAGTACATTTTCGGTATTGGACATTCAACTGCTCAGTATATCTTAGACAAAGCAAACATCAGTTACGATAAAAAAGTTAATGAGTGGAATGACGATGAGCAAACTGCTATTCGTAACATCATTAACGCTGAATTCAAAGTAGAAGGTGCTTTACGTAGTGAAGTTTCTATGAGCATTAAGCGTTTATTAGATATCGCTTGTTACCGTGGTTTACGTCACAGAAAAGGTTTACCTGTTCGTGGCCAAAGAACTAAAACTAACTCACGTACTCGTAAGGGTAAGCGTAAGACAGTTGCTGGTAAGAAGAAAGTAGCTAAGAAATAATAAAACATAAAGTAGTCATCTGGGAAACCGTTGACTACTTTTTGCTATAAAATCCGTCAAAATTGGATCCTGATCTGTAAAGAATAAGGGGAGATTTTACTCGGTTTCCGCTTCGGCGGAATTTCAATTTAAATAACCCGCAGTTTTTGCAAGTAGAAATACAAGTAAAAATTGCACACCTCAACCAAAAATGGCTAAACCACAAAAAGCACAGAACAGTGCAAAAGCAGCTGCAAAAAAGAGAGTCGTTAAAATCGACGCTTCTGGCGAAGTTCGCATCAGCGCAACATTCAACAATTTAATTATCGCTTTTACAAATAAAGCAGGTCAAGTTATCAGCTGGAGTAGTGCTGGTAAAATGGGCTTTAGAGGTTCTAAAAAGAACACTCCATACGCAGCTCAAATGGCAGCAGCTGACGCAGCGAAAGTTGCATTAGACGCTGGTGTTAAAAGAGTAGACGTATTTGTAAAAGGACCAGGTTCTGGTAGAGAAGGTGCGATTCGTTCTATCTCTCAATCAGGTATCGAAGTAACTTCTATCCGTGACGTAACGCCTATGCCACATAACGGATGTCGTCCTCCAAAACAAAGAAGAGTATAACAATAACAATTTTTATAAACCGGGTATTACATTCATTTTTAAGATTTTTAACGATGTAGTATCGTCACCAAAAAATCACAAACAAATATTATGGCACGTTACACAGGTCCCAAAACAAAAATTTCCCGCATATTCGGCGAACCTATCTTAGGAAACGCTAAATGGTTAGGAAAAAACAGCAACCCTCCAGGTCAGCACGGTGCGCAACGCAAGCGTAAGCAATTAGGAGAGTATGCATTACAGTTAAGAGAAAAGCAAAAAGCTAAATATACATATGGTGTATTAGAGAGACAATTCCGTAAAACATTTGAAGAAGCATCTCGTTTAAAAGGTGTAACTGGTGAAAACTTAATCAAATTGTTGGAGTCTCGTTTAGACAACACAATTTTCAGAATGGGATTGGCTGCTAGCCGTCCTGAAGCTCGTCAATTGGTTGCTCACAAGCACATTGCAGTTAACGGTGATGTAACAAACGTACCTTCTTATACATGTCGTCCAGGTGATGTTATCACTTACCGTCCTAAGAGTGCGCACAATTCATCAATTGTTAGCAAGCAACGTCCAAGAAACACTAAGTTTAGCTGGGTTGATTGGAATGATACAACTAGCACAGGAACTTTTATTACAATGCCTGAGCGTGAAGCAGTTCCTGAGAATATCAAGGAGCAATTGATCGTAGAATTGTATTCTAAGTAATAGTATCTAACAAAATTTCTTTCCTAGGAAAGATTCAAATAAAAAAAACTGTACCATGGCTATATTAAGTTTTCAAAAACCTGATAAAATTGTTTTACAAAAAGCAAATGACTTTGAAGGACTATTCGAATTCCGTCCATTAGAGCCAGGATTTGGTTTAACATTAGGTAACTCATTAAGAAGAGTTTTATTAAGCTCTTTAGAAGGATTTGCTATTGTAGGTATTAAGATTGAAGGTGTAGATCATGAATTTGCAACTATTAAAGGAATTACAGAAGACGTTACAGAAATGATCTTAAACTTAAAGCAAGTTCGTTTTAAGCGTAAGGCAGATCAAGATGTGAGCGCAGAAAAAATCACTTTATCTATTAAAGGTGCAAGTGAATTTAATGCTGGTCATATTGGTGATGCTTCTCAACAATTTCAAGTAATGAATCCTGAGTTAATTATTTGCTCAATGGATCCATCTGCTAAATTAGATATCGAAATCACTATCCAAAAAGGTCGTGGTTACATACCTGCTGAAGAGAATAAATTAAAAGATATGCCATTTGGTTATATCGCTATTGATTCTATTCACACACCAATCAAGAACGTTAAATACGTTATGGAGAACTATCGTGTGGAGCAAAGAACAGATTATGAGAAATTAATCTTAGAAGTTGCTACAGACGGAACAATCCATCCTGAAGATGCTGTTAAGCAAGCTTCAAGAATCTTGATCCAACACTTAATGATCATTACAGATGAGAATATCACTTTTGATAATAAAGAAGATAAGAAAGAGGATGTAGTGGATGAGCAAGTTTTACAATTAAGAAAAGTATTGAAAACTCCATTAGAAGATTTAGATCTTTCTGTACGTGCGTTCAATTGCTTGAAAGCTGCTAAAATTAACAGCTTGAGCGAATTGGTACAATACGAGCAAGAAGACTTAATGAAGTTCAGAAACTTCGGTCAAAAGTCTTTATCTGAAATCGAGCAAGTTTTGATCGAAAGAGGATTGAGCTTTGGAATGGATTTAGGTAAATTAGGATTAGACAAATTAGATTTACAATAGGCTTAAAGGCTTTTTAGTAAATCACTATTTATAACCGAGCTTCGGCTCACACCTTACAATTCCTGACACGGTGTAAGGATAAAATTTAAATGTCATGCGTCACGGAGACAAACAAAACAACCTTGGAAGAAAAAAGGCACACAGAGATGCCTTATTGATGAACTTAGCTTGTCAAATTATCACGCACAAGCGTATTGTTACTACTTTAGCTAAGGCTAAAGCTTTAAGAAAATACGTTGAGCCGTTAATTACAAAAACTAAGAAAACAGCATCTAAAGAGGAAATTAGTCATAATCACAGAATCGTGTTTGCTTATTTGAACGACAAAGCTGCTGTTAAAGAATTATTTACAGTAGTAGCTCCTAAAATTGCTACACGTCCAGGTGGATACACTCGTATCATCAAATTAGGTATTCGTCCAGGTGACAATGCTGAGAAAGCGATGATCGAATTAGTAGACTTCAACGAAATTTACGGTAATTCAATAGCTTCTGCTACTGAACCAGCTAAGAAAACTCGTAGAAGTAAAGCACCAGCAGCTCCTAAGAAAGCAGCTGAAGCGACAGAAACTCCTGCTACTGATGAAGCAACTGAATCTACACCAGAAGCAGCTGCTGAATAATGCTAAACGTTATTTAACATATAAAGGCAAGACTTTGGTCTTGCCTTTTTTTTGCCTAAATTTGCAACACTTAATAGATAAATTACAATGACTGCACAACCAGCAATATTAGTTTTAGCCGATGGTAATGTTTTCCACGGCCAAGCTTTTGGAAAAATTGGTACCACCACAGGTGAGATATGTTTTAATACTGGTATGACAGGTTACCAAGAAGTATTTACTGACCCTAGTTATACTGGTCAAATTATTATCATGAGTAATGTGCATATTGGTAATTATGGTGTGAAGGCTACCGACGTTGAAAGCAGTACTGTGAAAATTCACGGATTAATTGGACGCAACTTAGAAGAAAAATTTAGTCGTGCACAAGCAGACGGAAATTTGAATGAATATTTAATTACAAATAATATTGTTTCAATAGAAGGATTAGATACAAGAGCATTAGTAGCACATGTAAGAACTTGTGGTGCTATGAACTGTATTATATCTTCAGACAATTTAGATGTAGCTTCTTTAAAAGCACAATTAGCTAAAGTGCCTAGTATGGATGGATTGGAATTAGCAAGTACGGTAAGTACAAAAGAAGTGTATGAATTGGGTGATGTAAATTCTCCAATTAAAGTTGCTGTTTTAGATTTTGGGGTGAAGCATAATATTTTACAATGTTTAGTAGATAGAGGAGTGCATGTTAGAGTGCATCCTGCAAAAACAGATTTCGCAACATTGAAAGCATTTAATCCAACTGGTTATTTCTTATCTAATGGCCCTGGTGACCCAGCTCCAATGGATTATGCAGTAACTACGATCAAAGAAATATTAAAAGAAAAGAAACCATTATTTGGTATTTGTTTAGGACACCAATTATTGGCTCGTGCCAATGATATTCCAACATTTAAAATGCATCATGGTCACAGAGGATTGAACCATCCTGTGAAGAATGTAATTACTGGTCGTTCTGAAATCACTACGCAGAACCATGGTTTTGGTGTAGACCCAGAAGCTGTAAAAAATCATCCGAATGTAATTGTATCGCACGTGAATTTAAATGACGATTCTATAGAAGGAATTAAATTAAAAGACCGTCCAGCATTTAGTGTACAATACCATCCAGAAGCGACGCCAGGTCCTCACGATAGCAGGTATTTATTTGATGACTTTGTTACGCTAATGAAAAATTAATTTTTTAAATAAATTTTATGCTACAAATTACAATTATCAATGGGCCTAATTTGAATTTATTAGGTAAGCGTGAACCAGGTGTTTACGGAAACGAAACTTTTGATGATTGTTTGGCGGGGCTTAAAGCACATTACCCACAAGTTAATTTTACTTATTTTCAAAGTAATATAGAAGGGGAAATAGTAGACGCTATTCAAGCAGCTGGTTTTAATCAAGACGGAATTATAATTAACCCTGCAGCCTATACGCATACGTCCATAGCCATTGGTGATGCAATAGCTGCTATTAAAACTCCAGTAATTGAAGTTCATATAAGCAATGTACATGCAAGGGAAGAATTCAGGAAAATATCACATGTGTCAGCGAAAGTGGTTGGTTCTATTATTGGCTTAGGTTTAAAAGGGTATGCTTTAGCAACGGATTGGTTTATAAGCAATGCTGGAAGCAAATAATCATCGCCTAATTTAGTGCTGTTATGAATATTTCTGCTGCGCAATATCAAAAAAAAATAGGCTGGCTTATTTTAGTAACTGTAGTTATTAAAATCATACTATCTTCTTTTCTAGAATTAGGGAACGACGAAGTATATTATTATACGTATGCCATTCAGCCAGATTGGAATCATTTTGACCATCCGCCAATGGTAGGATGGATGATTCGACTTACTAGTTTAAACTTGCATTGGGTATCTACTTTGTCCATGCGACTAGGTAGTATTTTAAGTGCGGCTATTGCCACATTTGTAATTTTTGAGACAGGTACTTTATTGAAAAATGAAAGGGCTGGATATATCGCTGCAGTTTTATATTCGTTATCCATTTATACAACCATCATTGCTGGTTTATTTGTATTGCCAGACAGCCCTCAGTTATTGTTTTTTACACTGAGTATTTATTTAATGGTTAAGATGGTCGTTAAGCCGCACTTATTTAAAATAAGACATTGGCTTTTATTAGGTTTGTTTATTGGACTAGCTACTATGAGCAAAGTGCATGGTTTATTTTTATGGGCTGGGTTTGGGGCATTTATTTTATTTCATCATGGCAAAACACTAAAGGACAAAAACCTATATCTAGCCATTTTGATTAGTTTGATTTGTATTATTCCCATTTTATATTGGAATATACAGAACGACTTTATTACTTATCGTTATCATTCCAAAAGAGTGATGCATACAGGCATTTCATTGGATAGTTTTATACAACAGGTAGTTGGAGAATTTTTGTATCAAAACCCCTTGGTATATATTAGTTGTCTAATTCCATTATTACAGTTTAAAAAATTAAAAGCGAGCTTCCTAAATATGGGCAATAACGACTTCCTTCATTTGGAAGCGCTTTGGTTACTTATGTGGTTAAGTATGCCCTTAATACTAATTTTCTGGACCTTGTCATTATTTAATCCAACATTGCCACATTGGACGGGTCCTGGTTTTATAGCTTTGTTTTTAATGGCAGGAGTGTATTGGTCTAGCTATTCTAAAAAAATAGTGCCTAATTTAATTAAATGGGCGGGTGGATTAATCACCATTTTAATAGCAGGCTTTTTATTATTAGTGTATGTTTTCCCAAAACAATTAGGTTCTAAAGACCAAGCAAACCTAGGGGAGTATAATCCTATTAATGACGTTACGGGCTGGCGCTATTTTAGTGCCCAATTTGAGACTTTAGTGCAGAAGGACATATCAGAGGGCAAAATGAAGCAAGGGGCTCCAATTTTGACGCATAAGTGGTTTCCTGGGGGGCATATTTTATTTTATACTGCTCAGCCTTTACATATGCCAGTTATTGGAGTTGGTGCTTTAGAGGACCTGCATAAATTTGCTTGGTTAAATCAAACACAGGCAGGTTTGGAAATAGGTCAAAATGCATATACCATTGTACCTTCTAATTTACCAGCCAATCCGGAAGCTTTATATGGTGCTTATTTTGAAAAAGTGGAACTAGCGGCCACTATTCCAATTGTTTCAAAAGGGGTGGTGCTTCGTGATTTTTATGTGTACCGTTTGATAAAATGTAAGCTAATACCAATTCACATCTTGGCAAGAAAATAGGAATATAAATAAGAGGGGTATACAAAAAAATTCTCACTAAAATATAAAGTTATCGAAGTCTTTACGATAGGAGATACTTACTCCTTGACGGTTTCTTTTACCTAAACTACTACCATTAATATCCAAGCTATTTCTATTAAAGACAATAGCACGTAATTTTCTGTTCTTAGTTAATATGAACTCAATATTTAAATCGGGCAGCCATTGAAAATTTCCATTTTGGATGGTTGTAGTGTTTCTGATATTGAAATCTAAATCTCCACCAAAGTTCACAATAATTTTATCGTTCAAAAAGCTTCTTCCTAATTTCAAATTGACTCTTTGACGGTCAATTTTATTAGCATTAATGGCTATGCCAGTTCCAGTAGGGTCTAATAAATTACCACTATTATAAACGGAAGAACCTAAATCAAAACGTAATCCTTTATCGCCGGTTACTCTTCCTAATAAACTAGTAATAGACTTATTTACTTCTTTAGTTAGTAATTGAGAAATGGTATTAATACCAATGGACGTGGCAGAGTAAGCATTATTACTACTACTATTATTAAAGCTAACGGGTGCGAATGAATTAAATACAATTAAGAAAGAAACCTGTTTTAAAATTTCATTATCGTCTCTTTCTAGTCTGGATATAAATTGAGAGAATTCATTATCAGAACTAATTGGATTTCCTTGCGGGAAGGCCAATGTAAATTTAATGTCTGGTCTTGAAAGTTTATTTCTAAGTGCTGCAATTACATAAACATTTCCTCGGTATGTTTTTACTGCATTACTAAAGTTGGAGCTACCTACCAATTCATTTAGACTCACTCTTTCTGCGGTATACCTTGCATCAACATGAATATCAGCATTTAAAGGATCCCCAGTCCATTCTATAAAGTTTCCAGCTTCAGGAATTAACTCAAATGGCTTTTTGATAAAAGATTGAAAGTTGAAATCATATTTACCGGACTCAATATTATACTTTCCTCTTATTGTTAAAGGTTCAATATTGCCTGCTCTAATTTTAATACGACCATTACCTACAGCTTTAATAACATCCCCAGTTAGCTCATCGAAAATTACATTTATCTGGGTTTTATTGTTAGCAGCAATATCTAAGTCAACAACTAGGTTATACGTTGGAATATCGGAACTCTTAATGGCGGATTTTCCATATTTCTTGAAAACAATAAATTCAGACTTGCCGGTTTCTTTGCTAGTAGTATTGGGTAAAAACAAGTTGGAACTATCATTAACGTCTGCATTGATAGACATTTTAATATTTTCTTCAGGCCCTCTTATAGTCATGCCTGCTTTCCCAACAGCGTGCCCATAGAAATAGGTATTGTCAATAGGGTCCATATTTAGTAGCTCAATTTTTGAACTACTCATTTCCATATCGTAATCTAAATGTTGAAATCCTTGATTATTAATTTTTCCTTTAAATAAAGCAGTTCTTTCCGCTTTGTCTTTTACTACAACTGTTCCAAAGTCAATACCTTGTTTTGTAAATTGAATGTTTGCGGAATCAATGAAATATTTCACTTTGGTATAGTCTACAATAAAGGATGCTTTTTCTAAATTGGCATGACCCAATAAATAGGGGTGTTCAATTCTACCGCCAAAATGTAATTGACCTGTCGCTTTTCCGTCTAAATGATGTAATACATTTCCAATGAACTGTTCTACCAAACTAAACTTGGAATGGTTTAAAATTAGGGTAGCGTCTAGTGGATTAGCAGTGTCTTTAATATTATAATTACCAATAGCTGATAAATTATAAGTATCGTTAGGGGCACTTAATTTAAAAGGAACCATTCCTGAGGCATTCAAATAGCCTGCTTCTAAATTAGTTAATCCAATTAGTTCATTATTAAAACTAAATTGGTCAATTTTAAGTTGACTAGACATCTCAAAATTCTCTAAAATGTTTTTAAACTGAACCGTACCATTAGTAAGGCCCTCTAGTCTAGGGTAGGTAAAGAACAATTTGGTAAGATCACCTAGAATCACATTCTTCATCTCTAATTGTAAAGCATTACTGTTTAATTTATTAGAGCTAAACAATAGTTCTTGTATGCCTTGCGAAAATTTTAAATTATTAGCGAAAGTGTTGTTCTTTCTAATACTCAATTCGCCACCTTCATTGATATCCCATTTTTTTTGATTCAATATAAAATAGGAGGGAGTCCATCTAAGTGCTATACCGTCGGCATAGGTATTTACTGTTCCATTAAGATGGATAACTTCTAAAGCAGTTTTACTGGTAGCGTTAATGCTTACTATGGAAGCATCATTACTTGTGTGAATGCTTAATGCTGGTTGGTCAAAGCTAAAACTGTCTGTTATATTTGCTGACTGTGCATTGAAAATAATATGCAAAGAGTCTTTAGTTCCAGCGCTGTTTAATATTCCATTTTTAAGGCTATATGTTTTCCATTGTGCAAATGGAATAGTGGCTTTTGCAGTTATAAATTTATTAATTGTATTTAAGGAACCATCGATATTGATATTGTTAAAACCTGAAAACTCTTTATTGAACATACGGATATAGGGCTCAAAATAGTTTGTTTTAATACTGATATCAAACTGCTGGTTTGACGCTGTGTTTTTTGGTGCAGGTATATAAGTTGGTAAATAACTTTGCATAAAGTACTGCACACTAGCAGGTAAGTGCAAAATATTAAACCTGCCTGCTATACTAGCTTGAATCGCGTCACTCGCAATGTTTATTATTTTCCTGCCATTCTCGACAGTAGACTTCACTGTAAGGGAATCGAAATTCACCGTAGACGCTTCCCCTTTTAATTTTCCATTAAAAAATTTAGCATATCCAATAAAATTATCAATACTGTCTCCTTCAAAATTCAAATCTAGTACCCCAGTTAATTGAATTTTATTATCTGTAATACGAAGCGGAGCGAAATTGGCATTCAGTAAATCACCCACCGCATTAAACTTAGGCTTCCCGTTTCTGAAATCAAATTCAAGATTACTAATAAAATTGATATTGGGGTCTTTGATACGCAGCGTACCATTAAATGCTTTCTTCTGTAATAGCCCGTTGGTATTGATATTGGTATAAGTATAATTATTATAAACAATGGAATCTATCTGTCCTTCAATATTGGTCTTTACTTTTTCCAAAGAAAAAGAGGAACCTGCAATTTTTCCATTAAAATTTATCCAACTTAAATTAGGCACATTGGTAAGCTTACCAATATCAAAATGGGAAGTGGTGAGGGATCCCTCATAACTTGGTTCTGCACCTTTAGGGAATTGCAGGCGTATACTAGCGTCTGCTTTTCCTAATTGAGAATTGATGGTAGCGTTTGTTACAAAATCGTATAAAGTTCCTTTAAAGTCTCCCTTAAGTAATAAGTCGCCTAATTGATTTACTTGTAAGTTTTTAATTAAACTCAAAGAGGGAATCCAATTAAGCAAGTCTGTATAATTAGTTTTAGCAAATACATTACTAAAATTAATTTGTGTTGCACGCATGTTTGGAATGCCTTTCATAGTAAAGTTACCTTTTACAAAAGACTGTCCATACTGTGCACTCAAGTCATAGGCTTCCATGGCGTCTACCGTTCCATTAAATTTAAAGCTTGCATTTAATTTCTGATGTATTGATTTTAATTCAGGTGCAAAAAATGCAATATCGTCTGTCGCAACAGACGCGTTTATGAAATGGGCTTTCATTGTTACTTTACTAATGTAGTCATTGAAATCGTTTACGAAATCTTTGTACTGCATGGCATAATAAGGCCCTAAAATACTCTTATTGGTTTTTATTAATAGTTTATCTAACTCCATAATTTCTGGAGTCATTTTAAAGGTAGTTTGCAATAGTTTAATATGCAAACCTGATCTTTCTTTTACATTAAGTACCACAGCTGCTTTAATAGTGTCTTTTACAAAACTTGCATTTTTGATAGTTGCATTTAAGTCATGCATTCTAATATGATAGCCATCAAAATAAGGGGTAGGTTTATCAAATCCGTTTTCTATCCAAAACTTACCTTGAGTAATTTGAATATTTTTTGCAAATATTTCAGTTTGATCATTATGAAAATAGAGTACACCTTTTTTTCTATTTGTTTTTTTCTTAAAAGCACTTAATGGAGCTAAACCATTTTTATTTTGAATGGTATAAAATGGCTTATTCGCAATTACTTGATCAATTATAATTTGCTTAGCTGTAAAACTGCTAATATTGGCGATAATATTGGCTCCAGAAAATTCCATTTTTTCACCTAGCCACTCGTCGTCTTGAATGAATTTAAAATGAGCTAAATCTAATTTCTTAATATCTATATGGCTGGATTGTTTTTTACTAGTGTCTTTGTTCAGATAGTTCAGTAAAAATTGATAGTTCCATTGTGAATCTTTTCGGTGTAAATACACTTGGGTCCCTTCTAGACCAATATATTTGATAATAGGATCGGAGTTTGTGAAAAACAAATCACTAATCCTCAACTTAAGTGTATGGGTATATAAAATCGTATCCTTTCGTTGATCTCGTATTAATACATTTTCTAAGTCTATACTATTAAATAAAGAGAAGCTTACGTTACCAACTTTAACTTCTGTTCCAATTGAATTGGATAAAGAAGTAGCAGCTTTTTGTACTAATTTATTTTGTACCCAAGGCACTTGAATTAATAAATAGGAAAGCAGCAATAAGCCTACTATGGAAGCAAGAATAATTCTTAGTATGCGTAGCTTATTTTGGTACAAAATGCTTTTTTGTAAAAATACAGAAAAGTCATTTAATACACAGTTAATTTAAGCCACTTAAAGCGTTAATAATGATAGATTTAGTAGCCTGCAACGCTATCGTCACCTCTTTTGTCTCCTGCAGCTTCTCTTTTCCCATTTGACAATATAATTACACCATCCATTCTACCAAAATATCCTCTTTTACTGGTGGTATAACCATTTGCTTTTAATGTATTTACAGTTGCTTCTGGGAAGTCTGCTTCAAATGCAACTGCATCTGGAATCCATTGGTGATGAAAACGTGGTGCATCGATTGCCGCTTTTAAAGACATTTTATGATCGATAATATTCACTAATCCTTCATATACTTGATTCGGGATAGTAGTTCCTCCTGGAGTGCCAATACTCAAATAAGGTTTATTATTAACTGTAATTAAAGTTGGAGTCATAGAACTTAACATTCTTTTTCCAGGTTGAATGGAGTTGGCTTCTCCACCAATTGCACCATACATATTTGGAACGCCTGCTTTAATACTAAAGTCATCCATTTCATTATTCAATAAGAATCCAGCACCAGCTACAATAGTTTTATTGCCATAAGTGTCATTTAAAGTAGTCGTAATGGACACCATATTACCTTCATTGTCAATCACGCTAAAATGCGTTGTTTGCTCACTCTCGTGAATTTGACCAGCATTAATATCTTTACTTTTCCCTGCTACACCAGGTTGATAATCCTTCATTCTGTCCTGTATATATTTTGCACTAATTAAAGTTTTGGTAGGGACTTTGTAAAAATCAGGATCTCCCATATGTTCTGCTCTGTCAGCATAAGCTCTTCTTTGAGCTTCTACCATTAAACTCACGGCGCCAACACTATTCGCACCCATTTTTTGAACATCATATGGTTGAATCATTTGCATCATTTGTGCAATTAATATACCACCACTAGAAGGAGGTGCAAAACTTATTATATGATGATTGCGATAGTCAAATTCTAACGGCACTCTTATTTTAGGTTGGTAGTTTTTCAAGTCTTCTTTTGTAATAATACCTTCGCTATGCTGCATTTCTTTCACAATTAAATCTGCAGTAATACCTTCATAAAAACCGGCTAATCCATTTTGTTGAATGCGACGCAAAGTATTTGCTAAATCTTTTTGAACCAAAGTGTCACCAGCTTTCCAGTTACTTTTTGCAGTAAAGGCACAAGGTGCAGAGCTATTTTTTAAAAATTGTGCGCGTGTATTATTTAATCCTTTAGCTTCTTTTTCCGTAATTACAAAACCATATTCTGCCAATTCAATAGCAGGTTCAATTAATTGAGCAAATGGTAATTTTGCATTTTTATGAACACTAAACATTCCAGCAATACTTCCAGGGATGCCAGAGGCAGATGCGCCGTCTCTTGACTTGGTTGCAGAAGGATTTCCTTTTTCATCCAAGTACATGTCTTTATGTGCTTTCGCTGGTGCAGCTTCTCTAAAATCAAGGCCAGTTAACTTACCATTCTTGTCACGAGATAACATAAAACCACCTCCACCAATATTACCTGCTCCTGGAAACACAACCGCTAAACTTAATTGTACCGAAATAGCAGCATCAAAGGCGTTACCTCCGTCTTTCATAATAGCCGCACCCACCATACTAGCCAGAGGATGCGCAGAACTTACTGCTGCATGATCGAAAGCTTTTTCTTTAACAACACTATAGTTATAAGGGTTTATTTGAGCATGTGCTTTAAAGAAATCCTGTGCCTGTAGAGAAACTGTTGCACAAACTATTAAAAATGAATTTATCGTCAGTTTTAGAAAAAGCTTAGTCATATGTCTTTATTTGAAGAAGTAAATTACTTAATTATTTAGGAATCAACAAAATGGGGATAACCACTTGTATAAAACTTGGGGATAGAATCGGCTAAATAAGGCCAAATTGCATAATTTTAGGACTATTATAAATTCTATTTCTTATTACATATAATTCAAATATTATGCGTTTTTCTTCCTTAAAATTGAAATTGATTATTGGTGTATTAACAATGCCATTTTTGGTATTTGCTCAGTTACCTAGTCCAGCTAGTTTTTTAGGCTACACAGTAGGCACCAAGTTTACTAGACATCATCAAATTGTGAGTTATTTTAAAACTATTGCGCAGGCTAAGCCTGACATGGTTAAAATCATGCCATATGGTAAAACCAATGAAGGCAGAGAGTTATTAGTTGCTGCTATTGGTTCGCCCGAAAATATTGCTCAATTAGAGTCCATCAGAAAACACAATATAGGTTTGACCGATGGAACAACAACGGATATAAAACAACCTGCCATTGTTTGGTTAAGCTATAATGTACATGGTAACGAGCCAGCATCATCAGAAGCTGCGATGTTAACTTTATTTGCTTTAGTAGACCCTGCCAATACAAAATCTGCAGCTTGGTTGAAAAACGTAATTGTGATGATTGATCCTTGTATTAATCCAGACGGAAGAGATAGATATGTAAACTGGTATAATAATGCGGTGGGTACTAACTATAACGCAGATCCCTTTGCTAGAGAGCATATGGAGCCATGGCCAGCAGGTAGAACGAACCATTATAATTTTGATTTAAATAGAGATTGGGCTTGGCAAACACAGGTGGAAACACAACAAAGAATGCCTTTGTACCAACAATGGTATCCTCAAGTACATGTGGATTTTCATGAGCAAGGATATAATGAACCTTATTATTTCGCACCAGCAGCAGAGCCGCTTCATGTTTTGTTGACGCCTTGGCAGAAAACTTTTCAAGATCAAATTGGTCGAAATCACGCAAAATACTTTGACCAAAATAATTGGTTATTCTTCACTAAAGAACGTTTCGATTTGTTATACCCGTCTTATGGTGATACTTACCCAATGTACAATGGTGCCATTGGTATGACATTTGAGCAGGGTGGTATCAGCGCAGGACTAGGAGTTCAAGATAAAAACAATGATACTTTAACATTAGTAGCAAGAGCAATGCACCATTTCACAACAGGAATGTCTACAGTAGAAGTAAGTGCAGCAAATCATGAAAAGTTATTAGCAGAGTTTAAGAAGTATTATGATAATAGTAGAACTGCCAATGGTTCCACTTATCAGACTTTTATCATGACTTCTAAAAGTGCACAACAAATAAATGCATTGGCTACTTTATTGCAAAAAAATAATATTCAATACGGTGTTTTGAGTCAAGCAGATACTAAGTATAAAGCTTTTGATTATTTCACAAAATCAGAATCAGTATTTGTAAATGAAGGATACTCTATTGCAGTGCCTGCAGCGCAAGCACATAGTGTTTTAGCAAGAGTATTATTAGAACCAACTACACAAGTGAATGACTCCAATACCTATGATATTACTGCATGGTCATTGCCTTATGCATTTGGTGTGCATGGCTATGCGTCTAAAGAAAAATTAGCAATGCAATCTGGTTATACGGTAAAGCCAGTTCAAATTGCGGCTGCTAATTATGGCTATTTAATTCCTTATAATTCATTTGCGGCTGCAAAAGTATTAGCGCAGTTGTTGAACAAAAATATTAAAGTAAGATACGCAGAAGCGGCATTTGTTTCTGAGGGACATAATTTTGAAAAAGGCACATTGATTGTTTTAAAAACAAGTAATACGGAAAACTGGGCAACTGATACTAAAGCAATTTGTGAAGCAGCGAATGTGGAAGCATTTGCAGTAGGCACTGGTTATTCAGACAAGGGAGCCGATTTTGGATCTCCATTAAATAGAATAATTAATCATGCGCCTAAAGTAGGTTTATTAACTGGAGACGGCATTGCTGCATTAGCTGCAGGGGAAGTATGGAATTATTTTGAACAACAAATTCAATATCCAATTACGCAATTAACGTATAGTTTATTAAGTAGAATTGATTTAAATAAATATGATGTTATTATTGCGCCAGAAGGTCAATACAAGGACATCAACTCCAAACCAATTACAGAAAAATTACAAGCTTTTGTAAGAAAAGGGGGCGTGTTAATTGCTTTTGAATCTGCAGCACAAACACTGGCGTCTAATCCTGAATGGGGCGTTAAAGTAAAAGAAAGTCCAGTGGCTGAAAAAGCAAATATCAATCATTTAGGTAAGTATGGAGAAAGAGTGGAAGACATGTTACAAAGCTCAATCCCCGGTGCTATTTACAAAGTTTATATGGACGACACGCATCCAATTGGATATGGCAGTAATGGAGTGTATTTTGATTTAAAGCAGGACATTGTTTTATATGAACCATCTAATGAAGCTTGGAATGTAGGGGCTATTAAAAAAGACAGTTATATGACTGGATTTGCAGGCGTAAAAGCAAAAGCAGCAATACAAGAAGGGGTAGTTGTAGGAGTGAAAGAAATTGGCCAAGGTAAATTTATTTATATGGCAGACGATCCAATTTTCAGAAATTTCTGGGAGACAGGTAAATTGATTTTAGCTAACGCAGTATTCTTTAACGGGAAATAGATTCATATGAAAAAAACACTACTAGTTTTATTTGCGATTTCGTTTTTAACTAATGCATTAATGGCACAAAAAAATAGTGCAGACATTTATGCTCAGATAAAAAAACTAGGGGTAGTGGGTAGTGTTTTATATATAGCCGCACATCCGGACGACGAGAATAATAGTTTCCTACCTTATCTTACTAAGGATCGAATGTATAGGACTGGTTATTTAAGTTTAACAAGAGGAGATGGTGGGCAAAATTTAATAGGGAAAGAACAAGGCATTGAGCTAGGATTAATTCGCACCCAAGAATTATTAGCTGCTAGACAACAGGATGAAGCAGAGCAATATTTTTCAACCGCTTATGAATTCGGATTTAGTAAGTCATTTGAAGAAGCATTAAGAATTTGGGATCATGAGAAAGTATTAAGTGATGCAGTTTGGGTGATCCGTAAATTTCAGCCAGATATTATTATAACTCGATTCCCTAGAGACGCACGTGCTGGACATGGACATCATTCCGCTTCTGCCATCATTGCAAATGAGGCTTTCATTGCAGCAGGTGACCCCACAAAATTCCCAGAACAATTTAAATATGGCGTTGGTCCTTGGAAGGCTAAACGAATTTTATGGAACACTTTTAATTTTGGATCTGTTAATACTACTAGTAATACGCAGTTGAAAATTGAAGTAGGTGGCTATAATGCAATCATAGGTAAAAGCTATGGAGAAATTGGGGCGGAGGCAAGAACCATGCATAAGAGCCAAGGAGAAGGCAGACCAAGAAGAAGAGGCGCTAGTTACGAATTCTTTGAAACAACTGGAGGGGAAGCACCCGTAAATGATATTATGAATGGGGTGGAAACGAATTGGAATAGATTTAATGCAGCGGGTATTCAAGAACAGATTAATAGTATAGTAAAGAATTATCAACTAGAGTCTCCGTCAAATTCAGTGTCAGCATTGGTTAAATTATTTAAACAAATTCAACTATTACCAGCCTCAACTTGGAGACAATATAAATTGGCGCAATTGCAGGCAATTATTGTAGACTGCGCTGGCATTTATTTTGAAGTTACTACGCAACAACCTCAAGTTTATCCAGGTTCACTATTAATAACACAATTATTATTGAATCAACGTAGCAATGTCAATACAGTAGTAGAAAAAATTAGTTTGCCAGGTAAGGACTCTTTAATAAAACAGTTACTTGTAAATAATCAAAATGTTCAACTTGATTATAAGTTTAACGTACCCAACAATACTTCTATTTCACAGCCCTATTGGTTAGTACAACCAAAGTCAGAAGGCATGTTTAATGTGCAACAACAGGAATTAATTGGCAAGCCAGACAACGATCCAGCTTTTGTAGCGACAGTTCAACTAAATATAGAAGGCAATTCGTTTCTGATTAATACGCCTATTCAATATAAATACACAGACCCAACTAAAGGAGATCAGTATCAACCAATAGCTGTTGTGCCTACTGTAGAATTTAAGTATGACAAAGAAGTTTATTTAATGAGGTCTGAAAAACCAATTACGGTGTCTTATCAGAAGATGAATCATTTAGGAACGAATGAGCAAATTAATGTGCTTATAAAAGATACCACAGACAAATTGCCTACTCCAACGAATGCTTTGTATAGAAAGACTATTCAGTACGATCATATTCCAACTATTAATTATTTTCCAACTGCAACCACAAAGCTGGTAAAGTTATCAGTGAAAACAAAAGGTACTAAAGTTGGATATATTGACGGTGCAGGAGACAAATTGCCTGAAGCATTAACTGAATTAGGATACCAGGTAGTAAACTTAAAAGCATCAGATATTACAAAGGAAAACCTTGCAGGATTAGATGCTATTATAGTGGGTATTCGTGCATACAATATGTTTGACTATTTAACGGACAAGAACGATGTTTTAAATGAATATATTTCTAATGGAGGTAATTTAATAGTTCAATACTTAAAAAGTAATCAAGTAGGAATTAATAAAGTAAAAGTTGGGCCTTATGCATTTACTGTAAATTCTGGAAAGCGAGTTACACAAGAGGATGCGCCAGTAGAAATAGTACTACCCAATCATACCGTTTTAAATTTCCCAAATAAAATTGAAGCCATTGATTTTGAACATTGGGTGCAAGAGCGCAGTACCTATCAGGCAGAAAACATAGATGCACATTTTGAAATGCCATTGTCCATGCATGACACCAATGAACCAGCGTCAAATGGTAGTTTATTAATTGCACCTTATGGCAAGGGTAATATGGTATATTTAAGTTTGACTTTGTTTAGACAATTGCCAGCTGGTAATGCAGGATCGTATAAAATATTAGCAAATCTAATTGCCTTACCAAAACATTAATTACAAATCACCATGAGAAGAAACATGAGTATCATGACCATTTTAATGTTGGGCCTAGGTTTAGGCTGGATGATTAAAAACGTCAAAATTGGATTAATAATTGGGTTGGTCTTTGGATTATTAATTAGTGGGATAGGTACTAAAAGCAAGTAATATTAATTTGCTTCAATATCACCCACTTTTGTGGCTTCTTCGCCAATCCATTTCATTTTCTTTGCTATAAAGAAAACAATTAGGCCTAAACTAATAACTACTAATCCTCCAATCATCATTTTCTGACCGGTTGAGATAAAGATAAATACCCAAATTAAAATAGCGAGTATTAAAGGCAAGGGATACAATGGCATTTTCCAAGGGAAAAAGGACTTTCCCTTTCTTTTAAAGAGCAATAACAAGCCAATTGCTTGTCCAATAAATTGAATCAAAATACGCATGGCTAAAATGGCGTCAATGACTTCCTTCAATCTAAATAATAAACTAAACACAAAAGCAATTGCGCCCAATACTAATAAGGAACGGTGTGGAAAATGTAAAGTAGGGTGTACTTTAGCAAAGAAAGAGAAGAAAGATTTGTCTTGTGCAGCTGCATAAGGAATTCTGCTATAACCCAATGTGGCAGCAAATAAGGAAGCAAATGCAACTAATAAAATTAACACAGTAACAATGGCACCTGCATTAGGACCGTATAAAGCTTGGATATAAGCACTCACCACATATTTACTTTCAACAATAGTCTGAAATGGTAACACACTTGCCACACTAATATTCATTGCTAAATACAAAATGGCAATTCCTGTAATTGAAATAAACATACTCCTCGGAATATTCTTACTGGGGTTTTTTATTTCCCCACCCAAATGACAAACGTTATAATAGCCTAAATAACTATAAATAGTTTTAACACTTGCAAAACCAAGTGCTGCTGCGAACCCATGTTTTAATTCAATGCCGTCATTGATATGCTTAATGGGTTCTAAGAAATTACCATGTGCAATTCCTCCAAAAATAATCCAAGCCATAGTTCCTAATACACCCACCCATAAGAATACAGATATTTTTCCAATGGATTCTATTTTACGGTATAGTAAACTAATTACAAGTATTACAACAGCGCCACTAACTGCTTTTTCTTGAAAAAAGCTAAAGTGGAAAAAGTAATTGGCGTATTGGGAAAATCCGATTGCTGCCGACGCAATTACTAAAGGTGCCTGAATCATGGTTTGCCAAACAAATAGGAAGCTCATCATTTGTCCCCATTTTTTTCCATAACCTTCTTTTAGAAAGTGGAAACTACCTCCTGCTCTTGGTAAAGCGGCACCCAATTGGCTCCATACCATCGCGTCCACATAGGATAGAAAAGCACCTGCAATCCAAGCGTATAAGAAATAGGGACCTCCCATTATTTGCGCTACTACACTTAATACAACAAAGGGACCAATGCCCACCATGTCGATCATATTGATGGCTGTTGCGTGTAAAAGACTTAATTTGCGTTCGAGTTTAGCATTCATCCTTTAAGTAAAAATTAGAGTAACAAGATAACACAAATTAGAATATCAAATGAACGCCAATTTTAAAACTACAGACTGGGCTGCGACTGCTTCCATTTATGAAGTTAACATTAGACAGTACACACCCGAAGGAACATTTAAAGCATTTGAAGCACATATTCCAAGACTAAAGGACATGGGAGTAGGGATTATTTGGTTAATGCCAATCACTCCAATTAGTCAAGTTGCCAAGAAGGGAACATTAGGAAGTTATTATGCATGTAGTAGTTATACCAAAATAAATCCTGAATTTGGAACAGTGCAGGATTTAAGCGCTTTAATAAATACGGTACATGCTAATGGCATGAAAATTATAATTGACTGGGTAGCGAACCATACAGGCCGTCAACATGAATGGATGGAAACTAATCCAGAATGGTTTGCTCAAGATAGTGAAGGGAAATTTACAGAACGCAATGGCTGGGATGATGTGGTGGATTTGAACTATCACAATTCAGACATGCGCAAAGCTTTAATTGATGCAATGCATTATTGGGTAAACGATTTTAATATTGATGGATTTAGGTGCGATATGGCACATTTGGTGCCTTTGGATTTTTGGAAAACAGCAAGAACTTCTTTCAAGAATAGTAAACCTTTGTTTTGGTTAGCAGAATGTGAAGTAGTGGAATACCATGAAGTATTCGATACAAGTTATGCTTGGGAATGGATGCATAGAACGGAAAGATTAATGAAAGGAGAAGCCAGTTTACATGACGTGTTTAATATTTTACATGATTATGAACAATATCCTGCTGGAGCGTTAAAACTTTTTTATACCAGCAACCATGATGAGAATAGTTGGAATGGAACAGAGTATGAAAAGTATGGAATTGCAGCAAAGCCTTGGGCAGTATTCACATTTACCTGGAAAGGGATGCCATTAATTTATAGTGGACAAGAATTACCAATGCATAAGAGGCTGCAATTTTTTGACAAAGATTTAATTGAATGGAACACAAAACCTGCACTACATGATTTTTATAAATCATTAAATCAATTAAGACAAGACCATCCAGTAATGATTCACGGTAGTACTTTTAACTTACCGTCAAGCCATCCAGGGGCATTGGCATTTATTAGGATGGATGAAAAAGAGACGGTACTAGTAGTACTAAATGTTTCTATGCAAGCTATTAAAATGGAATGCGCGCATGAAAAATTAAATGGATCATTTACTCAATTATTTTCTGGGATGACTTATCAGTTCAATGGTGCAATTCATTTCGAATTAATGCCAGGTGATTATTTTGTGTATGTGAAACAATAGCCAATTTTATAAATTATTTAATAGTGTACAAATATTAAAATTAGTTTAACGAACATGTTGAATAGTGAAAATCCTATTTTGCATTTTTACTTTCCCTAAGTCAATATTCCACCTAATTTCTACATTTTCACCATTCCCAATTGTTGCTAAAGCTTGTAGTGTAATTTCTCCAATATTCATGAAGCTGGTTCTTTTTCGAGTAGAATAAGGAATCAAGATTCCATTTTGATATACACTGAAATTTGCAGTAGCAATGCTAATTCCTGAAGTATAAATATTCCCATTTAATGTAGCAGTTCCAAATCCAGTTACACTACCAGTATTAGATGCAATATCTCCTGTAATAGTGGAAGCTCCTGCATTCGATATATTCCCAGTTTTTGAAAAAATTGCAAAATTATTTATGCTGCCAAAATTGTTTGCGCAACCGTTTATTCTAGCAATTGTTGAAGCATCAATTCCAATAGCACCTCCATTACTATATAAATTCCCTTGCACATCAGACATACTTCCTAAAGAAACGGCACCACTATTAGAGATAAGCATTCCTTTCATCTCTGTTGCAGCTCCTAATGCAATAGCGCCTTCTGCAACCCAATAAACATTACATGCAGATGCTCCATTGGTAAGTATAATTTTAAAACCTGCCCCTGTACTCATGGCTGCTCCAAATTGAAAAATAAATTCAGCATTTGGATTGCCTCCGCCGTCTAGGGTTAGGGTCCCAGTGGTTGTTACAGCCCCAGCTGTTCTATAAACACCAGGACTAAGTGTTTCACCAGCACCATAGCCAACTCCGTGTGTTGAGTTGGTTACTGTTCTAGCCATTAAATTTGCATAAGCTGCTGTTAAATCAATTTGTGCTTGACCTGTTCTATCACCTGGCTCGATTGTATATTGACTATTAAAGTTAACAATATACTTGCCAGCTGGAGGGGTGAAAGTGAGCCCTGTTGCTAAAATATCCGAAGAGGAATTCGTGAAAATTTCATTTCCTGCAGTGATAGCATTGTATGCATCTGAATTTGCTAAAACAAATGCTGTTGTTGCGGTTGAAATAGGTTTATCTAAATCGCTTGTATTATCAATATTGGATAAGCCAATGGCAACTTTTGCTCCAGCTGCATTAACCGCTCCTGTTCCACCATTTGCAAGCGTTAATATGCCTGTAATATTTGAAGCTTTACCTGGAATATTACCTATAATTTTAGAACCACTTAAAGATGAAATTTTGCTATCAGTTACAGCTAAATTTGCAATTTTAGATTCCGTAATATTATTATCTAATATTTTGGATGATGATATCGCATTGTCAGCTATTTTTTCATTTGTAATTGCATTTACACTTATAATAGGGGTCAAGGAGGAGCTGCCAATGCCGTTTAAGTCTCCTCCAAGTAAAATCCTACCTTTTACTAAGTTTGTTGCGTCATTGGTCGCAGCAGTTATTGTGATATCATGGGTTCCATCAAAACTTATTCCATTGATATTTCTTGGAGTTGTTAATTTTGTTGATGCATAAGTAGATTTATTAAAATCTGAAGTATTGTCAACATTCCCTAATCCAATTGTTGAAGCATCTAAAGTCTGCCAAGTTTTATCGCCTCTATAATACTGATTTGAATTTCCCATAGTTATTATAGGCTC
Source organism: Chitinophagaceae bacterium (assembly GCA_947374225.1). Classification (GTDB taxonomy): domain Bacteria; phylum Bacteroidota; class Bacteroidia; order Chitinophagales; family Chitinophagaceae; genus Sediminibacterium. The sequence continues at coordinate 43,310 of CANCAY010000005.1, read as the reverse complement.
TGAAATAGCACTATCTGTGTCAGTGGTATCAGTAACACCATCTGCACCTGCAGCACCTGTAGCACCAGTAGCGCCAACAGATCCTGTTAATCCATTTGCTCCGATTGTACCATTTATACCACTATAACCTCTTGTACTATTTATTTTAATTTTCCAAGAACTGAAACTTCCATTACCAATTACTTCTGTTATTTTAATAATAAGCTTTCCAGTTGTTTTATTATAAGAAATAAAAGAACCTTCCAAATGATTGGCATCGCTATTAGAAACAATGATATTACCAATTGTTGCAAAATTTAGGGACTTATCAATATAAATAGTTACCTCTTTATTTAGCTGTAGGGTAGATAGATCCATAAAATCTGTAGAGCTTCCTAAATTATCATCTATAGATGCAGTAGGACTTGTATTTAAGGCAAACAATGCATAAGGGACACTTAATAATTCACTCGAGCCAACTATTGCATAATCGGTGCCACCATTAGGATCAGTTTCGGTCTTTATAAAGTAGGGGCCTTTCGCCCAATCAATTAAAGAGAAATTTCCAGTTACTAATGTGCCTGTGCCTATTTGTAAACTAATCAATCCATTAAAATTAGTCGTTGCCGTTTGTGTTTCAGCGTAAACTATTGTTCCAGTAGTTGAACCTTGTAAAATACTTATTCTTATTCCAACGTTGCTTCTTGACACCACCGCATTGCTTGCATTTCGTATGACTGCTTGAAAGCTCATTTTTTGAGGAGCTTGTGCATTAAGTAAATCACTAATCATGATCATAAATATTACAACAATTGTTTTTCTAGTCATAATATTTATTGTTTGATTATTTTAAATTGAATAGGCGCTTGATTCGGTAGTATAACTGATAAAATATAGGCACCCACTGTATAATTATGCGTGTCAACTTTAATTTCGCTGCTAAAAGTTTTTTTATTTTCAATAAGTTGCCCATTCATACTCATTAATTGGTATGATATTCCGGAGACGGCTCCGCTATTAATTTTTATATTTAAATTATCTATAACGGGATTGGGCCACACAGATAGGGTAGTTGACCTGTCTATATTTACGATGTAAGTAAATGGCAAAGCGTTATAAACCTGTTGCACTCCTTCTGACAAGGTTCCTAGATTCCCAATTGGAGTACTTATATAATCTACCTGTCCAATAGTATAGCTCATGTTCCCATAGCTATTTGAAATTGTAAGACCAGCACTTGGAATACTTAACTGTGCATACAAGATATTAGTACACGAAATGATTACAGATACAGATAGAAGAATTTTAAAGTACATTTTGGTTATTTAGCGAAAAGAGAAAGTAACAGGCTAAATAAACAGTGATTGAAATTCAGTTTGAAGAATATTCAATAGGGTTTGCTCAAACACGTGAGAGGAACATAGCAGGAGTGTAAGGTAGGCTTATATATTGGGCTTATATGTTAATGTTTGACATATATAATATATTGGTAGAAAAATACAAAATACGCTTAGTTAAATGGTTCAATTACAACAACATAGAAAATTAAATTTAATTTCTCTTTTCCTGTTGAAACGCTACAAACTCCATCATTTCTTGTAAACTAAAGCTACTTAGGTTCTGGCTGGCACGACATCCAGCTTTTTGTGCGACTAAAACTCCGTACTTACAATCATCAAATCCATCCACTTCATGGGCGTCCGGATTAATGGAAATTAATACGTCCTTTTCAATGGCAGATTCAATATATCTCCAGTCCATATCCAATCTTCTAGGATGCGCATTTAATTCTAATACCACATTATGTACTACGCAGGCTTCTATTAACTTTTCGTGATCCACTGGATATCCTTTTCGGCTTAACAATAAACGGCCTGTAGGGTGCCCTAAAATACTTGTGTATGGGTTACTCACAGCATTTAATAAACGCATCATTGCTTTTTCTTCACTCATTTTTAAATTAGAATGTACGGAAGCAATTACAATATCAAATGTTTCTAAGACTTCGTCTGCGTAATCTAAACTACCGTCATTTAAAATATCTGATTCAATACTTTTAAAAATCACAAATGGTGCTAGCTTTTTATTGAGCGCGTCAATTTCCTTATGCTGGTTTCTGATGCGATCTATTTGTAAACCATTTGCATAGAAGGCCGATTTAGAGTGATCGCTTATTACTAAATATTCAAAACCTTTTTCAATGGCTGCCAAAGCCATTTGTTCAATGGAATGAATACCGTCACTCCAGGTACTATGACTATGAATAATTCCTTTTATATCGGATGTTTGAATTGTTTTAGCAATAGGTTGTTTTGAAATTGCTTTGTTTACAATAGCAGCTGTCTCTCTTTGTGGTGCAGGTATATAACTGATGCCTAGTTTTTCAAATAAGGCTATTTCATTGTCAAATGGGGTAGTTTCAAACTCAGTTTGATTATAATTTGGCAGATTTTCAATAGCTGACCAAAATTCAGGGGAGCAATTCAACTTAAATGCGGTAAAAACCAGCTCGGTTTTACTACAAGTATGCCATCGTAGTTCAAAATTATCGGATCCTTTGCAGCTTAAATAGTTTCCTACTGGGGCACAAATAAATGATTTTTCCTCCAGCCAAGTCCTTAAATTATTTTGAGAAAGGGTAGTAATAATGTCCAAAAAGTCTAAAGTTTCCATTTGTCGGGCAAATCCGCCAGCAATTAAATGTGTTTCTTTTTCAAAGTTTTGAGTAAGTGCTAAAGTTAAAGAAGCAACAATTGGTTCTACTTCTTGGTATAAAAAATTACCTTGATGTTGTAAATAATATTCTAAAGCCTCTTGAATATTCTGTTGTGTTTTTGCACCGAAGCCTTTGTAATTTATTAATCTGTTTTCATTACAAGCATATAATAATTCACCAACACTTTCTATTTCTAATTCTTTCCAAATGGTGGTGATTTTTTTAGGACCTAATCCTTTTATCTTAATCATTTCTAAAATTCCAGGAGGCGTATTTTTAATATACTCGTCTAATAAGTCTAAATGTTTAGTACTTATAATAGCAAGAATTTTTTTTCCAATTGCTTCTCCAATTCCACGAATAGCGTATAACTGCGCAGGTTCTAAATTAACAACGGGCTCTGATAGTTTGTCTAACGTGAAAGCCGCGCTGGCATAGGATTTCACCTTGAATGGATTCTCTCCATGTATGTCCATTAACTTACTTAGTAATGTAAAGTATTCGGCTATCTCGTAATTATGCATATGTAAATATAAACTTCAGTATAGTAGGGGCAAAAAAAAAGTCCCGTATAAAACGGGACCTTTCAAGATTATCCGAGGATAATTATTTCTTCTTAGCAGCAGCTTTCTTAGGAGCAGCTTTCTTAGCAGCTTTCTTAGGAGCAGCTTTCTTAGCAGCTTTCTTAGGAGCAGCTTTTTTAGCAGCCTTCTTAGGAGCAGCTTTTTTAGCAGCTTTCTTAGGAGCAGCTTTTTTAGCAGCTTTCTTAGGAGCAGCAGCTTTTTTAGCTACAGCTTTCTTAACGATTTTCTTAACAGCTTTTTTTGGAGCAGCTTTTTTAGCGGCTTTTTTTGCAGTTGCCATGTTTTTTAGATTTAATGGTTAGTAAATATGGATTAAAAGTAATACATTTTTACTAACTACAAAAACTTTTTTTTAAGCGACTACTTCTACCGGCAAAATAGAAACTGTTGTTTTGTTATTTCTACCTTTCTTAAATTCAACAAGTCCGTTTGTAAGTGCGAATAAAGTAAAGTCAGAACCCAATCCAACATTCTTACCAGGGTGGTACACAGTACCTCTCTGACGAATTAAAATATTGCCTGAAATAGCTGGTTGACCTCCGTAGATCTTAACTCCAAGTCTTTTACTGTGTGAATCACGGCCGTTTTTTACGGATCCTTCACCTTTTTTGTGTGCCATAGTATCTTAGTTTAAGCTATGTTTTCAATTTTGATTTGTGTATAGTGAGTTCTGTGACCATGCTTTTTACGGAAACCTTTTCTCCTTTTCATTTTAAAAGCGATCACTTTATCACCTTGGACTAAGTCTCTTGTAATTTCAGCTTGTACTTTTACTTTGTTAGTAAAAGATATACTTCCATTATTTTCAACGAATACTACATCGCTGAATTCAACTTTATCTCCGGTTTTACCTTGCAGGTGAGGTACATACAAGCTATCTCCTGCTTGTACTTTGAATTGTTGTCCTGCGATTTTTACTACTGCTAACATATTGTCAAATTAGGTCGGCAAAGGTAATTATTATTATGTCAATATGCAAGTAAATCTTAAAAAATATAAAAAGGGGCGTTTTTAGGCTTAAAAAACCCGAAAAGCGGCTTATTATTGCGCTATGAATATCAAATCACTACTCGCAAAACCATTTGCCGGCTTCGTTTATCGCAAGCAATTGAAGGAAATGAGGACTGCAGTAGCTGATCAATTAGCTATTCTAAATCAATTAATTAGCGTAGGAAAAAAGACCCGATTTGGCGCGGAACATCATTTTGATACTATTAATGACCATGAAAGTTTCCAAAAAAACGTTCCTTTAAGAGATTACGAGGGGTTCAAACCTTATATAGAACAAATAAAACAAGGCAAACAAAACGTACTCTGGAAAGGGAAGCCTATTTATTTTGCCAAAACAAGTGGTACAACAAGTGGGGTAAAATATATACCTATCACTAAGGACTCCATTAGCAATCATATTAACGGAGCAAGAAATGCCATACTTACTTATATGGCTACCACGGGTCAAACTGCTTTCGCGGGAGGGAAGATGATTTTTTTAAGCGGATCACCGGAGTTAGAAAGAGTTGGTGGAATCCCAACGGGAAGATTAAGTGGAATTGTGAATCATCATATTCCTAAATACTTACGAAATAATCAACTACCTAGTTTTGAGACCAATTGTATAGAAGAGTGGGAAGAGAAATTGGATAAAATAGTAGAAGAGACATTAGGAAAAGACTTGACTTTAATTGGCGGTATTCCTCCTTGGATGCAAATGTACTTTGACAGATTGGTTGCTGTTACTGGGAAACCAATTAAAGACCTTTTTCCTAATTTACAATTATTAGTGCAAGGCGGCGTGAATTTCGAGCCCTATAAAGCTAAATTATTTGAGACCATTGGTAAAGAAATAGACACTGTGGAATTATTTCCTGCTAGTGAGGGATTCTTTGCATTCCAGGACAGGCGCAATGAGCCAGGATTATTATTAAATACCAATAGCGGTATCTTTTTTGAATTTGTGCCTTTAGCAGAAGTACATAATGAGCAGCCTACCAGATTACATTTAGGTCAAGTGGAGTTGGGTGTTCAATATGCACTTATTATTAATAGTAATGCAGGACTTTGGGGCTATCAATTAGGGGATACCGTAAAATTTGTAACCCTAAATCCTTATCGTTTAATTGTATCAGGCAGGGTAAAGCATTTCATATCCGCATTCGGGGAGCATGTGATTGGGGAGGAAGTAGAGCAAGCTTTATTAAAAGCAGCTGCGGAATTAAATGTAAGTGTAGTAGAGTTCACAGTAGCGCCCTATATTCAACAGGGACAGGGAAAAAGCTACCATGAATGGTTTATTGAATTTGAAAAGCAGCCAGAAGACATGGCATTATTTGCCAAAAAATTAGATGAATATATGTGTGAGAAGAACGTGTATTATTTGGATTTAATTCAAGGTAATATATTAGAGTGCTTGCATATTCAAGTGTTAGAAAAGAATGCATTTATAAATTATATGCGTTCTCAAGGTAAATTGGGAGGGCAAAATAAAGTACCTCGTTTGAGTAATGACAGGAACCTGGCAAATGCACTAACACAATATATTTCGCATTAAATTAATATTAGCGTAATTTTAAACCCTAAGTAAACACATTGGATGCAACAAAAACGAATAGCCATTTTTGGTTCAACAGGTTCTATAGGTAAACAAACGCTAGAGGTTATTTCGGCGCATCCGGAATTATTTGTTGCTGAAATATTGACTGCCCATTCCAACGACGCATTATTAATTGAACAAGCATTATTATTTGTTCCCAATATTGTGGTGATTGGAGATATTGCAAAATATGCAGTTGTAAAAAAAGCATTGGAAGGCAAACCCATTAAAGTATTTGCTGGGGAAGAAGCATTGGAGCAGGTTGCTGCAATGGATTGTTATGATTTTATGATGGCGGGTATAGTAGGATTTGCTGGATTAAAACCTACATTAACAGCCATTGAAAGTGGGAAGACAGTCGGACTAGCGAATAAAGAAACTTTAGTAGTTGCAGGAGATATTGTAATGAGAATTGCTCAAGAAAAAGGAGTACATATTATTCCAGTGGACAGTGAGCATTCTGCTATTTATCAATGTTTAGTAGGAGAGCAAAACAATCCAATTGAAAAAATAATTTTAACTGCAAGTGGTGGACCATTCTTAGGGAAGAAACCTAATTTCTTGGTGAATGTTAAAAGAGATCATGCTTTACAACATCCTAATTGGAGTATGGGAGCTAAAATTTCTATTGACTCTGCAACCCTTATGAATAAAGGCTTAGAAATGATTGAGGCAAAGTGGTTATTTGGATTGGAGCCAAGTCAAATCAAAGTAGTGGTGCATGCACAGAGTATTATTCATAGTATGGTGCAATTTGAGGATGGAAGTATTAAAGCACAAATGGGATTGCCAGATATGAAATTGCCTATACAATATGCAATGGCCTATCCACAACGTTTAGCCAATAAATTTCCTAGATATAATTTTGATAAACCTAATTTATTAAGTTTTGACGAACCGGATCTTAAAACTTTTAGAAATTTACAAGTAGCTATAGACGCTATGAATAAGGGAGGAAATACCCCTTGTGTAATGAATGCAGCAAATGAAATTGCGGTATATGCATTCTTGAAAAACAGAATAGGATTTTTAGAAATGACAGATCTTATAGAAAGGACGATTGATAAAATAGCATTTATTTCACAACCTAGCTTAGACGATTATTTTGAATCAGATGGGGAAGCGCGTAGCTTTGCAGCTTCTTTAATACAATTATAAACTATGTACATTAACGCAATAGATTTTTTAGCAGTAGGAATGAAGACAGGACAATTCATTTTGTCTTTTTCTATCTTAGTAGTGCTGCATGAATTAGGACATTTTATCCCAGCTCGTTTATTTAAAACTAGGGTGGAGAAATTTTATTTATTTTTCAATCCAGGCTTCAGTCTTTGGAAAAAGAAAATAGGGGATACTGAATATGGTATTGGTTGGATTCCATTTGGTGGCTACGTGAAAATTAGTGGAATGATTGACGAGAGTATGGACAAGGAGCAATTAAACAAAGCACCGGAGGATTGGGAATTAAGATCCAAGCCTGCATATCAAAGATTAATTGTGATGTTAGGAGGTGTGATTGTAAACATTGTATTAGCGATTGTAATATTTATTGGAATAAGTTGGTTCTGGGGAGAAGACAGTTTACCTGCAAAGAATATCACTTATGGTGTACATGCAAGTGCATTAGCAAAAACCATGGGTATTCAAGAAGGGGATATTGTGGTTTCATTAGACAATATCGAATTAAAAGACTTTGACGCGTTGGAATCTAAATTGGTTATAAATAATCCAACCACTTTACAAGTTAAAAGAGGAGACAGTGTTGTCAATTTAGCAATACCTGCAAGTTTAGGTGGCGCATTGGCAAAGACTAGAAAATCTGCTGAAATGCCTTTTGTAGTGCCTCGTATGCCAGTTATTGTTGATTCAGTTGGCAAGTCTGCTGTAACTATGAATGGAACAAATTTTGAGAAGGGAGATACTTTATTAGCTATTAATAATATATCCGTTCAATACCGATATGAGTTCGAACAAGTGAAGAAAAAACTGGCCGATTCTGTGGTAGTGGTTTCTGCTAAAAGAGGAACAGACACAGTTTTAATAAAAGCATTGGTAAATGGATCTGGACAGTTAGGTATTTTCGTGAAACAGCCGTATCAAATATTTACAACCGAACATAGAACGTTTAGTTTTGCGCAAGCTATTCCATTTGGGGTGAAAAGAACTTTCACCACATTGGACAATTATATTACAGGGATCAAGCAAATTTTCACTGGTAAAGTGAATCCTAATGATTCTTTAGGCAGTTTAATTAGCATTGGTAACACATTCCCTTCTGCTTGGGATTGGGAGCGCTTTTGGACTTTAACAGGCGTATTTTCTATTATACTGGCATTTATGAATGTATTACCAATTCCTGCATTAGACGGCGGACACGCTTTGTTTATTGTTTTTGAAATGATCACTGGACGTAAGCCAGGGGACAAGTTCATGGAATACGCTCAAATAGTAGGTATGTTGTTAATGTTTGGTTTAATGTTCTACGCATTAGGACTTGACTTTTGGAGATTGTTCAAATAAGCGGTAATTTTGTAGATTCTATATTCTTACTAAAACTGGGGTCGTATGGTTTTGACAGCAATAGTCGCGGTTGGGGTAAGCATGCAGTGCGTTGGGTAATTAGCACTTTAATCTGAATACCAAACAAACAAAAGGCGAAGCAAATTACGCCATGGCTGCTTAATTCAGTGAATTAACTTCCATTATGGTCGAGTGAGAAGGTAGGCCGGTAACCCGCTCCTCAGCCCAATCAAAACAATACGGGATGCGATAGAAGTAGGCTGTGCCTTCTATTTAAGTACTATTCAGCTAAGTGATAGGTTGGTTTGTGTTTTTCCTGCCCATCGCCGACAAATAATAAAACAATAAGCATGTAGAAGATCAATGGTAGCATTGTTTGGACAGGGGTTCGACTCCCCTCGACTCCACTTTAAAAAAAATCCCCGCAAATTTTGCGGGGATTTTTTGTTGGAAAAACTATTTGAAATTAGTTTTTAAATATACTTTTCTCCTTTGCCATTTTTTCAATTGCCTCAACAGTTCTTGGAGAGCCTATTGACAAAATCTCATTTCCTTTTTGGGTAATTAAAATATCGTCTTCAATTCTAATTCCAATATCCCACCATTTCTTATCGCAGTTACTTCCTGCAGGAATATAAATACCAGGCTCCACAGTTAATACCACACCTGGTTCTAAAACGCGTGGTCCCATATCATGAACGTCTAAACCTAAATGGTGGGAAGTGCCATGAGGGAAGTATTTCCTTGCTTCTTGATCGTTCGCAGCAATACCTAATTTAATAAGTCCATTATAAACAACCGCTCTTGCTGCTGCATCCACGTCTCTAAAGTTGGTACCTGTTTTACAAGCTGCTATTCCAGCTTCCTGTGCTTTGAATACCAATTCATAAATCACTTTTTGAGCGTCGGAGAATTTGCCATTTGCAGGGATAGTTCTAGTAACGTCTGCGGTATATCCATGGTATTCTGCAGCACAGTCATTTAATAATAAATCTCCGTTATTAATTAACTTCCTATTGGTATTATAATGAAGTATGCAGGAATTGTCTGCAGCACCATTAATACTAGGGTAGCCATTGTATTCAGAACCATTATATTTAAAATGATATTCCATGATTGCCTGTGCTTGATATTCTCTCATACCTGGCTTTAAAGAGCGCATCACGTCATTATGACCTGCATTACTCATAGCTGCCGCCTTTTTGATTAATACAATTTCTTCGGGTTGTTTTATCCCCCTTAAATTGCTTAATATTCTTTTAGTACTTTCGGCTGCAATAGGAACACTATGTTCCATAATTAATTGGTCAACAATACCTGCCATTTTAGAAAGTGGGTCTTCCTTGTTTTTGTACTTTGAAATAATGTCTTCGTCACGGTAGGCAGTAAACACAGAATCAATCTTAGAAAAGTCAATAGTCGTGTTGGAGAACGCATCATTGGTAAATATATTTTCCAATTTATATCTTGCTTCTACACCCACTGGTCCTAAAATTCTTCCAGTCCAAAGTTCTTTACTTGGGTTACGTTCTTGAACAAAAATAAATTCAGTACCCGTTTTATTTAAAATAGTAACGGGCTGCTTGAATAGTAATAATACAGCATTAGGCTCTTCTAATCCAGTAAAGTAATAGAAGTTTTTATTTTGCGCGTACTCAAAATCATTATCGTTATTTCTTACTCTTACTTGAGAAGCAAAGAAAATACCAACTCCATTTTGAGATAGGCTTTCCTTAAAAGCCGCTCTGCGTCCCGCATGAAATGCAGGGCTTAAGTAATCATTAGGATATGGATTGGTGTCCTGTGCTATTAAATAAACTGGACTCATTAATAGTAGTATCCAACCAAACATTTTTAATTTATTCATTTCAATAATTTTAAACAATTAGTCTGCTTTTAAGGCTTTGTCAATTAAGAAAGTCATATTGGCTCTATGTGCTTTGGTTTCTTCATTACCAATCACTGCAGCATTTAATTTAGTACGCAATTTTTTCAGGGTATAATAAGTTGCCGCTTTTGACACATTATCCAAAGGAGAATTGTCTGCAACTAATTGAGTGGTTCCTTTTACAAAAGCACTTTGTAAATATTGTCTGTACACATTTACGCTACCGTTAATATCTGCATCAAATACATTCTTTACCAAGTCATTCATTACGTCTGCAACGCTATATTCATTACCATATAAACGAGTATTGGTAATACGTTGTAAAGTAGCAGGGTGCAAAATTTGTTCAAATGCGCTAGTCGCTAACATATTTAAATTTGCGGTCGCTTTAAAATCTTCCCCTCTGCCTTGGTTAAATCCACGGCGTTGAATTTGTAAATAAGGAAAAACTTGAGCGTCTGCGTCAAAAGCAGTCGGTGCAAAAACATATTTAGCCAAACTATTCATTGCTTTTTTCTGAACAGCTAATGGAACTGGTGTATATGGTTTGTTGCCAGAATGTTGTTCGGGGAAAGAGCGGTCAATATAAATTCCCCCTATATAACGGCTAACCGCTGCAATCATATTTCTTCGTTGATTTAACAAAGAAAGGTATCTGCTTCTCAATTCTGCATATGACTTACCAGGTTTTGTGTATTTAGTAACTAATTTCCCCATGATATTATTGACAAGCTTAAAGCGATCGTCTGCATAAGCAATGGCGTCACTTGTTAAGTCATTAATATTAATTCTTGGGTCAATACCAGAACCTGCAGTACGCATGTCGTCACCATCATTTCCAAAAGCTAATTTAGGATCATTGCTTCTTGACAATATTTTTGACAAGCCTGCTTCTTCTTGTACAGCGCTAAATGGAGTGTATCCAAATTCGATTGCCCATAAGTCATAAGGCCCGGCTTTTGTAGTATAATAATCTCCTTGTTTCTTTTTATCTAATGCAATATTAAAAGCAGGGTAGTCCATTACAGAGCCCATTAAACCTATGCTATGTGTTAAAGTAGTGTCATTGATTTCTGCAGGAGAAAGCATTTGACTACTTTTCATATTGTGGTTTAATCCTAAAGTATGTCCCATCTCATGCATCACTAAATACGTTAAGTATTGCTTGTGCATTAATTTAATTTCTACAGGACTTGCTTCATTCAATTCCATACTAGTTAATCCTGCATTGTATTGTGCTTTTAATTCACTCGCAATAGCACAGTTATCTTTAAAATTTAAATGTGGAATATTTAAATCAGCAGCTTGCTCTGTTGCTAAACCATTATAAAGTTCATTATTAATAGGAGTGGCACTTCCAGAAAACCATTCTACAGTAATATCTGTTCCTAGTATTTGTCCAGTTCTTGGATTCACAAAACTGGGTCCAATAGCGCCATAAGAAGGTTGTGAAGAAGCTACCCAACGAATTACATTGTAATGAATATCTGCAGGATCCCATGTTGCGGAGTCTGGCATTATTTTCATTTGTAATGCATTTTTAAAACCTGCTTTTTCAAATGCCTCATTCCATTTCATACCTGCTTCAAATATGATATTTCTGTACTCCACTGGAGTTGTATTTTCAATCCAGTATACTAAAGGTTCCACTGGCTCACTTAAAGCAGCAGTTGAATCCTTCTTAACTAAATTCCAACGATGTATCATGTCTTTATAAGGAGTAGGGCTAATGCTAGTTTGGTCATTCACTTCTTCCATAAAATAACCCACTCTAGGATCATCTCTTCTAGCAACAAAATTATTTGTTGGCATGGCAATAAAACTATGTTGCATGCGAACTCTTACATAACGTGGATCCGCGATATCTGGACCACCGTTTGCAATTACATTAGGGTTATCATAAGAAAGGTCAACTACCACATCTGTATTGTCGTCGAAAGAACGTAGTTGTGCATATTTAGATTTACTCGTATTTAAGTTACCTAAGTTGAAAACCATTGAACTCATTGGTCCAGGAGGCATGTTTGGTTTTACAGCATCTAATTTTTCGCTTAAAAATAATCCATCAGCACTTACTAAATATCCAAGAGAATCTTCTACAACATATTTGTCAGAAAAGAAAATAGCTTCTGGTTTGTCTACTTCTGCTGTTTTACTTACTGGGTTATTTTTATCATAGTATAAGCCCGTATTTACAATTGCAAATTCTAATTTATCATATGCTTTTTTAATTTTGAAAACTAAATTTGCTCTATGCATGCTTTGATTTAAGAACAAATTAGTAGGGCCACTTATTGAAAAGCTTTGATAAATGAATTCTTTATTTAATTGATTTTTACGAATATAAAGCTGCACACTACCAGTCAATGTATCCTGGTACAATGTGAATAGTCCAACATTTTTGGTTTGTCCTTTTGTTTTTTCCGCTAAACTTGGTTTTTTAGGACCGCCTTTTGCAGTATCCGATTTCTCCGTCGTTTTTGGAGGGCTTACTTGTTGCGCATTAGCTGCTAATACGGTACTAGATAGCATAACTAATACAATCAAGATTTTTCTCATATATATCTGTTTTTAAGTGTATCAAAATAATGAATTTATTCCATGAAATCAGTCAAAATGGGCCCTCATTTTCTTATTAGTTAAGGAATTATTTATGAATGGCTCATAAAATTGATTTATATCATATTTTTTAAAATAGGAAGTCGCTTATTTCGTGCATAACTAAAGTACTTTCAATGATTCACCCCTTCCAGTATACAACAGCTCAAGAGGCGTTAAATTTGATTCAAAGTGGACATCGCATTTTTATACATGGAAGCGCCTGTACGCCTCAATATTTATTAAGAGAATTGGTGCATCACAAGGACCGATTAAGAAATACGGAAATCATTTCTATCACATTACAAGGTAAAATAGAAATAGCAGACCCTGGATTTGAACAGTCTTTTCATATTAATTCATTATTTGTGTCCGAACCTATTAGGCAGGCAGTAATGGAAGGTAGGGCGGATTATATCCCCGCTTTTTTGAGTGATATTCCAGATATGATAAGAACAGTATTACCTGTGGACGTTGCCATTGTGCAAGTGTCAGCTCCAGATGCGCATGGCTATTGTACATTAGGAACCTCGGTTGACATTGCACGTACTGCAGTGAACTGTGCAAAAATTATCATTGCACAAGTGAATCCTCAAATGCCTAGAACCCACGGGGATGGCATGATACATACCGATAGATTTTCTGCAATGGTATTTCATGATGAGGCATTACCTCAGGTAGATTATGGTGCAAAACTGACTGATATAGAATTGAAAGTGGGACAAAATGTAGCTTCTATGATTGAAGACGGAAGTACATTACAAGTAGGCATTGGTACTATTCCAGATGCGGTATTAAAATCACTTTATGGCCATAAAAACCTTGGCATGCACACCGAGATGTTTAGTGACGGAGTAATTGATTTATTTGAAAAAGACATTATTAATAATTCTAAAAAGAAAATCCACCCTAATAAACTGGTTACTTCCTTTGCGTTAGGAACTAATAAATTATACAATTATGTAAATGATAATCCTGCCATTAATTTCTTAGACATTGACTATGTAAATGATCCCGTTGTAATTAAAAGGAATCCCAAAGTGATTGCTATTAATAGTGCAGTAGAAGTGGATTTGACTGGACAGATATGTTCCGATAGTATTGGGAAATATCAATATAGTGGGATTGGAGGACAAATGGACTTTATGAGAGGAGCGGCATTAAGTGAAGGAGGTAAACCCATTATTGCAATAACCAGTAGAACGCATAAAGGGGTGTCGAGAATTGTCCCTTATTTACAACAAGGAGCAGGAGTAGTTACAACAAGAGGACATATTCATTATGTGGTCACAGAATATGGAATTGCTTATTTGTATGGTAAAAATTTAAGACAAAGGGCTAAAATTTTAATTGACATTGCGCATCCTGATGACCGTGAATATTTGACGCAGCAATGTTATGAAAGATTTAAAGCCTTCGTTTAACAGTATATTATTAAATAGTCAATTGACTATTTAATAATGACTACTTCTTCAAAAGGTACTCTGTGACGCTCACCCCATATGCCTGCTTCAGTTCCTTTACCTACACTTATAATCATATTCACTTCTGCCATTTCAGGGAGGTTCAATGCTTTTTTAACACGCACTGCATCAAAGCCTTCCATTGGGCAAGATTCAAAACCTTCTGCGGCTATTGACAACATAAAGGTTTGGGCTGCTAATGCACAAGACTTGTGAACGGTTACTCTTTGGTCTGCTCTTCCTTTTAATCGCATCATAGGTCTTGCAGCACCTACTATAAAACTTAGCGTTCTTCTAATAAAACTTAAAAAACCAAATTGGTCTGTACCATAAGCTAATGGCATTAATTTGCCATAATAATTCAAAAGCCTTTGTTGAGCAGTGGTAGGCTCACCATGAATATCTTTATTAATAATATCTAAATGCCATTGTACTCTTTTCTTCCAATAATCCTGACGCGTTACAAATACAACAATATGCTTAGCGGTTCTTGCAGCATTCTGCCCTAGACAAAAATCTGTAAACTGTTCTTTTAAACTTGGATCCTGAATCCAATAAAATTCCCATAGCTGCATATTGCTACTATTAGGAGAGAGTATAGTTCGCTCTAAACTTTTATGAATTACTTCATTAGGTACTTCCACATTTGGATCATATTTTCTGTTAGATCTTCTTTTGTGGACTATTTCATCAAATGATTGTGCTAATGACATATAATTATTTAAGTAAGTAATGATTTTTAATAAGAACAATTAAAATTAGTAATTGTTTGATATAGTTGAAACATAAAAAAGGCCCCTGATATTTGGGACCTTTTCTATAAATATGGTAAACGCTATTTAAAGACTAGAATAATTTCATTGCTTTAGCGAAATAAGTAAGTGTACCTGGAAGTGCTAACCAAAAGAATTCTCTGTAACCGATAATTAATGCAACTAGGATTACGAACCAAGTAAAACATAGTGCCCAGTATTTTTTGGTATTTTGTTGTGCTTCCATTTTGAGAATATTATTTGTTGTTTAGATTATAATTGTAGCGCAAATATACATATTTTATCATTTTGGCCTATAAATTAGGACCATAAGTATATTTTAAATCTACTTTCCAGCCTTCTGGAGTCTGAATTACTTTCAACTTATGCGCTTTTTGATCTAAGGAATTCTGATAATTTATGATAGTGGTGTTGCTGTCAATGGCGCTTATCTCATTTATTTGAATTGCAGCAGTTCTTAATTGTTGTCGTCCTTCTTTGTCCAAACTAAAATATTGGGCGGACATTGCTTTAAAATAAGTCTCATTAGTGGAATCCGATACAATATAAAAATGGGCTTTCTTTACATCCCCCTGCATCATATTTTCAATAAAACCGCGACCTCCGTCAATTGGGTCAAGGGCTTTTTGATATTTAGAGCCATTACAGCTAAGCACTAAGAGGGGGGCAATGATATAAAAGAGGATCTTTTTGAGCATAATCAAAGTTAGTATATTAATTTTGAAGCAGTTAAAGCTTACCACTATGAAATTTATACTTTTTTCTTGCAGTTTTTTGATTTGTACTTTTTTGAATGCGCAGCAAAAACATCCTGCCTTTATGGACCAGGGTAATATATATGAAGTAAATATCAGACAGTATACGAAGGAAGGTACTTTAAATGCTTTCGCTAAACATATCCCTCGATTAAAGAAAATGGGGGTACAAACTTTATGGTTTATGCCATTACAGCCTATTTCAAAAATAGACCGTAAAGGAAGTTTGGGTTCTTATTATTCTGTTGCTAGTTATACGGAGGTAAATAAAGAGTTTGGAACTTTAGCGGACTTTAATAAAATTATTGACCAAGCACATGCATTGGGAATGAAAGTTATCATTGACTGGGTGCCGAATCATACGGGAGGGGACCATCCATGGCTTACAACACACCCTGATTTTCATGAAAGAGATAGCACAGGAAAAGCAATTTACACCGCAGACTGGTCGGATACAAGAGAATTGAATTATAGTAATACGGTAATGCAAGACAGTATGATTATGGCCATGAAATATTGGACAAATAAAACAAAAATTGATGGATTCAGAGTGGACGTTGCTTGGGGTGTTCCTTATAGCTTTTGGAATAAATGCATACCAATATTAAAAAAGGAAAGAGACTTGTTTTTCTTAGCAGAGGCGGACGACGCAGGGATACATAAAACTGGATTTGATGCAACTTATAGTTGGACAGAATTTCATGTAATGAATGATATTGCAGCAGGGAAGAAGAACCTACTTTCTTTAGACAGTGTTTTAAATATCATTGACAGCAGTTTTATGAAAGGCGCTTGGAGATTGTATTTTACAAGTAATCATGACGAGAACTCATGGAATAAGGCAGATTACGCAACTATGCCTGGTGCTTCACATGCTCCCTTCGCGGTATTCTCCCAAACCTACATTAGAACCATGCCTTTAATATATAGTGGGCAAGAAGAACCTGTATTAAGACCGATAGCTTTCTTTGAAAAAGACAGTATTGAATTTAATAAATACCAAAGAGCTCCTTTTTATAGCGCATTATTACATTTGAGAAGTACCAATAAAGCTTTCAGTGAAACGGCTAGTTTTAAAAGATTAGTGGTAGACCATCCTACAGATATCATGGCATACGAAAGAACCAATGGTAAAGACAAAGTGGTGGTGGTATTAAATCTTACCAACACTGCACATGAGGTATTAATTGAGGGATTGAAAATGGGGGAAAGTTATCAGGAGCTATTTACAAAAAAAGTTGCTAAAGACATACATTTATTGCAATTACCAGCATGGGGGTATAAAGTATTTGTAAAAAAATAATCATAGTATTAAAAAATAAAGTAGCATCAATTTTATAAAATGACAAAGCAATATTTAGTAGATCAAATAATAGCAAAGCAATCTTATTTATGTGTTGGTTTAGATACTGACATTGAAAAACTTCCAGCGGGTATTCCTAAAACAAAGCAAGGAGTCATTGCGTTTAACAAAGCTATTATTGACGCGACTGCACCTTATTGTGTAAGTTATAAAGTGAATACTGCATTTTATGAGTCACAGGGTATTGCAGGTTGGGAAGCTATGGAGGAAACATTGGCCCATATCCCTTCTACTCATTTCACTATTGCAGATGCCAAGCGAGGTGATATTGGAAATACGTCTTCGCAGTATGCTAAAACATTTTTTGAAGTATTACCATTTGACGCTATTACAGTAGCGCCTTATATGGGGAAAGATAGTATTGATCCATTCTTAGCGTATCAAAATAAATGGACCATTGTTTTAGGTTTAACCTCCAATCCAGGTAGTCAAAATTTTGAACAACAAAAACTAGCCAATGGACAGTTCTTATTTGAATCTGTACTAGAGCAGGTTTCAAGTTGGGCAAGTGCTGAACAATTAATGTTTGTTGTAGGTGCCACTAAGGCAGCGGATTTAGCAGCAATTAGAAAAATTATTCCTGAACATTTCTTATTAGTTCCTGGTGTTGGCGCACAGGGCGGAAGTTTAGAAGACGTTACCAAATACGGTAAAAACAATGATATCGGTTTACTAGTAAATGCGAGTCGTGCAGTTATTTTTGCAAGCAGTGGAAATGATTTTGCCGAAGCTGCAGCCATTGCAGCCAAGGGATATGCCAATGACATGAAAATATTACTAGAAAATAAATAAGCTTAGTGCGCTATTGGTATGGATTGCTTAGTGAATTTTTATAGTTTCTCCTTCTGTTTTCGCAATGACAATGGTGGCCACACTATTCCCAATAATATTAGTAATAGCACGAGCTTCGCTCATGAATTTATCTACCCCTAATAAAAAGGCCAAACCTTCGATGGGTATTTTTTGAAGGGTAGCAAGGGTAGAAGCTAATACAATAAAACCACTTCCTGTTACACCTGCAGCTCCTTTAGAAGTGAGCATTAGAATCAAAATCATCGTAACAATTTCTGCTGTTGATAATTGAACATTGTATAATTGTGCTATGAATATAACGGCCATGGATAAATAGATAGAAGTTCCGTCCAAGTTAAAAGAATAGCCTGTTGGCACCACTAGTCCAACCACCGACTTGGAACAACCAATATGTTCTAATTTATTCATTAGAGAAGGCATGGCAGGCTCCGACGAAGAAGTAGCAAATACGATTAAAAGTTCTTCTTTAATATGTCTTATGAGTTTGAAAATTGAAAGCTGATAGTATTTTAAAATCAAACCTAAAACTATGAATATAAATAAGGCCATTGTGAGATACATGGTCCCCATTAATTTGCCAAGAGGTATCAAGGTTTTTAAACCATTTTTCCCAATCGCAAATGCCATCCCTCCAAAAGCGCCAATAGGTGCTAAATACATAACCCATTTTAAAGCTGTGAATACATAATGCGCGGCTCTTCCAAGCACATGTATATAGGATTCCTTTTTATTTAAAAAGCTTAAAACAAAACCAACAACAATTGCCAAAATCAAAATTTGAAGATTGGTATTTTGTTTAATGATTGGCCATAAATGAAATTCGGTTGACTTTGTATATTTGGAAGGGTCCTGCATTTGTAGACCTTCTTTATTAATATGGCCTGGTTGAATCCATAGGGCTACAATGACACCAATTGCTAAGGATAAAGTGCTTACTATCTCAAAATAAATCAAGGACGTCAATCCAATTCTACCCACTTTTTTTAAACTTCCCATACTGGCAATCCCTAAGGAAACGGTCAAGAATATAATGGGATAGGTAAAGAATTTAATAAGGTTTATAAAATTCTTAGCTAAAGGTTCTAGTTGAATGGCCAAAGCAGGATAATAAACACCAATCAAGATGCCTGCTATGATTGCAATTAATACGTAAAAGCTCAGGTGGGTAATTACTTTTTTCATTGGGATGCTTAGTTATTGTAAATATAGTTTTTTGCCTATATTAACTTACATTTGTATTGCATTATTTATCGCTTAAAAATCATTTGTTATGGCAGTTAGAGCAGACTTATTCGAATCCCCAGATTATTATCAATTGGACGAATTATTGTCAGAAGAACATTTAATGGTAAGATCGTCCGTTCGTGCATATGTGAAGAAAGAGATTTCTCCAATCATTGAAGAGTATGCCCAAAAAGCAGAGTTTCCAAATCAAATCGTAAAACAGTTAGGTGATATAGGATGTTTTGGCCCTACCGTTCCAGTTGAATATGGCGGAGGAGGTTTGGACTATATTAGTTATGGTTTAATGATGCAAGAATTAGAGCGTGGAGACAGTGGGGTAAGGAGCACGGCTAGTGTACAAGGTTCGTTAGTAATGTTTCCTATCTATGCATATGGAAGTGAGGAACAACGAAAAAAATATTTACCAAAATTAGCTTCTGGAGAATGGTTAGGATGTTTTGGATTAACAGAACCTGATCATGGTTCTGACCCTTCAAGCATGCTTACCAATATTAAAGATGCTGGTGACCATGTTATTTTGAATGGCGCTAAGATGTGGATTAGTAATGCACCATTTGCACAAATTGCTGTGGTATGGGCCAAAAATGAAGCAGGAAAAATTACAGGATTAATAGTAGAAAGAGGGATGGAAGGTTTTACTACACCTACCACACATGGCAAATGGAGTTTAAGAGCTAGTGCTACTGGTGAATTGGTTTTTGATAATGTTAAAGTACCAAAGGAAAATATTTTACCAAATGTAGAAGGATTGAAAGGTCCTTTGGGTTGTTTGAGTAAAGCACGTTATGGTATTGCTTGGGGTGCTCTAGGTGCGGCAATGGATTGTTACGACACAGCTTTACGTTATAGTAAAGAAAGAGTACAATTTGGTAAACCTATTGGAGGTTTTCAATTGCAGCAAAAAAAGTTAGCAGAAATGGTGACTGAAATTACTAAAGGACAATTATTGGTTTGGAGACTAGGCGTATTAATGAACGAAGGACGTGCTACACCAAGTCAAATTAGTATGGCTAAAAGAAACAGTTGTGAAATTGCTACCCAAATTGCAAGAGACGCTCGACAAATGTTAGGTGGAATGGGTATTACTGGAGAGTATTCTATAATGCGTCATATGATGAATTTAGAAAGTGTAATTACCTACGAGGGTACACATGATATTCATTTATTGATAACAGGAATGGATGTTACAGGATTCAACGCATTTAAATAAATCGAAAGCATAAGTCAAGCTATGGCAGCAGAAAAAATATTTTTAATTGGCATGATGGGGTCAGGTAAGTCATATTGGACAAAGAAAATTTCTAAATGGATCAAGTCGGCAGGATATGATTTAGACGATTTAATTGAGATGAATGAAGAGAAGACCATTACAGAACTATTTAAGGAAGACGGGGAGGAATATTTTAGAAAATCAGAAGCTAAAATATTAAGATGGTTTAAAGAGAAGAAAAAGTATGTATTGGCTACAGGTGGCGGTACACCTTGCTTTGGCGATAATATGGCTTGGATGAAAAAAGAAGGTATTGTGATTTGGCTTGACGAGTCTATAGAAGTATTGGTGGAGCGATTAGAAAATGAAAAAGAACATAGACCTCTAATTGCCAATTTAGATAGAACTCAGCTTATTCAGTTTTTGCAGGATAAACTAGTAGAACGTCATGCATTTTATCAACAAGCAGATTACAGACTGGGTTCTGATAAAATAAGTGACAGTACTTTAAAAAATATAATTCAAAAACATGGTGCGTAAATTTCAACTATTAGGAATTGCCTATGCAGGTATTGCAGTTATATTAGGTGCTTTTGGTGCGCATGCATTAAAGAGCGTATTAACAGCAGACCAAATTGCTACTTTTGAAACAGGCGTAAAATACCAGTTTTTGCATGGATTGGCATTACTTGTTTTATCTCTTTTTGTGACGCAACATATGGATTCAAAATGGTTACAAAGAGCAGGCATATTTATATCAGTTGGGGTAGTATTATTTAGTGGGTCCATTTATATATTAGCAACAAGAAGCTTATTCCCGTTCACTGTGGGAAATTGGATTGGCCCAGTTACCCCCTTGGGTGGATTGTGCTTTATTTTGGGATGGATTAGCTGGGCCGTGGCCATTATTCGTGGATAACTCCAATGTGATTTTTTCAATTTTGCACATTATTTAAAAAACCTTTTTTGTCCATAGGGGATAACTTATATTTGTTTCTATGGCAAATACGCTTAAAAGCAAAAAGGAACCCAAGTTGAACGACCAGGCATTGAACCCTGATAAAGAAACAGCTGTTAATGTAACTGAGGTGGTAAAAGACGAAAGAACTTCTAAAATTTTAGGAGCTATTTCATTACTCATTACATTGTTTTTATTTGTTGCATTTACTTCTTACTTATTTACATGGCAGGACGACCAGGACATGGTGCAATTATGGCGTACGCAGTTATTTTCCACTAATGACGTAAAAGCAAATAACTTATTAGGATATATTGGAGCATTCACGGCATATCAAATCATGTTCAATGGTTTTGGGGTGGCTGCTTATTTATTTTGCAGTTTCTTTTTTGTGCTAGGAGTGAATTTATTTTTCACTAAACCTATTTTTAATTTATGGCGCAACTTTAGATATGTACTAGTTGGACTTTTGGTATTGAGTACTTGTTTTGCATTTGCAATTCCAGGTGTTGCCTTTTCATGGGGCGGTGCATTAGGAGAATATACAAGTGCTTGGTTGGTTAAATGGATAGGAAGTTTTGGAACTGGCGCTTTATTATTAGTTGCAGGATTAAGTTTTGTAATATGGAGATTCAACCCAAGTTTTAACCTGCCTAATTTTGATTTTTTAATCCCTAAGAAAAAAGAACCTGAATTTATTAGTGAGGATACGGAAGAAGCTGTTAAACAAGAGTGGGATTTAAATAACCCAGCACCAGAAGCAGTTGGATTTAGCGGCAACAAATTAAAAGAAGGATCTGGAATTAGCGTTATCATGCCGGAAGAAGAAGAAGAGGGTGCAAAATTGTTCATTGACGAACTTTCGCTTGAAGCGTCAGAAAAAAAAACCCTTGACCTGACTTTAGCTCCCTCGATGACGGAGGAGCATTCGCAAACAGCGAGTGATGATGACGACGAAGTAGCTGAAGATTTCACCGACTTAGATGACGAATTATTAGAAGACTTAGATTTAGAAATTAATGAGACTCCCAAAGAAAAAATAGTAGCTGCGGTTGGCAGTATTGGAACTCAATATGATGCAACACTAGATTTAAAAAATTACAAATACCCTAATATTAATTTATTAGAGACACATGGTAGTGAGAAAATTGTGCAGGACCCGGAAGAATTAGAGATGCACAAAAACCAAATTATTGCTACTTTAAAAAACTATGATATTGCCATTCAGCGAATTGCTGCAACGGTAGGACCTACAGTAACTTTATACGAAATTGTTCCAGCACCAGGCGTACGTATTAGTCGTATTAAAAACTTAGAGGATGATATTGCATTAAGTTTAGCAGCATTGGGTATTCGTATTATTGCGCCAATTCCAGGTAAGGGAACAATTGGTATTGAGGTACCTAATATTAGAAAGTCTATAGTGAGTATGAAAACTTTATTGGCAAGTGAGAAATTTCAATCAAGCCAGTATTCTTTACCTATTGCGATTGGTAAAAAAATTGACAATGAAAACTTCATTGTTGACTTAGCGAGCATGCCTCACTTGTTAATGGCAGGTGCTACAGGACAAGGAAAGTCTGTTGGATTAAATGCAATTTTAGTTTCTCTTTTATATAAGAAGCATCCATCACAACTAAAGTTTGTGTTAGTGGATCCTAAGAAAGTGGAATTGAGTTTGTATCGTGTTATTGAAAAACATTTCTTAGCAAAATTACCAGGGGAAGAAGATGCTATTATTACAGATACTAAAAAAGTAATCAATACATTGAATGCTTTATGTATTGAAATGGATAACCGTTATGACTTATTAAAAGAAGCGGGCTGTAGAAATATTAAAGAATACAATGAGAAATTTACTGCACGTAAATTGAATCCAGAAAAAGGACATCAGTATTTACCATTCATTGTATTGGTAGTAGATGAGTTCGCCGATTTAATTATGACTGCAGGTAAGGAAGTAGAAATGCCAATTGCACGTTTAGCACAGTTAGCACGTGCGGTAGGTATTCACTTAATTATTGCAACACAAAGACCTTCTGTAAATATCATCACGGGAACTATTAAAGCCAATTTCCCTGCGCGTATTGCCTTTAAAGTATCCAGTAAAATTGATAGTCGAACTATCTTAGATGCGGGTGGTGCAGAGCAGTTAATTGGTAAGGGAGACATGTTGGTGAGTTACAATGGAGAGATCACAAGATTACAATGTGCTTTTGTGGACACACCAGAAGTAGACCGTGTTTGTAATTTCATTGCAGAACAAAAAGGATACCCACAAGCGTTCTTATTGCCAGAATATTCAGACGAGAAGGACGTAGATGCTTCTGGTTTTGACGCCGGAGAACGTGACGTTTTATTTGAAGACGCTGCTAAATTGATAGTAAGTGCTCAAATGGGATCCACTTCCTTAATTCAAAGAAGAATGAAATTAGGATACAATAGAGCAGGACGTTTGATGGACCAATTGGAATCTGCAGGCATTGTAGGTCCAAGTCAGGGTAGTAAGCCAAGAGAAGTATTATATAAGACAGACACTGAATTATATGACTTTTTACAAAACTTATAACCGTCCGTGTAATCATGACGTTTTAACATTGAATTAAATAAGGATTGTGTAATTTTGCAGAAGCATTAGACCTATTTATTACTTTATATATCATAAATGAGATACTTATTATTATTGGTTTCTATACTCACAGTATTAACAACACAGGCTCAAAAAGACGTTCAAGCCAAAGCAATTTTGGACCAATTAGGCGCCAAAGTGAAGGAATCCAAAGGAATTTCAGTTAATATTCAATTAATTTCCAAAAACAGTAAGGGCAAAGCTTTGGGCACTAAGAATATTAATCTGAAGATGAAAGGGGATAAATACCTGCTACAACAAGGAGCGGTAGAGATACTTTGTGACGGCCAGTCTATCTATAATTTTGATGGTGTAAATACCATTTCAAAGTCAAGCGTAGGAGAGTCAGATCAGGCTCTAAGCCCTCAAAAATTATTGTCAGGTAACTATGATAAAGACTTCAATTTCAAGTTGTTAAGTCAAAACGCATCTAACGCAACCATTGAACTTTTCCCTATTGACAAAAGGAAGAGTTTCCAGAAAGTAACCCTGATAATTGACAAGCTTAAATCAGCCCTTTCTTCCGCAACTATCTTAGATAAAAGCAGCAATATCACTAACGTAAAAGTGGTGTCCATTAGCTACTCTGCAATACTAACCGATAAGCAATTCCTTTTTAATAGGGCCAAATACCCAAAAAACGTGGAAATATTTGATTAGGATTCGTCCTTTTCTCCTTATCTTTGCAGCCGAAATAAAAGAATAAAACCGTAATTAATAGTTAATTACAAAAACGAAGTTTTACAATGTCTACATTAACAACAGAGAAGAAAGCAAGCATTTTTGCAGAATTTGGTGGAAAAGCAACAAACACAGGATCAATTGAAGGTCAAATTGCTTTATTAACACAACGCATCTCGCACATTTCAGGTCACTTAAAGACTAACCACAAAGACCATTCAACTCAAAGAGGGTTGATGCAATTAGTGGGTCAGCGTAAGCGTTTATTGGTTTATTTACAAAAACATAACCTTACTGGTTACCGTGCGCTAATTGAGAAATTAGGCTTAAGAAAATAATCAAGAACAACTTTATAATAGCTGTCCCAACTGTACAACACGGTTGGGATTAGTTGTTTGTACGTGCCCCAAAAAAATTAAAAATGTTATCACAACCAAAATCAGTAAAATTCGAGATCAATCCTGGTCAAGAAATTTTTATAGAAACAGGTAAATTAGCACGTCAAGCAGACGGAGCAGTTACCATCAGACAAGGAAATTGTATTTTATTAGCAACCGTAGTAGCTAATAAAGACCCTAAAGAAGGACAAGACTTTTTCCCATTAAGCGTTGACTACCAAGAGAAGTTTGCATCTGCAGGCCGTATCCCAGGTTCTTTCTTTAAAAGAGAAGCACGTTTAAATGACTATGAGATCTTAACAAGCCGCTTAATTGACCGTGCATTAAGACCTTTATTCCCAGAAGATTATTTATGTGATGTACAAGTATTAATCTCATTGGTATCTAGTGATGAGAATGTAATGCCTGATTCATTAGCATGTCTAGCAGCATCTGCCGCATTAGCAGTGTCTAATATTCCAATTAAAGAAATTATTTCTGAAGTAAGAATAGCAAAGATCGATGGCAAATTTGTTATCAATCCTTCTAAAGCTGAATTAGCTAAATGTGAATTAGAATTCATCATTGCTGCTACAGATAAGAACTTGATGATGGTGGAAGGTGAAGCAAAAGAATGTTCTGAAGAAGAATTAGTTCAATGTTTAGAAATTGCACACGAAGCTATCCGCAAACAAATTAAAGCGCAAGCTGAATTAAGAAAGATAGTTGGAATTACAGAAGTACGTGATTACAAGAAACCAGAACAAGACGAAACAATCCGTGAAAGTGTTTATGCATTTGCAAAAGCAAAAGTTGACGCTATCGCAAGATTAGGTTCTGCAAAACACGAAAGAAGCGATGCATTCAGTGCATTGAAAAAAGAAATATTAGCTCATTTGGGAACTGAAATCACAGACTTGCAAAAGAAATTAGCAGGTAAGTATTATGAGGACCTTAAATGGGAAGTTGTAAGAGACATGATGGTAGACAGTCGTATTCGTTTAGACGGTCGTCAGTTGGATCAAGTGCGTCCTTTAGCTATGGAGATTGGACCATTACCAACACCACACGGATCTTCTTTATTTACAAGAGGAGAAACTCAATCTTTAACAACTGTTACATTAGGAACTAAGTTGGATGAGTTAATGCAAGAAACTGCAGCAAGTGCAGAATATGCAAAATTCTACTTACACTATAATTTCCCTCCATTCTCAACAGGTGAAGTGAAAATGATGCGCGGCGTAGGTCGTCGTGAAGTAGGACATGGTAATTTGGCAATGCGTTCTTTAAAGCAAATGTTACCTGATAGTACAAAGTTCCCTTACACATTACGTGTAGTATCTGATATTTTAGAATCAAACGGATCATCTTCAATGGCGACTGTTTGTGCCGGTTCATTAGCATTAATGGATGCAGGTGTGCCTATTCCAAAGCACGTAAGTGGTGTGGCAATGGGATTGATTTCTAGAGAAGATGGCAAGTATGCAATCTTAACAGATATCTTAGGAGACGAGGATCATTTAGGAGATATGGATTTCAAAGTAACTGGTACACGCGACGGTATCTGCGGTGTTCAAATGGACATCAAAGTAGACGGCTTAAGCATGGACATTATGAGAGAAGCATTGTCTCAAGCAAGAAAAGGACGTTTACACATTTTGGATGCTATGTATGAGTGTACACCAGCAGCTCGTGCTGACGTGAAGCCACATGCTCCAAGAATGGTTAAAATCATAATTGATAAGGAATTCATAGGTGCGGTAATCGGACCCGGTGGAAAAATTATTCAAGAAATGCAAAGAACTACTGGTGCTACTATCAATATTGAAGAAGTTGGCAACCATGGCGAAGTAAGTATCTTCTCTGCAAACAAGGAAAGCCTTGACGCAGCAGTTAAGTGGATCACTGGCATCGTAGCCGTTCCAGAAATTGGAGACGAATACGAGGGTGTTGTGAAGGGTGTGAAAGAATTTGGTGCTTTCGTTGAGTTTATGCCAGGCAAACAAGGTTTATTACATATTAGTGAAATAAGCTGGAAGCGTTTGGAAACAATGGAAGGAATCTTTAACGAAGGAGATGTTGTTAAAGTGAAACTAATCGGTTTGGATCCTAAAACAGGTAAATTCAAATTGAGCCATAAAGTATTCTTACCTCGTCCAGAGCAAGCACCTCGTGAAGAACGCGGTCCTCAACAAGGTTAATCTTAATTAGCACTTTATATCAAATGCCTCAGTTAATCGCTGGGGCATTTTTATTTTCCCTAAATTAATGCAGTTGACATTCGAATTCTTCGCTCACTGCTCGCATTCGCTGTACTTTTATTCACACTATTAATTTGTTACTCCATATTAATTGATGGTTAGGTTGGCTCAACTTCCTTTCTTATTAGTTACGCTGTGCTCGAAAGTTCGCTTAGAATTGTATGCCACCTGCTTAAGCTATATTAATTGGTAAAAGCTATGCGTGAAGCATGAGATGGTTCATGCATAGCTTTTACCAAAGTGAGCGAAGAATTCGTATGTCAACTGCGATCATACTATCTTTGCCACCATAAATCAATCCCATGTCTAAAGAATACATTCAAATAGCCTTCGACTTTAATAACCAAGATCAGTTTGATATGCTAGTAGCTGAACTGGCGGACTTAGGTTTTGAAGGGTTTAATGAGGAAGAGAAAGAGCAAGGACAAAATGATGGAGTCCAACTAACACCTAATATTGGTTTGGGGGCAGGACACTGTAAAACCTTTATTATAAGTACTGAATATATTGAACAAAATATGGAGGATGAATTAAATAATATATTCAACAGATATGGTTTAACTTATTCTAAATCAATTGTTAAAGAAGAAAATTGGAATGCCATTTGGGAATCTAATTTTGAACCAGTTAGGGTAGATGACTTTGTGGGTATTCGGGCTCATTTTCATCCTCATTTTGAACCAGCTGTACAATTTGAAATCAATATTACTCCCAAAATGAGTTTTGGAACCGGCCATCATGCAACCACATTTACGGTGATGCAGTTAATGGAGGGTTTAAATTTTAATGGCAAATCAGTATATGATTTTGGAACCGGTACAGGTATTTTAGCCATCCTAGCTGAGAAATTAGGGGCATCTAGTGTATTAGCTGTGGACAATGACGACTGGTGCATTGAGAATTCAGTAGAGAATATTCAGAATAATGACAGTAAGGTGATTACTATTGAAAAAGTAGAAACGGCTATCCAAACCGGGAAGTTTGAGATTGTCTTAGCCAATGTAAATAGACATATTATAGAAGCCAATATGCTCGAATTAACTACTGTAACAGGCGCGGGAGGTACTTTAATACTAAGTGGCTTACTTACTGAGGATCAAGAAGATATGATTAAATTGGCAAATAATAATGGGTTTAATTTTGTAAAAGTCCAGCCTTTAAATGGGTGGGTGAGTTTGCTATTTACTAAATCTTAGTCTATATAGTATGAATTCTATGTTATCTAATGTTTACCTTTTTTGGTCGTATATTTGCCGACCCCAAGATTATTAAATATGATTGAAATTGCGCTTGTTATACTTGCTTATTTATTAGGATCTATTCCTACTTCAGTTTGGATCAGCAAGTCAATTTTTGATATTGACATAAGAAACTATGGTAGCGGAAATGCTGGAGCAACTAATACTTATCGAGTTTTAGGTTCTAAATGGGGGACGATTGTAATGATAGTTGATGTTGCAAAAGGGGTTATTGCAACTTCATTATGGGTATTACTTCCATATTATTTTACGGATGAGTTAGCTAGAACCAACTTCATGATAGCTTTAGGCTTGTTTGCTGTATTGGGTCATATTTTCCCTATTTGGGCAAATTTTAAGGGTGGGAAAGGAGTAGCAACACTTTTAGGAATGGCTTTAGCTATTCAACCAGCAGTCGCATTTTCTTGTATCATTGTATTCCTTATCACTTTGTTTTTAACTCGATTTGTTTCTTTAAGTTCTATGATTGCAGGCGTTGCTTTCATGATTCTCATACTATTTATATATCATGAGAAAGAAACTTCTTATAGAATATTTGCTATTGTAGTTGCAATGATGGTCATCATGACCCATCAAAAAAATATTGGCCGTCTTTTAAAGGGTACCGAAAACAAAGTACCTATTTTTAAAAATAGAGACCGTTCAGACAAAAAGTAATTTATTGATAATCAATATATTACGAGTTTTGTTTTACATTAATACCGTTAACTGTATCAAAAACGGCACAATTTTCGTAACTTCGCCCTCCTTTAAATCCCAATAGTGTATGTCTAGTAATTTGAATATTTTAGAGAAGTTGCAGTTGAAGGATGAGAAAAACTTACTAATACAGGGTTTACCCTCTTCGGTAGAGAAGCAATTTGCTAAATTGTCTTACAATAAGAATCTAACTCCCTTATTAAAAACAAGAAAAGTTGACTTTGCGCTTATTTTCGCAATTAATCAATTTCAATTGAATAATATCTTAAAAGAAGTTTTTTCAGCTTTACATCCAGAATGTAAGTTATGGATTGCTTATCCTAAGACTACTTCAAAGATTGTTTCAGATTTAAACCGTGATGCAAGTTGGGAAGTACTTTCTGATAATGAATACGAAGCAATTCGACAAGTAACTTTGGACCATGTTTGGACAGCAATGCGTTTTAAGAAATTCGACCAAATTCCAAATAAGGACAGGTCCTTTGCAGAGTTTAAAGTTTCCAATATCAAAGTAGATGATTTTGAAAAGCGTTTAATAGCACTTCCTATAGAATTAGATAAATTATTCTCTCATAATGAAGAAGCAAGAGAGTTCTTTACTTCGTTGACAATTATTAATCAAAAGGAATATTTAAGCTGGATTCAGGGAGCTAAAAAAGAGGAAACCAAACTTAAAAGATTGGAAGCGACAATGGAGAAGTTAATGGCAGGTAAGAATAATCCATCTGAGAAATAATTTCTGCAGCACAAAAAATTAGACAACTGTTTAGCTGTCTTTTAAATTATATAAAAAAGAGTCTTCCATCAGAGACTCTTTTTTTATGCAAGGATTTTTATTTTATGATAACTGTGCCAATAATCTGTGTAAGTTCTCGCTCTACGTCTTTTAAGTGTTTATGTATCTGTAACATTAAAATTTGATCTTCAGACTTAGCATGTTCCATATCGGCTTGGTTAAGGTCTATCATCTTTTTAATCTTACGTAATTTGTAATATAAAAGACTCATTTCTACATCTCCATGGAAAGTTTTAACTTCTATTTTCTTAGATATATTTAATTTCTCATTCCATCTTAAGCTAATCTCATGTTCCGGTTCAAATAATGTTACAACCCAGTTGCGTACACGTTCGTCTTCATGGTATTGCATTGTTTTGCCATTCGGCATTTTACCGTCGTTATACCATTGCTTATACGCATCCATTAAAAATATCATATCAGGATTTTCAAGAGGGAAGGATCCAATTTCCTCCCAAATCCAAGCTGCTGTTGTTTTCTGGTCATCCCACTTTTCAGTACCATGCTCAATTAACATTTTCATTAACTGCTTTTCGAACTTTAAATCCTTGTCAGTGAAAATGTCAATATTGTCAACCTCCTGTTGTTCAGGACTAAAGCTAGGCATTAGAATAGCAGCTTCGTCATAAGACATTTTCTTCTCTTCCTTTACAATCTTATCACGTTTAAACTTATTGACTAATTGAGTCAATCCAGTTTCGTCAATATGCAAAAGAGAAGAACATTTTAATATATACTCTTGTAGTTTAGTAAAATCTTCAGGCTTATTTATCTTACTTAAAGTTTCTGCAATTTGATTCACCAGTATATTCTTCTTATTCAAATCTCCGTCCACTTCTTTCAACTGAACTTCTAATTGGAATAGTATAAAATCCTTTTTAGCAGATTGAACGAAAGTTCTAAATGCGTCAGGCCCTACTTTGTTTACATAACTATCTGGATCCTCTTTGTCGGGAATTAAAACTAACTGTACATTTAAACCTTCTTCCAAAGCCATATCCAAACCTCTCAATGCAGCTTTAACACCAGCTGCATCACCGTCATAAATGATGGTAAGGTTTTGGGTATATTTCTTAATCAATCTAAGTTGATCAATGGTTAAAGAAGTTCCACCACTTGCAACCACATTTTCAATACCGGCTTGGTGTAAGCTTACAACGTCGGTATAACCTTCCACCAATAAACATTCATTGGCTTTGTCTATAGCAGTCCTCGCAAAATAAGAGCCATATAGAATTCTACTTTTAATGTAGATATCATTTTCTGGCGTATTGATATACTTAGGAGACTTATCGTTTTTGGCGATTTGTCTAGCACCAAATCCTATAATTTTCCCAGTAGTATTATGAATAGGGAATACAATTCGGTCTCGGTAATTATCCTGCCATTCTCCATTGCGTTCCACCACTAATCCTGTTTTTGCAAATAGCTCAGGATTGAATTGGTTTTTAATTAAAGCTTTTGCTAATAAATCTCTATCAGACGGACTGTATCCAATTTTAAATTTTTCTACAATAGGACGTAAAAATCCACGATGCTGCATATAGGATTGTGCAATGGAAGCGCCCGCGTCTGTATCCCAGTATTGTTTGGTAAACCATTCCATCGCAAAATGGTTAATGGCATATAAACTGTCTGCAGTTTGTTGTGCTATTTTTTGAGCAGGGCTAGATTCTGTCTCTTCAATTTCAATATTATACCTAGCAGCCAACCATCTTAGTGCTTCTACATAACTATATTTCTCATGTTCCATCAAGAAAGTGATGGTATTGCCGCTCTTGCCACAACCAAAACATTTATAGATCTCTTTAGCTGGAGAAACCGTGAAAGAAGGACTCTTTTCGTTATGGAATGGGCAATTCCCTAAAAAATTGGTTCCTCGCTTCTTTAATTTCACAAATTCGCCCACTACATCGATTATGTCAATGCGGCTGGTAATTTGCTGTATGGTTTGAGAAGTAATCATGAAATGAAGGCGAAAATAACTAATCTTAAGCTAATCTGTAACTTATAGTGAGCTAATCTGTTGCTAATCTTGGGTATTAAACTCCATATCGTCACTATCAAGTAGTTCTCGCTCAATTTCTTCCATTTGAACAATGTCCCATGCCTCTGATTCTGTAGGGGTAGTGTTCATCATGTCGGCAAAATCGGTAGCGTCTAAACTGTCTTGTAGGCTGCTAGATAGGCAACAAATGACAAAACTGGCATTATTGTCATAGTATTTTTGTTGAGCATCGACTAATTGCTCAATTATGGCATGGTCCCAATTTGTAACCGCAGACAGGTCCAAAACTAGGTTTTTAGGGTCTTTTTCAAGTATAGAATTGGTTAAAACAGTCAATTCTGGCACGAGATTTGAACTAAGAATGGTATCAGTTAATTTAATAACGGTAAATTTTTCCTTGGGCTCAGTTTTGTATTGCATGGTATACTAATAATAAAGGTTAACAACTAGGGTGCTGGACATACTTTTGGACAAAAATATTCGTTTACATTATAACAAGTAGAAACTATTTTATGGATAATAATTTTTCAACACAAGTTAAGGAAATCATTTCTTATAGTCGCGAAGAGGCTTTGAGATTAGGAAATGATTTTATTGGTGCAGAGCATTTAATGCTGGGCTTGATAAGAGACCAGGAAAATACGGCTATCCGTGTTTTGAAGCAATTGAATGTGAATATGGGAGAATTGCGTAAGGAGATTGAGTTGGCTGTAAAAGACAAGTCGGGTAAAAACGTAGCCAATATTAATAGCTTGCCTTTGACTAAGCAGGCAGAAAAAGTGATACGTGTAACAGTTTTAGAAGCGAAAGCTTTAAAAAGCCCCATGGTAGAAACGGAGCATTTATTATTAAGTATTTTAAAGAATAAGGAAAATATAGCAACTCAAATTTTAAATCAGTTTGACGTTGACTACGATTTATTTAGAAATGAATTAGGCATGGTAGGTTCTTCACCTTCAAGTCCTTCTAGCGAAAGTAGAAGGTCGACTGAGTCTCCAAGTTCTGAATTTTCAGACGAAGGGGATGATGAATTTGAAGAAGAGAAAAGAGGAGGTCCATTTGGAGCGGGTGCTGCAAAAGCAAAACCAGGAAGTCCTAATAAATCGAAGACGCCAGTACTTGATAATTTTGGACGAGATATTACAAAATTGGCGGAGCAAGATGCATTGGATCCAATTGTAGGTCGTGATGCAGAAATTGAGCGTGTAAGCCAAATTCTAAGTCGTCGTAAAAAGAACAATCCTATTTTAATTGGAGAACCGGGGGTGGGTAAGACTGCCATTGTAGAAGGCTTAGCATTAAGAATTGTACAAAGAAAAGTAAGTCGTGTATTATTTGATAAAAGAGTTATTTCATTAGACTTAGCAGCATTGGTTGCAGGTACTAAATATAGAGGACAGTTTGAGGAAAGGATGAAAGCTATCATGAATGAATTGGAAAAAAGCAGAGATGTTATTTTATTCATTGACGAGATTCATACTATTGTTGGAGCTGGTGGGGCAAGCGGATCTTTAGATGCTTCCAATATTGTGAAGCCTGCATTAGCAAGAGGAGAATTGCAATGTATTGGTGCTTCAACATTAGACGAGTACAGAATGCATATTGAAAAAGATGGTGCATTAGACCGTCGTTTCCAAAAAGTAATTATTGAGCCACCTAGTGTAGCAGATACCATTACGATATTA
Source organism: Chitinophagaceae bacterium (assembly GCA_947374225.1). Lineage (GTDB taxonomy): Bacteria > Bacteroidota > Bacteroidia > Chitinophagales > Chitinophagaceae > Sediminibacterium. Next base: position 9,460 of record CANCAY010000005.1, on the reverse strand, counting down.
AACAATATCAAGTCAAAATATGAAGACTATCATAGTGTAGTTTACGATCAAGAAGCCATTGAAGCTTGTGTTAAATTGAGTGATCGTTATATGACTGACCGTTTATTGCCCGACAAAGCTATTGACGTAATGGACGAAGTAGGTGCTAGAGTGCATTTAAAAAATATTAATGTTCCTCAAGACATTGTTGAATTAGAAAAACAAATTGAAGACGTTAAGACAGAAAAAAATAAAGTAGTTAAAAGCCAACGCTTTGAAGAAGCGGCTAGCTTAAGAGATACGGAGAAGAAATTAGGAGAAGCTTTAGAAAAAGCAAAAACAAATTGGGAAGAAGAAAGTAAGAATGCACGTTTCCCAATTAACGAAGAAAATATTGCGGAAGTGATTAGCATGATGACAGGTATTCCTGTTAAACGCATGGTAGAAGCGGAAACAACAAAGCTTCGTAAAATGGCGGAAGACATGCGTGGTCAAGTAATTGGTCAGGAAGACGCTATTGGTAAAGTGGTAAAAGCAATTCAACGTAATCGAGTTGGTTTGAAAGATCCTAAAAAGCCAATTGGTACATTTATATTCTTAGGTCCAACGGGTGTTGGTAAAACAGAATTAGCACGTGCATTAGCAAGAAATATGTTTGACTCGGAAGAATCATTGATTCGTATTGACATGAGTGAGTATATGGAAAAATTTGCAGTGAGTCGTTTAATTGGAGCGCCTCCAGGTTATGTAGGTTATGAAGAAGGCGGTCAATTAACTGAGAAAGTACGTCGTAAGCCATACTGTGTAATATTATTAGACGAGATAGAAAAAGCGCATCCAGATATTTATAATATTTTATTACAAGTATTAGACGATGGTATTTTAACAGATGGATTAGGGCGTAAAGTAGATTTCAAAAACACCTTGATCATTATGACTTCTAATATTGGCGCACGTCAATTAAAAGAGTTTGGTGATGGTGTTGGATTTGCAACTGCAACAAGAGTGGAACAAACGGAAGAAAATAATAGATCTGTTATTGAGAAAGCATTGAAGAGAACCTTCTCTCCAGAATTCTTAAACAGAATTGATGACGTGGTCGTGTTTAATTCTTTGACCAAAGACAATATCTATTTGATCATAGACATTATTATGAAAAATGTTTTAGCAAGATTAGTTAATCTAGGTTTAAACTTAGTATTAACCACAGAAGCTAAAGAATTCATTGCAGATAAAGGATATGATTCACAGTTTGGTGCAAGACCTTTACACAGAGCCATTCAAAAATACATTGAGGATCCATTAGCGGAAGAAATATTAAATAGCACCGTTAAACAAGGAGACACTTTAATAGGCGACCTAGACAAAGAAAAAAACTTATTAGTTTTCTCTTTGCAGAAAAAGGAAAAAGAGAAAGCGGTTAAAGTTCCTAAGGAACCAAAAGAACCAAAAGAGCCGAAAGATAATTAATTACTAGAACCCCATCGAAAGCTGGGGTTCTTTTTTGTATCTAAACCAGCAAGGTCCAAAATTCTATTCACCACAGTATACGCAACTTCCTCAATGGTCTTTGGCTTACTGTAAAAACTTGGTGTTGCTGGACATATGATTCCACCCGCTAAGGTGATGGTCTCCATATTTTTAATATGAATTAAATTATAGGGAGTTTCTCTAGCTACTAAAATTAGTTTACGCCTTTCTTTTAAAATTACATCCGCAGCTCGAGTTGATAAATCATCACTTATACCTGCTGCAATTCGACCCATGGAACCCATGCTACATGGAATCACTATCATGGTATTATATTGAGCAGAACCTGATGCGAATGGAGCGTTAAAATCATGCTTGCCGTAGAAATCAAAGGGGTAGGTGGTATAGTCCTTATTGCCCAATTCTGTTTCCCAAACCACCTTGGCATTGTCGCTCATAATAATTCCTACAGCATCTATTTGATCCGATAGTTTCAAAAAACTATCCAATAAACATTTAGCATAAATGGATCCACTAGCACCTGTTATAGAAACGACAATTTTATTCATACTCATTTAACAAAATTAGCAACTAAAAGTTGACCTCATTACAATTTAAAAAAAAATCCCCTCCAAATTGATGGAGGGGATTTTTAAGGGGGGAAAGGAACTAAACCGTTTTATACATTTTCTCATAATACTCCTCGGCCATACGGTTACTGTCAAATTGGAAACGAACATCCTTCATTCCATTTTGAGTAATTTGTCGCCATGTATCTTTCTCGTCATAATACATGGGAACTATTTGATCCTCTAAAATTTTATATAATTCATCTAAATCATAAGCGTCTTGTTCTTCTGTGCTCATGTTTGCATAATCTGCTTTAGGTACCACGAAACCATTATTGCCATGGTTTACGAATTCTGGGATCCAACCATCGTCTGTAGAAAAGTTAACAGCTCCATTCATAGCAGCTGTCATACCAGATGTTCCAGAAGCTTCTCTTGGAACTCTTGGGTTGTTTAACCATACATCAGAAGCTTGCTTCATGCGTTTGCTTAATCCTAATTCATAACCCACAAGTACGGCTACATTACTATAGTTCTTGCTTAGGTTTACTAAATGATTAAACTGATTAATAGCTGGATGGTCTACTGGGTAAGGTTTTCCTGCAAAAATTATTTGAACAGGGTATTTGCTATTTGATAATAATCTTTCAAAACGCTCCATATCCCATGATAAGAAATCAGCTCTTTTATATCCTGCAAAACGTCTAGCCCATACAATTGTCAATACTTTTGGATCAAATATTTTACCAGTTTGATCGGCTACTATTTCGAAAGCACGTTTTTTCAAATACCATTTTCTGTCATCAAATCCAGCATCGTCTGCTGCTTCTGAGAACTTATATAATTGTTTATCAGCCCAATAGCGCCAGTTTTGGGCATTGGTAATATGATCAATTGGACAGATTCCTTCGTATTTACCCCACATTTCACGGCTTACATGTCCATGTAATTCAGATACACCATTTGCTTTACGAGCAAATCTAAGGGCAGCTAAAGAGTGGTTAAATTGATCATCATGAATGCCTGTTAATTTTCTTACTTCGTCTATACTTAATCCACAGAAATAACCCATTTTATGGCATAAATAAATGTCATGCTTTTCGTTACCTGCTTCTTCGGGAGTATGCGTAGTGAACACTAAACGTTTTTTAACTTCGTCTAATGATTTGTGCTTATTCAACAAGTAGAATGCAGCTGAAAATCCATGTGCTTCATTCAAGTGATATACTTCTGGGTTGAAGTTTAATTCGTCAATCAATTTTGCACCACCAACACCTAATAATATGAACTGTGCCACTTTGGTAGCTACATTGGCATCATATAAACGGTGTGTAATAGTTTGAGATACATAATCGTTTTCAGGTAAGTCTGTACTTAACAAGAATAGAGGAGCACTACAAAAAGTATTAGGAGCTAAATAAAATGCTTTAACCCATACTGGATGATCGTGAATTAATATTTGATATTTAATGCCAGTGTCTTCCAAGAAGCTGTACATTTTCTCCATGAAAGTAACTTGTAAAGTTTGGTCTTGGTTTCTAGTTTGGTCATAATAACCATATTTCCAAAGCATACCAATTCCAATCATGTTTTGATTTAATTCAAAAGCACTTCTTAAATGTGAGCCAGCTAAAAAGCCTAATCCACCACTGTATATTTTCAACGGTTGATGAATGGCAAATTCCATTGAAAAATAAGCAGCCTTTTTACTAAATTTCTCATTGATTTTGTAAGGCACCTGATAGTTTCTAAAACTCATAAGTCGTAAGCTTTTGTTTAAAATATAGTTGCAATATAATAGTATTTAACTAAAATGTACTTTTTACACGTTTAGGTGTGGATAACAATCGTTTGCAATGGGTTTTTGTGGATTATTTCTTCTTTTTAGCCTTTCTTTTCTTGTCGTATTGGTCATTAAAATAGCAGGTCATATCACGGTGATTTCCACAATTTCCGTCTTCTTTAATGCTTACAATATTCCCATTTATTGTAAAATGAATAATACAAGGATCACCTTTTTCATTATATGTGGCCTGATTTTTATTGAAGTTTAATAATCCTTTTAGTTCTCCAATACAGGTACCTTCCTTTTTTTCAAAATGTAAAAAGAATTGATATTTATTAGGCGTACCGTTAAAGTCTCTTAAAGACAAAAAGTTTTTATTATCTCTAGCATAATCACCACTATGAATATTATTAATTGGCAATGTGTCAATTGGATTTACAATTGTTTTATGCTCTGGCTTTTTGTTACTATCAAAGTATATTAACTTAAAACTTGAGTCAGAATAAGCCCATCCGCTTTTTTCATAAACCAAAACATTGTCCGTACTCATTTTATTTTCAGAAACTAAGAAAGTAGGTTCTTTATTAATTGCAACGGATTTTCCGTAATGTTTAGAACCTTTGTTTTCATTTAAGAAGTCGGTAATTACTTTATAGTCTAAGTATTTATTTTTCTTACTAAACACCACCACCGAAATTTGATCCTTATTCGCTTGGTGCACATTGAGCATCAAATAATACTCTTCCTCTTTTTCAATCTTTAAAAGCGGGTAAATTTCAGACTTGCTGTCTTTTGCAGCAATAATTTTCTCAACCACGGAATCTGGTACAAACTGAGCTAAAGCTTTACGTCCAATTTTATGAGTATCTGCAATTTGTTTCAAATTAGTATCTGATATAGTAATAGGAAGTGCAGCAGCTTTAAATACTTTATTAAAGTCATTGATTTTCAGGGGAGTATTCCCAGTTAAATCTGTCTTTTTTTCGGAACAAGCCAAGGCTAATCCTATTAAACAAGCAAAATACCATTTACGCATGGACTAATTTTTCACTAAAATAGGCATAAATTTACAATATACTATGTCCGACAAGTCACTCGATACCTTACATGAATCAGTCCCAGTCCAAAATAAAAAGGGCTGGCGTAAATTATTGGCATTTATTGGCCCAGCTTATTTAGTAAGCGTTGGTTATATGGATCCAGGAAACTGGGCTACAGACTTACAAGGTGGAGCGAAATTTGGCTACCAATTAATCTGGATATTACTATTAAGTAATATGATGGCTATTTTGTTACAAAGCTTAAGTGCCAGACTTGGTATTGTAAGAAGACTAGACTTAGCTCAAGTAAACAGAGAGACTTATCCGTCTGGCGTCAATTTTGCATTATATATTTTAGCGGAACTAGCTATAGCGGCAACGGATTTAGCGGAAGTACTTGGCATGGCCATTGGAATTAAATTGTTAACGGGAATGCCATTAATGTATGGCACATTAATTACTGTATTTGATACATTTGTGTTTTTGTTCTTACAACGTTATGGCATAAGAAAAATGGAAGCATTTATCATTTTATTGGTTGCGACCATTGGATTTAGTTTTTTCATTCAGTTATTTATTGCGAAACCAGATTTATCAACAGCTATAATTGGCTTCATTCCAACAAAACTTTCACCGGAGGCTTTATACATAGCGGTTGGTATTATTGGAGCAACGGTCATGCCACATAATTTGTATTTACATTCAGCATTAGTTCAAACAAGGAAAATAGAAAGAACCAATAAAGGAATACGAAAATCAATATTCTATAATTTCATAGACAGTGTGGTGGCTTTGAATGCAGCTTTCTTTGTTAATGCAGCAATATTAATTTTAGCTGCAACTGTATTTTTCAAAACGGGTAATCAACAGGTAGCAAAAATAGAAGATGCACATGCTTTATTAGCACCATTATTAGGTTCAAAATTAGCTCCTATATTATTTGCGATTGCTTTAATTGCAGCAGGCCAAAGTTCAACTGTAACGGGCACATTGGCGGGTCAAATTGTAATGGAAGGATATTTAAAACTAAGACTAAACCCATGGATTAGAAGGCTAATAACAAGACTGGTGGCAATTATCCCTGCAATATTAGTAATAGGAATAATGGGAGAAGGAAGGGTAGATGCTTTATTAGTTTTTAGTCAGGTAATATTAAGTTTACAATTAGGTTTTGCGGTGATACCACTTATTCATTTTGTAAGCGATAAAACAACAATGGGTGAATTTGCAATTGGATGGAAGGTGAAAATACTATCCTGGTTAGTGGCAGCGATACTAGTATATTTGAATAGCAATTTAGTATTTGATTTTGTAGGTGAGTTTATGAAAGCCTCAGATAATATAGGATTAAAAATTTTATTGATCCTTTTAGTATTGGCTTTTTTAGGCTTATTATTGTTCATTACATTTTATCCGGCTTTCTTAAAACGTCAAAAGGATAAGTCATCTGATTTTCATGGTTTGCCAATTGAGCTAGATTGGACGCAGGACGAACCAATACATACCATTGCAATTGCAGTTGACTTTTCTGTAACGGATGCTAAATTAATTAAGACCGCAGTGCAACAAGCGCATCCAATAGGTTTTGAAATGAGTCCCAATAAGGATACTAAATTTATTTTCATTCATATTGTAGAAAGTGCAACTGCCAATTATTTGAAAGACGCTAGTGATGACGAAGAAACCAGAAAAGACCAAATAAGATTAGATACTTATGCCAATGCTTTAATTGCCAAAGGTTATAGAGTAATTACGGTATTAGGATATCAAAATAGAGTGAAAGAAATTGTGCGTATTGTGAAAGAAAATAACGCACAAATGTTAGTAATGGGAGGGCATCGCCATAAAGGATGGAAAGACTATATTTTTGGAGAAACCATTGAATCAGTAAGGCATAATGTAGATATACCTGTTTTAATTGTGAATCACTAAGCTATATTAAGTGTACATTTTGTACATTTGCAGACAAAATTTTAAACGATATGATACAGAAAATTAAAGTTGCCAATCCAGTGGTAGAATTGGATGGAGATGAGATGACTAGAATTATTTGGAAATTTATTAAGGATAAATTGATTTTACCTTACTTAGAATTAGATATTAAGTATTACGATTTGGGTATGGAGTATCGTGATGAGACCAATGACCAAGTTACTATTGATGCTGCAAATGCAATTAAGCAATATGGTGTTGGAATTAAGTGTGCTACTATTACTCCAGACGAACAAAGAGTAGAAGAGTTCAAACTTAAACAAATGTGGAAGAGTCCTAATGGAACTATCCGTAACATCCTTGATGGTACCGTATTCCGTGAGCCAATTGTTTGTGCTAATGTACCACGTTTAGTGGCTAACTGGACGGCACCAATTTGTATTGGTCGTCATGCATTTGGTGATCAATACCGTGCTACAGATTTTGTTACTAAAGGAAAGGGTAAATTAACAATCAAGTTTGAAGGAGAAGACGGTAATAACCAAGAATTTGAAGTGTACAATTATAAAGGGGATGGTGTTGCAATGGCAATGTACAATACTGACGAGAGTATCTTTGGTTTTGCAAGAGCATGTTTTAACCAAGCCTTAGTTAAAAAATGGCCTTTATACTTATCTACAAAAAATACTATTTTGAAGAAGTATGATGGACGTTTCAAAGATATTTTTGAAGAAGTGTATCAAAATGAATTCAAAGCAAAATATGCTGAAGCTGGAATTACTTATGAGCATCGTTTGATTGATGACATGGTTGCTAGTGCTTTAAAATGGAATGGCAATTTTGTTTGGGCTTGTAAGAATTACGATGGGGACGTTCAGTCAGATACTGTTGCACAAGGTTTTGGTTCTTTAGGTTTAATGACTTCCACTTTAATTACCCCAGACGGTAAAGTTATGGAAGCAGAAGCTGCACATGGAACAGTGACGCGTCACTTCCGTGAGCACCAAAAAGGAAACAGAACTTCAACAAATCCAATTGCATCTATTTTTGCTTGGACAAGAGGTTTAGAATTCAGAGGTGTTTTAGACAATAACCAAGAATTAATCCGTTTTACAAAAGCTTTAGAAGAAGTTTGTGTTGAAACAGTTGAGTCAGGTATTATGACTAAAGACTTAGCAGTATGTGTTCATGGAAACAAAGTTAAACATGGTGATCATTATGTTTATACTGAAGAATTCTTAGACGCATTAGATGCTAATTTACAAAAGAAACTTGCGTAAGAAACTAGCGTAAGAAAATTGTATAAGTTTCTTACATGGTAAAAAAATTCTATAAAAAATAAAACCCCGATAGCTAATAACTATTGGGGTTTTTAGCTTTGTTTAATATTTAAACGAGCTAACTAGGAGTTTGATTATGCTTTCTTCATGCAATCCTTGCTGCAATCATGCTTGCAGGTTGCTGCAGTGCACATATGGCCCTTTTCGCCATGATTGGCAACATGACCAGCGCCGTCCTTATGGCAAGCTTTAGTACATTTATGTTCCGCCTTGTGACATTCAGCTGTGCATTTATCAGCTGCAAAAGAAAAGTTGGCAGCCATTAAAAATAGGCCTGCAAATAATAGTTTTTTCATAATAGTAGATTTATAATTCTAAGTTATAATAAAAAAACAAAAAGCGCCTTTTTGAAAAGCGCTTTTGTGATTACTTTATGTTAAAAATTATTTCAAAACTTCTAATACTGGCTTTCCTATTGAACCACTTGGCATTTGAATGCCTAATAAAGTGGTAATAGTAGGAGCAATGTCTGTCATAGACGTTGGCGTGTTTATTGCGCCATGCTTAATACCATTTCCTACTAATAAGAATGGAATATGTGCATCGTAGTTGTAAAGTACGCCATGACTAGTACCAGTAGGATAACCGTCTACCACGCCTGACTTTGTCAACAACATTAAGTCACCACCACGTTGTACATTATAGCCGTTCACAATTTTTTCTCTTGCCATTTGAGGCAATGCTGCAATAGCTGCTTTTCTGCTTTCTACCACTTGTAATACTTGAGGTTTCTTCTCTAAATAATTACTTAAAAGCGTCACTAAATTTTCTTGACCAATATGTAAACTATCCATTAAAGGATGGTTAAAATAAACATTGTATTCGCCCACAAATGAAACCAATTTTGGATTCAAATTATTGGCATTTAAACAAGCAATGATATCACTCTTTACTGCACCGTCGTCATAATTTTCACCTGGCAAATTATGCTTCTTTGCATAAGCTGGAATATTAGCTACGGCATGGTCTGCAGTTAAGAATACAGTGTAATTATCCTTCCCAACTTGCTTGTCTAAAAAGGCAAAAAAATCTGCTAAAATTTCATCTAATTTAACATAGCCATCTAAAGTCTCCCAAGAATTAGGCCCGAAAGAATGGCCAATATAGTCTGGTGAAGAAAAACTAATAGCTAATAAATCGGTAATGCTATCTGCACCCATTTTCTCATTTAATAAAGCTTGCTTAGCCACTTCAATTACTAAATTATTACCCTGTGGGGTAGTTGTTATTTTACTATAGTCTTTACCAATAAAGCTTTTAAAATCATAAGGAAAGTGTTTTGCTTCTTTTCCAAATGGAGTAGATTCATAAATGTTTTCGTCCGCATCACAGTTTTCTGTGTAC
>CANCAY010000004.1 GCA_947374225.1 Chitinophagaceae bacterium | reverse complement strand
TTTTTCTTTGCCAGAGAATACATTTAATCTTAAAGAGGAATGATCCCCCCAGTAAGTTCCACTAATATAAAAAGATTTTAAATCACTACTAGCTCTGTCCATATATCCGTCACTAGTTATTTTACTTACACGACCGTCAATGGTAAAGTGATTATTTAATAGGCCAGTTCCAAAATTCAAATTGTTTTTCATTGAATTAAACGAACCCACACTATTTTGTAAGGATAGATAATGTGCTGGACGATAGTCATTGGTTGCTAAATTCAAAGTGGCACCAAATGCACCAGATCCATTTGTAGATGTACCAACACCTCTTTGTATTTGAATACTATTAACACTAGCACTAAAGTCTGGTAAGTCTACAAAATAAGTGCCCATACTCTCTGCGTCATTATAAGGGATACCATTTAAGGTTACATTAATTCTTGTAGCGTCGGTACCTCTTATTCTTATTCCCGTGTATCCAACTCCGGTTCCCGCGTCAGAATTGACTACTACCGAAGGTGTATTTTGAATCAGAAAAGGCAAGTCCTGTCCAAAATTGACTTCTGCAATACTGGCTTTACTAATATTGGTTTTAGCAAAGGGGCTGTTTTCACTAACTCGAACCGACCTTACTTCCAAAGGAGGTAAGCTTCTAATACTGTCTGTATACTTGTTAATACTGTCCTTTTTAGAAAGGAGCTGTCTTGGTTGCTGCGCCATAGCAGGAGCGAGCATAAAAAATGATACAATTGTTCCCAATAACTTAGTCATAACTAAATTTTAATAATTAAAAATGGGAACAGGAATAATAAGCTATGAGAAGTGCACGAAAAGTGCGGTACCTTCCCTTCGCAGGAATTACCCTGTTCAGGTTCAACGGGTTTTATCTCAGCTTTTTACAGCACCCCGAGGACAGGACAAAAATAACATGAATTTTTGAAACTAGGCCTGTAACTTTATATAACCATTTACGTTATACGTTATAAATACATCAATTATGAAAAAGATATTAGTGGTTTTAATGCTAGGACTTGGGTTTATGGCAAATGCACAACAAAAAACGGGTCTTATTTATGACGATAATGTCCAAAAAAGAAATGTACCAAGTTTTAATGCGATTAAAGTGTCAAGTGCCATTGACTTATACCTTTCGCAGTCTAATTTGAATGAAGTTGCAGTGAGTGCCTCTAGTATTGAAATCAGAAATCATATTATAACAGAGGTAGAAGGTGGAACACTTATTATTAGAATGGAAGACCATAATAGTTGGTGGGATTGGAAAAAATGGGGAGATACTAAAGTGAAAGCTTATGTAAGCGTAAAAGAATTAAATGCACTAACTGGTTCTGGTGCTACTAATATCCATATAGTTGGTGGTTTAGAGTCAGATAAACTTAAAATCAAATTATCAGGGGCGAGTGACTTAAGAGGGGAGATGAACGTGGGTAATTTGAATATCACAGTTTCTGGAGCGTCCAATATAAAGTCTCAAGTAAAAGCATCCATGATAGGTATTGATGGTTCTGGAGCTTCTGATGTTGAATTGACAGGAACGGTAAACGACTTAGCTGTTGAAGTTTCTGGAGCAAGCGAAGCTAAATTGTATAATTTAAGTACTAAAGCTGCTGTGGTTAAAGCATCAGGTGCGAGTAGTGCCCATGTGAATGTGTCAACTATTTTAAGAGCACATGCTTCTGGTGCAAGTAATATAAATTATAAAGGTGCTGCAGAACTAAGAGAGTCAAGTAATTCAGGTGCTTCCGATATTAAACATAAAAATTAATCTTATAAACAAGGGGACTAATCCTGCCAAACAGAGACGCCTTCACTACAATTAGCACAAATATCAATATTCTTTCTGCTCTTCATTAAATCACCACGAAACTGTTGGTAGTTTTGATTATGCCAGATTTCTTTAAAGGATTGATTTTTTAAATTCCCTAATTGATGTGTTGCGTCTTTGTCAAAGCAGCAGGGTACTACTAGTCCGTCCCATGTTATTACGTTTGCATGTTGCATCTTCCAACATCTATTCGCTAATTTATTCTTAGACTTAAAACTGCCGTCTGCATTCTTTTTATACCTGCTATATTTTTCAATAGTTGGGATCAAATTATTGGGGTCATTTTCGTAATCATATACCTGCGCAGTTTTAAAGCGAACTTCGTCCACCCCAATTTCTTTAGCTAGCTTTTTTACATCTTCAATTTGATGTTCATTATGCTTCACTACCAAAAACTGAAAAAACACGAAAGGTTTATTGCTTTTTAACTCTTTCTTCCACTTTACAATATTTCTAGCACCTGCTAATACTTTTTCAATATCACCACCTACACGATATTGTTTATAGGTTTCTTGAGTAGTGCCGTCTAAGGAAATAATAAGTCTGTCTAAACCACTTTCTACCGTTTTTCTAGCATTCTCGTCTGTCATATAATGTGCATTGGTAGACGTAGCGGTATAAATCCCTTTGCCACTTGCATACTTAACCATCTCCAAAAAGTCAGGGTTTAAATAAGGTTCTCCTTGGAAATAGAATATCAAATACAAAAGATCCTTATGGATTTCGTCAATGGTATCTTTAAAGAAGTTTTGTTCCAACATCCCAATTGGGCGGGTAAAAGCCCTAAGTCCACTTGGACATTCAGGACACCTTAAATTACAACTGGTTGTAGGCTCGAAGGAAATTGAAACAGGGTAGCCCCATTGAATGGGTTTGTTTAATAAACGGCTTGCATTATAACTGGCAAGCACTTTAACGCCATTCCAAACTCTTTTAAAAGTAAGCTTGCTTATTAAGTTAAGGGTATCATTCAAGTTAAATCCTTCCATATAGCTAAAATTAATGCATTTTATAATCTTCTCAATAAACTTGGCTAGGAACTAATAAAGCCCTATCTTTGCCGTCCAAACATCGCGAGGTAGAGCAGCGGTAGCTCGTCGGGCTCATAACCCGAAGGTCGGAGGTTCGATCCCTTCCCTCGCAACATTTAACCCGCTCCCGATTCTTATCGAGAGCGGATTTTTTTTGTATTAACTTTGTGTAATTAAATTTTAGGAATGAAAGTCGGGTTTGTAAACATATTTGGGAAACCAAACGCTGGGAAGAGTACTTTACTGAACGCCATTATGGGTGAGAAGATGGCTATTGTATCTTCCAAAGTGCAAACCACCCGTCACAGAATCAAGGCCTTTTTAAACAAAGTGGACGAATACCAGGTGATATTTTCGGACACTCCAGGTATCATTGATCCTAAATATAAGCTACACGAAAGAATGATGGGGGCAGTGAAGTCTGCTTTAGAGGATGCCGATTTGGGTCTTTTAATGGTGGACGTTCGCGACGACTTTGAGGAAATAGACGCTATGTTTACTGCATTGAAGTTAAAAGTGCCTTGTATTGTGGTAATGAATAAGTCAGACTTAGCACCTGCTGGAAGAGTTAAAGAGGCGAATGCTTACTTTAGCGCTAAGCCTTATTGTAGTAAAATAATTTCAATTAGTGCGTTGAATATCAGTGATATAGACAGGTTAATGAAAGTAATACTGGAACTTATTCCGGAAGGCGGACAACCTTTTTATGATCAAGAGGATTTAAGTGATATGCCAACTAAGTTCTTTGTGAGTGAGATGATTAGAGAGAAGATCTACCAATTGTTTGGGGAGGAAATTCCTTATCATACAGCTGTGTTGGTGAACTCTTTTAAAGAACAACCATTGCTAACTAAGATACAGGCGGACATTGTGGTGAATAGAGAGACGCAAAAAGCCATCATTATAGGTGAGAAAGGAAAGATGATTAAAGAGATTGGCACTTTGGCTAGAAAGGACATTGAGGAGTTTATTGGCTCAAAGGTTTACTTGGAATTATTTGTAAAAGTTAAGCCTAAGTGGAGAGACAATGACACGAAATTAAAAGAATTTGGATATCAATAGTAATTTCAATCAAATACTATTAAAGTATTGATTATTAATTATTTAAGATAGTTTATTTGAATATTAAATTTAGATTATTATGAGTTATACAGTGGCTATAGTCGGAAGACCCAATGTAGGCAAAAGCACTTTGTTTAACCGTTTATTAGAAGAGCGTAAAGCAATTGTGGACGATATAAGTGGTGTAACAAGAGACCGTCAATACGGTGAAACAGAATGGTGTGGTAAGAAATTCAATGTGATTGACACAGGTGGATTTGTTCCAGACTCTAAAGACATGTTTGAAACGGAGATCAGAAAGCAAGTTAGAATTGCGATAGACGAAGCGAATGCGATCATTTTTATGGTGGACGCTGCAGTTGGTTTAACTGATTTAGATGCTGCTATGGCAGATATGTTAAGAAGAACAACTAAACCAGTATACGTTTGCGTTAATAAAGTGGACAATTCAACACGTGCTCTAGAAGGAACTGAGTTTTACGGAATGGGTTTTGAACATAACTTTTTTGTGAGTTCTATCTCAGGAAGCGGAACGGGTGAAATTTTAGATGCAGTTACTGCTGGTATCAAGGACAGCGATATTAAGAATGACGACGCTGAAATTGAAGAGGGTTCTCCAGAAGCAGAGGAAGTAATTATTCCAAAAATTGCGATCATGGGACAACCCAATGTAGGTAAGTCTTCTTTATTGAATGCCCTAATTGGTCAGGACAGAACTATTGTAAGTGATATCGCTGGTACTACAAGAGATACGATTCATACCCATTATAATATGTTTCAAAAGGAGTTTATCCTTATTGACACTGCCGGAATTAGACGTAAAAACAAAGAAAAGGACGATTTAGAGTTCTATTCTGTTATACGTGCAATTAAGGCAATGGACGAATCAGACGTTTGTTTATTGGTCCTTGACGCTGAAAAAGGAGTAACGGCTCAGGATTTAAGTATTTTTAGCCTTGCAATTAGAAAAGGAAAGGGTATTGTAGTATTGGTGAATAAATGGGATTTGATAGAAAAAGAGACCAATACGGCTCGTGACTATGAGAAAAGATTGAAGGACAAACTGGCACCTTTTAGTGATGTGCCTATTTTGTTTATTTCAGCAGTAGATAAGACAAGAATTTTCAAAGCGCTGGAGATCGCTTTAGAAGTGTTTGAGAACAAGCACCGTAAGATAGCAACGTCGAAGTTGAACGATATTATGTTAAAAGCTATTGAGAAATACCAAGCTCCAGTAGTAAGAGGTCACGTAATTAAGATCAAATTTGTACAACAATTGCCAACAAGGGTTCCAAGTTTTGCCTTCTTTACCAATTTCCCAGACGATATTAAGTCTCCTTACCGTAATTACTTGGAAAACCAGGTAAGAGCGAACTTTAAGTTCACAGGGGTCCCAATTCGTATTTATTTTAGAAAGAAATAGATTAGAAGTAAAAATATATGGACATAAAAATAAATTTAAGTTAAAATTTGGTGAATTTCTCCATAAAAAGTATCTTCGCCGACGTATTTAATACCAAACTTAATAAAACATTCAAAATGAAAAAAGTATTCGCAATTTTCGCTATCGCTGCATTAGCTGCTTGTGGTGGTGCTTCTACAGAAGCTAAGACTGATTCTGCTGCTACAACTGTTGATACAGCTGCTGTTGCAGTTGATTCTTCTGCTGTTGTTGCTGATTCAACTAAGGTTGATTCTGCTGCTAAGAAGTAATTAGTAAAAAGTTATATTAATATAACTTTTGCAAGAAAGTCCCTTCCTATTTGGAAGGGATTTTTTTTGCCTTGGATTGGCTAAGTTTACTTCAAGATGTCCAAGTTTGGCATCAATATTGCCTATATATACATCAGACTAAGACTAGGTAATTTCAAAATGGCTATATGTCATTTTGGCTAAAACCTTAATTGATTTAAAAGATTGACAATGAATAAATTACTATTTAAGACAGAAGAGGAGAATGAGTTTATCCCGCTTTTTTCATTTAATGAGCAGGATATGGAGAATGAGCCAGAATTGGAAATAGACAGTGTCATACCTATTTTACCATTGAGAAATACAGTGCTTTTCCCAGGGGTGGTTATTCCAATTACAGTTGGAAGGGATAAAAGTATTCAAGCAGTGAAAGCTGCTTTTAATAAGGACAAATACATTGGGGTAGTATCCCAAATAGACGGGAATATAGAAGATCCTGTTCCGGCAGATTTATGTAAAATTGGAACCGTTGCAAAAATCATTAAGATGATTAAAATGCAAGACGGGGGAACTACCATTATAATTCAAGGGAAAAGACGCTTTGAATTAATTGAGATGACAGAACTGGATCCTTTTTTCAAGGCTAAAGTAAATGTATTAAAAGAGGAAATTGTTAAACCAGAAGACCAACACTTTTTAGCACATTTAGCTAATATTAAGGACTTGGCGACTCAGATTATTCAGTTGTCTCCAAATTTCCCTTCCGAAGCTGCTATGATTTTAAAGAATATTGAAAGTCCTTTATTCTTGATCAATTTTGTGAGTAGCAATTTGAATGTAGAAATTCCAGAAAAGCAAGGCTTATTGGAACAAAACAATATTACATTAAGGGCGGAGAAGTTAATTCAATATTTACAACAGGAACTTCAGTTTGTAGAATTAAAGAATAAGGTAGCTAATAAGACAAGAACAGAATTAGACAAGCAACAAAGAGATTACTTTTTACAACAACAGTTAAAAAGTATCAAGGACGAATTAGGAGGAGATCCCAATGAGCGTGAAGTTATTGAAATGAAGAAGAAGGCGGAGACTAAAAAATGGCCAGAAGCTGCAAAGAAATTATTTCAAACAGGATTAGAGAAATTGGAGCGTATGCATCCAACTACACCAGACTATTCAGTGGTATATAATCATTTGGACTTATTATTAGATTTACCTTGGAATGAATACACCGACGACAATTACGATTTGAAGCATGCTAAAAAAGTATTGGATGACGATCATTATGGAATGGGTAAAATCAAGAATAGAATTATTGAATATTTGGCCGTGTTGAAATTGAAAGGGGATATGAAAAGTCCAATTTTGTGTTTCCTAGGTCCTCCAGGTATTGGAAAGACTTCACTTGGTCGTTCTATTGCACATGCTATTGGTCGTAAATATACAAGGGTGAGTTTGGGTGGTTTACATGACGAGAGTGAAATTAGAGGGCATCGTAAAACCTATATTGGAGCAATGCCTGGTCGTATTATACAAAGCATTAGAAAAGTTAAAACCTCTAATCCTGTTATGATATTGGACGAGATTGATAAAATAGGATTGGATCATAGAGGAGACCCTTCTAGTGCCTTATTGGAAGTATTAGATCCTGAACAAAACAATAGTTTTTATGATAACTATTTAGAGTCTGAATATGATTTAAGTAAAACCTTATTTATTGCTACAGCGAATGATATTAGTAAAATACAACCTGCTTTAAGAGATCGTTTAGAAATCATTGACTTGAGCGGATATGCGGTAGAAGAAAAAGTTGAAATTGCGAAGCGACATTTATTGCCAAAGCAAAAAGAAGCGCATGGCTTGGACAAAGTGAATTTTAAAATACAGGATAGTGTTTTAGAAAAAGTAATTGAAGACTATACAAGAGAAAGTGGAGTACGTGAATTAGATCGTCAGTTAGCTTCTATTATGCGCTATCAAGCAAAGGAATTGGCTTACAAGCACAAGATTAAACCAACAGTGAGTAAGAATGATTTAATCAAAATATTGGGGCAGTCTAAATATAGCAATGAAATATACAAGACCGTAAATATGCCAGGTGTGGCTGTTGGCTTAGCATGGACTTATGTAGGTGGTGATATTTTATTCATTGAAGTATTATTAGCAGACGGTAAAGGAGAGTTAAGCTTGACGGGTAATTTAGGAAATGTGATGAAGGAAAGTGCGAGTACTGCGCTCACTTATTTAAAAGCCAATGCAAAAAAAATAGGAGTAGACCCAGCATTGTTTGCGTCTAAGTCAATTCATGTACATGTGCCAGAAGGAGCGGTTCCTAAGGACGGCCCAAGTGCGGGTATTACTATGTTGTCTGCATTAAGTTCTGCTTTTACTGGTCGTAAAATAAAACCCTATTTAGCCATGACAGGGGAAATTACGTTAAGAGGACAGGTGTTGCCGGTGGGTGGAATAAAAGAGAAAATATTGGCAGCGAAGCGATCTGGAATGAAAGAGATTATATTATGCTGGCAAAATGAGAAAGACGTAAATGAAATTGACCAGACATTTATCAAAGGCGTTAAATTCCATTATGTAAAAACGATGCAACAGGTATTAGATTTGGCTTTAGTGTAAATACATATCCGTTTTATTGATTATAAAGTTTTCAAGCCCTAGCTTTGTCCTATGAGAAGGATATGGCTAGGGCTTTTTGTTTTAATATTTTGTTTACCTGTTTATACCAATGCGCAAGCAGTAGGTGGGAATGCGGTATATAATTTTATAAACCTACCTTATTCTGCAAAGACCTCTGCGCTAGGGGGAATTAATATTAGTTCTATTGGTAATGATTTGGGTTTAGCAATGTATAATCCTTCCTTATTAAACCAGGATATGGATGCTACGATACATTTAAGTGTGAAACCTTTTTATGCAGACATTCAGCAATATGATTTTAGTGGTGTTAATTACCTAACCAATAAAAAAATTATACTAGGATGGGGTGTGCATTATTTGGATTATGGAACCATCCCAATGACGGACATGGCAGGAAATGAAATGGGTAGTTTTCATCCAAATGATTATGCTGTTCAATTAAGTGCTGCAATGAATTACAAACAAAATTTTACGATTGGTTCTACGTTAAAATTTATCCAATCTAATTATGGTATATATAAGTCAAATGGAATGGCTTTGGATATTGGATTAAAATATCATTCTTCTAATGAACTGTCTCAAGTAAGTGTGTTGGTAAATAATATGGGAGTACAATTTAAATCCTATCAAACGCAGGAGTCACTCCCATTTAATATTATTTTGGGTTGGTCCAAAATATTAGAAAATGCACCTTTTCAATTTTCGGTTACAGCTCAAAAATTAAATATATGGGACAATAGTTATAATGATATTGCTTTTAATAAATCAGAAGGGTATAAGTCACCGGCTACCTTGCAAAACCTATTTAATCATTTGGTATTGGCATCGGAAGTTTATATTGGTGAGAAGCTGAATATCAATGTTGGCTATAATTTTATTAGACGCTTCGATTTAAATATACAGAATCAACAGAATTTCTTAAATGGATTTAGTACTGGCTTGAACCTGTCATATAACAGAATGCAGTTCCAGTATGCTAATTCGTTTTTCCAAAGAAATGCATATCATCATTTTACTGTCGTCTATGCTTTGAAGACTAATTATAAATAAATTAATAAAGAAGAATAGTCATAAATAAATTATTAACTACTAATTTATAATAGAGTTTATTGACCCCTAAATTTAAATTATTTCCCAATTCCTTTTTTAGGCATTAATGCTTTTGGCTTTTGCGCTTCTTTATTAGCAGCTGGCGCAGTTTTTTTATTGCCTGAGCTACTTTGTTTTTCTGCACTTGCTGGTTTACTTGAGGATGCATTATTGATTGCGGCTTGTTCTTGCGGTATTTCATAATCCGATTCCGCTTTAATATCTTCTTCGTCCACCGGAACGTCTGTAACTACAGAGTCTTGTCCTACAAAGTTGACATTGAAATCAGGTATATTACTAGGCTTATCAAAGCTAGCATTGGGGTCCAAATTACAAGCAGGGTCATTTGCTACCTTACTCATAAAATAAGCCCATATTGGTAATGCACCATGTGCACCTTGTCCAAAATAATTATCACTGAAACGTATATACCTGTCGTCTGCTCCAACCCATGCACCTGCTAATAATTGAGGAGTATATCCCATAAACCATAAATCACTATTGTCATTAGTAGTTCCAGTTTTACCTGCAATGGACTGCGCACGAACATCAAAGGAACCCATACTTCTTCCAGTACCTTTAGTAATTACGCCTTGCATCATACTCACCACAGAGTAAGCAGTAACTTCATTAATTACTTTTCTTCTTTGCGGAGAAAAACTTTCAAGCACATTACCATTTTTGTCTTCGATTCTATTTATAAAGAAAGGTTGCGCATTATAGCCTCCACCAGGGAACATGGTATAAGCTTGTACCATTTCAAATAATGAAATTTCCGCAGAGCCTAATGCAATACTTGGATAAGCGGGAACGTCCGCTTGAATATTACATTTTTTCAAATAGTCAACAAATTCCTTAGCAGCTTCATTGCCCTTTGGATTAATTGACTTCATGATATAAGCAGACGCACAGTTTCTAGATTCAGCTAATGCTTGCGCCATTGGCATAGACTGCCCTGTACATGACTTAGCGGTATTTGGAACCATGCCATAACCGTCAAAGTTTTGTTGTTGATCCTGTACAATACTATTAGGAGTGAATCCTGCTTTCTCAATAGCTAAAGAATATAATAAAGGCTTCATAGTAGAACCTACCTGACGTCTTGTATTAATGTTTACGTGATCGTATTTAAATGTTTTAAAATCAACTCCACCAACCCATGCTTTAACTTCTCCGGTAAAAGGGTCCACTGCTAAAAAGCCAGTTTGTAAAATTTGCTTATGGTATTTCAACGAATCCAAAGGCGTCATTGTGGTGTCTATAAATCTATTTTTATTCCAAGCAAATATGCGCATATCAATTGGCTCGTCAAAAGATTTACGGATAGCTGCTTCATCAATGTCGTCACGCTTCATATTCTTCCATCTATCAGTTTGCTTAATAGCCAATTCTAATAAATTGTTGAAGTCTTTCCAAATAGTGCCCTTCTTTATATTAGCTTGTTCATTAAAAGCTTTTTGCAAATAGGACATATGTTTTGCAACGGCTTCCTCTGCATATAACTGCATTCTTGGATTAATGGTAGTGTATATTTTTAAACCATCACGGTATAAATTATAAGAATCACCATTATTCTTTTTATGCTCTTTACACCATTTTTTCATAAACTCTCCTAAGTTCATTCTAAAATAGGGGCCTAGTCCGTTATTCTCGTCTAGCTTTCTAAAGTTAGTTACCACAGGCAATGCTTTCAATTGAGTAGCTTGGTCTGTTGTAATATACTTTTGTCCAGCCATTCTATTCAATACTAAATTTCTTCTTTCTAAAGCTAATTTTGGATTTCGGTTGGGATTGTATTTAGTAGGGGCATTGATCATTCCAATTAACAAAGCAGCTTCTTCAACTGACAAGCGATCTGGTTCTTTTTGAAAAAAGGAACGAGAAGCATTACTTACACCAAATAAATTTTCACTAAAAGGAACGGTGTTTAAGTATAATGTTAATATTTCTTGCTTTGTAAAATTGCGTTCCAACTTAATGGCAATAATACTCTCTTTTATTTTTTGAATGACACGCAGGATTTTATTTTTAGTACTCCAGTTGTCGGTAAATAAGTTCTTAGCAGTTTGCATAGTAATAGTAGAAGCACCACCTTGACTTCCTAAAAATGCAACGGCTCTTATTAATCCTTCACCGTCTACTCCATAATGGTCGTAAAAACGTTTATCCTCTGTAGCCACCAATGCTTGGATTAAATAGGGGCTAAGGTCTCGATATTTTACACTAATACGGTCTTCCAAATAAAATTTACCCATTGGAGTTCCGTCTTGAGCATACACCTGACTTGCCAATGAGGCAGTTGGGTTTTCAATATCATCTAAGTCTGGCATATCTCCAATCCATCCAAAATTTATCATTAAAATAAATAATAGGAATATACCCGCTGAAATGAAATACCATTTCCAGAATTTTTCAGTAGCTGTTAATTTTTTCTTTATAGGTTGATTCACTTAATGAATTTTATTATTATTTATAAATATTTTTTTGCATGAATTCTTTATACAGTTCAAGTTCTTCCTTTGTTTTTATTTGTAAAATATTGGATTTTCCTAAAATGTAAATTTCATATTGGTTTGCAAGAATGAACGAGATAAGTTCATTCTTTAATCGAGGCTTAATTTTTTGAATATAACTAGTACCTGCTTGTTGAGTGCTAAATGGTCCAATCCAAACAATATAAACATTGTCGTCAAATTGAACATAAGTTGTTTTTAAGTTTTGTTTTTTAAACTCATCATTATTCAAATACGTAAATGCCGTTTGTGATTCTTTAACGAAAACTTCTTTTACTTTATTCGTTACCAGTGCAACATAATGGTCCTCTGTACTATCATTTGAAAAAATAATTCTAGGGACTACAGGAGCCGCTGCAATTATTGGCTCTTTGGTAATTGTTGGCTGGTCTATATTGCCAGCTTTGCTATCCTTTTGGGATTGCGGTTGAGTGTTTGCTTGCTGTTGCTGACTTGTGATAGCTGTAGCTTCAACAGGGGTGGTTTCAATAATAGGCTGTACAATCACTGGCGTCTCAATTACCAGTTGTTTTAAATAAGCTTCTGTTTCTTTTCTTTTTTTAAGTTCAGCAATTATATTTTTAGCTTTCTCCCTAATTAGTTCATTTTGGTTACTAAGAATTATAGAGTCTAATACCATAATGGCAAGACTATCCATTCTTTGCTGTGCGTACATTTTTACTTTCAAAAACTGATAGGGGGTATTCCATTTGGTTCTTTTTAAGCTAGAAGTTAGCTTATCATTCATATTGGAAAGACTATCCCAGTTGCCAATTTGAGTTAAAAAATAAGCTTCTTTATAGTCGTTAACGGAATTTTGTGTTCTTGTTTTCTTATTAAAAGCTTCCTGCTTTTTAGTAGCATAGTAACCTTTAGGAAAATTCTTATTTACAATTTGAATAATACTATCTGAAATGTCAGGTTGGTTGTCATGACGATATTGGCTAGCCATATCCAATAATGCTCTTTCTGTAATTGCAGGTTCTATGTTTCTTTCTATGATTTTTTTGTATAATGGCAAAGCTTTGTCAAAATCATTAAGTTCTAATAAAAATAATTGCGCATTGGCCATTGCAGTCTTATTCCAATTCAATTTTGAATTTTCAAGGTCTTTGGCATCTTTAATTGCAACTGCTAAGGCAGCAGTATTTACCTCTTTTTTTATCTGATTTTTACTAGCAGTATCCTTTTTACTAGAAGCGTCTTGTGAATTGCCTGTAGTATTAAGATCGCTAATAGTTGTTTTATTATAAGCAATGTTTCCGCTCGTCTTTCTTCTCCAGTTGTCTATATTAGGTCGCTCACCCCATTTTTGAGTAAAGTTTTGTTTACCCTGTGATACAGAATTTTTATTCTCAAAATAGAAGTCACTTGCAGTATTATTACTTGAGTTATTGTTATTTGAATTTCCAAGGTTATTATTGTTATTCCCAAAACTGTTTGCGTTGTTGCCAAATCCATTCGCATTATTATTCCCAAATCCATTGTTTCTATTATTCCCGAATCCGTTATTGTTGGAATTGTTGTTATTGAAACTGTTGGTATTATTTGAAATGACTTCTAGTTCTTTCTTTTCAGTCTTTTCAATAAACAAATTGGTAAGACTTTCTGTATAGGCTTCTTGGCTTTTTTGCCATTTTAAAAGTCTGACATTTTGTATTTCTAGAGGCAGGGTATAAAAATATTGTAAACTATCTTCTTTTTGTATTAATTGGTTATTCGTATTTATCTGATCCATCCATTTCTTTCTAAGAATTATTTTTTCGTAGTTGGGATTGGTCTTCAATACTCCTGTCAAATTATCGTAGGCTAACTTAGACACACTATAAATATTATTGTCATAGCTTAATGCGCCAAGTAGTTCAAATGCTTTTTGTTTTTGCTTAGTATTAGTAGTATTCTTTTTAATAGATAGAATTAACCAGTCATGTGCTTGCTGAACGCCTTTATTCTTAATTGCTAATTTTGCCATTTCGAAATAAATGATATCACTATAGGGCTTATATTTTTCGCGCTTGGTAAGTCGCTCCAATGTATTTGCTAATTCCTCCCATTTATTATTAGCGTTCTTAGCCTCAATATTTATAACATTGATTTTGGCATAAACGGATAAAATGGGATTAATAGCTTGTTGGCTTGCCTTCTGATACCAATGGTAGGCTTCTATATTCTTATCTGCTTTGTCCCATAATTGCGCAATTAAAAAATACCATCTTGCTTTTGCATTAATGTCAATTGCATTGGGTAATGCTTTAATTAGATAGGTAGCTGCGCTGTCAGGTAAATCCATTTGATAATAACCATAGGCTAATTGTTCAAAAAGGAATGGGTGAAGCCTGGCTGGAAATACTGCGTCAGTTTTTAATAATTGCAGTAAGCTAAGTCCTTGATTTAATTCTCCAATTTCAAAATAGTTTCTTGCTTGCCAAACTAAACTTTCATTACGAACATTGCCATTCTCCCAAAGTCTATTATTGTCAGGGCTGGCAATACTAAATTTGCCTTTTGTATTTCTTAAATTACTACCAATTACTAAGTCTGCGCCATTTTCCTTTTCGTCAAAAGAATAGTTTATGAATTGTAGGATACTTCCTGCGGTATCAAAATTCCTATGATATAAATATGCTTTCGCCATTAAGAGGTAAGCATCGTCTATCCAGTTATTTCTAAGGTCATGCAAAACAATATTGGCATTACATCTGTAAATAATAGAATCAATACTGCGTTTTGAAGTGGTGGCTAAATCGAAATCATAAAAAGGAAGTGTTTCTGTATAATCTTCCTGAAATGCATTTCGAGCATTTAAAATAATATCTTTTAGTTCCTCGTCTGCATTAAAATAATAATTAAACTGAGAAACTGTGTTTTGGTATGCACGACGCCCAAAAGTATATTTTGTATTTAATAGCCTTTCATAGGGAAGTGGCTTTTCTACTTCACGAGGTAAGTTGTTTTGTACAGAACTATTTAGTTTACTTTTTATGGAATCAGCCTTACTAAAAATGAGCTTGTTTATTTTTTTCTGGTTACTATCTAATAAACTATTTACTTTTTTAATGAGTTTATTATTATTAAAATCAAGCAATGATCTAGTACTGTCTTGTGCGTTTAATTGATTGGTTGTAATAGTAAACAAACAAATCAACCCTAAGTAAAGGGCACTTAATTTTAAAGGGAATTTCCTAGGGTATCTCATGAGTATAAAAACTGCTTAAAAATACAGTTAATTCTGTTTATTTAGGTGTAGAATAAGTCCCTTTTTTGTTTAATTGCTTTATCTTTAACAAGCAGTTATAATTATGGCAAATTTCGATATCAATAATACCTTTAAGAGACGTAGCAATACCTACAGACTGGTTGTCACCAATGACGACACTTATGACGAAGTCGTAGCATTTAGGTTGTCCAGAAATTCAGTTTATATGGGATTTAGTATTGCTTTTATACTTTTAGTAGGTCTTACAATTGCATTAATTGCGTTTACTCCCTTGAAATACTATATTCCTGGTTACGGTACTAAAGAAAGTAGAACAGCGCTTCAGTTGTTGAAAATAAGAACAGACTCTTTAGAGCAGTCAATTCATTATAAAGAACAATACTTAGAAGGGTTAAAAAAAGTATTATCAGAGGGGAATACTAAACAATTAGATACCATTCCATTACAATTGCCAGAAGGGCAACCATCAATAGACTAATTCATTGGAAAATAAACCAGTTATTCAGTGGGCTAAATTTGCAGGACTAGCAAGTCAATGGGCAGTAGCGCTTGCAGGACTCTTATATCTAGGAAAGTATATTGATAATTGGTTCAAAATTTCAGTAAAAACACCCATTTTTATATGGCTACTCCCGTTTTTATTTATCATCATTTCTTTAATTAGGATTATAAAAAGCACCAATACCAAATGATTATTCTCGATAAAAAATTTTTACCAATCCTTGCTTTATTCGTTTTTACAATAGCAGTTTGTTTAAGTTTCAAATACTTCATTCTAATACCAGATTTAAAAATTGACTTTATAATAGCAGTAAACTCCATGCTATTTATACTTTCTTATTTAAATTTTAAGAGAGTTTCTAAAATGGATTTGTCAAAGCCCACATTAATGGTACAGTCGGTTATGTTGGGTAGTTTATTGAAGATGGTTGTTTTTGCAACTGCAGCTTTAATTTATGCTACACAGAAAAAAGGCCCAGTGGGTATTACTACGCTAATAGTGAGTATGGTATTGTATCTTATATATACTTGGCTAGAAATTCAATGGACAACTAAAAAGAAATAATCCCGGAATAGTAAAAAGAAGTATTACTAAAAGTTGAAATTAAAATAAGCATCTCTAAACTTATCAAATTATAATTTATAACCTTGGCAAAAGTTGAACATCCATTACATGCATTAAATGCTTATTTGCCAGCAGGTGCTTTTGAACCGGTGGTTCAATTGATTAATCAATACAAAGTGCATCTAACAGTAAGTAAAGCGCGTAAATCAGTATTGGGTGATTACAGACATGCGGGCATTGGAGCCAATCATAAAATTTCCGTAAACGGGAATTTAAACCAATATGAATTCTTACTTACATTATTACATGAGCTTGCCCATTTACTATGTTTTGAACAATATAGAAATAGGGTAGAAGCGCACGGGAAAGAATGGAAAAACATATTTAGCATTTTATTAGTTCAGTTTGTAAAATTGGATATTTTCCCAGCAGATATTCAGAAGAGTTTAAAAAAAACAATTTTAAATCCAGCAGCAACCGCAAACGGAGAAACGGCTCTCTTATTGGTTTTGAGGAAGTATGATACAACACAAAAAGAAGGACACAGTTTTGTAGCCCACCTTGCGGAAGGCGTATTATTTGAATCTTTACAAGGCAGGGTGTTTAAAAGAGGTAAGAAGCGTCGTATTCGCATTGAATGCGTGGAAGTATCGACAGGTCATATATATTCCTTTAGTGCACTCACAGAAGTGAGGATTGTGCAGTCATAAATTCGTTACAATCAATTAATTTTTCTTATGTAAAATGAGTTCAATATTGGGCTCATTTTTTTTATTAGACATTATTTTCTAATTTTATTTTGTAATACATTGTTTTATTATAAAGTCTAGTTGATATGAAGTTGTCTAATATCCTAATTGTTGGTATGTTTTTTTTGAGTGCATGTGATAGCTTTAAAATCAAGTCTAGTAGCATTCCAGGTGCATATTCAGAGGCATTAGATAAGGCAGATGAAATGGTCAAAATCAAAGCAGTTGAATCTATTCGTATCACAGACTCTTTATTAAAAGATACAAGCTTAAAACAAGATAACGAAGCCACATTAGTCAAGCTTTACCAAATACAAGAAAAAGCATTTATTCAATTAGATCAATATGATTCTTTGTTTGATCGATCAGAAAAATTAAGGATTGCAGCTGCCAACATGGGTGATTCCACTGCCATTTATGAATCTTTAGTGAATTTATACCATGGCGCACCTTATAATTACATCAACAATGCAGGTAAGTATTACCCAGGAGCAATTAAGCATTTTAAATTAACAAAAGATAAATATAAAGAGGGTGTTGTTTCCTCTGTCTATGCCATTTTTTTAGAGAGTAAAAATGAATACAACGAAGCACAACGTCTTTTCCTTAAATCCTATGATTTATTTGATCAATTAGATAGTGTGATGGCTAAAGCTACTGTTTGTAATAGTATTGGTAACAACTATGCAAGAATTAATAGTTTAGACGCTTCTACTAAATACCATAAGCAAGCGATTGAAATAGCAAGCAAAATAAATTATAATAAATGCGTAGCTTCTGCTTTGATGAATATTGGCATTAATTTTAGACGTACAAATTCAGACAGTGCACTATTTTATTATAGAGCATCTTTGAGTCAGATTACACCTAAAGGGATGGAACGTTTTAAGGTGAAATTGACCTATAATATGGCCAACTTGTTTTTAGATCAAAATAAATTAGATTCCGCAGAAGCCATTTTCAAACAAGTATTAACTTATTCCAAGGCGGCCAAATTTTATGAGGGTATATCCATGGCTGAAGATGGAATAGCATCAATAAAAGCGCAAAAAAGACAATACAATGATGCGGTTTTACATTATCAAACAGCCATAAAAGTGTTTGATTCTATAGGCCAGGTGCAGTCGAGTTTAATGATTATGCCTTCTTTAATTGAGGTTTATAAATCTAAAGGAGATCTTGTAAATGCATTAAAATTAGCTGAATTAAAAAGTAAGCTAAATGATTCCTTACTTTCTGAAGAGAAACAAGTAGCTGTTCATAAACTTGAATTAGGGTTTCAAAATGAGAAAAAGGAACTAGAAAACCAGTCACTAAGAAGCAATCTAATCCTTCATAGATCTTATATTTTCGCCTTAATCATTGCTGTAATCATTTTATTTTGGCTTCTAAAATCCAGAAAAAAGCTATTTGCTCAGCTGGAGCATGCTTATGAGGTATTGATTGAAAAATACAAACAAGAGAAGGAAATAAGACAAAATTTAGAACAGAAGAGAGTAGCTGAGTCAAATGAAACTAGTACAACTTCAGTGAACCTTTACGATAGAGTGGTGGATTTATACCAAACCGAAAAGCCATTTTTGAATCCAAAATTAAAAGTAGAAGACATTTCAGAGAAGCTAAATACGACTCAAAAAGAAATATTGTCAGCATTAAAATCGGCTGGTTTTTCTAATTTTAATGCTTTTACCAATAAGTATCGAGTTGAACAAGTGCGCCTTTTATTCGAAAATTCAGCTTATGACCAGTTTAAATTAGAAAGTATTGCATTAGAATCAGGTTTTGCAACTAAGCCTACTTTTTATGCTGCATTTGAATTGTACACCGGTATGAAACCAGGCTATTATCGCAGTCAAATTAACAAATAAGTAAGTTTTTTCATTTTATTAGATTTTAATTATCAATAAGATAGACATATATAATATACTTAATGTGTAAAGACTAATGTATTGATTTTCAATAATTTAATTCAATATTTAAGTATATTTTCTAAATTCTTTACTGCAGCCTTTTGGTATTCATACGGCTATATTATTTCTTAGAGTATCCGTACCCAATTTAATATTTTCTAATAAAACAGATAGTTCTCTTTTATTAGATCTGTTTTACTAATTGGGGTTAGTGAGATTCTAAAATTTATATAACCCTGATTTATGATTTCAATTATTACAAAACGTTCGCTTAGGCATTCTAAATTATTTTTTTATTTAATATGTTTTTTGGCTTTGAACCAACATGTTTTTGGTCAAACTGCTCCAGTAATTAGTTACCCCAATAATTTAAGTTTTGTAAACAACTCCCCAATTAGTCCAATTAGCCCTGTCAATACTGGAGGAGTTATTAGTAACGATACGCTGACAAATGTTAGCACCTTCTTACCAACTTCAAATAAGATACTTGCTTTTACAATTGACAAAGACAATAATATTCATACCATCAGTTGTTCCTATTGGAATTATTCAATAAATGTAACAACACTCAAAAAATATTCACCAGCGGGTGTGTTAATTTCAACAAAAGTAATTAATGGACTTCTTACGCCTAATTCATTTGTAATAGACAAAGACGGAAACTATTTTTTTGCAGATGGGCGTTATATAAAAATGCTCTCTAGTAATGGGTATCTTCAAACTGTTGCAGGGACCTTAACACCGAATGGTATTCTTTATGATTACAATGCCTTAAATGCTAATATTATGCCAACCGAATTGCAATTAGGTGGCCCAGGTCAAATTATTTACAATAGTAATTGGACTACATATATTTATTATTATACAGGATATAATGCCGGAAAAACAATGCCTATTATCCCTACTAATCAAAGCTATGGTGTAGTTGGGAAACAAATACAAGATCATATTACCTATCCATATTATAACTATTTTATAAAATTTTATTTTTATGAACATAGAATTTCCTTTGAATGGAATGGAGTAAATAAATCCTATCCATATAATGGAAGTTTTTTAAATGTAGGTGGATTAATGTTAGACTTCAGGGGATATGCAATTGTAGCAGCTGGTAGGCAAATTTTATGTATTGCGCCAGATGGAAAAGAGTCTAATTATGCTGGACAAGATTTCAATTATTTTACTAATGGTAATCCTGCATCAGTTAATGCTCGTGGCTCTAATTCATATTTTAACAATATATCACAAACTCAAATGGATGGAGAATCAAGTTTGTTTGCTTTGGAAGAATACGGAGGAGATTTAAGGAAAATTAGACCCAATGGGTATTATACCATTCCTAAACTACCGGCAGGTTTAAAAATGGATCAAAGGACAGGAGTAATTTCAGGAACACCCACCGAACTGGTTGCCAATAAAACTTATAAAGTGATTGCGCATAATGAGTTTGGCACTGCTTCCTATAATCTAACATTATCAGTTGTGAATTTGCCTTTGGTTACAAGTGCAGAAGCTGTTTCTGTAACACAAGCTTCGGCAAGTTCAGGTGGAAATGTGGTATCGGCAGGTGGTCAACCTGTAACAGCTAGAGGGGTTTGTTGGAATACAGCTACTATGCCAACCATTGTCAATAGTAAAACAACGGATGGTTCAGGATTAGGTACATACACGAGTTCAATAACTAGTTTAGCTGCCAATACAATTTACTATGTTAGGGCTTACGCTACAAGTTCATTAGGAACGAATTATGGGGCAGAAAAAATATTCTCTACCAATTTAACACCAATTATTACTAGTAACGGGGGAACAGCTACAGCAACAATCAATGTTGCAGAAAATTCAAGTGCTGTTACGACTGTAACATCAACAGATGGTGATAATCCTGCTTTATCACAAACAGCAACTTATAGTATTAGTGGAGGAGCTGATGCTGGGAAATTTAGTATTAATAGTAGTACAGGCGTTTTAAGTTTCACATCCGCTCCGGATTATGAATTGCCTACCGATGCTGATGGGAATAATGTGTATGTGGTGGAAGTGAAAGTGATTGACAATGGTAGTATTCCTAAATTTAGTACACAAACTATTCTTGTAACTATTACAGATATTGCAGATTTAATTTCTATCAAACCTTATGCTAAACCTGCTACCACAAGTGCCGATTTAGGAGGTGAATTGTTTGTTGACTATACTAATAGAAACAATGCAGTAACTGAAAAGGGAATTGTATATGCATTAACGAGTGCCAATACTAATCCAATCATTGGAGGAACAGGCGTAACGAAAATTGTTTCAGCAGAAGCATCTAATAATTTTATTGAGTACACGCCTGGATTATTAGCAACTACAGGTTATACTTTTAAAGCTTATGTAATAAATGCAAATGGAACGAGTTATTCTGCACCAATCAGTTTTACAACCAATAGTAGTTTAGCTGCACCTACCATCACATATAGCCCTCAATCAGAATACGGAATCAATACACCTGTTAAGTTATCAGTGATTAATAGCGGGGGTGACGTAGTAGCTGGAATTTATAAAAAGGTAACTACTATTGCTGGTAGTGGCTCTTCAGGCGGTGCCAATAATGCCAATTTATTACTTTCGCAATTTAATAGACCATCCGGTATAACAAGAGATGCATTGGGTAACTATTATATCGCCGAACAAGGGGATGAAAGAATTAGAAAAATTTCTGTAAATGGAGTGATCAGTTCCGTTTTTGATGTTGGTGATAATGGCTTTTCGCAACCTACTGATATTGTCATTGACAGCAGGAATGGTAATTTATATTATACAATCGGTTCTGGAAGTGTCAATAGATTATTAAATAGCGATAGTTTAAATTATCCTAATACATCGCCTACTTATGTTACATCAAGTACAAATTTAGACACCTATGAATTTGCTGGAACAAGAAATTCAGTTGCATTTGTAAATGGTTCTGGCAGAAATGCAAGATTCTCTTATCCAAAAGGATTGACAATTTCTCCTGATAATACCTATTTATTAGTTGCAGACGAAAGAAATAGTTTGATTCGAAAAGTGACTATCCCTTATGGTGATGTCACTACTTTTGCAGGCGTACAAGATGGGGTTGATTACACAACTGCACAAGCTGTTACCAATGGGACAGTAACCACCGCAAAATTTGTTCATCCATTTGACGTAGCGATAACGAATGATGGTTTGACGGTTTATGTTGTAGAGGCACAGAATGGAAACAGAATTCGAAAAATATTTGGTGGTAATGTGACCACTTTGGCAGGAAGGAACGATGGAACTTATGGTAATACAGAAGATGGTAATGGAACAAATGCTCAATTTTCTTCTCCAATGGGATTAGCGATAGACCCTGCTGGAAATTTATATGTGGCTGAAAGAGATGCTACTGATATTAGAAAAGTTACTCCGTCTGGGGATGTGACTAGCATTGCTGGTGGCCCTTTAAATTGGGGTAGTAATGATGGAATTGGATTTAATGCGCAGTTCAATTCAATGACAAATACTTCAATGAACTTTATGTATTTTGATCCTGCAGGATTTTTGATGTATCCTGATTGGTATAATCATAAAATTCGAAAAATAAATGTTGCAGGCTTTGAAATTAGCCATCCTTTACCAACTGGTTTGATATTTAATGAAAAAAATGGAGAAATAACAGGAACGCCAACTGAGAATACCTATAAAAATCATTATGCAAATAATTTCAACGCGGGTATAATTGGTACAACTGTTGCTGGTGGCACCATTAGTTTAACCGGAACTGCAGCTATCCAAGGAGACCATTTGAGGCTAATAAATGGGGTATCAGGTGCCCCTGCTCAAACTAGCGCAATAACAATTCCTGCAAATGGAACCAATCAAAAGGAATATAAAATTCATTTTAAGTTAACACAAATAATGCCGGCTAGTTATGGGAATAGATCTTATATCAGTTATAGCTTTACAGACGAATCTGCTTTCTCAACAAGCACAAGTGATCATACAGGTTCTGGAAATGGCATCTCAATTGTATTTGATAGATTAGTTGGAAGTACAGATAATATTTATCTACGTTATGGTAGTGGAGGAAATAGTACTGTTGCACCAAGTCCTGCCATCACAAGTTGGAAAGGAAGAGCTTCAACAGCCGATATAAAAATAAATACATTGGGCCAAATTTCATTGTGGTTGGATGGAGTGGTCGTTTTCAACAATGTAGCTACAAGTTCAAGCTTTGCAACTGCCGACAAAACTAATTTTAAACACGTAATAAAAGGAGGCGTGCTTGTTAGTAATGCCGATGTACTTGAAGTAGATGATATCGTGATTCAAGAAGGAATTGGGGCTTCTGATTATACCATTACTGGATACAATGGATATGGAAAGAGTACGATCACAAAAACATTCAATGTAGTAAATGCTCCATTGACTGTTGCTTATTCAAGTAACAATATCAATGTAAATAATGGATCACTCGTTGGAAATTATACACCTACGACAACAGGAGGTGTGCCTTCTAATTATACCATTGCTCCAAGTTTGACTGCAGGTTTAACCTTGAATGCAACAACTGGTTTCATAAGTGGAAGACCCACCATTGCTGCGGCTAGTAAAAACTATTCTATTACTGCGTCGAATGTAGCAGGTTCAGCAACCACTTCGGTGACAATCACAGTTGCAGAAGTGGCCCCTACAGCGCTTCAGTTTTCACAAGGTGGAAGTATCATTACTACTTTAACTGCAACTAATGGCGTTGCCATTGGTACAATCACTCCAACTAATACTGGGGGGACTGTTGTATCTTATTCAGTCACACCTACCTTGCCATTAGGTTTATTTTTAAACAATGAAACTGGTTTTATCACTGGAACGCCAACTGTAAATGCTGCTGCTGCAACGTATACTTTTACGGCAACAAATAGTATTGGTTCCACAAGTAAAGCTTTAAATATTACAGTGAATGCAGCCGCCCCTTATAGTTTAAGTTATGCTTCTGTAGTTGGAGATAATAATACTTCTATTGTAACAGTATATCCAACTGTATCCGGAGGAACGCCAACTTCTTATTCAATTAGCCCAACACTGCCAAATGGAATTTCATTAAATACTACGAATGGAACGATTGCTGGAACTCCAAGAATAGCATCTCCAATAACAACTTATACCATTACAGCTACCAATGTCACAGGATCAGCTACAGCAACTACAACTATTGTAGTGAATGACGTGCCGCCATCCAACCTAACTTACAACACTACGAAATTTTTAGGTGCTAATGGTAAAGCAATCACTACCATGTATGCCAATGCATCGGGTGGTGCTATAACAAATTTTGCCATTAGTCCAAGTTTGCCAACAGGTTTAATATTTAATTCGATCACAGGTACCATAAGTGGGACACCTATTGCGGCTAGTCCACTTACAAGTTATACTATTACTGCTTCTAATAATGCAGGTGCTACTTCGAGTACTATAAATATAGAAATATCGGGAACTGTTCCTTCAATCACTTATCCAAATACAACAGAGTCATTGATTGTGGGATGGCCAATTGATATTACGCCAACTTCAATCAGTGCTGGAAATACAAATTTCAATTTAGGCACTTTTCAGTTTTCATCGAATCCAACTTTACCTAATGGTTTAATATTGGATGCTAATACGGGTAGAATTACTGGTGCAGTGCAATCCACCTTGCCACTTACAAACTATACAGTCACAATTAGTAATGGAACACAAAGTTCAACTATTGCCATTGCACTTCAAGTAGACGATGCGCCTCCTAGCGGACTTTCCTATATAACCAGGACTGTGATGAATTCGGATGGCACTAGTGCTTCTACTTTAACGCCTATTTCTAATGGTGGTAGGATCACATCTTATGCTGTGAGTCCTAGTTTACCTACTGGTTTAACATTTAATACAACCACTGGTATTATTACTGGAACACCAAATGCTACAATGTCTTCTACCAGTTATGTAATCACAGCTTCTAGTGGAATTGGAAGTACTACTTCAAGTATTAGTTTGGAAGTTACTTCGAATGCGCCAAACTTTTCTTACGCAGCAGGGACATTTATCGCCGCAGCGGGAGTTCCAATCAATTCAATGACACCGACCATTTCAAATAATCAGATTGCTTCTTTTAATATTGGTATTATCAATTATTCAATTGCACCTGCATTACCAGCTGGGTTATCATTAAATGCATTAACAGGAGAAATTACTGGTACGCCAACTGGCACATCTCCATCTACTATTTATACAATTTCTGCGACGAATGGATCAAATATAACTACATCAACGTTGACTATTATGGTTGCAGGACTGCCAACTGTATCATCTACAACAGCGGCAAGTACTATTGAAAAGAATGCGGCAATCAGTGGTGGTAATATCACCAGTGATGGTGGTTTAACAATCATTGAAAGGGGTGTTTGTTGGAGTATAAATCCTACCCCCACTATTATTGACAATGGTGTATTCACAACTGCATCTACTGGTGTCTTTACAGCAAATATGGCTGGGCTAGAAGCAAATACAACCTACTATGTTCGTGCTTATGCAACGAATGCTGCAGGGACTAGTTATGGCAATGAAATAAGTTTTAAAACCCTGCCTTCGATAAGTTATTTAACAACAAATACTTTTGTTAGAGGAACTCCAAAGAATATTGCTCCAACGATCTCTGGCGCCAATACTTTAAGCTTCACAAGTAGCACATTGCCAGCGGGACTAACAATTGACGGAACAACGGGTATTATTTCTGGATCGGCCACTTCGATTCAATCTGCAGCAACTTATACCATTACTGCTACGAATGTAGATGGAGGAAGCACAAGTACTAACTTGTCGATTTCTGTTATTACAAGTAATAATTCAAGCTTAAGTGGAATTAGTTTAAATATTGGAACCCTAACCCCAAGTTTTAACACGAGTACATATAATTATTCTTCTAGTGTAGGATCCGGTACAAATAGTATCACTATAACACCTGTGGGTAGTAATAGCGCAGCGACAATCACTGTAAATGGTGCAACATTAAGTAATGGAGCAACGACTTTGAATTTAGTAACTGGAACGAATACAGTTACTTTTGTTGTGACTGCTGATGATGGCATTGCAACCAATACATATTCATTAATTGTAACAAAAGCTGCTACAATTAGCAATGATGCAAGTTTGGGAGGCTTTACTTTAAGTACAGGAACAATCTCTCCCAATTTTAATACAAGTACTTATAATTATACTTCTAGTGTTGGTGCAAATACAAATAGTATTGTCATTTCGCCTTCTGGAACGAATGCACAAGCGACAATTACTGTAAATGGAGCTGCTTTAACGAATGGTGGGGCGACTGTTAATTTGGTTACTGGAACAAATACAATTACTGTTGTTGTGACTGCTGAAGATGGTATTGTAACACGTACTTATACTTTAATAGTGACTAAGACAAATAGTTTAAGTACGAATACAAATCTTTCGAATCTTGTGTTAAGCAATGCAACACTTTCTTCCAGTTTTGTTACTAATACAGTTAGCTATACGGCGAGTGTTCCTTACGGAACTGCATTTGTTACTATTGTGCCCACTTTGTCAGATCCTTTGGCAAGTATAAAAGTGAACAATGTAACTGTTGCGAATGGTGCTTCTAGTAATGCAATCAACTTGGCTGTTGGAGCAAATACAATCAATGTAGTAGTTACGGCGGAAGATGGTACAAGCACAAAGACATATTCAGTAATTATAACAAGAGCAGCTGCGAGTGCTGTCGCAACATTAAGTGGCTTTGTTTTAAACATGGGCACATTATCTCCTAGTTTTAATGCAGGAACTTATAACTATACAGCCAATGTGGGGTCGGGGACAAGTAGTGTTACTATTACTCCTTCAGGATCAAATGGTCAAGCTGTCATTACTGTGAATGGGAATGTTTTAACAAATGGTGGGGCGACAATAAATTTGGTAACAGGAACCAACACAATTACTGTGGTGGTTACAGCGGAAGATGGAGTAACTACAAAATCTTATGTGGTTATTATTAATAGAGCTGAAGTAACCAATCCTCCAAATACAAATATTGATACAGATGGCGATGGTGTGCCTGATGCAATTGAAATTGCACAAGGTACTGATCCAAATATTGCTGGCGATGCATTAGATTCTGATGGAGATGGTGTTCCAGACTACATTGAAGTACAACAAGGGACAAATCCAAATAATCCATTAGATGTAAAAGATAGTGATGGTGACGGAATGCCTGACTATTTGGAAATTCACTTAGGATACAATCCATTAGTGGTAGATGTGCCATTAGATTCTGATCATGATGGTGTGCCAGATACGGTAGAAATTCAGCTGGGTACAAATCCAAATGATCCAACAGATGCAAAGGATACTGATGGAGATGGGGTTCCTGATTATATTGAAGTCAAACAAGGTACTAGTCCTACTAATGCGAATGATGCAAAAGATTTATTCGGTGCACCATCAGTAAAATATACAAATATACCTGCTATAATTACAAGTGGTGTTAAATTGAATTTAGCTCCTTCACTAAGTAATCTAGTACATAAATTTGCAATCACACCTAATTTGCCAACTGGATTAAAAATTGATTCGACGAATGGAAATATTAATGGTATTCCAACTCAAGCAAAGATTGCTACATCTTATACAGTAACAGCTTCAAATATTATTGGAAATAGAAAGTCAAATTTCACTATGGCTGTCATCCCGCAGTTATCTGCAATTACTGGCCCAAAATCAATTTGCGGAAAACAAGAATCGATTCAATTGGCAAATGCAATTAGTGGCGGTAATTGGAGTAGTAGTAATACTTCTATTGCTATAGTTGATGCTAATGGGAAGGTGACAGGAGTTGGTAATGCAGATGCGATAATTACTATAACATATACATTGACAATAGAGGGCTCTAGTAATTCGGTTACTTATATACTAAATTATTACGCAATTGCTCCAGTTTCAAAAAGAATGGAATACAAGGACATTGTTTTAAATACACCTTCAACATTAAATGCAAGGCCAGTAGGAGTGAGTTATGAATGGAGTCCAAGTAATGTATTAAACAATTCAAAAATTGCAAATCCATTAGCGACAATTTATGAGGAAACAGTGTTTAAAATAAAAATTACAACGTCGAATGGTTGTGTAATTGTGGACACTTTGCCAACCAGAGTCTTTATTGTGCCCGATATTCATATACCAAACGTATTTACGCCAAATGGAGATGGATTGAACGACATACTTAAACTAAATTTTGTTGACATTAGTGAATTGAAATTTTTTAAAGTATATGATAAGTATAATAGACAAGTTTTTGAAACAAGAAATTTAATAGATACTTGGGATGGGACCTATCAAGGAAGACTATTGCCAAGTGATACTTATTATTGGATATTCTCAGCATTAGATCTAAAAGGTAATAATATTAATAAGTCTGGCCCAATTATAATTATTAAATAAATTAAAGCGCATTATAAAAAAATTAAAATGAAGAAAGTCATTAAAAAAATATTGATTGTATTGTGCTTATTTGGATTCATTAAATCAAATGCACAAGACCCCATATTTTCACAAATTCAAAATACCTTATTTACAGTTAATCCAGCATTAACAGGGGCAAGAGCCTTAAATAATATAATTGGAATTAATTATCGGAATTTAAATATTGGGAATGGTACGATTATAAATAGCACCACGGCAGCTAATTATGAGCATAAATTTAAAAAATCAACAGGCAATGATTATTTTGCTGTTGGAGGTAATTTTATTTCTGAACAAATTGGAAGTGGGTTACTTAAAAAGAATTCAACAACTTTAAGTGGGGCGTATTATAATTCATTTAGTGATGATGGTGCTAGTGGCTTGAGTCTTGGATTAAGCTTGACATATGGAAACCGTTTATTGGATTTGGAAAAGGTAAAAACACAAGACATGTTTGGTAGTTTTGGTTTTCTTGCTGCTACAAGTACAGATCCTGCTGCGTTTGATTATAGTATGAATTATTTTTATACTAATGTTGGGATAGGGTATGATGTAAGATTAAATGAAAAAGATAAATTTCATATTGGAGCTGCTATATTCAAAGCAAACAGACCAAGAGATTCTAAAAGTGGAGAGGCAAAAGTAGCACCAAGGTATGCTGTTGAGTCATTTTATAAAAAACAAATTAATAATGAAGAAGAGCTTGAACTAATAGCCAATCATCAGATATTAGAAAGTAATTCAATTACTACTGTTGGTGTATTATATAAAAAATTATTAGTTGACAAAGAGCACTTACTAGAATTAGGTTTATTTAATAGGGTTAATGATGCTATTATTCCATATGTTGGTATGAGTCTTAATAATGCAAAATTAGGTGTTAGTTATGATGCATCTATAAGCAAACATAAAAATGCATTGAGCGCACAAAGTTCAATTGAATTAGGTTTTGTGTGGACTTGGAAATAAAAGTACTACCCCCTCTAAAATAACTACTTTGTCTTTGGGGAGACAAGTAGGTAAACAAAAAAGGCGCTCAATGAGCGCCTTTTTGATAGGTGTATTTTTTATATTAAGCTACAGCTTGCTTCACTAAGTCGGCTGCTTCGCTCAATTGAATTGCAGACTGAACTTTCAATCCACTCTCGTCAATTAATTTTTTAGCTTCTACCGCATTCGTTCCTTGTAAACGAACAATGATAGGGATATTGATATTGCCTAATTTGTTGAAAGCTTCAATTACACCAGCAGCAACACGGTCACAACGAACGATACCGCCAAAGATGTTAATTAAGATTGCTTTTACATTAGGGTCTTTCATGATAATTCTAAAACCAGCTTCTACTGTTTGTGCATTTGCAGAACCCCCTACGTCTAAGAAGTTAGCTGGCTCACCACCACTTAACTTAATCATATCCATAGTTGCCATTGCTAAACCTGCACCATTCACCATACAGCCTACGTTGCCGTCTAATTTCACAAAGTTCAAATTGAACTCTCCAGCTTCTACTTCTGTAGGATCTTCTTCTGTAACGTCTCTCATTGCTAATAAATCAGGATGACGCATTAAAGCACTGTCATCAATATTCATTTTACAATCCACTGCGATCATTTTGTCGTCAGACGTTTTGAACAATGGGTTAATCTCTAACATGCCACAGTCTAAACCAACATATGCATTGTATAAATTAGTTACGAATTTCACACAATTCTTAAAAGCATCACCACTTAAACCAAAGTTGAATGCAATTTTTCTTGCTTGGAATCCTAGTAATCCACCACCTGGGTGAATCCACTCTTTAAATATTTTTTCTGGGGTGTTATGAGCTACTTCTTCAATATCCATACCACCTTCAGTACTGTACATTATAACGTTCATGCCTTTAGCACGATCTAATAAAATAGAAAGGTATAATTCTTTAGTTGGCTGAGGACCTTCATAATAAACGTCTTGAGCTACTAAAATTTTACTTACTAATTTACCTGCAGGACCAGTTTGGATAGTCACCAAAGTGCCACCTAAAATGTTCTTTGCAAATGTTTCAATGTCAGCAGCAGACTTACCCACTGCAACACCTCTTTGCTCTGTGCCAATCACTTTACCTTTACCACGACCACCAGCATGAATTTGTGCCTTAACGACAGCAAATTTATTGTTAGTGTCAGCAGCTATTTTATGATAGGCAGCTACTGCAGCGTCAACCGTTTCAACGGCAACACCTTCTTGAACAGGGACATTGTACTTTTTAAGCAAATCTTTTGCTTGATATTCATGCAGGTTCATACGTAGGAATTTTGGCGAAGATAATAGATAAAAGGCAGATTATAAGGGGGAAATACAGCTAAAAAATAAATTTTGTTGTTTAAACATTGATTCGTATTTTTGTTGCATCATTTTAAAGAACTTACTTTAATATATAAAACAAACAAAAAATCGAATTATGAAAAAAATCGTGTTTTCAATGACATTGATCTTGGCATCAATCGCAATGTTCTCTTTTGCTCCAAAAACAACTGCAAAAGACGACGTAACTTTTACTGTAAATGCAGCTAAGAGCAAAGTAAACTGGACAGGTTCTAAAACTGGTGATTTCCACACAGGATATTTCCCAGTAAAATCTGGTGCAGTTCAAACTAGTGCTGGTAAATTAGTAGGTGGA
The DNA here is from genome assembly GCA_947374225.1 of Chitinophagaceae bacterium. GTDB lineage: Bacteria > Bacteroidota > Bacteroidia > Chitinophagales > Chitinophagaceae > Sediminibacterium. The sequence goes on along the minus strand of CANCAY010000004.1, from coordinate 65,549 downwards.
AGTTTTGTGATTGATATTGCTGGCAATAAAGTAACTGACGAAGCAGGTGCTAAGTTAGAAGGTCATTTGTCTTCTCCTGATTTTTTCGATGTTACTAAATTTGGTGAAGCAACTTTCACTATCAAAACTGTAACTTATACAAAAGGTAATAAAGCTACAATTACAGGTGACTTATCTTTAAAAGGTGTTAAAGCTCCAGTAACTTTTGAAGCTTCTATTAGAAGTGTAGATGCAGAAAAAGGATTTTTTGCTGAAGCATTTTTCCCTTTAGACAGAACTTTATTCGGTATCAACTATGGCGTAGGTATGGTTGATTCTGAAGTACAAATCGCAGTACATTTATACGGAACTAAATAATTTATAGGAGTTCTTTTCTAAAAATAAGGACACCCGTAAGGCATAAAAGGCCCCCTAATTTAATTTTTAGGGGGCTTTTTATGTATAGAGGTTCGCCAAAGAATATATAGTAAGAAATCAAAAAGGAGTGTCATTTGACACTCCTTTTAAAAATCATATGTCGTAACGCTCCTTGAGTATATGTAAATGGTGCAATGCGTGTCCAAAAATGATAAAGCCAATAGCATTAACAGAGATAGGGTTCCCACTAGCTGTTCCTTTTTGTTTCATGTCTTCTTCTGTAAAGGAAGCAAAAAGCATATTAGTGGATTGTCTTACCACACGCCATTCAGTTAACATTTCTTTCCAGTTTCTATTTAAAGCAGTTCCTTTTTTTGCATATTCGTTTTCATCAAAACCTAATAGTGCATTTTGTTCTCCTCTAGCTACACATAAAGCGCGGTAAGCAAATATTCTTTCTGTATCAATAACATGCTGAAACATTTGCTTTATTGTCCATTTGTCTGGAGCATATGCTTCGTTAATTTTTTCCAAAGGTATAGCAGACCATGATTCAATAATACGTTCGTTATATTGTTGAACTAAAATGGAATAATCTTTCCCACTAGTGTAGTTAATATAGGTTTGGTAGAAACTACCGTATTCTGTGGCACTTGGTCTAGGCATATTTAGTTTTTATTTTTTCTGAATTTCGATTTTTTGTAAGATGGCGAAGCTATGTATTCTTGAGCATAATGAACTGCATTTGATGCATTAACAATTCCTCCAGTTTTACAAATTGATAATAGGGTGGTCTTTGTTGCTTTGTCCTGTGGTGTCCAACAACTTTTCATTAATACCATTTTAACTTCTTTTGCTGTAAGTTGTGGGAAGTAAGCTCTTATTAATGCTGCTATATGGGATACAATTGGAGCAGACATACTAGTCCCACTTAAATTGCCAAAGTTGTTATTGGGAGTAGAAGAATATATTTTATCACCAGGACTCATTAAGTCCACTACTTTATTGCCATAATTACTAAAGTCAGTTAGGAGTCCACCACTAACGGAAGGGTCACTACTTGCGGCTACCGTAATTACATTATTTGCAGTATCCCCAAAAATGTCGGAGTAGGGATTAGGATAAACAGACTTCGTATTTAAATCGTACTTTTCATTGCCTGCAGAATGAATCAATAAAACATCTTTAGCAGCAGCATATCTAATGGCACTGTCTACCCAAGCTTGCTGAGGGGAGAATGATTTCCCAAAACTCATATTGATGACTTTCGCTCCATTGTCAACCGCATAACGAATTCCTAAAGCAATGTCTTTGTCATATTCATCGCCGTCTGGAACTGCTCTTATACCCATTATACGAATTACATTAGACTGGTCGCTTGCTAATCCTGCAACATGAGTTCCATGCTTTGCACTTGGCCCCATTATGTCATTGTTGCCATAAAAACGATCGGAAAAATCATCATAATTGTCCTTGACAATTTGTGATCGAATGGGTGCTGGAATTTGTTCTTTTTCTTGCTCCATTTTTTCCTTAGACTCCACATATTCGTTTAAATCAGCTAGGATTTCTTTTGCGCCCATTGCTTTGTCTACTCCTAAAACAGTTATTGTTTTTAGATAAACAATTTTAGCCTCCAAGCCAATACGTCCATAGGGTTGATAGGCTTCTAGTTTTTCAACATTAAAATTACTATCTAGAATTTCTTTATAAAGGGTAGTAGTGACTCTATTTAATATATTCCTGCTCATTCTAACATATTGCAGGTTGGCTCTTTCTTCTTCCGAAAAATCAATTTGATTAGCAGCAGCTATCCAATTTTGATATTGTTTTTTATCGGATTTAGTTAAGCTAATAGTATCAATGACTTTATTTTCATACAATGATTTATATGCATGATATACTCTTGCTTTTTCACTAGGTAGTTTATTTATATTTTGACCATCCTTCCCACCTAAAAAGTTCCATCCATGAACATCGTCTATATATCCATTATGGTCATCGTCGATATTGTTATTAGGAATCTCTTTTTCATTGGACCATAAAAAAGGTTTGATATAAGTATGATTGGTATCAATGCCACCGTCTATTACTGCTATTATAACTGGAGTAGGAGTGGTAGGTAATGAACTTAAAAAATGTTGCGCATTAGCTAAACTAATTCCATGAATAGAGTCTGTTGCCAAGTCCTTCCATTGCCAGTTTTTAGAAGTTTGGTTAGGAAATTGAATAGCCGATTGACTATACACAGGTGCCGTTCCTAATACTAATAGGAGTATGACAAAAAATAATTTAATTCTATTTAGTATCATGTTTTAAATCAAATTAATTGCGTTCTATCAATCAAGTTAATTGCATTTTATAAATCAAAATGAATGCCTTGCGCTAATGGTAAGCTATTGCTCCAGTTAATAGTATTCGTTTGACGACGCATATAGGCTTTCCATGCATCACTTCCACTTTCTCTACCACCACCTGTTTCCTTCTCACCACCAAATGCGCCTCCAATTTCAGCACCACTAGTTCCAATATTAACATTCGCAATTCCGCAATCACTTCCTTGTTGAGATAAGAATAATTCAGACTCTCTCATATTTAATGTCATGATAGCAGAAGACAATCCTTGAGGCACCCCATTTTGAATTGCAATAGCTTCTTCTAATGTTTTGTATTTCATTACATATAAAATAGGAGCGAAGGTTTCATGTTGAACTATTTTGTAATTAGGTAAAGCAGCAGCAATACATGGTTTTACATAACAGCCACTTTCATAACCTGCGCCTTCTAATACGCCACCTTCCACTAAGAAACTGCCGCCTTCTTTTTCACAATCTGCAATTGACTTCAAATACATTTCTACTGCTAATTTGTCAATCAATGGCCCCATATGATTATTAGCATCTAATGGGTCTCCAATTTTAATTTGTTGATATGCTTTCACTAATTTGGCAACAAAACTATCATATACTTTCTCGTGTATAATTAAACGTCTTGTACTAGTACATCTTTGACCAGCGGTACCTACTGCTCCAAACACAGCGCCAATTAATGACATGTCAAGGTCAGCATGTTCTGAAATGATTATGGCATTATTGCCGCCTAATTCTAAAATAGTTTTTCCAAGTCTTGCAGCTACTGCAGTATTTAATTCTTTACCCATTCTAGTGGAACCTGTTGCAGAAACTAAAGGTATTCTTGTATCGTTGCTTAACCATTCGCCCACTTCTCGACCTCCTTGAATTAAATTATTAACGCCTTCTGGAACATTGTTTGCTGCAAACACTTTTGCTACAATATTTTGAACCGCATTTCCACATAATGGTGTTTTTTCACTAGGCTTCCAAACTGTAACATTTCCACATACCCAAGCTAATGCAGCATTCCAGCTCCAAACTGCCACTGGGAAATTAAATGCAGATATAATTCCTACGACACCCATTGGGTGCCATTGTTCGTACATTCTGTGCGAAGGTCTTTCACTATGCATGGTTAAGCCATATAATTGTCTAGACAATCCCACTGCGAAATCACATATATCAATCATCTCTTGTACTTCACCTAGTCCTTCTTGTAAACTTTTTCCCATTTCATAACTTACCAATTGACCCAATGCTTGTTTTTCATTTCTCAATGCAATACCCAATTGTCTAACCACTTCCCCTCTTTTCGGAGCAGGCCAATTACGCCATTCTAGAAAAGCAGTTCCTGCAGTTTGCATTACGGTTTCGTAAGCAGCTTTGTCTGTGTTTGTAACAGCACCAATCATGTTAGAATCTACAGGAGAAAATGATAAGTTTAATTCACCATTTGATTTTACCCAATTGATTCCAGTGGAAGTTCCTTCATTCTCTTTTTGTAATTGTAATGCTTGTAAAAATTTCATTTCAGTTAATTTGAATTCGTTATTATTAATAATATTATTTCTTTATTTTTTAATCTTTTCTATCAGATTCGTTGTAGAAAATCCTTCTACAATATTGTTTATGATTACTTTTCCGCCTGCTGCAACCACTTCTTTTGCACCAACAATTTGTTCAAAAGTATAGTCGCCACCTTTTACCAATACGTCAGGTAATAATTCAGTTATGAGCTCTAGTGGAGTGTCTTCTTCAAAAACAACTACAGCGTCCACTAGTATTAAATTTGATATTATTATAGCACGGCTCTCGGTATTATTGATAGGTCTTTCAGGGCCCTTTAATCTTTTAACACTTGCGTCACTATTCAAACCAACTACTAAATAATCGGCTTCCTTGGCAGCTTGTCCAAGTGAAAATATATGACCTGGATGTAAAATATCAAAGCATCCATTAGTAAAGGAGACCGTTTTGCCTTGTACTTTCCAAGCAGCTATCATAGCTTTGGCTTCCTTTAACGTCATTATTTTTTTTGCAATTGAATCTATTTGACGCATTCTATTTTTTTTGTCTGTTTACAATGGGTAATAAAATTAAACTTATACCACCAAGAACGAGTACTATTAAAAATTGTGAAAACCATTGTAAAGTTCCATTTGCCAATCCTAATGTATAGTCAACCCCATTTAATTCTAATACTTTGGCCATGAAATACGCATAAGCACCAATGCCGCCAGGTGTTAAAATCATTCCAATACTTGCATATGCCAAACAACTAATCGCTGTAGCAAAAGAACTACCTGTCCCTTCTGTTCCATACAATCCAATATAAGTAGCTAGTAAGTACATAAACCAGATTCCGAATGAATATAGAAAAAATAAATTATGTTTTTTTAGTTTGGATGCACTTATAACGCCTTCCCAAATGCCAGCAATAATATGTTTAACACTAGCGATTGCTTTTTGTAATTTAGATCGGAAACTAAATACAAGTATTCCAGCTACTATTAAAAAGGCAGCTAATCCCACTAGAATATAGTTACGACTACTATGATCCACGGGGCCTTGTGCAGTTTGTGCTTGCAATTGATGCCAGCCAGCTTGTATCACATTAAACTGTAATGTAAGGGCCAAAATAAATATAACACCTAAGCTTACCACATCAAATGCGCGTTCTGCCACAATGGTTCCAACAATTTTTTCTGCAGGCACTTTCTCATATTTTGAAAGTAGGGTGCATTTTAAAACTTCTCCTAATCTTGGAATAGCTAGGTTGGCTAAATAGCCAATGAGTACTGCCAAGAACGTATTCAAAATGGATGGTTTATAACCCAATGGTTCCATAATTAATCTCCATCTTAAAGCTCTTAAAAAATGAGAAAAACCCAAGATGATGAATACTGGTATGATAATCCAGAATTTAGAATGTCTCAATGCAACTTTAAATTTGTCCCATTCATTTGCAGGTATTTGGTGTAAACTCCACCAAATCAGTAATATACCAATTAAGAAAAAGACCCCAATTTTTAAGAATTTACCCATTTTGAGCTATTATTTAGGTTGCCTTGCAATTTACGACCAATTGTTAATATAATAGGAGTAGGTTGGTTGATATTTATCACCCATGCTTGGCCGTTTCATAAAGTCCTTGTTTTAACGTACCTTTGCAGACTCAAAGTCGGTTCTGAGTTAAACTTTATAGAATGTCTGAAAAAAAACGAATCTTATACATCGCCACTGAAATGTCGCCTTATTTAGAGTTGACAGAATTTGCGGAGGTAATTAATAAGCTCGCAATTAAAAGCAATGATAGTGGACTAGAAGTTCGCTGCATTATGCCAAGATTTGGAGTGATCAATGAGCGTCGACATCGTTTACACGAAGTTGTTCGTCTTTCTGGAATCAACGTTCAAGTAGACAGCGACGATTATCCATTACAAATTAAAGTAGCTTCTTTACCAAACGCACGTTTACAGGTTTATTTTTTAGAAAATGAGGACTTTTTTAAACGCAAACACATTTTTCATGACGAAAATGAAACTTGGTTTGACGACAATGTAATGAGAACAGTATTCTTTTGTAGAGGCGCTTTGGAAACCGTTAAGAAATTTGGATGGCCTCCAGACATTATTCACTGTAGTGGATGGATGACAGGCTTGATCCCTGCTTATATTAAAACAGCATTTAAAAAAGAACCTGTTTTCTCTAATTCTAAAGTAGTATTCACTATTGGAGCTAATAGCTTTGAGGAAAAATTAGACAAGGATTTTATGTCTAAAGCATTAATCAATGCGAATATTAAGGAGAAAGAATTAGAACCATTTAAGGAATTAACTAATACTGCTTTATTTAGAGGAGGTGCTGCTTATGCAGATGCCATCACTTTTGGTTCTGATATTATAGACAAAAAATTAATCTCAGAATTTTCTGAAGTAAAAGGAAAGAAGGTGGTTCCATTCAACGGATGGGATTCCGATTTAACAGAGTATTTAGATTTATACAACGAACTTGCAGGCAAGTAAAGATAAAATCAATTCATGGCATCAAACATTACAGTTAAGAGATTCTCTTTTTCCATATTAATATTAACCATCCTTTTTTCGGCATGTACAAGAGTAAGTTCTTCTGAACTTGGACTTGGATTATTGCCTTCGATGGACGCTATCAACACAAAAGATACTATTATAGATGTAGAAGCGGAAACAGTTGATATGCTGGATAGTGTTAAGGTATATGGCAATGACGACCATATGTTAGGAGAGATTACAAATGATCCCATTTTTGGAAAAACAAAAGCTACTATGTTTTTTCAGTTAGTGCCACAGTATTTTCCATTTTATATTCCAGGAACTAGAGATAGTATTATAGTGGACTCTGCTGTATTGGTTTTAAAATACAATGGATTTTATGGAGACTCTTCAGTTCCTGTAAAAATCAATGTGAATCAAATTGATCCAAGTACGCCTTTAGACATCAAACAATATTATTCAGCTAATTACCCAGACGCATATGGCATCAAAGCAGGAGCTGCATTAGGTAATCCAATTACGCTGGATTTAACTAAAGTAGGTGATTCAGTAATTAATAGATATGAAGCTGCAAAAAATCAAATTCGCTTTAGATTGTTTGACAGAATTGCGAATCAATTTATTAAAGTTTTCGATTCCAATACAGCTTATCATAATGACACTACCTTGCGTAATTATTTTCCAGGTTTTGCTATTTCAGTAGACCCTTCTGCAAATAAAAATGTGTTGTTGAAAATTAATTTAGCAGACACCAACACAAAGTTGGCTTTGTATTACAAAACTAATTACACTCCATTGGGTGCAACAGGAGTTAGAGATACTACAGTGGCTTATTTTAAATTTAGCTTAATTAGCAATGGGGATGCGAATTTCATTAAGCGTGACAGAACTGGTTCTGAATTAGCTAAGCATTTAGGTAAAGGAAAAGACTCATTGGTGTATATTCAAACAAGTCCAGGGACTTCCGTTAAAATCAAAATCCCAGGTTTAAGAACATTTGCAAATAAATTAATACATCGCGCTGAATTAATTACGGAACAGGTTCCAGACGATGCAAGAATTACAGGACTGGAAACACAAATGTTACCTCCTAAATATGTATTCTTAGGTGCGTATGATTCTGCAAATAAAGTTTTTAGAACAGTGCCAAACGATTATCAAACAGCTGCGAATGCGGAGATTTTTACAAGATTCGGTGGCTATTTAACTTATAAGGCATTAAACGGATACGATAAAGTAGCTAGCTACAATTTCAATATTACTAGATATGTTCAAGGGGTTATTTCAAGAACAGATTCTTTGTTCGATTTAAGAATGTATGCACCAGTGAATGACTCTGTTATTTATGTGCCACCATATCCTTTTAACAAAACTTCAAGCACAGAGTATCTAGGTACTTCTTTAGGCAATCAACCTGCACAAGGTAGAGTTCGTTTAGGTGGAGGTACTCATTCCAAGTTTAAAATGAGATTAAGAATCTATTATTCCGATTTATAATCATTAGGATTTATTAATATATTTGTACTTTACTATTCAATTTAAATAATACAATATGCCTTATTTATTTACATCAGAGAGCGTTTCTGAAGGACATCCAGACAAAGTAGCGGATCAGATTTCTGACGCTTTAATCGACAATTTTTTAGCCTTTGACCCACAGTCAAAAGTGGCTTGTGAAACTTTAGTAACAACAGGTCAAGTAATATTGGCAGGTGAGGTAAAATCTAAAGCGTATTTAGACGTTCAAGAAATTGCACGTGGTGTAATTCGTAAGATTGGATATACTAAGAGTGAATATATGTTTGAGGCAAATAGCTGCGGAATTTTAAGCGCTATCCACGAACAATCTGCTGACATTAACCAAGGGGTTGACAGAAAGAAAAAAGAAGAGCAAGGTGCTGGTGACCAAGGTATGATGTTTGGTTATGCAAGTAACGAAACAGACGACTACATGCCATTAGCATTGGACTTGGCGCATAAAATTTTAATTGAATTAGCTGCTTTAAGAAGAGAGAACAAAGCAATTAAATATTTACGTCCAGACGCTAAATCTCAAGTTACCTTAGAGTACAACGACCAAAATGAGCCAGTTAGAATTGACGCGATTGTAGTTTCTACTCAACATGATGATTTTGACAAAGAAGGCAAGATGTTGGAGAAGATCAAAAAAGACATCGTTGAAATTTTAATTCCAAGAGTTAAAGCAAAATATAAGAAATACGGTAAGTTGTTTAACAAGGACATTAAGTATCATATTAACCCAACTGGTAAGTTTGTAATTGGTGGACCACATGGTGACACTGGTTTGACTGGTCGTAAAATTATTGTGGACACTTACGGTGGAAAAGGTGCACACGGCGGTGGTGCTTTCTCTGGAAAAGATCCAAGTAAAGTAGACCGTTCTGCTGCATATGCAACAAGACATATTGCTAAGAACTTGGTAGCTGCTGGTGTAGCTAGCGAAGTATTAGTTCAAGTATCTTACGCGATTGGTGTTGCAAAGCCAACTTCCATTAACGTGAACACTTACGGTACTGCAAAAGTTAAATTAACTGACGGCCAAATAGGTAAATTAGTAGAATCAATTTTCGATCTACGTCCTTACTTTATTGAGCAACGTTTAAAGTTAAGAACGCCAATGTATAGTGAGACTGCTGCTTACGGGCATATGGGTCGTAAGAACGAAACAGTAACTAAAACTTTCACCACTCCAGACGGCAAGTCTAAGACGATGAAAGTCGAATTATTCACTTGGGAGAAATTAGATTATGTAACAAAAGTGAAAAAAGCTTTTGGTTTAAAATAGTTGTTTAATTTTTAAAAGCCCGCCCTGCAAAACAGTGGCGGGTTTTTTATTACGTATATTTAGTTAAGTGGTATTTAGTATTAGCAAATTATTTGAATATGGAAAACGAAATAAATCCTTGGAAAACTTTGAGTGGAGTGATTAAGTATGAAAATCCTTGGATAAGCTTAACAGAGTTCAAGGTAATCACACCTGCTGGTACGGAAGGTATTTATGGGAAAGTTCATTTTAAAAATATCGCTATTGGGGTAATCGCAATAGACTCAGACGACAATACTTATTTGGTGGGGCAATACCGTTTTCCATTGGACTTATATAGTTGGGAAATTCCAGAAGGGGGTTGTCCAGAAGGAACTGACTGGTTAGAAGCCGCTAAAAGAGAATTAAAAGAAGAGACTGGTTTTGAAGCAGGTAGTTGGACCGAAATTCTGAAGATGCATGTTTCTAATTCGGTGTCTGATGAATTCGCGGTAGTATATGTTGCTAGGGACTTAATTGCCGGCACTGCAACGCCAGAGGATACAGAACAATTGGTTGTGAAAAAAATGCCCTTCCAGCAAGCAGTACAATGGGTAATGGATGGGAAAATAACGGATTCCATATCAGTGGCAGCTATCTTAAAATGGCAGTTACTAAACACTAAAAAGGATTAACTTTGAGCCATGCAGGAGAGAAATAATAGACCAGAAAGAAAATTTTCAGGACAGAGAAGATTTAGTCCACGTCCAAGTTTTACGACAGAACGTAAATTTATTATTGGTCGTCAACCCCTTATTGAATCCTTGGAGTCGGGTGCTAATATTGAAAAAATATTAATACAAAAAAATGCTCAAGGAGAAGGTTTGAATGAGATTAAACAATTCGCTAGAGATAAAACTATTCCAATACAATTAGTACCCATTGAGAAATTAAATGGAATGACTAAGGCGAATCACCAAGGAGTATTAGCATTTATTTCCAATGTCAAATATTTAGATCTACAACAAGTAATAGATTTCGTTGTAGCTAAAGGAGAAACGCCATTGTTTGTAATGTTAGACGGTGTAACAGATGTTCGAAACATTGGAGCCATAAGTAGAAGTATACATTGTTGTGGTGCGCAAGCTTTAATTATTCCTGATAAAGGAGTAGGCGCTTTAAATGAAGAAGCGTTTAAAAGTAGTGCCGGTGCTTTGGAGCATATACATGTAGTTCGTGTGAGCAGTTTATTAAAAGCAGTAGACGATTTACATTTAAATGGCATACAAGTTTTTACAAGTGAAATGCGCGCTGACAAAAATGTGCATGAATTAGATTTCAATATGCCAAGCTGTATCATAATGGGAGACGAGGGAAGAGGGGTACAACCATATTTAGCAAAGGCTGCAGACTATTTTTTCAAAATCCCAATGGCTACTAATTTTGACTCCTTCAATGTGTCAGTAGCAGCGGGTATTGTATTATACGAAGCTATGAAGCAAAGAATGTTTCCTGCTAAATAATAAGTAGTTAAGTACATGAAATTCAAATTAACATTAGACGCTAAATCTTCAAAGTATTCCATTGAATACAAGGATAAACTAATGTTGATAGGTTCTTGTTTCACCGAAAATATTGGTGCCAAGTTTAGTGCTCATTTATTTGAAGTGATGGAAAATCCACATGGAATTTTATTTAATCCAGTGAGTGTAGAAAATTCTTTAAATGATTGTATTCAAAACAAACAATACACGGAAAACGAATTATTTAAATTAAATGATGTTTGGAATAGTTGGAATCATCATAGCCGTTTTTCAAGTGTGCTTCAAGAGGAGGCTTTAGCTAAAATAAATACTACAATTCATAATGCGCATTTGTTTTTAAAGTCGGCTAATCATATTGTAATTACATTAGGTTCTGCATGGTTATATGAGTTGACTGAATTTGCACCCTTAAGTAAGGGACAAGTGGTTGCTAATAATCACAAAGCATCAGCTACTTGGTTTACCAAATCATTAATGCAGCCAGCTGATTTAATAAAGCGACTGTCTATTTTAGTAGATGCATTACTTCAATTTAATCCTCAGTTACATATTGTATTTACTATTAGTCCTGTTCGACATTTAAGAGAAGGTTTGGTGGAGAATAATCGCAGCAAAGCAGTTTTAATTCATGCGGTGCATGAAGTTATTGCAACAATGGAACAGGTGGAATATTTTCCTGCGTATGAATACGTGATTGACGACTTAAGAGATTACAGGTTTTATTCTGAAGATTTAGTACATCCTAATTATGCTGCTTCTGGATATGTCTGGGAGAAGTTGGTGGAGACGTATATGAAAGATGCTACACAAGTCATTATGAAGCAAGTAGCTGAATTACAGCTAGCTGTCAATCATAAACCATTCTTTGCAGGTTCTGCGGAACATCAAAAATTTTCACAGTCCTGTATTGACAAAACGGAGCGTTTATTACAAACCTGCCCTTATCTACCTTTACAAAAGCATTTGGAATTTTTTAGAAGCGCTATTGCTAAATAATAGCTAAATTAGTGGTCTAAATTATTGCTATGCGCTTAATGCCTTTTTTAGTATCAGCGGCTGTTACAGCAGGACTGGTTTTTACATTAAATATTCAATTAAAGTCGGGCACTTCTAAGACGCCAAGACTTGGTTATTTCTTATCCCCTCAACATGGGTTCTGGAAGAATGCGGAAAAAATCAATACCGATTTTAATGCGTCTTTGGTAGCTAATGAATTGAAAGGAGATGTAGATGTTTATATGGACGACCGCTTAGTTCCGCATATTTATGCCGAGCATGACGAAGATGCCTATTTTGTTCAAGGATATTTACATGCTAAGTTTAGATTATGGCAAATGGATTTTCAAACCCGTGTAGCTTCTGGCCGCTTGAGTGAAATTGCCGGTGCAGATAAATTAAGCATTGACCGTTTTTTTAGACGTCTAGGAATGGTATATGGTGCTGAAAAAACAGAAGCTTCTATCAATGCTACTAATCCAGTGATGAAAGCAACAGTGGACGCATACACTGCAGGAGTGAATGCCTATATAAAACAATTGTCTCCAGAGGATTTGCCATTTGAATTTAAATTAATGAACTATGCGCCAGAAGCATGGACCCCTAAAAAAACATATTTGTTTTTAATGTTCATGTCTTACGATTTAACTGGACGTTCAGCTGCTGCAGATTTACAGCTTACTAATACGCGCGATTATTTAGGGTATGATTTATTTGATAAATTATATACCAATCAACAGGATTCATTGGATCCAATTATACCCAAAGGAACTGCTTATTCAACACCTGCAATTACTCCGTTAAAGCCAGTAGGTTCAGACTTGGCTTATTTACATAAACAAGATCCTAATTTAGCTTTTAAAACGTCAGAAGCTCCAGAAGCTCCAAATAAAAATAATGGAAGCAATAACTGGGCAGTGTCTGGCACAAAAACAAAATCAGGAAGGCCTATTTTATGTAGTGATCCACATTTAGGATTAAACCTACCATCTCTTTGGTATGAAGTTCAAATTACTACTCCAACACATAGCACTTATGGAGCAAGTTTCCCTGGTTCACCAGCAGTTATTATAGGTTTTAATGACAGCTTAGCTTGGGGCGTTACCAATGCAGGTAGAGACGTATTGGATTATTATGAATTAAAGTTCAAGGACAGTACTCAAAAAGAATATTGGTTTAATGGAACATGGCAAGCAACTACAAATAGACAGGAAATTATTAAAGTAAAAGACAGTGCAGACGTGGTTGAAAATATTGCTATGACACATTGGGGACCTGCTATGTTTGACGCCTTTTATCAAAACCCACAATCTAAGGGCCGTAACTTAGCAGTAAAATGGACTGCACATGATGCTTCTACAGGAGTAGAGACATTCTATCAATTAAATAGAGCAAAAAATATAGACGATTATTTACATGCCATTTCATTATGGAAATGCCCAGGTCAAAATTTTGTAGTAGCAACTAAGTCTGGCGATATAGCAATTAAGCAACAAGGAAATTTTGTGGCTAGATGGGATCATCAAGGTGATTTTATTATGCCAGGATCAGATACCGCTTATGATTGGCAAGGCATTATTCCAATGAGCGAAAATCCATTTATTAAAAATCCAGAAAGAGGTTTTGTAAGTAGTGCGAACCAAAAGCCAACCGACGCAACGTATCCGTATTATCTAGGAACCGCAGGCGCTTTCCCTTTATATAGAGGTATAAGCGTAAACAAGCAGTTGGCTGCTTTATCACAAATAACAGCACAGGACATGCAAGCTATGCAAACGAGCAATTATAATGTTTTTGCAGAAATGGCAAGACCAGCACTTATGAAATTTATTCAAACAGATAAATTAAGTTCAGATGCTAAAAGAATGGTTGCTAAAATGACCAATTGGAACTTATATAATAATGAACATGAAACAGGGATCACTGCATTTAAAGTAATTTGGGACAGTGTAGAAGATGCTGTTTGGGGAGATGAATTAGCAGGTTCTACTATTCCATTAACCAAGCCAGAATCTTATATCCTATTAGAGCAAATGAAAAGAGATTCTAATTTTTCAGTAGCTGACGATATTAGAACAAAAAATAAAATTGAGTCTTTACAAGAGCAAGTTATGCTAGGGGTAGAAAATGCCACCAAGAAATTAATAGCCCTTGAAAAAGAAAATAAATTAGAATGGTCATTGTTTAAAGCCACTCGTGTTTTACACCTAACTAAAATTCCAGCCTTAAGTAGAATGAATTTACCAATAGGAGGGGGCGTGAATATTATAAATGCAACAAGCGAGAATCATGGACCAAGTTGGAGAATGGTAGTACACTTAACTGACGAGATAGAAGCTTATGGCTTATATCCAGGAGGTCAAAGTGGCAACCCTGGTAGTCCATATTATGATAGTTTTGTTGACTATTGGGCTGCAGGAAAATATTATCGTTTATTGTTTATGGCTAAAGAAAAGTTAAAAGCGAATGAGCATACTAAATGGCATATTCAATTTAAAACAGCGTAATTCAATTCATTCAATCTCTAATAACTAAATATGAAAACATCTTTATCACAAAGCGTGAAATTTATTATAACAGTTTTATTAACAGTCATTGCTGCATATGCAGTTGGCATTTACGGAAATCTTCCTTGGTGGAGTTTTGTGGTAACTAATATTTTAATAGCAGTAGCCATTCCTCAAAAACCAATTTATGCATTTTTGTCTGGTGTATTAGGTATCGGACTTTTATGGTTTAGTTTGGCTTTTATAATTGACAGTCAAAATAATCATTTATTATCGTCAAAAGTGGCGAATGTACTTCCATTACATGGATCCTATATTTCATTAATAATACTTACTACCGTAGTAGGGGCATTATTAGGTGGCTTGGCTGCCTTGACCGGTTCTTATATTAGAAAATCTTAAATAATTTTGACTTATCTTTGTGTCCAATTTGCTTAATCTGTAATTGAGCTTAAATTAATATATATGGCACAACTGCACAATCGTGTTTCCAACATTGAGTTGAAACAAAAAATGTATGAGGAAACATTTCCAAGAACTACAATAAGTTTTTACCAGTATTTTTCCATTCCAGAGCCCACCATTTTTAGAGACGAGATGTATAAGCAATTAATTGCTTTGCAAGTATTCGGACGTATCTATATAGCAACTGAAGGTATTAATGCTCAAATAAGTTTACCTACTCATAATTTAGAGGCATTCAAAACCTACTTGTATTCCATTCCAGTTTTAAATGGATTGAGATTAAATATTGCAGTGAATGACAATGGAAAAAGCTTTTGGGTATTGCGTATTAAAGTACGTGAAAAAATAGTTGCAGACGGCATTGAGGATCCAAGTTTCAGTATGGAAAATAGAGGCAAGTATGTTAATGCTGCCGAAATGAATAACTTATTACAAGACCAGGAAACGATTGTCATAGATATGCGCAATCATTACGAATATGAAGTAGGGCATTTTGATAAAGCTATTGAAATTCCTTCTGATACCTTTAGAGAACAGTTGCCCATGGCAGCAGAAATGATGAAGGACAATAAGGACAAAAATATTATCATGTATTGTACAGGTGGGATTCGTTGTGAAAAAGCGAGTGCTTATATGTTACATCAAGGTTTTAAAAATGTATTCCATTTAGAAGGCGGCATAATTAATTATGCTAATAAAATAAAAGAGGAGGGCTTGGAAAGTGGATTTAAAGGAAAGAATTTTGTTTTTGACGAACGCCTAGGAGAAAAAATAACTGAAGACATTATAGCTAAATGTCACCAATGCGGCAAGCCATGCGATACCCATACCAATTGCAAAAATGACGCCTGCCATTTATTGTTTATTCAATGCGAAGAATGTGCAAAGGACTTTGATGGCTGCTGTACAACTGAATGTAAGGACACATACCACTTGCCATTGGAAGAACAAGTAATATTAAGAGAAGGAAAGAAAAATGGTATACAGGTATTTAATAAAAGTAAACAAAAGTTGAGACCAAGGTTAGGAATAGATATTGAAGTGAAATAGGGTTAAGGTATAAAAAATAAAAAGCCCCAAATATGTTGAATAATTGGGGCTTTTTATTTTGAAGCGAAATTTTTTAATATTGTTTTTCTTTTAATTATTTAGTTTCTTCAATTCCTCACAAATCAAATCGTAAGTTTCTTCCTCTGTTTTAGGTTCTGGCTTAAATGGAGTTCCAATCACTTTTTCATAAAGTTCTATATATCTTTTAGAAATGGTATCAATCCATTCAGGACTCATGGCTGGTACTGTTTGACCATCCTTACCCATAAAATTATTTTCTATCAACCATTCTCTAACAAACTCTTTACTTAATTGTTTTTGTTTTTCTTTTTTAGCTTGTCTTGCTTCAAAGCCTTCTGCATAAAAATATCTTGAAGAGTCTGGTGTATGAATTTCATCCATTAAATAAATGGTGTCACCAATTTTTCCAAACTCATATTTGGTATCTACTAATATAAGTCCCTGTTTAGCGGCTATTTCTTTTCCTCTTTCAAATAATGCGAATGTATATTTTTTTAATATGTCCCAGTCTTCCGCACTGGCCAATCCTTGCTCAATAATTGCGTCCTCAGAAATATCTTCATCATGTCCTTCGCTTGCTTTTGTAGAAGGCGTAATTATAGGAGTAGGGAAATAATCATTTTCATTTAGGCCTTCCGCTAGCGTAACTCCACATAAAGTTCTTGCACCCGACTGGTAGGTTCTCCAAGCATGACCCACTAAATTGCCTCTAACTACCATCTCTATTTTAAATGGCTCACATTTTTTACCAATGGCCACATTTGGGGCAGGGGTAGAAAGTAGCCAATTTGGACAAATATCGACTGTAGCCTTAAGCATATAGGCCGCGATCTGATTTAATACTTGACCCTTAAATGGGATTGGATTGGGCAAAATCACATCAAATGCAGAAATTCTGTCACTTGCTATCATTACAAGTAGTTCATTATCAAGGTAATAGACGTCTCTTACTTTTCCATGGTACTCGTTTACTTGCTGGGGAAAGGGCTTTTTGTTCATACTGCTAAATTAAAAATTTAACACTATATTTTATAATTTTTTCTCAAGTGATAACAATTTGGTATTTTGCCGTACAATTCAACTTAAAACAATAATTTATGAGCAAATTTTTAAGACATTTTGGTCTTTTTTGCATGACTGCAGCAGTCGCTGTAAGCGCAAATGCCCAGAATGCTGGTACCGTAACAGGTACTGTTAAAAATTCAACTAATGCTGAAACATTAACTGCGGTTACTGTAACATTAAAAGGAAGTAACAACGGAACTTTTACAAGCGATAAAGGTGTATTTAAATTACCTGTAGCTGTAAAAACTCCATTTACTTTAGTGTTTTCTTCAGTAGGATTTGAATCAAAAGAAGTAACTGTAGAATCTTTAGCAACTAAAATAGAAGTAAGCTTAAAGCCTGCCTATGTACTTGGTACTGAGGTAGTGGTAGCTGCTTCAAGAGTTTCTGAGCGTATTTTAGAATCGCCAGTAACTATTGAGCGTATTAGTTCAAACACTATTAAGTCTGCACCAGCTTCAAGCTACTATGACATCTTAGCTAATTTAAAAGGCGTAGACGTTACTGCAGCAAGTTTAACATTTAAGAGTATCACAACAAGAGGTTTTAGCGGTAGTGGAAACACACGTTTGAATCAATTGATTGATGGTATGGATAACCAAGCTCCTGGTCTGAATTTCTCAGTAGGTAGCATTGTAGGTTTGACAGAATTAGATGTTGACAATATCGAATTATTAGCTGGAGCATCTTCTGCATTATATGGTGCAGGTGGTATGAACGGTACTGTTTTAATTAACAGCAAAAACCCATTCAAATACCAAGGTTTAAGTTTCCAAGTTAAACAAGGTGTAAATCATATTGATAACTACCAACGTCCTCAAGCTGCTTTCAAAGACTATACAGTTAGATGGGCTGCAAAAGTAGGCAATCGTTTTGCATACAAAATTGCTGCTCAATATACTGAAGCTCAAGACTGGTTAGCTAATAATAATTCTAACTATTCTAGAAGCACTGGTACTCAAAATGGGCAAGCAATTCCTGGAAGCAGAGCGTCTGATCCTAATTTTGATGGTGTTAATATATATGGTGACGAAACAACTTCAAGTTTGGCTTCTGTAAATTCTAGCATTTTATCTAGCGTTAAAGCTGGAGTAGGTGCTGCAACTTACACTGCATTATATGGTGCTTCTCAAGCATTCTTAAACGGTACGCCAAGTGCTAATTTAACTGCGTACAATGCGTATTTAAATAAAATTGGTGGTGCTGCTTTAGTAGGCGCTGGTTATTCTCAATTCTTATATGGTGATATCCGTAAAATTTATACTGGTGTTAACGTAAGTAGAACTGGTTATAACGAAAGCGATGTAATCGACCCAACTACAAAGAATATGAAAGTAACAGGTGCTTTACACTATAAAGTAACCGACGATATTGAAGCTTCTGTAAGTGGTTATACAGGTAATGGTAACACAGTGTATACTGGTAGTGACCGTTATTCTTTGAAGAACTTAAAGATGAGTCAATTCAAATTTGAATTAAAAGGTAGAAACTGGTTTGTTAGAGCTTATACAACTTTAGAAAATTCTGGAGATTCTTATAACTCAACTATTTCAACTCGTTTATTCAACGAAGCTTGGAAAGCAAGCACTGTTTGGTATCCTACTTATGTTGGAGCATATACTCAAGCTTTAGAAGCTGGTTTAAATCAACCTGCTGCACACGCTGCTGCAAGAGCAACAGCTGACGCTGGTCGCCCAACAGGAGTTATTTTAGATGATGCAAGATTTAAAACTATCGTGAGCACACCAATCTCTAAAGGTGGTGGTTTATTTGTAGATAAAACTTCATTGTATGTTGCTGAAGGTCAAGTTAATTTAACTGAGCATTTAGGTTTAGATAAATATAATGCTGATTTAATTTTAGGTGGTAGCACAAAACAATACTGGTTAAACTCTCAAGGAACTTTATTTGCTGATACAGTAGGTATGATTTCTATTAAAGAGTCTGGTGCTTATTCTCAATTGTCTAAGCGTTTCTTTGATGATTTCATCAAGATTTCAGTATCTGGTAGATATGATAAAAACCAAAATTTCGAAGGTCGTTTTACACCAAGAGTTTCTATGGTTGTAAAATTAAACCAAGACAACAATATCCGTTTCTCTTATCAATCAGCTTACCGTTTCCCTACAACACAAAACCAATGGATCAATTTGACAATTGGTGGTGGTACAAGATTAATGGGAGGTTTACCTGAATTGAGAACTTTCAACCATTTCCAAATCAACCCTGCTTATACTTTAGCTAGTGTAACTGCGTTTGGTGCATCTGCAGCTGCAGGAGCTCCTAATGCTAGTTTATTAAAGCAACAAGCTTTTGGTGACTTCAAGCCAGAGTCTTTAAGTACTTACGAAATTGGTTACAAAACATTAATTGGTAAAAAATTAATGATTGACGCTTATGCATATGCTGGAAAGTATAGCAATTTTATTAGCGGTGTAACAGTTTTACAATCAAGAGATGCTGCTAAACAAAGTGTTTATGATTTATTAGATGCTAATAAGCGTATTGGTTATAGCATTTCAACAAATGCGAATGCAGACGTTTCTTCAGTAGGTTGGGGTATTTCTGCAGATTATTTATTGCCTCGTAACTTTAGTGTTTCTGGTAGTGTTTATTCTGACGAAATCGGAGATTTACCAAATGGTTTCATCTCTTACTTCAACACTCCTAAATTAAGAGCTAATATCGCTTTAAACAATAGCGGTTTCTTATTGAAAAACAGACTTGGATTTAGCGCTAACTTGCACTACCAAGACGGTTTTGTATACGAAGGAACATTTGCTGTAGGTAAAGTTTCTGCATTTAACACAGTTGATGCGGTTTTAACTTACAAAGTACCTCAGATTAAATCTATGATTAAAGCTGGTGGAACTAATATTTTCAACCATTATTATAGCACAGCTTATGGTAGTCCATTTATTGGTGGATTGTACTATGTAAGTTTTGCATATAACATATTGTAATATATTTTAGGATGGGTTAGTCCTATTAGTCCCTTCCCGATTTTTCGGGAGGGGATTTTTTTTTGGGAAATATGTGGCATTTTCCTATATAAAACGCTATTTTTGTCACTCAAATTAAATACAATTTCATGCGATCAATAGCATTTAGAGAAGCCCTACGCGAAGCGATGAATGAAGAAATGAGAAGAGACGAGAAAGTCTTTTTAATGGGAGAAGAAGTTGCGGAGTATAATGGAGCTTATAAAGTTAGCCAAGGAATGTTAGCGGAATTCGGTGCTAAGCGTGTAATTGATACACCTATTTCTGAATTAGGATTTACCGCAGTGGCAGTTGGTGCTGCTCAAAATGGATTAAGACCTATTGTTGAGTTTATGACATGGAACTTTGCAGTGTTGCCTTTAGACCAAATTTTGAATACAGCATCAAAGATGTTAGCCATGAGTGGTGGTCAAATTGGTTGTCCAATTGTAATGAGAGGACCTAATGGAAGTGCAGGACAATTAGGTGCACAGCACTCTACAGCATTTGAAAGTTATTTAGCGAATATTCCTGGTATCAAAGTAGTATCTCCTTCTAATGGATATGACGCTAAGGGTTTATTAAAGCAAGCTATACGTTACGAAGAAGATCCAATTATGTTTTTGGAGAGTGAAGTGATGTATGGTGATAAATGTGATGTTCCAGAAGAAGAATATTATATTCCATTAGGAAAGGCAGACGTTAAAAAAGCAGGTACCGATATCACCATTGTATCTTACAATAAGATGATGAAAGTAGCTTTAGGCGCAGCTGCAGAATTAGAGAAAGAAGGTATTAGTGCGGAAGTGATTGATTTGAGAACAATTCGTCCATTAGACTGGATGACAGTTTTAGAGAGCGTTAAAAAAACAAACAGATTGGTAATTATAGAAGAGCAATGGCCATTTGCGTCCATTTCTTCTGAATTGTCATACCGTATACAAAAGGAAGGGTTTGATTATTTAGATGCCCCAATTCGTCGTATTACTAGTGCGGATGCTCCAATGCACTATGCACCTAATTTAACTGCGCTAGCAATACCTGATATTACTAGATCTGTTAAATTGGTTAAAGAAGTATTACAACAATACAAGTAATCC
Source organism: Chitinophagaceae bacterium (assembly GCA_947374225.1). GTDB lineage: Bacteria > Bacteroidota > Bacteroidia > Chitinophagales > Chitinophagaceae > Sediminibacterium. The sequence continues at coordinate 44,314 of CANCAY010000004.1, read as the reverse complement.
TTGTTTTTGGCCATTTATCGATTTTATCAAGACTTTAAAAATCTTTTTACAAATATCCCTCACAAAGGGATATTTTTGTTATATACAATTAAGTAATTACTATGGGATTAATTTTATTAGTACTGTTTTGGCTAGGTTGGCATATTGGAATTTATGCCATGTTGAAAAAAGCAGGAGTGCCTGCAAACAAAGCCATTATTCCAATTTATAATACTTGGGAAGTTGTGCAACTTTGTAATATTCCAAAAATTTGGTTTTGGATACAGCTTATTCCTATTTTAGGACAGTTTGCTTCCTTGTGGATTAGCATCATTTTTGTGATGCATTTCAAAAAAGTAAATTTAATACAACATACTTTAACTGTTTTATTTCCATTTATCTACTTGCCTTATTTAGGATTTTCTGCCAATGAAAAATGGCATGGACAGGACGCATTAGCACATTATCATAAACCAGCTTCAAGAGAATGGATAGACGCTGCAGTGTTCGCTGTTGTTGCTGCAACATTAATTAGAACTTTTATTTTTGAAGCCTATGTGATTCCTACAGAGAGTATGGAAAAAACATTATTAGTGAATGACTTCTTATTTGTAGACAAAATAACATTTGGTGCAAGAATTCCTCAAACACCAGTATCGTTTCCTTTTGTACATAATACCATGCCGGGTTCTATCACTACGCCATCTTATACCAAGTTAGTTCAACTTGATTATAGCAGACTACCTAATATAAGACCTATTGAAAGAAACGATGTAGTGGTGTTTAATTTTCCAGCAGGAGATACTATTATTAATTTACCTGAGTTTGGAAGTAAGGTTCCTTACTATGACGTATTAAGAAGTTCTGAGTTTAATGGAGACAGAGAAAAACTACAATCACAATATCCAATTTTGGTGCACCCAATGGATAAAACAGATAATTATATTAAACGTTGTGTTGGTATCCCTGGAGATGTATTACAAGTAAAGTCAAGTCAATTATGGATTAATGGCAAGCCTGCTTTAGTAACACCATATGCCCAAACAGAATACTTGGTAACAACAGACGGCACAGCTATTCCGGAAGATTATATAATTGATAGTATTGGAATTAACTTAACAGAAGCAACTCCTGACTATGGAATGGTAGAGGGAATGCCAAATACTTTTAGAATCAATATGACGGCGAGTGCCGCTGCTAATTTAAAAAGATTGCCGCATGTAAAGTCAGTTGAATTCTATATTGATAATAATGTAGGTTATACTTTCCCAAATGATGTAACTCATTTCCCTTGGACAGTTGATAATTTCGGTGCTATACGTATTCCTAAAAAAGGGGACATTATTTCACTTAACGACTCTACAATAGAATTATACAGACGTTTGATTACTTCTTATGAGCATAATTCATTGGATCAGAAAAATGGAAAATTCTTTATAAATGGGAAAGAAGCAAACACTTACACGGTGCATCAGGATTATTATTGGATGATGGGAGACAATAGACATAGAAGTCAGGATAGCCGTTATTGGGGTTTTGTTCCAGAAACACATATTGTTGGAAGAGCCGCTTTGATATGGTTTAGCTATAATCAGTCTATTCGTTGGAACAGATTGTTTAAATTAATTAAATAAAATAATTAAAGCCTCACAATTGTGGGGTTTTGATTTTAAAATAGGTATTTATGAAACAGAAATTTGAATTTGAATATGAGTCTTTTGAAAGTGCTGAATTGCTTTCAACAGCAGATCAGTCTTTATTAGCTACTGCTAAAGATGCAACTGAAACTGCCTATGCTATTTACTCTAATTTCAAAGTAGGAGCAGCAGCTTTATTATCAAATGGCCAAATCGTTATCGGATCTAATCAAGAAAGTGCAAGCTATCCTGTTGGAATATGTGCAGAAAGGACTTTATTAAATAGTATTGGTAGTCAACACCCTAAAGAAACCATCATTGCAATGGCCATAAGTTACCATCCAGTAGGTAAGCCTTCAGATGAGCCCTTGTCACCTTGCGGGATGTGTAGGCAGTCTTTATTAGATTATGAGAATCGATACGAAGCACCAATTAAAATCATACTAGCAGGCTTTACAGGCTCCGTAATGATCTTTAAATCTGCGTCTCAGCTATTGCCATTTGGATTTAACGGGTCGGTATTAAAGGGCTTAAAATAGCGTTTGAACGCCTAGGGCTAGTCTAAACTCATGTTGCAGTAGCCATCTCTTTCTAGATTTGCCCCAAGCATAACCTACCAGTGACTGGTCTGCCCCAATAATTCTATGACAAGGAACAATAATTGCAATTTTATTTTTCCCATTAGCAGAAGCGGCGGCCCTTACACATTTAGGATCCCCTAATTTTTTGGCAAGTTCGCCATAGCTTAATGTTTTGCCAAAGGGAACTTCATAAAGCTCTCTCCAAACTTTTTGTTGAAATTCAGTACCTGCCTGATTAATAGGTACACTAAATGTTCTTCTGGTTCCAGCAAAATACCCAATTAGTTCCTCAATACATTGGTGTATTATATCATTACTCTCTGTAACTAATAGTTCAACTTCAGGTAATGCTGCAGGTTCTATAAAAATAAGTTCTTCAATACTATTTTCTGCAGCAACAATTTTTATGGCACCAATAGGGCTATGATAAATATGTATAAAATTTGTTTGCATTATCCAATGGGTTGTCCATTGTTTGTAGGGTGTAAAGGACTCAATAAAACTACTTCATTTTCGTCATCATATACTCCTAAGACTAAACATTCGCTTATGAAATTAGCAATTTGTTTTGGAGGAAAATTTACAACAGCAATAATTTGTCTCCCTATGAGGCTTTCAATAGTATAATGTTTTGTGATCTGGGCAGAAGATTTCTTAATGCCCAAATTCCCAAAATCAATAGTTAATTGAAAGGCTGGCTTTTTTGCTTTGGGGAATGGAAGCGCTTCTATAATGGTGCCAGTGCGAATATCTATTTTTGCAAAATCATCCCATTGTATCATAAAAGTTCAATTATTGTTTAATGGCTAATTTTCAAAATAAAGCTAGTTTACTAAAAGAGTTAGTCCAATAAGTTTGCCAAATCAATTAAGTCTTTCTGTTTGTATTGTAAAGTGGGACTATTAAAACATTTCGCGAATTCTAGTATTAGTTTTTTTATAATACGCGGATTGGAAAGCGGTTTGTAATGAGCATTTTTTGGTTCAATATTGGAGCGTTCAAAATACTTATCTAAGTCGGCTTGAGAAAAAGCATGTCCAGTAGTGCCTTCAATATAAAATTGAATATACTCTTGAGGATTTGGATAAATCTCGTCTGGTGACCAGTCTAAAGTGTAAAAGGCAATGATGCATTGCTTAGGAATATTTATAAAATCAGAAATGATATCTAATTGTTGGCATAACTCTGCATAAAGAATAGTGTTAGCAAATGCATTCCCTTTTTTAGATTGAAGGGGAGCAGATATTAAAAACTCTTCAGGGTTCGCATAGTTTATTTCAGCACCTTTTAATTGATAATAACTGAATAGAATATTTTTTAACACATTAGCTTGCTCTAATGGCGTTAAATAGTTATTCAATTCTAACCAAATATTACGTCTTATCTTTTCTAATTGATGGCGTAAACTGTCTAAGTTTAATTCTGGGAAATGGAATTTAGTGACCAATAAAGCGCCTTCGAATAGGGAAGGTTCTGGTTTTGATTTCCATTCAATAAATGCTTCTTTTAAATCGTGTAAGCGAAGTTTGTGAATCATCATTTCAATACGCTCTTGCGTACTTTCATCCAAAGTGGTTTCCCATAAATGCTCTAAGTCAGGAATAATAGGACTGCCATAATTCATAAGCCTATCGGATATCGTGTTGAACACTTCTTCGTCAGGGTCATCAATTAGATTAAACAAGGCCTTTATTTCTTCTTCAGTTTTTTGCATTTTGTGTAAGTCTAGTTATAAAACTTATTCAAATCAACGCAAAATAAATGACAATTGTCATCTTAGTTATCCCATAACTGTGGATATATTTAACAATAGTTTACATAATAAATCTAATTACTATTCGTTAGCACAAATAATACCTCAATTATAGGCCAAGAAATAGCGAATAGACTATCTTTGCACATTAATAAAATTTATGCATAACCAAACAATTGCTACCCCCAAGTTTCCGGTTTCGACTAAATCTTTACATGCTGAACTAAAAAGACGTGTTAATGAATACTTAGAATCTCAAAATATTAGAGCAACTGGAAACAGTAAGCTTTTTTCTAAGGCAATCATTTTGATTAGTTTATTCGTTGTAACTTATGTTCATTTAGTATTTTTCACTCCGCCTGTATTTTTTGCTGTTATAGAATGTATTTTTTTTGGAGCATTAATTGCTTCCATTGGTTTTAATGTAATGCATGACGGCAGTCACGGAAGTTTTAGTAAACACCCATGGTTAAATAAATTAGCAGCTTCTTCTATTAGCGTTTTAGGTGCTAGTAGATTTATGTGGAGTATGAAGCACGTTACTATTCACCATACCTATACGAATATCGATGGAGTGGACGACGATATAGAAGTAGGCATGTTAATGAGAATGGCACCTACTCAAAAGCATTATTTAATGCACCGTTTTCAACATATTTATTTCTGGGTTTTGTATATGTTACTTTATATCTTTTGGTTGTTTTATACAGACTATAAAAAGTATTTCTCTAGAATGATTGGATCTGTGCCATTAAAGAAAATGACCATTGCAGAACATATTGAATTCTGGTTAGTAAAGATTTACCATGCAGCTGTGTTTATAGTATTACCAATATATATGGTTGGATTTACAAGCTGGTTAGTTGGATTTTTACTAATTGGTTGCGCTGCCGGATTAATTTTAAGTATCGTATTCCAATTAGCACACACTGTATCCGATACAGAGTTTCCGGTTGCTATTCAACCAGAGAATAGAATGCCAGATGAATTTGCAGCACACCAAATACATACTACTGCTAATTTTGCAACAAAAAGCAAATTGGTAAGCTGGTTAGTTGGTGGATTGAATTTTCAAATTGAGCATCATTTGTTCCCTAAAATTTCACACGTACACTATCCTGCAATTTCAAAAATTGTAAAAGAAGCATGTGCTGATTTTAAATTGAAATACATTGAATACCCAACAGTGCTTAGTGCCATTAAAGCCCATGTTGCTCATTTGAAATCTTTGAGTAAGCCGTCGATTGCTTAATTCCTGATTTAATATATTCAAAGCCTCGGAATTTTCCGGGGCTTTTTTATGCGCGCGAATTTTTCAAATGCTTTCTCATTTTCATTCGTGTTCGCTTTCGTCAAGCGTTCTCGCATCTTTTACTTTTTGTATAAAGAGTTTTATATTTTTTTAATTATTTGAAGCGCAGGACTTGGCATATCCCATCCTTCTCGGCTCGCCATGACGCTAAAAAATAATAAAATCAAACTAAAACTTAGAACTCGCACTTCGTGCTCAGACAGCTAAGTTTTAGTCGTTCGATTTTACAATTTTTATTTACGCTATGGCTCGAAGTTCAGGATTGGAATACGCCAAGCCTAGCGCTTTTGAATATTTGATTATATAAAGAGTGAATAAAATAAACTACTCGCGAACTCTGAGACCTAGCGTTAAGAAAATGACCAAGTTCATTGTTAAAAAGTCGCGCATGTCTGAGCGCAGCGAGTTCGCGATTTTAGATGGACGCGGTCATTTTTAGCGGCCAGGGCGAACAGAGAGCGATAGTTTGTTTTATAAAGCTCTTAATTAAAAAAAAATCCCGAAGGCGTTGAGGCGATCGGGATGTTATAATTAAGCTTTCTTTTTGCGGGCTGTTTTGCGAGGAGGATTCTTTTTCAATTCCTCTATTATCGCTTTGACTTCCTCAATAGTTAGTTCTTCCACTTTTTCTTGTTGCTCTTTTGTCAACTTGAAATTGCGTAAGCCTTGTTTGATATAAGGACCATAAGGGCCTCTTAAAAGTTGAATTTTCTCTTTTTCGAATATTTTAATGGTGCGCTCGTCTTTGGCTTTGCGCTTCTCTGCGATCATAGGAGTCAATTCCTCCAACGTGACAGTGTAAGGGTCCATTTCCTTGTTAAGGGAGTAGAACTTCTTGTCATGAGCCGCGTAAGGGCCAAAACGACCTATATTCACTGCAACTTCCATGTCTTCAAACATTCCTAGGGTTCTAGGTAGCTTGAAAAGTTCCATTGCTTCATCAAAACTGATAGTCTCAATACTTTGAGAAGGCTTCAATTTTGCGAATTTTGGTTTCTCTTCTTCATCCTGATGTCCAATTTGTACCATTGGACCATAACGGCCCATACGTGCAATTACTTTTTTGCCACTTACTGCATCAAAGCCTAATTCTCTTTCCCCTTTTGCTCTTTCGGCAGTTTCTAATGTATGTTCAATGGTTTCATGAAATGGATTGTAGAATTCTTCCAACATTTTACTCCACTTTAATTTACCTGCTGCGATTTCATCAAATTCACCTTCAATTTTTGCAGTAAATCCAAAGTCCATCACTTTCTCAAAGTGTTGCTTTAAAAAGTCAGTAACCACTAATCCTAAATCGGTAGGAGATAACTTATTCTTTTCAGCACCCGTAATTTCACTTGCGGTTTCTGTTTTAATATTGTCTTTATTGTCTAATGATAATATTTGATAGATTCTCTTAACACCTTCTTTTTCTTTTTTCTCTACATAATTACGTTTCATAATTGTAGAAATAGTAGGAGCGTAGGTAGAAGGTCGGCCAATGCCTAATTCCTCTAATTTCTTAACTAAACTTGCTTCTGTATATCTTGAGGAAGGACGACTGAATCTTTCCAAACCTGTCATACTAACAAAGTCTAAGACTTGTCCAACAGCTAATGGAGGTAAAATTGCTTCATTTCCATCTGCATCATTCGCTTCGTCCTCTTCATCCTCGTCTTTACTTTCTAAATATACTTTTAAGAAACCATCAAATTTCATCACTTCACCAGAAGCTGTTAGGGTTTCTTTATTTGTAGAAATATCGATTTTTGCAACGGTCTTTTCAAATTGTGCGTCACTCATTTGTGAAGCAATAGTACGCTTCCAAATCAATTCATATAAACGGTTTGTATCAGCATCATCAACCTTGCTTTCGTTCATATAAGAAGGGCGGATAGCCTCATGCGCTTCTTGTGCATTCTCGTTCTTATTTTTAAACTTACGAGGTTGGTAATAGTTTGCACCAAAGCTGGAATTGATCTCTGCTTTGATGGCATCAATTGCAGTTTCACTTAAACTAATACTATCCGTTCTCATGTAAGTGATCTTACCACTTTCATATAGTTTTTGTGCAAGCAACATGGTTTTACTCACGCTGTAGCCTAATTTTCTAGAAGCTTCTTGTTGTAAGGTAGAAGTTGTGAAAGGTGCAGATGGCGTACGTTTACCGTCTTTTACAGTAATATCTTTAACAGTATATTTCGCACCTTTAGATTCATTTAAAAATTTCTCAGCAGCTCCTGCCGTCGTTAATTTTTGAGGACCATCGGCCTTGAACTTAACTTTCTTTTTATTGATATCTAAGGCAGTAAATAAAGCAGATACTTTAAATACACTTTCAGGAATGAATTGGTTAATTTCTCTTTCTCTTTCTGCAATAAGTCTTACCGCGACACTTTGTACACGACCAGCACTTAAGCTTTTTTGCATACCAATCTTACGCCATAAAACGGGGCTTAATTCAAATCCTACTATTCTATCTAAAATTCTTCTTGCTTGTTGGGCGTCTACCAAATCCATATTAATTAAGCGAGGATTCTCTACGGCTTTTTTAATTGCGGGTGCGGTAATCTCGTGGAATACGATACGCTTTGTTTTTTTAGGATCTAATCCCAATACTTCTGCCAAATGCCAACTGATACTTTCTCCTTCACGGTCCTCATCCGACGCAAGCCATACTTCCTTAGCTTTCTTGGTCATTGATTTAAGTTCCTTTACCACTTTTTCTTTCTCACTTGGGACAATATACCTTGGAGCGAAATGGTTTTTCATGTCTATCCCCATATCACTTTTTTCAAGATCACGGATATGGCCATAACAGCTTCTTACTTCAAATTCTTCCCCCAAAATCTTCTCAATAGTCTTTGCTTTCGCAGGTGACTCAACGATTAATAAGTTCTTTGACATAGGTGCAATATTAGAGTATTCACCCAAAAAAAAAAATTTAGCTATTTCTAAGAAGCCAAAAAAGACACTATTTGGTCAATAACTTCCTGTGTTTTGTATATTTTATTATGACCTAATCCATTGGTAATCAAGAATTTAATATTCTCTGGTGCTGAATTCTTAAAATTAACCAAATCTTTATAAGGACAAACACGGTCTCCCTGGTCATGGACCCAAAGAAGGGGCCCTTTGTAGTTTTCTACAGCACGGTCGGCCTCAAAATAGGTAATAGGATGAGAGGTTCTGCTATTTAATTCGTTTAAAAATGCAGCTCTAATGGGTTCATTAAAATGCATCATGTCAAAATAGCTGGCGAAAGTGGTAGTTGTCTTTGTTGCAGGAGCAATTAGAACAAATTTGTGCGCTGTCGGATTTTCAATTGTTTCAGCAATCAATGCGAGGGTAATTCCCCCTAAAGAATGTCCCATAAAGTGGTCAATAGGGCCACAAGACTTAATAATCTGTTCAATTGCATGCTTATATATAAGTATATTAATGTACTTGCCTTCACTAGTTCCATGACCTGGTGCGTCAAAACCTAAAACTCGAAACCCAGCTTTTAATAATGGAGCGATATATTGATCAAATTTGTAGAAATAACTAGCATATCCATGTACTATTAATACAGTCTTGCCATTTGGTTTTGAAGGTGTCCATTCAAAACCATGAATATTAATATCGCCGTCTACTTTTACGTTTAAAGACTTTGCCTGATTAAATATAGCGGGTGCTTTTCGTTTTTTATACTTTGGGAAAGGGGTACAAAATAAGTCAAACGCCGATTTTCCTGCAACTGCTGGGGAAACCATCCCTAATGCTTTAAATTTCGTCCTCAAAAACTGTAGGTACATTCTTTCTGAAAACCCCTGCTTCGCCATATTTATTAATTATTCTTACAAAGATAAGACGGTCATAGCGTAGCGATTCAGTTTTTTTGTATTTCGCAAACTAAAAAAGGCAAATCTGGCAGGGTATTGAATGATAAAAGTTATTTTTGCGAAAATCGAGATTGAACTATGTATTCATTGAAAATCAACTTTGAGCAAAAAGGATTAGCGTCCATTACGCTTGAAAATATTGCAGCGGACCAAAGTCTATTAGAAGTTATTTTAGACAATGGGATTGAATTACACCATAATTGTGGTGGAGTTTGTGCTTGTAGTACTTGTCATCTATATGTAAATAAAGGAAGCGAGCATTTGGCAGAATTGTCGGATAAAGAGGAAGACTTTATCGACAGAGCTTTGATTCCAAGAATTGAATCAAGACTTGGATGTCAGTGTGAATTACAAGCAGGTTCAGGATTGATCGAAGTAACATTACCTGACCAAACTCAATTTTTAGGAGAATAAAATTAATACAACTATGACTCAGTTTGAACCGCCGATCCATTGGAATGACCATGAAGATATTGCTCAAAAATTATACGAAAAATTCGGAGACGATTTCACAGAATCTAAAATATACAGAGTACGCTTTACTGATTTATTAGATTGGATATTGACTTTGCCTCATTTTGAAGGTAAAAAAGAAGAGTCAAGTGAAGGTCATTTAGAGATGATTCAAAGCGCATGGGTTTACGAGTGGCGCGATAACCAAAAATAAGGTTACATTTATCGTATTAAATTATTAAGTTTTGCTTACAGCTTTCCAAAAAATTAAATGTTTCGTTTTTGATGTAGATGGTGTTTTAACAAACGGCATGCTCATGGTATTACCCAACGGAGTTATGGCTAGATCCATGAATATCAAGGACGGATATGCGATTCAGTTAGCTATTAAGAAAGGGTATAAAATTTGGGTAATTTCTGGAGGCAATTCTGAAGAAGTAAGAGACAGGCTATATAAATTAGGAGTACATGATGTATTCATGAAAGTGTCTGATAAAAGAGAATTATTGGAGCAGTTGTCTATGACGGAGCAAATTCCTTTAGACGAGATTTTATATATGGGAGACGATATGCCCGACTATGAAGCAATGCAAATTGTAGGTTTGCCAACTTGTCCAAGTGACGCTTGCATTGATATTAAGTCAATTTGTACTTATAAGGCAGTTGCAAAAGGCGGAGACGGTTGTGCTAGAGAAGTAATTGAAAAGACATTAAAGCTAAATGATCATTGGGATTTGGAAGATCATATTCGCGCTAAATAGTTGGCAAGAAATCACTAAAAAGTAAATAAAACATTTTGAAAGTATTTATACATTTTTTGAAATTAGTACGCTGGCCAAATTTGCTTTTTATTTTATTAGCAGAATGTTTATTTCACTTTTGTATTTATAAGCCATTATACCCTTCAGGAGGTTTGGCAGCAGATCGTCAGTTTTATTTTATATTAATAACCTATATTTTAATTGCAGCAGCAGGTTATATTATTAACGATTATTTTGACGTAAACATTGACCAGGTTAATAAGCCGGAGAAAGTGGTAGTAGGTGAATATATTAGCAGAAGGTGGGTTATTTTCTGGCATTTAATTTTTAGTTTGTTAGGCATTTATATTTCTACCATTGCCTTCCCATTTCAATTATACTGGCATATTCATCTAGCCAATTTAGCAACTATATTGTTTTTGTGGTTTTATTCCACCAATTTCAAAAAAGATTTTTTAGTTGGAAATGTTGTCATATCAATACTTACGGCATGGTCTATTGCAGTTGTATATTTTTCAAAATTTACTGTATCCGAATTATTTCATCCTGAAATAGGATCCACTGCCAATGTGCGCTTTTTTAAACTCATGTTATTGTATAGTGCTTTCGCATTTATATTGACTTTGGTTCGCGAAGCGCTAAAGGATATGGAAGACATTGAAGGCGATGAAAAATTTGGTTGTAAAACATTGCCAATAGTATGGGGATTGATGCCAACCAAAGTGTATATCGCGGTTTGGTTAATGGTAGTAATTGTGATGCTTACTGTTATCCAAATTTTTGTTTTACCACTAGGATGGTGGATTAGCATTATATACTGCATAGTGTTAATAGTTGCTCCACTAATTTATGTTTTAGTAAAGCTCCCAAGTTCCTTTACAAGTAAGGATTTTACCAAGTTAAGTTCTTGGATAAAATTTGCAATGCTTGCGGGAATTTTATCAATGGGCTTTTTTTATTTCCTATTATAATTATCCATGGCAGATATCATTTTAGCTTCCCAGTCACCAAGACGAAAAACTTTATTAGAATGGGCCAATATTCCATTTGAAATTGTAGTGTCAGATTCCGACGAGTCATTCCCGGAAACAATATCCAAACAAGAAGTGCCAGTTTTTATTGCAAGCAATAAGGCAAAGGCGGTATTGGAGAAATTGCAGCAGACACTAACTGATCAACAAGGATCTGGAAAAGAGTATTGCATCATAGCGGCTGATACTATTGTTTTATTAGATCAATTAATTTTAGGAAAGCCAGTGGATCGCCAAGATGCAGTTAATTCATTAAGCTTATTGTCTGGCAAGTCTCATCAAGTTATCACAGGCGTTGTGGTATTATATCAAGGTAATGAATATGCTTTTAGTGAAACTACTCAAGTTGATTTTCATAGTTTAACATTGGATCAAATTGAATACTATGTGGATCAGTATAAGCCTTTTGATAAAGCAGGTGCCTATGCTATTCAGGAATGGATAGGTGTTGTTGGAATCAAGGGTATTCAAGGTGATTTTTACAATGTAATGGGCCTGCCAGTCAGTTTGTTGGTTCAAAAATTAAAGGAGCTAGGGGTTGCTTAATTGCTTTTGAAAATCCTTTTTGTAGATAGTAGCTGATAATCTATTTTTGCCATAATCTATTTTAAGTCAGTATGGTAAAGAGTCTGTTAATTATTGTTGGAATACTACTGTCAGTTCAAGCTTTTGCGCAAACTGGTATAGGTACTACAGCTCCTAATGCTTCCGCAAAATTAGAAGTAGCAGCAACAGATAAAGGATTTCTACCCCCAAGAGTTGCCTTAACAGCAGCCAATGTTTTTACTCCCATCACAGGCACTTCTTCCACAGCAACTGGATTATTGGTTTATAATACCTCCACTGCCGGGTCCTTGCCAAATAATGTGGTGCCGGGATATTATTATTGGAATGGAACTACTTGGGTGCAAATTGCAGGAGGGTTGATTATTGACAATACAAAGTCAGCTAGTTTCTCTTTAGGGTCATCTGATAACAACAAATTATTTTTAATCAGTTCGAGTTCAGCTGTAACCGTTACTGTACCAACATTGCCTATTGGATTTAGTTGTCAATTCATCCAAACTGGTGTTGGAATAATTACGCTAGCAGTTTCAGGGACTACTTTAAATTCTGCAAATGGATTAAGCTCGAGAACTGTCAATAGTGTTCTTGGCTTAGTTATGAATAGCACTACAACAGGTTATGTTTTTGGAGATACGATCTATTAGTTTATGAAAAAGATTTTTCTATACTTACTTTTATCAATCATTACAAGTGGTTTGATTGCGCAATTTTCAATCAAGAATATTGCTATTCGAAAACCTTTAGTTCCCAATAACAACACATTTAATTATACAGGTGCGATACAACAATTTATCGTTCCTAATAGAGTGACATCCATTCAAGTGAATTCCATTGGTGCCAAAGGTGGCACAGGCGCTAATGGTCAATCGGGCGGCGCTGGTGCAAATATTACAACTACTCTAAATGTTACACCAGGACAAGTATTATATATTGTAGTAGGAGGTTATCCTGGCCAATCCTCAACAGCAAAGTATGGGTTTGGTGGAAATGGTGGAGTATCCAATATTTCCACCTATTATGGAGGTGCAGGTGGCGGCCTGTCAGGGATATTTACTTCAAGTACACCAGCAGTAAGCAATGCTTTAGTTATTGCTGGAGGAGGAGGAGGAGGTTCAGGTCATGGAACTGGAGTGGCCTTTGATTATACAGGAGGAAATGCAGGCAATACATCAACGGGAACTGCTAGTGATGGCAATGAACCAGCAACTCCTAAAACATCTTATATTACTTATGGCAGGACGCAAACTGGCTATGCGGCCACAATTACAACTGCTGGAAATGCGGGTTATGCTTATGATGATTATACAAATAATAGTGGTGCTAGTGGTAATGGAATTAATGGTGGAAATGGAGGTGGATATGGAAATTGGCTAGGCGGAGGAGGAGGAGGAGCAGGATTTTATGGAGGGGGAGGTGGTGCTGGTGGAGGTGATGCAACTGGTGGAGGCGGTGGTGGTGCAACCAAGACGACATCGGGGTTCAATTCATTTAGTACAATCAATTCGACAGGGGATGGTAGTGTTTCAATAACCTGCCTGTCTAATTCAGGTTTAGTGTTGCATTTGGATGCAGGTAATACAACAAGTTATAGTGGTTCAGGAACTACATGGAATGACTTGTCTGGAAATGGTTCCAATGTGACTTTGACATCTACAAGTTTTGATGCTGGTAATGGTGGATCCATCGTTTTTAATGGTACTTCAAGTTATGCAGATTTTAATGCCAGCATTGGTAATACCAGTGTGGTGACAGTTGAAATGTGGGTAAAAACAAACTCATTAAAAGCGCCCGGAGGTGCTATGTATTTTGGATTTGGTCTTTATGATGCTTGGACTTCAGGTGGGAATATTGGATATAATACTGCATCGGGTGATCTAAATGGAATGACTAGTGCTAAAGTAGATTATTTAGGTGTTGTAGGAAATTGGAGGCATCTTGTTTTTGTAATGAATGCAGGTGCTAACACGAACAATAAAATATATATAAATGGTGAAAGTCAATCATTATCACAAATACAAGGAAGTTTTAGTAATGTAAATTCCATTTTTAATTCAGGGGCTGGAAGAATTGCGAGTTGGAGAAATGACCTAGGTTGGTTGATGAATTTAAACGTGGCTAGTTTTAAAATTTACAATAGGGAATTAGCGCAACAAGAAATTACCAACAATTTCAACACTAGTAAAACAAGATTTTATGCTGAAAAAGATGGCCTCAGTCCAAATACAGCATCTACAAGTGCCTATCAAATTAAGCAAGATTATCCAAGTTCAACAGATGGTTTTTATTGGATAAAAAACACCAGTATTAATGGAGGGGTTCCATTCAAAATTTACGCAGATATGACTACAGAGGGTGGTGGTTGGACGTTGATTATGAAAAATTCATCTTGGGCTGGTTGGACCTATGCCAATTCAATTGCGACCAATACAACCATACCTTTTACAACCACTGCAGATGTAACGAGCACTTCCACTGCAAATTATTCTATCATTGGCTGGGCAGATTATATTAAAAAAAGTACTAGTGGTTTTCAATATATGTTTGATGCAAATACGAGAGGTAACTTTGGTGGGGTTTGGACAGCCAATGGTAGCTATAGTTTTTTGAATACCGATAATTCTCAAACAAATATCACTTTGAATAAGAAGTTTGGTACTTGGAATTATGTTACTACCAACAATGGAATTGCGGAAAGGATGCCTTGGCGAAGCAACACTGCGGGTTCGGGAGTTGCTTATTTAACAATGTCAACTGGAATTGGTAACTGGTTTGGTACATTAATTTCATACAATAGTACCTATTTGCCTGCACCATGGATAAGTGATGCAAACGGTGGTGTTGCAAATCAAAGCCCAGGCATTATTTGGTACTGGGTAAGATAAAATTGTAATTTTATTTAGCTAGTTCGCAACAAGTTATTACAACCAATTAAAAGCGATATCCAATTCAACGTCTGGGTGTAAACTTCTTTCCACTGGGCAAGTTCTTGCAACACGCTCTAGAATCTCTTTTGTTTTATCGTCTAAGTTTAAGGCAGGCATAGTTACATGTGCAATAATTTTACCAATTCTTCTTGGCTCTGAAGCCATTACTTTAGTGACTTCCACTTTGGCTCCGTCTAAAGCAATATCCATTGTTTGTGCTTTAATACCCATAGTAGTTATCATGCAAGCGCCAAGGCCGGTTGCAATCAAGTCGGTTGGGGAGAAACGCTCACCTTTTCCTTTATTGTCTGTAGGGGCGTCTGTTTCTATTGCTGAACCGCTTTGTAAATGTAAACAAGTAGTTCTCAGATTTGATTCATAGGTAACTGTAGCTGTCATAGTAACTTTTTTAGTGATTTATGATTTTGGTAAAATTACGATTTTATTCCCCTCAAGTCTTGTATTTTTGCGGAGTTAATTGAAGATTACTATGCAAGAATTACCCGTTGTTTCCGCAGATCAAAGTACACGCTTAAAAAAGCCAGATTGGTTAAGAGTAAAATTGCCAATTGGAGAGAGCTATAAACATGTGCGAGGTTTAGTGGATACCCATAAATTACATACCATTTGTGAAAGTGGCAATTGTCCTAATATGGGAGAGTGTTGGGGAGAGGGAACGGCAACATTCATGATACTTGGTAATATATGTACTAGAAGTTGTCAGTTTTGTGCAGTTGCAACTGGACGCCCTAAGCCAGTTGAATGGGACGAACCTCAACGTGTAGCAGAAGCAGTTTTCTTAATGAAAGTAAAGCATGCGGTTTTAACGAGTGTAGACAGAGATGAATTGCCAGACGGAGGTTCCATAATTTGGGCAAATACCATTAAGGCAATTAAAACATTAAGTCCAGAAACTACATTGGAAACTTTAATACCAGATTTTAGAGGAATACAAGAACAAATTGATAGATTAATAGAAGCTGCTCCAGAAGTGATTAGTCATAATATGGAAACTGTAGAACGTAATACTAAAAGAGTTCGCATACAAGCAAAATACCAACGTAGCTTAGGTGTTTTAGAATCATTGAAAAAAGGAGGCATGCGCACTAAGACAGGATTAATGTTAGGCATTGGAGAAGAAAAGCATGAAGTGATCCAAACTATGAAAGACTTAGTGGGAGTGGGTTGTGATGTATTAACACTCGGTCAATATTTACAACCAACAAAAAAACATTTACCTGTTCAACGCTTCGTGCATCCCGATGAATTTGCAGAACTAAGACAGATAGGGTATGAATTAGGATTTGATTATGTAGAGAGTGGGCCATTAGTACGTTCTTCTTATCATAGCGAAAAGCATGTAATTGCAGGATGGGGAAGAAACAAGTGGATGGAAGAACAATCAGCAAAATAAGTAATCTGCTACATCATAAAAAAGGCCCGAATCAATTTCGGGCCTTTTTTATAATTATATATATTGGGTAGATGTGAATCTAAAGTTTAGGTAGATGTGAATCTAAAGTTTAGTTAGATGTGAATCTAAAGTTTAGTTAGATGTGAATCCAGAATTCATTTTAATGAATTCGGACTAAGAATTAAGCATGGCTTAATTCTTAGTCCCACATTAATGCAGAAGCACCAAGGATGGCAGCATCTGATTCTTTCAAATGACTGAATAATATCTTTACTTTATTTTCAAAAATTTCAATCACATTTGCTTCCATATGTTCACGTGTAGGCTTTAATATCAAATCTCCAGCTTTGGTTAAGCCGCCGAATAAGATGATGGCTTCTGGGCTTGAGAACATTACAAAATTTGCTAATGACATTCCTAATATTTTTCCAGTGAATTCAAATACTTCTTTTGCAACTTCATCGTCTTGCTGCGCTGCTTCAAAAACATCTTTAGACGTGATTTTTTCAAGAGGTATGGATCTTAATAAACTAGGTCGGTCGGTAGTACTTAAAATTTCTACTGCAGTAAGTGCAACTCCAGTAGCAGATGCATAACTTTCTAAAGAACCTTTTTTGCCAGTACCAGTATGTAGTCTTCCGTCAGGAATAATAATAGTATGTCCAAGTTCCCCTGCAAAACCATCATGACCATATATCAATTGTCCGTTGGCAACTATTCCACTTCCTACACCAGTTCCTAAAGTAATCATGATAAAATCTTTCATGCCTTTAGCCGCACCATACATCATTTCGCCAACAGCTGCTGCATTAGCGTCGTTGGTCAATTTTACTGGCAGTTTAAATTTATCCTGAACCATCTTCGCAAAAGGAATTACGCCCTTCCATGGTAGGTTTGGAGCATATTCAATTGTGCCGGTATAAATATTACCATTAGGGGCGCCAATACCAATTCCTTTGATACGTCCTACACCGCCCACTTTCTCTATTAACTCGCTTAATTTTTCATACAATTCGTCAATAAAAGTGTGTACTTGTGCATGCGTATTGGTTGGCATAGAACTTGAATGCAAAACGTTTCCGTCTTTGTCTACTATACCATATTTAGTTCCTGTCCCGCCAATATCAACACCAATTACATAAGAATCCATTGTATAAAAATTTAGTTTAAATAATTTAATTAGTGACCCGCTTTCGCTTCTGCTTCCTCATAATTAATTCCTTGCTTCTTTAAAATTCCTTTCACTGCAATCGCAAAGAATAAAATATAAGCAAAACAGAATACCGGAATCCAGAAGGAATTATGAATTCCAAAACCTGGAGTATCTAAATGAGATGATTGTAAGAAGTCAGACAATTTACCTTGAATTGGAGGAATAATACCACCACCCAAAATCATCATAATTAAGAACGCAGCACCTTGAGTTGTATACTTGCCTAAACCTGCAATAGATAATGCAAATATAGAAGGCCACATAATAGAACAAGCAATACCACCTGTTAAGAATGCATAAGTTGCTAAATCCCCTTTGTTAAAAATACCCACTAACATAGCTGTAATACCAATCAAGCTAAATATCATTAAAGTCTTAGCTGGCCTGTCTTTGCTAATATAGAATGCACCAATCTGAATGAATATACAAATGATGTATAAGTATAAGGGACTCATGTCATATTGTGCAATACTGTTCACTCCAATAATAATACCAAATGCTACTAAAGGAACAATAAAAGTCAATATTTTCTTAGTGTTGCTTTTAAATTCAAAAGCAGAAATTGCACCTGTCCAACGTCCAATCATCATACTCCCCCAATACATAGAAACATAAGGAGCAATTTTTGAAGAAGGGATACTTCCAAAGTCAGCTTGTTTTAATAACTCACCTAAATTAGATCCAATAGCAACTTCAACGCCAACGTAAACAAATAGTGCTAACATGCCAAGTACCAATTGAGGATACTTCATAGCGCCCCATCCGTTCTCGTTTTTCTGTGCAGAAAAATTGGCATATAATAAACCCATAACAACTGTAGCTAAAGCGCCGAATAGCCATTTCAATCTAGTGGTTTCTAAGTCTAATTTAGTAACATCAGTCAAGGTTGCTGGATCAATTTTGTAACTATTGAAAATGGGAACAAACATGATGATCAAAACTCCAGTCATTATTAATAATAATTTCAACGCTTTATTTGCTGGCTCAATTTTCTCTTCATTAATACCTGCTGGTACTTTTTTAGAGAAATGGAACATGGCAGCAGCGGCTAAAAATAAACAACCAGCTGCGCTATATAAAATAACCACTTTACTCAAACTCAATGCTGCAATTTGGTCGTCAGTAATAGCTGCGGCAGTTCCAAATAGAGCGAATGCCACCACAATTGGCCCAATTGTGGTACCAAATGAGTTAATACCCCCAGCTAAGTTTACACGGCTTGCACCAGTACTCTCGTCGCCTAAAGCGATTGCGAATGGTTGTGCAGCGGTTTGTTGTAAAGAGAATCCTAATGCAACAATAAATAAGCCCACTAGCATTCCAGAAAAAGTATTTGCATTAACAGCAATAATCATTGCAGCTGCTCCAATTGCAGAAAACAATAATCCATAAACAATACTCTTTTTATAGCCCCATTTTCCTACTAAATCTTTTCCTCCAAAAGCGCCATAAGCAAATAGGCCAAGGGCACCAAGATAATACGCTAGGTAGAAAGCAAAATCTACCAATTGGCTTTGGAATTGGTCTAGGTTAAATTTGTGTTTGCAAAAAGGGATAAAGACGCTATTGCTAGAAGCAATAAATCCCCAAAAAAAGAACACCACAATAAGGGTGGATAAAGCACCAGTATTGGTGGGTTGTTTGGTTTGGCTCATACATTCGTTAGTTTAATCGTTTTTCGATCACGTAAAATACTTAAAATAATAATCCATTGCTTAAAAAATTTAATAGAATTACCACTTGTTTTTTGTAAATTGAAACAAATTAGATTGCAACATGGTTATTGTACATGTAAGTGCTGAATGTTATCCTATGGCGAAGGCTGGTGGCCTTGGAGATGTCGTAGGTGCTTTGCCCAAATATCAAAAAAAGACTGGTGACGAAGCTATGGTGGTTATGCCCATGTATAAAACCCCATTTTTAGAAAAAAACGAATGGGATATTGTCTTTAAAGGCAATGCGAATTTAGGCGACTGGTTTTTTAATTTCACTATTATTAAAGAGGCAACTGGCAAACTAGGGTATGATTTATACTTGGTGGATATTCATGGTTTATTAGATCGTCCCAAAATATATGGCTATGCGGACGATCATGATCGTTTTATAGGTTTTCAAATTGCAGTAGTCAATTGGTTGTCCAATTGGGAAAAACAACCTGACATAGTACATTGTCATGATCATCAGTCTGGCTTGATACCTTTCATGATGAAGTATTGTTATGATTATCAAAAATTACAATTTGTAAAAACGGTTCTAACTATTCATAATGCCCAGTATCATGGTTCAATGGGATGGGAGAAAAGCGTTCTAATACCAAAATGGGATAGCTGGAAACATGGTTTATTAGAATGGGATAATTCAATTAATTCTTTAGCGACGGGTATTAAATGTGCGGACAAAGTCACCACAGTTAGTGAAACTTATATGCATCAATTAAAATATCAATCTGCAGGACTAGAATCTTTGTTCGAGTATGAACAAGGAAAATGTACTGGAATTTTGAATGGAATTGACAATGAAATGTGGAATCCTGCGACAGACCCAATGGTGCCGCATCATTATGATATCAAAACTTACAAAACAGGGAAGCAAAAAAACAAAGCAATGCTTTGTGAAAAATACAATTTAGATATAAATAAACCACTCATTATTTTCATTGGAAGATTGGTGGGCGAAAAAGCGGCTGACGTTTTGCCTGGTGCCATTCAACATGCTTTAGATAAAACGAATTGTGCTGCTAACTTTTTAATTATAGGAACCGGGGAAACTCCAGTGGAGTCTGCGTTAAATTAT
The DNA here is from genome assembly GCA_947374225.1 of Chitinophagaceae bacterium. Taxonomy (GTDB): domain Bacteria; phylum Bacteroidota; class Bacteroidia; order Chitinophagales; family Chitinophagaceae; genus Sediminibacterium. Next base: position 24,030 of record CANCAY010000004.1, on the reverse strand, counting down.
TTGGTTCAATTGTATCCTGGTAATTTTAATACCTGGATAGGGTATGATGAAAAAATTGGACATGAAGCTTATGCAGGAGCCGATTTTTTATTGATGCCAAGTAGAGTAGAACCTTGTGGATTAAATCAAATGTATTCCTTACGCTATGGGACTATTCCAATGGTGAGAGATACGGGCGGCTTGCATGATACAGTAGTAGACATGGGAGACCCAGACGGTTTTGGTATTCGTTTTTTACATGCAACAGAGGATGATATTGTGCATGCTATTGAAAGAGCAATTTCAGTATATCAAGACAAAGTACAAATGCAAAAAATGATACTTCAAAGTATGGCAATAGATCATAGTTGGGAGTCGGTTGTTGCAGCTTATAAGCATGTTTATCAATCTATTTTATAAATTTTTAATTCGAATCATATGTCAGTTTACACCAAAGAAACCGTTTCGATTATTTTAGGAGGAGGTGCCGGATCTAGATTGTCTCCTTTAACAGCAAGTAGGTCAAAGCCGGCAGTTCCTATTGCAGGTAAATATAGATTGGTTGACATTCCAATTAGTAACTGTATAAATAGTAATCTGAATCGAATTTTTGTTTTGACACAATTCAATTCTGCATCTTTAAATCAGCATATTAAAAACACGTATCACTTTAGTGCATTTAGTTCTGGATTCGTTGACATCTTAGCGGCAGAACAAACACCGGACAATCCGGGATGGTTCCAAGGAACTGCAGATGCTGTAAGACAGTCTTTAAGACATTTGGATAAAATGGATTTTGAATATGTTTTAATATTAAGTGGAGACCAGTTATATCAGATGGATTTTAGTAAGATGATAGACGAGCATAAGAAAAGTGGAGCTGCTTTAACTATTGCAACTATTCCTGTTGGAGACAGAGAAGCGCCTGAATTTGGAATTTTAAAGTCGAATGAAGAAAATGTAATTACCTCCTTTATTGAAAAGCCAAATAAAGAATTACTTCCCAATTGGATAAGTGATACTGGGGCAGCTATGCAGGATCAGGGCAGGAATTATTTAGCATCCATGGGTATCTATGTTTTTAATAAGGAAATTTTATATCAATTATTAAATCAAGTGCATCCAAATGCTACAGACTTTGGAAAAGAAATTATTCCGGACTCCATTGCAAATTACAAAGTAATCAGCTATCAATATGATGGCTATTGGACAGACATTGGTAATATTTATTCTTTCTTTGAAGCCAATATTGCTTTAACAGACGATATTCCTCCTTTTAATCTTTTTGACAATGCGCAAACGGTATATACTAGAGCAAGAATGTTGCCACCTGCGAAAATCAGTGGTACTATAATTAATAAAGCACTAGTTGCAGAAGGTTGTATTATACATGCAGCAGCTATTGCGAAGTCGGTGATTGGAATTAGATCAAGAATTGGTAAGGACACTGTTATTAATAATGCCTACGTAATGGGTTGTGATTATTATGAGACCATTGAACAGATCATTGATAAAAAATCAAAAGACCAACCAACTATTGGAATTGGGGAACGTTGTGTAATTGAAGACGCTATTATTGACAAGAACTGTTCCATTGGAAATGACGTTGTGATAAGAGGTGGGGCGCATCGTGAAAAAGTGGACCATCCATTATACACTATTAAAGACGGTATCGTAGTTGTGAAAAAAGGAGCTATCATCCCAAATGGATATATAATTTAAAAAAGAATTAAATGAGTACAGCGTATACAGGAGAGAAAGTCAAATTAAGTTTTTGGCAAATTTGGAATATGTGTTTTGGATTTTTCGGAATTCAATTTGGTTGGAGTTTACAAATGGGCAATATGAGCGCCATCTATGAATTTTTAGGAGCTACTCCAGAACAAATTCCTGGCTTATGGCTCGCCGCACCCATGACAGGTTTAATAATTCAACCCATTATTGGATATTTTAGTGATAGAACTTGGCATCCTAAACTAGGACGAAGAAGACCCTTCTTCTTAATTGGTGCAATTTTAAGTTCAGCATTATTATTTGTGATGCCAAATTCTTCGTCAGTATGGATGGCTGCAGGGGTGTTGTGGATTTTAGATTCAAGTATTAATGTAACAATGGAGCCATTTAGAGCATTTGTAGCTGACAATTTAGATGAGAAACAAAGGTCATTTGGATTTGCCATGCAAAGTATGTTTATTGGACTTGCTTCTTTTATTGCAGGCTATTTGCCTCAGTTATTAGTAAACTGGTTCCATGTATCAAGAGAGAAAATACATGGATCGATACCTCAAAACATTTTATTATCATTTTATATTGGAGGGGCAGTATTTTTTGTATCGGTAATGTATACCATATTTAGAAGTAAAGAGTATCCACCATCTAATTTGGATTATGCCAAAAAAGAAGAAGTAAAGGAAAGTATAGTTAAAGAGATTTTTGACTCAATTAAAAATATGCCAGTTCAAATGAAGCGTCTGGCATTAGTTAATTTCATCACTTGGCCAGGTTTGTTTTTAATGTGGTTTTATTATAGTACTGGTGTGGCAAGTCAATTATTTCATGGTGATCCAATAACGAATAGTAATGTTTATACCATGGGATTAGAGCATGCTAACACCACTTCTGCTATTTTAAATTTAGTAACTTTTGGTTTTTCATTTACTTTATCATTTTGGGTTGGTCTCTTAGGCAAAAAATATACGCATGCAATGTGCTTGCTAATTGGTGCAATAGGCTTGATTTCTGTGTATTATATTCAACAACCTAATTATTTGTATATCAGTATGGGATTGGTAGGTATTGCATGGGCTTCAATTTTATCAATGCCCTATTCTATGTTAGCAGGTTTTATTCCTGAGCAAAAAATGGGAATTTATATGGGAATTTTTAATTTCTTTATAGTGTTGCCAGAAATTATTGCTTCTTTGTTTTTTGGGAAAATCATGTCAACCTATTTACATAATGACCGACTTATGGCGGTGCAAATAGGTGGATTTTTATTGTTGCTTGCGAGTATTATTTGTGTGGTAATTATTAAAGAAGAAAAAAGTAAATAATGAGAATAGATAGGTACAAGTTTTTTGGGATATGGGGATTTGTAATAGTGCTTTTTACTTCCTTGCCAACAATGGGGCAACAAGTAGAAGCTTATCCAAGTAATTGGTTTGTCCAAATGAAGATGAATAAAGTGCAAGTATTATTACGAGCGCCAAATTCAGATTTGTCAAAGTCGACTGTTCAATTAAATTATGCCGGTGTACAAATTAATAAAGTGCATCATTTTAAGAATGGGCATTATATAGCCGTTGATATTGAAATTGCGAATACAGCGAAACCGGGAAATTTACATTTCATTATAAGTACAGCAGGAGAAAATATTAATAAAACTTGGGCTTTACTTCCAAGAAGGGCGGGCAGAAGCACTCTATTTGCACAAGGAGTAAATTCAGCGGACTTAGTATATTTTTTAATGCCTGATCGCTTTAGCAATGGGGATCCTAGTAATGACCGAGTTGCAGGATTAAAAGATCAATCATTAAATAGAGACTCTATATTTCTAAGACATGGTGGAGATTTAAAAGGTGTAACCAACCATTTAGATTACTTACAAAAATTAGGGGCAACTACTTTATGGATGACTCCTGTTTTGGAAAATGATATGCCTGACAGAACAGAACATGGTTATGCAGCTACTAATCAATATAAAATAGAACAACGTTTTGGTGGAGACAAAGCCTATTTAGAGCTAAGTGACAGTTTACATAAAAGAGGGATGAAATTAATTCAGGACGTGGTGTATAATCATTTTGGAAGATTTCATTTCTTAGTACAAGATGCGCCTGCTGCTGATTGGTTACACGAATGGCCTACCTATACACAAACACATTATAGAGAACAAGCCATATTTGATCCATATCACGCAAAAGTGGATGAGCAGAAAATGATCAATGGTTGGTTTACAACTGAAATGCCGGACGTTAATCAAGAAAATATTTATGTAGAAAAATTCTTGACACAATATGCAATCTGGTCAGTAGAAACTTTCGGTATTGATGGTTTTAGAATTGACACTTATAAATATTGCAATGTGGAAGTGATGAACCGTTTAAACAAAGCTTTATTAGACGAGTATCCAAAGATTACTGAATATGGTGAATGCTGGGTGGACGGCGCTGCTGCGCAGGCGTATTTTGTTGAAAATAATTTGAATATCCCCTTTAAAAGTAATCTACAAGCAACTTCAGATTTTCATTTATTATTTTCTGGCATATTACCAGCATTGAAAGAGAATAATACTTGGACAGACGGAGTTATTAAATTGTATACCGCATTAAGTAATGACTTTTTATATAAGGATCCAATGCGTAATGTGATTTTTTTAGACAATCATGACATGACAAGAATACTTTCAAGTTTAGGCGAAAGTATACCTAAAACAAAAATGGCCTATGCTTGGTTAATGACTTGTAGAGGAATTCCACAATTATATTATGGGTCTGAAATTTTAATGAAAGGGGTGTCGAATCCAGATGGTTGGGTAAGACTTGACTTTCCTGGAGGATGGGAGGGCGATACAAAAAATGCATTTACTGGTGCGGGATTAACTGCAGCAGAAAGTGATATGCTTGCATATACACAGCTACTAGGTAATTATAGAAAAAAATCTTCTGCAATTACGTCTGGTAAAATGATGCAATATTTGCCAGACGATGGTTTGTATGTTTATTTTAGATATGATAATAAGCAAACCGTGATGTGTATTATGAATACGGGCAAATCAGACAGAAATATAGATTTTAAAAACTTCAAGGAAAGAACCCAAGGTTTTGTTGGAGGAAAAGATATAGTTACGGGAACAACATTGAGCAGTCAATTTTCAATACCTTCCATGACCATGAAAGTAATTGAATTAACAAAATAATTATGCCAAAATACGAGGAAGTACATTTTGTTGACGCTGCACAACCAGTTTGGAATTATTCTTTATTTACAGAAGTAGATATAAATAATTTTCAAAATGGAACTCATTATAGTTTGTATAAATTATTTGGGAACAAGCAGGTAGAAGTGTTGGGTGTTATGGGAACTTATTTTGCAGTTTGGGCACCCAATGCAACGGCTGTATTTGTAACTGGGAATTTTAATGATTGGGACAAAACAACACATCCTTTAAAAGTAAGATTAGATAGCTCTGGTATATGGGAAGGTTTTATTCCAAATTTACATCAAGGCGAAGTGTATAAATATCATATACATGGCTATAAAGGGGCAAAGCTTGACAAAGGAGATCCTTTCTCGCATTATTGGGAACTAAGACCGCTAACGGCTTCAATTACTTGGCAGACCGATTATAAATGGAAGGATGCTAAATGGATGGAGCAAAGAAAAATTGCCAATAGAACCGACCAGCCCTATTCTGTTTACGAAGTACATTTGGCTAGCTGGATGAGACCGGATAAAAATGACGAAGACAGTTATAATTCCTATACGCAGCTTATCGACTTATTAGTTCCTTATGTTAAGGAAATGGGCTTCACGCATGTGGAGTTTATGCCTGTAATGGAACATCCATTTGATGGCAGTTGGGGATACCAGGGTATTGGTTTTTTTGCACCTACTTCAAGATTCGGGAACCCACAAGAGTTTGCTGCATTAATTGAAGCATTTCATGCAGCAGAGATCGGCGTTATCATTGACTGGGTGCCTTCTCATTTCCCTTATGATTCACATGGCTTGTTTATGTTTGATGGTGCGAATACCTATGAGTATGCAGACATGAGAAAAGGATACCATCCGGACTGGAATTCATATATATTTAATTACGAACGCGGCGAAGTAAAATCTTTTTTAATAAGTAGTGCGCGCTTTTGGTGCGATCAGTTTCATATTGATGGCTTAAGGGTAGACGCGGTTAGCTCTATGTTAAAATTGAATTATAGTAGAGAGGAAGGACAGTGGGAGCCTAACAAATTTGGAGGAAATGGAAATATAGAAGCCATTGCTTTTATTAAAGATTTAAATGAAACACTATATCGTGACTTTCCTGCGATTCAAACAATTGCAGAGGAAGCTACGGATTGGCCTGGTATAAGTAAGCCAACGTTTATGGATGGTTTAGGTTTTGGAATGAAATGGATGATGGGTTGGATGCATGATACGCTTGATTATTTCAAATTAGATCCCATTTTAAGGTCGAATGCACAGGATAAGTTTACATTTTCAATGATGTATTATTATGACGAGCATTTCATGTTACCATTAAGTCATGACGAAGTAGTGCATGGTAAGAGTCCCATGATATATAAAATGCCAGGAGACGAATGGCAGAAATTTGCGAACTTAAGATTGTTATATACTTATATGTTTACACACCCAGGAGCAAAACTATTGTTTATGGGTAATGAATTCGCGGCTACACAGGAATGGAATTACACAACCGAACTTCAGTGGGATCTATTAAGTCATTTGAGTCATGGCGGTATGAAACATTGTGTTCAACAGTTAAATGCTTTGTATAAAAACAATCCTGCCTTGTATGAGTTACAATATGAAGTGGGGGGATTTGAATGGATAGAAACTAATAAGAGAGCAGAGGGCGTAATAGCATACAAGAGGAAAGGCAAGCTGCCAGAGAATGAAATTATAGTAGTACTCAATGTAACACCTGTTCCAAGACATGCTTATCCAATTCATGTTTATGGAGATAAAAAACGACAAGAAATATTCAATAGTGATGACAAAGCTTTCTGGGGAGTGGGAGACTTGTTCAATAAAGAGATTATATCTGAGCCTCAAGATGAGAAAGGGGAATGGGTTAAGCTTATATTAGAACTCCCAGCACTCTCAGCGATTGTTATTAAATAAAAAAAAATCCCACTTTTTCAAGTGGGATTTTTTAAATCTTATATTAAGGTCGACTAAAATAATCCACCTTTTCTTAATGAAGTTTTACCTTCGCCAATTTTAAATCCATTGTGGTAAACTTCCACTTTGTATTCACCTTCTACAAATTTACTTGTTTGCTTAATGTCATAACTAACTGGCAATACTGCGTTTTGCTCATATTGAACTGTTAATTTGTTAGCAAATGGTTTTGATCCTTCTTCTCTTGTAGCAAGTGTTCCGCCGTCAGCAAAAGCTTTGCCGTCTGGAGCAGTGATACAGATATATAAGTCTTGTGCACCACTTGGAGTGATCTTGTTTTTGTCAATTTGGAAAGCTAAACGAATTGTGTTTGCTCTTTTTGCAGAGTTTGTAGCTTTTTCTTTACCATCAGCTTTAATACGTAAAGCTTGAATGCTAAAAGTAGAAGCGTGTAATGTTGAACCAATATCTTGTAATCTTTCTTTTTCTTTTGTAGCTGCAGAAAGATTGGTATTTAAATTGCCATTTTCAGTAGTTAATACTTCGTTCTTAGAAGTCAACACTTTGTTTTCTTCTTGAGCTTTACCTAGATCAGCTAATAAATTAGATACTTTTCCGTTTAAAGAAGCAATCATAGTCTTAGCTTCTGCTAATTCCTTATCTGATGCATTTTTCTTACGAAGTATACTGCTAATGTCAGTTTTTAATTTTTGAATATCGTTTGATTTCTCCAATAATGTACCTTGTAATTGTGTATTTTGAAGATTCAAAGAGTCAATTTTTGCAGTTGCTGCGATAAACTCAGCTTGTACTGAATTTTTAGTACTGTCAAGTGTTGAAACCTGTTGTGTATAGTTATTGATAATTTCAGTTTTTGAAGTACTGAAATAGATCCAAGATCCAATTAAAGCGGCTACTAATAAGCCAATAATGATTTTACCGTTGTTGCTTGATGATTCGTTACTCATAAAAGTGTTTTAATATTGATGCTCAAGATACAAAAAATTAGGAATATGATAAATTATAGCCCCCTTAATTGGCAATTACTATAAACTGTATAATATATTTTGCTTTTTTTTAACGTTAGGCCTCTTTGAATCTTATCTTTGAAACATGCCAACTTCAAAAATAATAGCCAATTGGAAAAAGCAAGTATTCGATGCTGTTTACTGGTTAGAGGGGGAAGAACCATTTTATATAGATCAAGCTGTAGAATATGCAGAGAAGCATTTGTTGACGGAAGCAGAGCAGGCGTTTAATTTGACTATATTTTATGGAAAAGACGCGGATTGGACGGAAATAATAAACGCATGTAAGCGCTACCCTGTATTTGCAGAAAAACAAGTGGTTATTATAAAGGAAGCGCAACATATGAACCAGTTGGACAAGTTGTTGTCTTATATTGAACATCCACTTTCTTCTACGATTTTAATTGTTGCACATAAAGATAAAAATGTAGATGGTCGTTCAGCGTTGGCCAAAATATTAAAAACAAAAGCAGTTGTAGTAAGTACAAAAAAAATGTACGACAATAAATTACCTGAATGGGTAATGGGATTTGTTTCTGAAACAGGGTATCAAATTTCACCTAAAGCAGTTCAGATTATTGTCGACCATATTGGGAATGATATAAGCCGTATTCAAAATGAAATTCAAAAACTGATTGTTAATTTAGGTGATCGAAAAAAAATTACCGAAGACGATATTGAGAAATTTATTGGAATTAGTAAAGAATACAATGCCTTTGAATTTCAAGATGCAGTTGCGCAAAGAAATTTTTCCAAAGCCATTAAAATGATTCAATACTTTGAATCCAATAATAAGGCAGCACCCATACAATTAATTTTACCAACCCTATATGCTTTTTTTAGTAAGGTCTACGCTATTTATGGCGCTGGAACTCAGGACGAGAAAAGGATTGCGAGCGAAGTGGGAATATCGCCCTATATGGTAAAAAATTATATCGCAGCTACAAGACATTATTCTTATAGTAAAGTAGAGCAAATTTTATTATTGATACACGAATATAATTTACGTGTGTTGGGAATCAATGACGCTTCCAATACCGACTCGGATTTGCTAAAGGAATTGGTAATTAAGATTATGGATACTGCTGCAAAATAGTAGCTACAGTTTGCTTGTCATTATGAAGTTGACTCTTTAATGCATCCAATCCTTCAAATTTCTGTTCGCCCCTAATAAACTCATAAACCAGAACTGTGATATTTTGCTCGTAAATATCTTGGTCAAAGTTGAAGATATTTACTTCAATTACTTTTTTATGTCCGTCCACAGTGGGTCTTACACCTATATTCATCATGCCTTGAAGCAAAGCGCCATTTGTACAAAGGCCTTTTACTTTTACAGCGTAAACTCCATTTGATGGAATTAGTTTTTCTTCGTCATCTATATGCAAATTAGCGGTAGGAAATCCAATAGTTCTACCTAATTGATTACCTCTAACTACGTATCCTTCAAAAAAGTAAGGATATCCTAGTAGTTCGTTTGCTTTTTTTATATTCTTGTCAACAATGTAGTTTCTAATTAAGGTAGAGCTTACAATTTCCTCACCTACCATTTGTTCATTTATTTCCTCAACTTTAAATCCTAAGCTTTTGCCATAGGATTCTAGTAATTCAAAATTACCAATACGGCCATTTCCAAAACGGTGGTCATAGCCAACAATGATAGTACTTGGGTGAAAATAAGTAACTAGAAAATCTTTAACATATTGTTCGGCCGTCATGTTAGAAAAACGGTGATCAAATTTAACAACAACTAAATGGTCTACTCCGGCATTTTCTAATAATTTGATGCGCTCATTCAGGTTAGTCAATTGCTTAATCTCACCAGGTACCGAGGAAATGACTTTTCTAGGGTGGGGGTGAAATGTGATAATAATGGTTTCTCCATTATTTTGGCTCGCCAATACTTTCATTCTGTCAATAATTTGCTGATGTCCTTTATGAACACCGTCAAATGCGCCAGTGGTTATCACGGCATTGCGAAATGGGGGTAATTGTAGTAAGTCGTAGTGAACATTCATCTTATAATTGCTAAATATGGCACAAATGTAAAACAATTGTACCTTTGTCACACAAACCAATTTAGATCCATGTCATTGTACGCTCAACGCGGGGTTTCCGCTCAAAAAGAAGAAGTTCATGCAGCCATACAGCATTTAGATCAGGGATTATACCCAAATGCCTTTTGTAAGCTATATGCAGACTTTTTAGGTGGCAATTCCGAGTATATTAATATCATGCATGCCGACGGCGCAGGTACTAAAAGTATTTTAGCATATATCTATTGGAAAGAGACGGGCGATGCAAGTGTTTGGAAAGGAATTGCGCAGGATGCCATTGCCATGAATTTAGACGATTTGTTATGTGTAGGCATCTATGATCAAATATTATTCTCGTCAACTATTGATAGAAACAAATTAGTGATTACTGGGGAAGTATTAAGTGAGGTAATAAATGGCACACAAGATTTCTTTAATACACTAAAAACATTCGGTGTAAATATTGAATTTTTAGGTGGCGAAACTGCAGACGTAGGAGACGTGGTTAGAACTATTGCAGTGAATGGAACGATGACTGCAAGATGGCCTAAAACTAAATTAGTCACTAATGATTTAATTGCACCAGGACAGGTAATTGTGGGGTTCTCAAGTCATGGTCAAGCAACCTATGAAAATTCATATAATAGTGGCTTAGGAAGTAACGGTTTAACAAGTGCAAGACATGATGTTTTGAGTAAAGAATATGCAACTAAATATCCTGAAACTTTCGAGCCTAAATTGAACGACCAAGTAGTATATATTGGAAAGAATAAAATTACTGATACTATTGATATTGCTGGATTTGGAGCTGTGTCGGTTGGTAAATTATTATTGAGTCCAACAAGGACGTATGCACCATTAGTGAAAGCTATTTTAACGGAACATTTTGATGCTATAAAAGGGATGATTCATTGTAGTGGCGGTGGTCAAACTAAGTGTATGAAATACTTGCCAGGACCTATGAAAATTGTAAAAGATGCATTAATGGAAGTGCCCCCAATTTTCAAATTGATTCAAGAGAATTCAGGAGCTAATGCAAAAGAAATGTATCAGGTTTTCAATATGGGGCATCGTTTAGAAATTTTCACTGACGCAAGTTCTGCAGAAGCATTAATTGCAATTGCAAAAGGATTTAATATTGAAGCGCAAATAATTGGAAGAGTGGAAGCGTCGGATAGTAAAGAATTAGTTTTAAAGGGAAGTTTTGGAACAGAAACATTTAGCTATTAATTTTAATTATATAGAGGTTAGTTATATTTACAAATAAACAAACAAAGTGCCATGAGTGAGATAGTTGTTCAGTTAGATCATGTTAATATTTATCAAAGTGGAAACTTGATTTTGCAGGAGGTGAATTTTGCAGTGGAGCGCGGAGAATTTGTTTACTTAGTCGGTAAAACAGGCACCGGCAAAAGTAGTTTACTTAAAACTTTATATGGGGAAATTACATTGACCGAGGGTAATGGTAAAGTAGTAGGCTTTGATTTAAAAGAAATGGACTGGAAAAAATTGCCATTTTTAAGAAGAAATTTAGGGGTGGTTTTTCAGGATTTCCAGTTATTGACAGATAGAACGGTTCAAGAAAACTTAAAATTCGTTTTAAAAGCAACTGGCTGGCAGGACGAAAAGTTGATAGAACAGAAAATTGACGACGTTTTGAACAAAGTAGGTCTTCAAAATAAGGGGTTCAAAATGACTTATGAGATGAGTGGAGGGGAGCAACAAAGGGTAGACATTGCTCGAGCCTTGTTAAATTCACCAAAATTGATCCTTGCAGACGAGCCAACGGGTAGTTTAGACCCTGAAACCAGTGACGAAATCATGCAATTATTGTTCCAAATTGCCAAAGATGACGGTACGGCTATCGTTATGGCAACCCACGATTTCATGGTGGTGAACAAGTTTCCATCAAGAACCTTAACTACCGAGGGGGGCAAACTGGTAGAAAAGCACTAAAATTCCTATAAATTAGTCATAATTTGACCTGATTTTACTTGACAACTTGCAGCTTTTTTCATATGTTCGCAGACATATTAAAGATCAAAGAAAGTGAGACTAAAGTCATTAGAAATCAAAGGGTTCAAGAGTTTTGCTGACAAAACAATTGTCAAGTTTGACGAAGGAATTACCGGCATTATTGGACCAAACGGTTGTGGTAAAAGTAATATCATTGATAGTATTAGATGGGTTATTGGGGAATCAAAGATTTCTGCCCTTAGATCTGAGAATTTAGATTCATTGGTTTTCAATGGTTCTAAAACTAGAAATGCGAGTAGTATGGCGGAAGTAAGTTTGACTTTCGAGAATACCAAGAATTTATTGCCTACAGAATTTAGCACCATTACGGTGACGCGTCGTTATTATAAAAATGGTGAAAGTGAATACCGTTTGAATGATGTGGCTTGTCGTTTGAAAGACATCCATAATTTATTCATGGACACAGGTGTGAGTACCGACAGTTATGCAATTATTGAATTAGGAATGGTAGACGATATTATCAAGGATAAAGATAATAGCCGTCGTAAAATGTTAGAGCAAGCTGCGGGAATTACTATCTATAAAACTAGAAAGAAAGAAGCTAAAAATAAATTAGACGCTACTGAACAAGATTTGTCTAGAATTGAAGATTTGTTATTTGAAATTAATAACCAATTAAAAACTTTAGAGAATCAAGCAAAGAAAGCGGAGAAGTATTTTGAGATCAAAAAAGACTATAAGGAAACTGCAATTGAATTAGCTATTGCAGCATTAGAAGGTTTCAATATTACCTACAAAGATCTTAATGATCAACAAGAAGCAGAGACAGATAAGAAGTTCCAATTAGAAGCTGCTATAGCAATTGAAGAAGCTACATTAGAGCAAGACCGATTGGTATTTATTGAGAAGGAAAGAGGTTTACAAAGTATGCAACACGAGTTCAATGAAGTGTTGGGTAAATTGAGATCTAAAGAGAATGATAAAAACTTAGCTGCTCAGCGTTTAGACTATTTAAATGACAAAGAAAAAGGGTTACAAGAATTTTTAGAGCGTGCAGAAGGCCAAGTAAAAACAATTGGTGACTCTATTGAGTATACTAAATTGCAAGTGGTAGACGAAGAGAAATTATATTTAGATTTTAAAAATAGAGTAGAGCAATCACAGGTTGAGTTGACAAACAAAAGAGCACAGTTTGATGACCAACGTTCTGTATTGGATAATTTACGTCAACAGTACGGACAAATCCAACGCAATCAATTTGATGCAGAGAAGAAAGTAGCAGTATCTGACACGTCTATTCAAAACGTTCAAAGAAGCCAACATCAATTAGAAGAAGAGCAACAACATAGAGTTGGTCAAATTCAAGATATTACAGCTCAATTGGCTACTAAGGAGCAAGACTTAGCTACAAGCAAAGCACATTTGGTAGAATTACAAGCGCAACATGAGAAAGCAAAAGCTAGTATTTTTGAAACACAAGCGGAGTTGGAATTATTAAGATCCAATTTAGCAGAGCAGTCAAGAATATTAGATGCTAAGAAGAATGAATACGATTTATTAAAGAGCTTAGTAGACTCAATGGAAGGATATCCGGAGAGTGTTAAGTTCTTACATAAGAATACTGGATGGAATCATAATGCACCAATCTTATCTGATATATTATATGTTCAAGAGCAATATCGAACTGCTGTTGAGAATGTATTAGAGCCTTATTTAAACTATTATGTAGTTAATAATTTGAAAGAAGGTATGCAAGCGGTTCAATTATTAGACGATAATAAAAAAGGTAAAGCAAATTTCTTCTTATTAGATCAGTTGACTGGTGCTAAAGTAGAATCTGCACCTTCTAACACAATTGCTGCATTATCAGTGATAGAAGTAGACCCTCAATATGCTGCATTAGCGAATCATTTATTAGGCAATGTTTTCATTGCAGAAAACGAAGCTGCTTTAGAAGCAAATAGTACTGGGATTATCTTAGAGAAAACTGGTAAATATGTTAAAGGTAAATATACTTTAACAGGAGGTAGTGTTGGTTTATTCGAAGGAAAGAAAATTGGACGTGCTAAGAATTTAGAAAAATTATTAGAAGATATTCAATCACAAGAGAAAGTGGTGAATAACTTAAAAGATCAAATTCAAGTAAAACATAGTTCTGTTTTAGAATTTAATGAATTGTTGAAAGAGAATGAAATACGCAGTACAGAGCAATCTATCAACACATTGATTAATGAAGTATTTGCAAATAAGAATAGATTAGAGAATTTACAAGCAGCACAAACCAATGCAATTTCTAAATTAGCTGAGTTTGCTGCTAAAGTTCAAGAAGAGCATGCTGCAATTGCAGATACAAGAGTAGCATTAGAAGCATTGAATATTTCATTGCATGAAACGCAAGCTCAATTAGCGGATGTTGAATTAGCATACCAAACGGCTGAGCAAGCTTACCATTTAGCTAGTGGTGAATTCAATGAAATGAATTTACAATTAACTAAGCAACAAAGTAAAATTGAATCTTTACAACAAGAAGTTGTGTTTAAAGAGAATCAATTGAATGACTTAGTCGCTCAAATTCAAACTAATACGGTTCAATTAACAGAAGCATCCACTGCAATAGTAGAGAGCAGAGCACAATTAGAAGCTGTAGATAATGAATTAGTTGTCTTATTAAGAACTAAGGAAGAGGAAGAATTGAAATTGAATGAAGCAGACCAATCGTATTATACATTAAGAACTTCTTTACAAGAAAAAGAAAGTGCTTTAAGACATCAAGTGAAGTCTAAAGAATTAATGGATCAATTGATTAATGAGATTAAGGATAAATTAAATACACTTAAGTTACAGTTAGCTGGAACAAAAGAGCGTTTAAGCGTGGAGTTTAAAGTAGAACTAGAAGACGTATTGAATTTAGGACGTCAAACAGAAGATAGCTTAGAGGAATTACAAATAAACGTGGACAAGATGAAGAAGCGTTTAGAGAATATGGGTGAAGTAAATCCAACAGCAATTGAAGCGTATACTGAAATGAAGAAGCGTTATGACTTTATCTTAGAGCAAAAGAATGACTTAGTAACTGCTAAGGAAAGTTTAATGCAAACCATTCAAGAGGTTGAAGCAACAGCGAATCAAGCGTTCTTAGAAACTTATAATACTGCAAGAGAAAACTTCCAAAAAGTATTCAAAGCATTATTTACAGAAGAAGATTCTTGTGATTTAATATTAGTGGATCCAGACAATTTAGCAGAAACAGCGGTAGAGATTGTAGCTAAGCCTAAGGGTAAGCGTCCTTCTTCTATCACACAATTGAGTGGAGGAGAAAGAACTTTAACTGCGACTGCCATGTTGTTTGCCATTTACTTAATTAAGCCAGCACCATTCTGTATCCTGGATGAGGTGGATGCGCCTTTGGATGACGCTAACGTAGGTAAGTTCACACAAATGATTCAGAAGTTCTCTGACAACTCACAGTTCATTATTGTAACACACAATAAGCAAACCATGAGTGCTGTGGATGTAATTTATGGAGTAACCATGCAAGAGCCTGGTGTAAGTAAATTAGTTCCAGTTGACTTTAGAAGTTTAGCTTAAAGCTTGATCAAATCGTCTGTCATATTATTTCTAGTCTTGTTTTTTGTGTACCTGCCTTTTAGTAGAAGCCCAGACTATTTTGATAGTGAAACAACTCCCGCATTAGTCGAACTAAAAGGAGAGGAGATTATTGCAAATTTTGTGGAAGATGGAAAGACGTATCAAGTTGCACTAGACCCAGTTAAATTTAAAAATAAGATTGGGCAAAGGGTAGAAGTTATTTATGAATTAAGTCAACCACAGCATGCAAAACTGAATCAAGCCTGGGGTTATTGGTGGCAAACCAATGAACTTTTATTTGCAGGTGGAATTTTTATAGTCTTGCTAGGTATAGCTTATGCAACAACAAATAGTCCTGATCCTTCAGCGCTAGCGGAACAGTTAGAATACAAAAAAGAAAATACAGGGAAGTACGATTAATAATTAACCATTCTATGAATTGATATTATCAGAAGGAGTTCCTCCATGAAATTTTATTTGACAAATCCTATATTTACTTCGCTAAATAACGCTTGATATCTTTATCGATATCTCTATTCTTGATGGTCTCGCGTTTGTCAAATTCCTTCTTTCCTTTACCAATCCCAATTTCTAGTTTGGCGTAATGTTTTTCGTTAAAGAAAATTCTTAATGGAACTATAGTGAATCCTTTTTCTTTTACTTTTCCTTCAATTTTCTTTAGCTCTCTTTTTTCTAATAATAATTTACGGTCATGTACTTCAATATGATTATTGGCTGAGCCATGCGAGTAGGCGTTTATATAAAGACTACGTACCCATAATTCACCTCTGTCAAAAAAACAGAATGAGTCATTGAAACTTACTTTACCTTCTCTAATAGACTTTACTTCGGTTCCAAGCAATACAAGGCCAGCCACATATTTATCCTCTATAGCGTAGTTGAAATAGGCTTGCCTATTATTAAGTTCTTTTGCTGGTAACGGTTTCTTTGCCATGTTGACTTAGCTTCTAAATAAGAACGCTACTTCTGCCAATTTATTCTTCAAATCTTTACGATCTACTATAAAATCTAAGAATCCATGCTCTAATAAAAATTCACTTCGTTGAAATCCAGGAGGTAAGTCTCTTTTGATAGTTTCTTTAATAACTCTAGGACCTGCAAAGCCTATTAAAGCTCCAGGTTCTGCTATATTAATATCACCTAACATTCCAAAGCTAGCCGAGATTCCTCCAAATGTTGGGTCGGTTAATAATGAAATGAAGGGTAGTTTAGCATCGCTTAACTGTGATAGTTTACCGCTAGTTTTTGCTAATTGCATTAAGCTAAAAGCACTTTCCATCATACGTGCACCACCACTTTTACTAATTACTAAAAATGGTAAATGGTGTTCTATACAATAGTCTACTGCACGACTAAATTTTTCACCCATTACACTTCCTAATGAACCTCCAATAAATTCAAAGTCCATACAGGCTACCACATAAGGTTCTCCATTCATTTTACCTACACCCACACGCATTGAATCTTTCAAGTCGGTTTTAGAATGAATTTCGTCTAAACGTTTTTGATAATTCTTAAGGTCGGTAAAATTTAAAGCATCCTTACTTACAATATTATCAAATAGTACATTGTAGTCTTGGTCATCAAATAGAATATCAAAATATTCATCACTACCAATACGGTGATGATAGTTACAACTAGTACATATAAATAAGTGTTCTCTTAATTCTGCACTAGTGCCTATATGATTACAAGTAGGACATTTTGTCCAAAGTCCTTCTGGTGTTTCTTTTTTGTCTGCAGTAGAAGTAGTGATTCCCTTTCTGATTCTTTTGAACCATCTAGACTTACTAGCTTCTGAAGCTGGTGTTTCTTCTCCAGTTAAATTCACTTCAATATCTTCTTCTCTGTTTCGCATAGCGTTACATTTAAGTGAGCAATCGTTTTAATCTCTATGAACTTATATAAATTAAACAGCCACCCATTTTTCAATGAGGCGGCTGTTTAAAATTTTTATTAAGCGTTTTTGTTGATACAGTTTAAGTCTTCGAAAGATTGTTCTAATCTTTTAATAAATGACTCTTCACCTTTTCTCAACCAAACTCTTGGATCGTAATATTTCTTATTTGGCTTTTCAGCTCCTTCAGGATTTCCTAATTGAGTCTGTAAATAAGCTTCATTCTTTTTGTAGTATCCTAAAACACCTTCCCAGAATGCCCATTGTAAATCGGTATCTAAGTTCATTTTGATAGCACCGTATCCAATTGCTTCTCTGATTTGATTTTGAGGAGAACCAGAACCACCATGGAATACAAAGTATACTGGCTTTGGAGCAGTACCCATTGTTTTCTCAATATGTAATTGGCTATTGTGTAAAATTTCAGGTTTTAATTCCACATTACCTGGGCTATACACACCATGTACATTACCAAATGCAGCAGCTACTGTAAATAAATTACCTACTTTACCTAATTCAGTATAAGCGTAAGCAACGTGCTCTGGTTGTGTATATAATTTGTCGTTTTCAACTCCACTATTATCAACACCATCTTCCTCACCACCTGTAACACCTAATTCAATTTCAATACCCATTCCTAATGGAGCCATGCGTTTGAAAAATTCAACTGATGTTTGGATATTCTCTTCAATTGGTTCCTCAGACAAGTCCAACATATGTGAACTGAATAAAGGTTGACCATGTAATTTGTGATATTTTTCACTTTCGTCAATCAAAGCGCTGATCCATGGTAACCATTTTTTAGAAGCGTGGTCTGTATGTAAAATAACAGGAACGCCATAAAATTTAGCTACTTGGTGCACATGTAATGCACCTGCAATAGCACCTTGAATATTTGCTTGCAAATTGTCATTTGGCATACCCTTACCTGCGATAAATTGAGCACCACCATTTGAAAATTGAATTATGATAGGAGAGTTCACTTTTGCAGCTGTTTCAATAGCTGCATTAATAGTATCTGTTCCAGTTGTATTTACTGCTGGAATTGCAAAATTGTTTGCTTTTGCGTCGTTATACAATGTTTCCAATTCTTTGCCGAATAAAACACCTGCTCTGTACTTGCTCATAGTTTATTATTTGAGTGACAAATATACAAATTTAGAACCAAATGGCCGTTAGCATGAGGGGTTTACATAAATCCCTTGGATTTCATCCAGTCGTCATTATATACTTTTGCTATATATCTACTACCGTGGTCGTGGAATATACAAACCACAACATCTGTAGGCTTTAAACGGTCTTTTAACTGCATTAAACCTTGAATACATGCACCTGCGCTATAACCACAAAAAAGGCCTTCTTCTTTAGCCAGTTTTCTGGTCATAACAGCTCCGTCTTTATCTGATACTTGTACAAAATGGTCAATGACAGTCATGTCATAATTAGCAGGTACAAAATCCTCGCCAAAACCTTCAGCAACATAGGGTTGTACATAGTCCATATCCACTTTGCCTGTTTCAAAATAATGGGTCAATAAAGAACCTATAGGATCTACTGCCCAAATCTGAATATCCGGATTTTGTTCTTTTAAATATTTTGCGGTTCCTGTGATGGTTCCGCCAGTTCCTGCAGTACATATTAAATGCGTAATTTTCCCCTCAGTTTGTTTCCAAATTTCAGGACCCGTACTCTCGTAATGGGCTTGACGATTTGCTAAATTATCATATTGATTAAAGAAATAAGAGTTTGGAATTTCTGCTGCTAATTTTCGAGCAACAGAATAATAACTAGCAGGATCTTCGGGTGCAACATTGGTAGGACAAACTATCACTTCAGCACCAACGGCTCTAAGGATATCCATTTTTTCTTTACTTTGTTTGTCGGTAGTAGTAAAAATACATTTATAACCTTTCACAACTGCAGCCAAAGCTAAGCCCATACCAGTGTTTCCACTAGTACATTCAATAATGGTTCCACCTGGTTTTAATTTTCCTTCAGCTTCTGCAACTTCCACCATCTTTAATGCCATTCTATCTTTAATGGAATTGCCTGGGTTAAAATAGTCCACTTTTGCTAATATAGTAGCTGGAATATCAGATGTGATTTTGTTTAGTCGAATAAGTGGGGTATTCCCAATTGTTTCTAAAATATTATTTAACCACATAAGTTTGCTTGTTAGTTTCAATGTGAAATTAACTTAAAATTCTAGAATGCTAAGGAATGTTAGTAAAATACTATAAGTTCTCGAAATTGCTTGTAATGATGTCGCAGAATTTAGTTTCTATCATTTTTTCTGCTAATGCGATCATGTTTTTAAATGCTTTTGCATTACTAATTCCATGACCAATAATTACTGGCTTATTTACACCAAGGACTGGAGTACCGCCATAGTTTTCAAAATGGAAACGTCCAAAGAAGGAATCATTTCCTAGGTTTTGATGCGCCGCAGCTTCATACATTGCTTCTGCAGTTTTAAGAATGATATTTCCAGTGAAGCCATCACAAACTATAACGTCTGCTTTGTCATTGAAAAGATCTCTTCCTTCTACATTACCAATAAATTCAATTGCAGTATTTGCTTTAAGTAAAGGGTAGGTGGCTTGCGCTAAAATATTTCCTTTACCTTCTTCTTCTCCAACATTTAATAAACCTACAGTAGGTGCTTCAATGTTTAAGATATGCTTAGCATAAAGATTACCTAAAATACCAAACTGATTTAACTGTTCAGCTTTGCAGTCTGCATTTAAACCAACGTCAACCAATAATCCTGTCTTACCATTTAACTTTGGAAGTAAAGTGGCAATAGTAGGTCTCAACACTCCTTTAATTGGTCTGATACTAAACATAGCACCTACTAGCATGGCGCCAGTATTACCAGCACTTAGAAAAGCATCAATTTTCCCTGCAGCTAATAATCCAAATCCAATCGCTATTGACGAATTAGGTTTTTCTTTTAAAGCTTTGGTAGGGTGTTCGTGATAACCGATAACTTCTGATGCATGTACTACATGCAAAAATGGTGAAGAGATCCCATGTTGTTGAAATAATTCATTCAACTGGGTTTCTTCACCAATGCAGAATATGTTATTCTCAGAATTAGAAAGATATTGTTGAACTCCTTTTACGGCTTCCAGCGGTGCAAAATCACCACCCATCATATCTATTCCGATATTCATTCTAAGTTTGAATTAGGCTTTTAAAGGCGCTTTTTCAGATACTAATTTTCCTTTGTAGAACAATTTTCCTTCTTGTACATGAGCACGGTGACGTACGTGGATTTCTCCTGTTGTACCATCTTTGCTCAATGTAACTTCTTGTGCTACATAGTGAGTTCTTCTTTTTGCACTACGTTGTTGTGAGTGTCTGCGTTTAGGATTAGGCATCTCTTATGTTTTAAATTTTTACTTTATATTTTATTTTCTAATCAACCTTTTTTAATCTACTTCATTATCAGACGCGTTCGCGTCTTCTTCTTCTTCAAATTCTTTGAACTGATCCAGTCCTTTCCAAATATTCTTGTCATTTACATCAAGTGGGGCGCCTTTCAATTTTGAAAGTGCTTCCAATGATTTCTGATCACAAGTTGATTCACCTTTTTCATTTTCTTTACAAACATGTTGTAAAGGGATACTCAGAATTATGAATTCATATATCCAAGAGGCGACTGACAAATGACTTTCATTGCGATCAATGTAGTAAATATCCGGGTCTTCTTCTTGGCTATTCATGGTATCAGGATCATCAACAAGCTTAACAACTAGTTTAAACTCGTCCCATAATTGAACCGTAAGTGGATTTCCACAACGATCGCAAATGGTTTCAATGGTTCCGTCAACATCGAATTGCAATTGCATAAAACCCTGATGCTTATCCAAAACAAGCTTAATGTTTGTATCGCAATTACTAAATTCCTGAGCTCCAAAATCCACAAAGAACTTGTCCTCAATACGGTAATTGAACTCATGTAATCCATGGGTTAGACCCACGAATGGTATTTCAAAAGTTCTATTTTGGCCCATATCCGTACTTTAAGGGACGGCAAAGTTACTAAAATACAATGAAAAGACAAAGTTTATCCTAATTTTAACGGTATAAATAATTTCATGTACAAAAGGTCTAAAAATAGTATTCCAAGCGCAGTCAAAACTAAGCACTGGCTTATATGGGGAACCATTGCGCTAGCCCTTTTTATTGCTGGTTTTTTCCCGGGATGTATTGGTCGTTTTTACACCCATGGTTTATTCCAAAGCATGTCATTGGGTATGAGAGTGATAAGCAATTTAATCCCAATGGCAATTGGAGAATTAGTTTATATAATATTGCTTATATATTTGATAATCAAATGTTTATTATATTTTAATTCAATTAAAATAACAAATAGTTTTAATGATTTTTGGAAGCCATTATTTAAAAATTTTATCTTTTGGCTAGTTCAGGTTTATGTTGTTTTTCAGCTTATATGGGGGCTGAACTATCAGCAGACTAATCCTGCTAGTCAGTTCAATATACAGGTAGCAAGTAGCTATACTGAGCAGGAAATGGACCAATTGTCGCTGGATCTTATAACAGAATTAAATAATACAAGAACTAAATTAATTGATAGTCTTGAGAGCGCTCAAGTGGAACTTGACAGTAATTTTTCAAAAATTAGTTTAAAATCCATTTTTGAGCGTTCTATTTTGGAATATCAAAGCATTTCTAGAGTGCATCCATTTTTGGACTATTCGCACCCAAATTTGAAAACAGCACTTTTTCCTAAATGGGGTGACTATTTTGGGTATCTGGCATTTTATCAACCAATTACTGGGGAAGCAATTATACGTCCCGAACTTCCTATTTTAGTTCAACCATTTACAGTTTGTCATGAAATTGCGCATCAATTAGGTTATGCTTCAGAGACAGAAGCTAATTTTATAGCTTTTGTGATAGCGTCGGAATCTAAGGACCCACTATTTAAATATGCCATGCAGTTGCAGCTATTTAGTTATAGTCAGCAAGCTCAACTAATGTTATTGGCAAAAACAGGCAACTTTAAAAAATGGAAGCAGGTTGTAGAAAGAAATAAAAGCTTGTTGTCGCCTTTAGTACTTAAAGACAGGCAGCAAATCAGGGCATTCTTTCTTAATAGGGAAGCTGAAAGACTTCCAGGATCTGAAAAAATGTATGATCAGTTTCTACGATGGAATAAACAGGCTAATGGGATAGACAGTTATAATGACGTTCTATTATGGGCATTGGCCTATAGAAGGTTGCCCAGAAATTGAAAATTAAAACGAAATTTTAAAAAGGAAGGATTAATTTAAAACTTATTCTTCCACATCATGCTCTCAATAGGTTTGTCTGGCTGACCGCTGTATTTTGCATTTGCCTTCTGGTTATAGCTTACTTCAATTTCGCCGTCAACAGGGAAGTAGATTAGTTGTCCAATTGGCATGCCTTTATAAATACGAACGGGTTGTTTCACTGAAATTTCTAAAGTCCAATTACCACAAAATCCAACATCACCTTTTCCAGCTGTTGCGTGTATGTCAATGCCTAATCGCCCAGTAGAAGACTTGCCTTCTAAGAAAGGAACATGGGCATGGGTTTCAGTATACTCTTCTGTAACACCTAAGTAAAATCCAGTTGGTTCTAACACAAAACCATCGTCAGGAATTTCAAAATAGGTAATTGTGTTATGCAGTTTAGCGTCTAGAATACTGCTATCATATGTAGCCAACCATTTGCCTAAATGAACGTCATAACTATTACTTCCTAAATCTTTACGATCGTATGGAGTAATTACAATTGTACCTTTTTCAATTTCTTCCAATATTCTTTTGTCAGATAAAATCATCTTTGTGGATTTGTGTTAAATTTGTGGCTGCAATCTAACTCAAAGCTTTTTTCTATGCCTTTCTTTTATCAACAAAATATTAACGAGACCAATCATTTTGCCATTTGGGCCATCCAAGAGCCCCTTTCTTATTTTGAAGAAGAGATGGAATTGTTGGTAGATATCCAAAATCCGGAGCGAAAAATCCAACATTTAGCGGCAAGATGGCTATTAAAAATGATGATGCCGGAGATGGAATTAGATAAGATAGAAATTGCGCCGAATGGTAAGCCTTGGATTCCTGGAGGTGATTTTCATTTTTCATTGTCTCATTGCAAAGGGTATGCAGCGGTTGCCGTTAGTGATACAGACCCAATAGGAATGGATATAGAGATCATTCATGAAAGAATTGCGAAAGTGGCGCATAAGTTTTTACATAAAACAGAAAAGGAATTAGTGGATACCCTGGCTCCAGAAAAACAATTAAAACAATTGGCTTTTTATTGGGCAGCCAAAGAAGCCATGTATAAAATGTATGAACAAAATGGGATAGATTTTTCTGAGCATTTTATTATAGAAGGATTTGCAGAGGGTGAAGTAGGGGTGGTTCCAGCATTAATAAGGCACAAGGAAGTAGTGCTTAAAGTGCAATTGAATTATTATTTCGACGAAGATTTTGTTTGCGTTACCAGTATGAGATAATTCGATTCCATGAGTTAAGTCGTTAAAATATATGACCAATGTCATTGGTGCATAGTTTAAATTATTGTCACTTTATATGGACGAATAGTCTTTTACGAAAGATTATAGTTTATTATTTAAAGAATT